>NZ_BAAGSF010000003.1:0-298257 GCF_054782575.1 Pedococcus soli | reverse complement strand
GACCGCCGCTCTCGTGGTGTCCGGGGTCGTGCCGGCAGGTCTGGTGCGACGCTGCGGAGGAGGCGCTACTCGGAGATCTCGTACCGGATCGTCGTGATCCGGGCCATGATCTCGGTCCGCAGCTGAACCGGTGCCTCCTCGCAGGCGCAGGAGCGCTTCACGAGCGCCTTGAGTGCCTGGTCGAGGTCGTACTGCTTCAGGCAGGGCGAGCAGGCCTCGAGGTGGTGGGCGATCTTCTCCGTGTCGTCACGGGTCATCTCGCCGTCGAGGTACTCGTAGACCCGGTGCAGCACCTCGGAGCAGTCTGCTCCTGCGGCGTCTCCCTGACCTGAGTCGCTTCCACACATCATGAGTCCGCTCCCTGGGTCGCGAAGCCGCGCTCGGCGGCGTAATCGGTCAGCAGCTCACGCAGCTGCCGCCTGCCTCGGTGCAGCCGGGACATCACGGTGCCGATCGGCGTGTCCATGATCTCGGCGATCTCCTTGTACGCGAAGCCCTCGACGTCGGCGAGGTACACCGCCATACGGAAGTCCTCCGGAAGGTCCTGCAGCGCGCGCTTCACCTCGGTGTCGGGGAGGTGGTCCAGCGCCTCGGTCTCGGCCGAGCGCAGGCCGGCGGAGCTGTGGGACTCGGCCCGGGCGAGCTGGTAGTCCTCGATCTCCGACGCGTCCGACTGGAGCGGCTCGCGCTGCTTCTTCCGGTAGCTGTTGATGTACGTGTTGGTGAGGATGCGGTACATCCACGCCTTGAAGTTCGTGCCCGGGCGGTACTGGTGGAACGCGGCGAAGGCCTTCGTGTAGGTCTCCTGCACGAGGTCCTCGGCGTCGGCCGGGTTGCGCGTGGTCCGCAGGGCGGCGGAGTACAGCTGGTCGAGCAGCGGCATGGCCTCGCGCTGGAAGCGGGCCTGCCGCTCCTCGGGCGACTCGGTGGCCACGTCGACGGTCGCGTCGGGGGCAGGGGTCTCAGTCATTGCCCTCCAGCCTAGCCCGCTCGTCGAGCGGCTCGGCCCGGTCGTGGTGGTCGTGCTCGACGTGGCACCCGCGGACAGGCCCAGCTGCACGGGTGCGGTCGTGCCACCCTCGGGCGGCGAGGCGGTCAGCATTGGCACGGTGCGGCTCCTTGGAGGCCGGGTCGAGGACCCTCGGGCTCCGGTTGCGGGTGGGGACATCTCGTGCAACGGCTCCGCCCCGGGTGTCATTCCCCGCGCGCTAACCTCGGCCCATGTCGCGCCACGCCAACCCCACCTTCGTCCAGCTGCTCGCTGAGCAGGTGAGGCACGAGTTCACCGCGAGCCAGCAGTACATCGCGATCGCGGTGTGGTTCGACGACCACGACCTCCCTCGCCTGGCCGCGCACTTCTACGCGCAGAGCGTCGAGGAACGCAACCACGCGATGATGATGGTCCAGTACATGCTCGACCGGGACTGGCCGGTGACCATCCCCGGCGTGGACGAGGTCCGCGGTGAGTTCGACAAGCCCACCGCCCCGATCGAGCTCGCCCTCGCCCAGGAGAAGGCCGTCACGGCCCAGATCGAGGCACTCTTCCGCGCCGCCCGTGAGGAGGGCGACGTCCTCGGCGAGCAGTTCATGCTGTGGTTCCTCAAGGAGCAGGTCGAAGAGGTCTCCTCGATGAACACCCTCCTGACCATCGCGGTCCGCGCGGGCACCGACTGGTTCCAGATCGAGGACCACCTCGCCCGCGAGGCCGTCGGCGACGGTGGCAACGACGCCTCCGCACCCGAGGCCGCCGGCGGCGCGCTCTAGCCTTCCGCGCCCTGCTGGTCCCCCAACCCGGCGAGGAACGCCGCGGCCGCGCGGACCAGGGCCCCGGTGTCCCTCACGGTGTGCTCACCGACGACCTCGGTGACCAGAGCGGGGTCGGGAAGCTCCGCCCTGACCTCCGCGGGGGTGCCGAACGGGTCCCGGGTGCCCTGGACCACGTGCAGCGGTATGCCGTGGGCCAGCGGTGCGCGCAGCTCACCCGCGCGGGAGGTCTCCGGCTTGCCCGGCGGGTGGAGGGGGAAGGCCAGGCAGAGCACCGCGTCGGCCCCGACCAGGTGGGCGGTGCGGCACGCCACCCTGGCGCCGTTGCTCTTCCCGGCCACGACCAGGGGCTGAGGGAGCCTTCCCCGACCCGTGGTCAGCGCCTGGACGACCGGCACCCACGCCTCGTCCTGCGGACCGGGCCGCGGCGGGGTGCGACGGCCGGCCACGCCCCACGCCTGGTGGACGAGGGCGACGGCCCACCCCTGCGCGACCAGTCTGTCGCGGACGGCGAGCACGTCGCGGCCGTCCACCCGGCCGCTGGCCCCGTGGGTGAGCACCACGGTCCCGCGGGCGTGGACGGGCCGCTGCACCTGCACCACGGCAGGCCCCAGCGTCGTGGGCACCTCGACCGTGCGCACCGTGGTCATGCGGGGTTCGCCCCGCCCACGGTCTCGGCGGACGGCACGGTCGACACAGCGGTCGACGCCGGGGCGGGCGACGTGGCCGCACCGCCGGTGCCCACGATCTCCCCCGTCATCGGGTCGACCACGCCCTCGAGCTCGGCCTCCCCCGCGGGCTCGATGAGCTGGGGCCCGTTGCTGCGGTTGGAGGACACCGCCGTGCCCACCGGGTACGCCTCGAACCGCCCCGGGCGGGAGAACGCCAGCAGTGCGCCCACCTCGGCGGTGTCGGTCATCTCCGGGTCGAGCCACGTGGCCCAGTCCTCGCGCTCGAGGACGAGCGGCTGGCGGTCGTGGATCCGGTCCAGGCCGGGCTCGGCGTCGGTCGTGATGATCGTGAACGTCGTCAGCCAGGCCTGCGGGTCGTCCTTGTCGGCGATCTCGCGGTCCCGCCAGAACTCGTAGAGACCGGCGAACGCCACGACGTCGCCGTCGGCCCGGTGCATGAAGAACGGCTGCTTGCGCGGGTTCCCCTTGGCGTCGGTGGCGACGGGCGACTTCTGCCACTCGTACCAGCCCTGCGCCGGGACGAGGCAGCGGCGGGACGCTGCGGCCTTCGCGAACGAGCTCTTCTCCAGGACCGACTCGGCCCGGGCGTTGATCATCCGCATCCCGATCTTGGTGTCCTTGGACCAGCTCGGGACCAGTCCCCACGTCAGCAACCGCAGCTGCCGCACCGGACCCGCGTCCGCGGCATACGCCTCGTCGGTGTCGCGCGGCACCCGCGAGAGGACCACGGGGGCCTGCTTGCTGGGGGCGAGGTTCCAGTCGGGGGCGCCCGCCGGCGGGCTCTGGGGGTTCTTGAGGATGCTGCGCGACGGGTCGCCGGTGCGGTCCTGCTCGACCTCGAACTCCTCCACGAGCTCGTCGGGATTCGCCGTCGCCGCGTACCGTCCGCACATGGTGGACAGGGTACGCAGCGACGCCGACGCGCCCCATACGGTAGGAAGGGAGCCGATGGGGAAAACCCGTCTCCCCAGACGTCCACAGGAGTGATCATGACCCTCGTCCGCCGTGTGGCCCGCCCGATGCTCGCCGCGATCTTCGTGGTGCAGGGGCTCGAGCAGCTGCGGCACCCCGCCGCGCTCAAGGCCAAGGTGGCCCCGTTCGCCGAGCAGGTCGCCCCGCTGGGCCTGCCCAACGACCCCGAGCTGCTGGTCCGCGCCAACGGCGCGACGATGGTCGGTGGTGGAGCGCTGCTCGCCACGGGCCACTTCCCGCGGCTGGCCTCGCTCGCGCTGGTCGGCTCGCTGGTGCCGACGACGTATGTGGGACACCGGTTCTGGGAGGAGACCGACCCCGCGGTGCGCACCACGCAGCGGATCGGGTTCCTCAAGAACCTCGGGCTCCTCGGAGGGCTGCTGCTCGCCTCGGTCGACACCGAGGGCAAGCCCGGTCTCGCCTACCGCGCGGGCCTGGCCGGCCACTCCGCCAAGCGGGTCGCGAAGCAGACCCGCCGCGAGGCCAAGCACGCGGCGCGTGCCGCCCGTCGCGAGGCCAAGCTCGCCGCGTCGCAGGCCCACGATGCCCTCACCTGATCCCGTCCGACCCACCCGCCCCTCGGACCCGTCGCTGAGCGCCACGTCCACGGCGCCTGCAGAGGGCGACTGGTCCGTGCCCGCGGCCCCGGGACCCGTCGACGCCGACGTCGTCCTACCCGGGAGCAAGTCGCTCACCAACCGCTTCCTCGTCCTGGCCGCGCTGGCCAACGGCCCGTCCCGGCTGCGTCGCCCGTTGCGCTCGCGGGACACGTTGCTCATGGCCCAGGCACTGCGTCAGCTGGGAGCCGGGATCGAGGACACGACCGCGCACTCCGGCGAGCTGCCGGACTGGGTCGTCACGCCGGCGACGCTGCGCGGCGGCGCCCGGGTGGACTGTGGGCTCGCCGGCACCGTCATGCGCTTCCTGCCGCCGGTCGCCGCCCTGGCTGCCGGGCCGGTGGCGTTCGACGGCGACCCGCAGGCGCGCGTGCGCCCGATGGGGCCGGTCCTCGACGCCCTGCGCGCCCTCGGCGCCGACCTCGACGACGGTGGCCGTGGCACGCTGCCCTTCACCGTCCGGGGCCGGGGCAGCCTCCCCGGTGGCGCGGTGACCCTGGACGCCTCGGCGTCGTCCCAGTTCATCTCGGCCCTGCTGCTCGCCGGCCCGAGGTACGACCGGGGCGTCACGATCCACCACGACGGGAAGCCGGTCCCTTCCGAGCCGCACATCGAGATGACCGTCGAGACCCTGCGCGACGCCGGTGCCCTCATCGACGACAGCGACCCCGACACCTGGCGCGTCGAGCCCTCGGAGATCAACGCCCTCGACGTGCAGGTCGAGCCGGACCTGTCCAACGCCGCACCGTTCCTCGCCGCAGGGCTGGTCACCGGCGGGCGGGTGACGGTCCCCGGCTGGCCGCACCACACCACCCAGGCCGGCGACGCCATCCGCGACATCCTCGACGCCATGGGTGCCGACGTGAACCTCAGCCGCGAGGGGCTGACGGTGTCGGGCACCGGCGAGGTGTCGGGCATCGACGTGGACCTGCACGACGCGTCCGAGCTGACGCCGGTCGTGGCGGCCGTGGCCGCGCTCGCCGACTCCCCCAGCGTGATCCGCGGCGTGGCCCACATCCGGGGCCACGAGACCGACCGCCTGGCAGCCCTCGCCCGCGAGCTCGGAGCCCTCGGCACCGTGGTCACCGAGACCGAGGACGGGCTGCGGATCGAGCCGAAACCGTTGCGGCCCAGCCTCTTCCACACCTACGCCGACCACCGCATGGTGATGGCCGGTGCGGTGCTGGGGCTCCGCTGCCCGGGCCTGGTCATCGAGGACGCAGGCACCGTCGCCAAGACGCTGCCCGAGTTCACCACGCTGTGGCACCGCCTCGTGTCGCCGGGCACCAGCGCAGCGGACGCATGAACCGCAAGGCCACCGACTACGACGAGAGCGACGTCCGGGTCCGCCCGAGCCGGAGGGGTTCGCGTCCGCGGTCGAAGGACCGCCCCGCCCACGAGGACGCGGTGCCGGGCTTCGTGGTGGCCGTGGACCGCGGCCGCTACACCGTGCTCATCCCCCGGGGCACCGGCCGCAAGGCGGCCCCCGAGCGGCTCGTGACGGCCATGAAGGCGCGCGAGCTCGGCCGCAAGGGCATCGTGGTCGGCGACGACGTCGGGCTGGTCGGCGACACCACCGGCAACCCCGACGGACTGGCCCGCATCGTCCGGCTGACCCCGCGCCGTTCGGTGCTGCGGCGCAGCGCCGACGACACCGACCCCGTGGAGCGGGTCATCGTCTCGAACGCCGACCAGCTGGTCATCGTCTCCGCCCTGGCCAACCCCGAACCCCGGCCGCGCCTGATCGACCGCTGCCTCGTCGCCGCCTACGACGCCGGCCTGGAGCCCCTCCTCGTCCTCACCAAGGCCGACCTCAAGGACCCGTCGGAGTTCCTCGGGAGCTACGCCCCGCTCAACGTCCCCAACGTCGTCACCTCGACGGGCGAGTCCGGCTTCGACGGGCTGGAGGGACTCACCGAGCGCCTCGTCGGCCGGGTGAGCGTCTTCGTCGGGCACTCCGGCGTCGGCAAGTCCACGCTGGTCAACGGCCTCGTGCCCGACGCGCGACGGGCGGTGGGCATCGTCAACGACCACACCGGCCGTGGCCGCCACACCTCCTCCTCCGCGGTCGCCCTGCGCCTCCCGGACGGCGACGGGTGGGTCATCGACACCCCCGGTGTGCGCTCGTTCGGCCTGGCCCACGTCGACCTGGGCCGCATCATCCAGCACTTCCCCGACCTCGAGGCCGGCACCGGCCTGTGCCCCCGCGGCTGCACCCACGACGAGGACGAGTGCGCCCTCGACGCATGGGTCGAGTCGGGCCAGGCGGGTCCGGCAGGGGCGTCCCGGCTCGAGTCGCTCCGCAGGCTCCTGCGGGCCCGCTCGGGCGAGGCCGACTGAGTCCCGACGTGTTCCGGGCGCGGTCCCGCCCACGGCGTCTCCTGCAGCGGGAGCCACCCTCACGGCATGGCAACCAACGACCGCGCCGCCCCCGTCGTGGGGAGCGGCGCGGTCGTTCGTGCGTATGCCGTGAGGGGACGTCAGACGGCGTTGCCGGCACCCTGCTCGGTGAGGTCGATCGTCTCGATGATCTCGCGCGGCTGGGCGAAGTGGCAGGCCGACAGGTGCTCGCCGGCGCCGTCGGGGCGCAGCTCGAGCAGCGGGATGTCGGTCTTGCACTTGTCCTGCGCCTTGAAGCACCGCGTGTGGAACCGGCAGCCCGAGGGCGGGTTCGCCGGCGAGGGGACGTCGCCCTTGAGGACGATCTGCTCCTTCTTGTCGCGCAGCGTCGGGTCCGGCACCGGCACGGCCGACAGCAGGGCCTGGGTGTAGGGGTGGGTGGGACGACCGTAGATGTCGTCCTCCTCCCCCAGCTCTGCCATCTTGCCGAGGTACATCACGCCGACGCGGTCGGAGATGTGACGCACCACGGACAGGTCGTGGGCGATGAAGATGTAGGACAGCCCGAGCTCGTCCTGCAGCTTCTCCATGAGGTTGACGACCTGCGCCTGCACCGACACGTCGAGCGCGGAGACCGGCTCGTCGCAGATCAGCACCTTGGGGTTGAGCGCGATGCCCCGGGCGATGCCGATGCGCTGGCGCTGGCCACCGGAGAACTGGTGCGGGTAGCGGTTGATGTGCTCAGGGTTGAGGCCCACCAGGTCGAGCAGGTCCTGCACGGCCTTGCGGCGGCCCTTCTTCGGCACCACGTCGGGGTGGATGTCGAACGGCTCCCCGACGATGTCGCCGACCGTCTTGCGCGGGTTGAGCGACGTGTAGGGGTCCTGGAACACGATCTGGATGTCGCGACGCAGCTTGCGCATCGCGCGACCCTTCTGCGCGTACATGTCGACACCGTCGAACACCACGGAACCCGAGGTGGGCTCCTCCAGGCGCATCAGCAGGCGGCCCAGCGTGGACTTGCCACAGCCGGACTCACCGACGATGCCCAGCGTCTCGCCCTTGAGGAGCTCGAAGCTGACACCGTCGACGGCCTTGACGTGGCCGACGGTGCGGCGCAGGACGCCACCCTTGATCGGGTAGTGCTTGACCAGGTCGGTCGCGGTCAGGATGGCTTCAGCCATTGAGGACCTCCTCGGCGAAATGGCAGGCGGACTCACGGCCGGGAGCAACGAGCCGCAGCGCGGGACGGTCCTCACGGCAGACGTCCTGGGCGTACTTGCAGCGCGGGTTGAACGCACACCCCTCGGGGATGCGCATGAGGTTCGGCGGGAGACCGCCGATCGCCGCGAGCTGCTGGCCCTTCTGGTCCAGTCGGGGAATCGACTCGAGCAGGCCCTTGGTGTACGGGTGGGCGGGCTGGCGGTACAGGTCGTACACGTCCGCGCGCTCGACGATGCGGCCGGCATACATGACCGCGATCTTGTCGGCCACGTCGGCCACGACGCCCAGGTCGTGCGTGATGAGGATGAGCCCCATCTGGCGCTCCTCCTGGAGCTCCTGCAGCAGCGCCATGATCTGGGCCTGGACGGTCACGTCGAGCGCGGTGGTCGGCTCGTCCGCGATGAGCACGGCCGGGTCGAGCGCGATGGCCATGGCGATCATGATGCGCTGGCGCATCCCGCCGGAGAACTGGTGCGGGTAGGCCTTCACCCGCTCCTTGGCACCCGGGATCTGCACGCGCTGCATGAGCTTGATCGCCCGCTCGAGCGAGTCGGAGCGGTTCATGCCGCGGTGCACGCGGAACATCTCGGCGATCTGCCAGCCCACCGGGAAGACCGGGTTGAGCGAGGACAGCGCGTCCTGGAAGACCATCGAGATCTCCGGGCCACGGGTCTTGCGTCGCTTCTCCGCCTGCATGGTCAGCAGGTCCTCACCGCAGTAGCGGATCTGGCCCTTGGGGATCACGGCCGGCGGCACGTCCAGGATGCCCATGATGGCCTGCGCCGTCACGGACTTGCCGGATCCCGACTCGCCGAGGATGGCCAGCGTCTGGCCCTCGTACAGGTCGAAGTTGACGCCGTTGATGGCCCTGGCGATGCCGTCGGCGGTGTGGAACTCGACATAGAGGTCCTCCACCTCGAGCAGCAGCCCGTCCTTGGCGTGGTACTCGGAGCCGGCCGCGGCCTTGCCGCTGCGCGTTCCGGTGTCAGTTGTCGTCATCTGTGTGTGTCTTTCCCGCTCAGCGCGACTTCGGGTCGAAGGCGTCGCGCACGGCGTCACCGAGCATGATGAAGGCCAGCACCGCAAGGGAGAGGAACAGGCTGGGGAACAGCAGGATGTGCGGGTAGGTCCGCACAGCCACGAGGGCGTCCGAGATCGCGACACCCCACGAGACGGCCGGCGGCGTGAGCCCGATCCCGAGGAAGCTCAAGGTGGCCTCCGCGGTGATGAACACACCGAGGTTGATCGTCGAGACCACGATGACCGGCGCGAGCGCGTTGGGCATGACGTGGGACCGGATGATCCGCCAGGGGCTGGCGCCGAGGGCGCGCGCCGCCTGCACGTAGTCGTTGGGCTTGACCTGCAGCACCGACGAACGCATCAGGCGGGCGATGCTCGGCCACCCGAAGACGGACAGCACCAGCACGACCTTGCCGACCACCACGAGGTAGGGCGTGTTCTGGTCGTTCGGGAAGGTGGACATGAACAGGATGCCGCCGAGGAGCAGCGGGATCGCGAAGAAGATGTCCGTCACGCGGGAGACCAGGGTGTCGAGGAAGCCGCCGTAGTACCCGGCGAGGACACCCATGACCAGGCCGATGACCACCGTGGCCAGCGTCGAGAAGACACCGACGAGGATCGACGCGCGGGCACCGTAGACGGTGCGCGAGTAGATGTCGTAGCCCTGGATGTCGCGACCGAACCACGCGTCGGCCCCTGGTTCCGCACGGGCCTCCTTGAGGACGGCTGCGCCGGGGTCGACGTTGGTGAACAGCTGCGGCACGAGTGCCATGACCACGAACAGGGTGATCAGGCTGACGGAGACCCAGAAGATCGGGTTCCCCTTGAGCTGGCGCCAGGCGTCGGACGCGAGCGAACGGCCCTCGTCCGCCTGGCCACCCACCGGCTGACCGGCCTCTGCGGAGACGGCGATGGTCGATGCCTCAGTCATGGCTGATCCTCGGGTCGAGCACGCCGTACAAGAGGTCGACGAGCAGGTTGGCGATGAGGAAGACGAGCACCAGGACGGTCACGGTGCCGACGACGCTCACGGGGTCGCGGTTGCGGATGCCGGTGAAGAGGAACCCACCGACGCCCTGGATGTTGAAGATGCGCTCGGTCACGATCGCGCCACCGAGCAGGCCGCCGAAGTCGGCGCCGATGAAGGTGACGACCGGGATCAGGGAGTTGCGCAGGGCGTGCACGCTCAGCGTGCGCCGGCGGGTCAGGCCCTTGGCGGTCGCGGTGCGCAGGTAGTCGGCCCGGAGGTTCTCGACGAGGTTGGTGCGCGTCAGGCGGGCCACGTAGGCGATCGAGGCGGAACCGAGGACGAAGGCCGGGAGCAGCAGCTTGTAGTACGTGACGTCGGAGCCCACGGTCGCCGGGAAGATCGGGTACTTGAGGCCGAAGTAGTACTGCAGCGTCACACCGATGACGAAGATCGGGATGGAGATGACGAAGAGCGTGCTCACCAGGACCAGGTTGTCGATGAACCGGCCCTTGCGGATGCCGGCCAGCACACCGGCGATGATGCCGATGACGGTCTCGAAGACGATCGCCATACCGGCCAGCTTGGCCGTGGTCGGGTAGCGGAGCTTGAGCTCGTCAACCACCGCGAGGTCGCGGAAGTTGGTGCCCAGGTCACCGTGGAGGAGGTTGCCCATGTACGTGAAGTACCGGACCAGGAACGGGTCGTTGAGGCCGTGCTTGTCACGGAACTCGGCCACGAAGGCAGCCGGGCACGGACGCTCGCCGCAGAGCCCGATGGTGGGGTCGCCGGGAAGGGCGTAGACCATGACGAAAATGATGAACGTGGCTCCAAGCAGCACCGGGATCATCTGAATCAGTCGCCGAAGGATGTACTTGTACACGTCACCTCCTTGGGTTTGACGCCAGCGGGATGGGGTGTTCCCGGCAGCGTGGCTGGACGAGCGGGGACGCTACCTCAGGTTGGCGTCGCTGCCCATCACAACATAGTCGTATAGGGGGTGCTGGGGGCATCAGGCGGGTCACGCCACGACTGTCCCCGGACAGGCCATCGGCCTGCCGACACTGGGCCGGCAGGCCGACGACCTGTCTGGATCCACTCACCCGATCAGGGTGGGCGAACCGGGTCGACTTACTTCAGCGCGAGGCTGGAGAAGTCGATCGTGCCGAACGCGGTGATCTTCACGCCGGTGACCTTGTCGGACCAGCCGAAGGTCGCGGTGGAGTACCACATCGGGATGGCCGGCATGTCGTTGGCGAGCAGTGCCTCGGCCTCCTGGTACTTCTGGTTGGCCTGAGCAGCGTCCGTCGAGGCAGCAGCCTCGGTGAGGAGCTTGTCGAACTCAGGGTTGCTGTACTTGCCATCGTTCGAGGACGCGCCGGTCTTGAAGATCGGGGCGAGGAAGTTCTCGATCGACGGGTAGTCCATCTGCCAGCCGGTGCGGAACATGCCCTTCTGCTTGCCCGCCGCGATGTTGCCGCGGAAGGTGGAGAAGTCCACGACCGGGGTGGCGACACAGTCGACACCGAGGGCACCCTTGATGGAGTTGCAGGTCGCCTCGACCCACGCCTTGTGAGAAGCGTCAGCGTTGTAGGCGATCGTCATCTTGCCGCCCTTGAAGCCGCCGGCCTCGTCCAGCTTGGCCTTGGCCTTGGCAGCGTCGAAGGTGCAGTACTCGCCACAGGCGTTGGCCTTGTAGCCGTCGACGACCGGGGAGACCCAGCCGGTGGCGGGCTGACGGGTGTTGTTGAAGATCTGCTTGATGATCGTCGGACGGTCGATGGCCATCGAGATGGCCTGACGGATCTTCGGGTCGGCGTAGTTCGGGTCGACCTTGACCGGCGCGAACGTGATGGTCTGGATGACGCCAACGGCCTTCTGGGCGTTGCGGTCAGGCAGGTCCGTCTTGTACTTGTCGTCGATCATCGCCGAGGAGGGAACCTCGTCGGTCACGTCGAGGTTGTTGGCCTGGACGTCGGTGTAGGCAGCGTCAGCGTCCTGGTAGATCTTGAACGTGATCGCGTCGAGCTTGCCACCGAACTTGCCCGAGTAGTCAGCGAACTTGCTGAGCTTGATCTCGGTGTTCTTGGTCCAGGAGTCGAGCTTGTACGGGCCCGCGCCGACCGGCTTCTCGCCGTAGGCCTTCGGGTCGCTGAAGAAGGTGTCCGGCAGCGGCGAGAACGCCGAGTAGCCGAGACGGACCGGCATGTTGGAGACCTTCTCGGTGGTCTTGATCGTGAAGGTGTAGTCGTCCTTCACGGCGAGACCGGTGAGGGTCTTGGCCTTCGGCGTGAACCCCTTGCAGGGGTCCTCGGCGTCGGTGCCGGCGCACTGCATGTCACCGAAACCCTCGATGGGCTCCATGAAGTACCCGGAGGACTGGGCGTTCGGGCCGTAGGCGGCGTAGTTCCAGGCGTCGACGAAGTTCTTCGCCTTGACCTCGGTGCCGTCCTGGAACTTGTAACCCTTCTTGATCGTCACCGTGAAGTTCTGGTTGTCCGTGGTGTCGATCTTGTCCGCGATGTCGTTCTCCGGCGCACCGGTCTCGGGGTTGTAGTGGACGAGCTTCGCCGTGATGGCGTCGAGCACGTTTCCACCACAGGTCTCCGTGGTGTTGCTGGGAATGAGGGGGTTCTGGGGGTTGCACCCACGGACCGTGACAGCGCCGCCGGCCTTGCCGCCTGCACTGGAGCTGGTGGCCTTGTCGCCGCTACCGCCACCACAGGCAGCTGCGAGCAGCGCCACGGTGGAAATACCAGCAACCATGGTCACCGTGCGAGTAAGTCCTCGCATTGATGTCCTCCTACTTAGGGTCTGCCGTTCGAGTGAACGGTCGGTCCGGGCTGCACGCCGGTCGGAGTGCAGCCCTGTAACGCCCAGGGCGTCGTGTTGTGGCACCCATGAAAGAGCAAGGAGGGAGTAAAGGCGACGTTCTGAGCCAACCCGAGACAAAAACGTGATCGTCCCGCAGCCGACCTGAGAGCAGATCTTCGGCGTGAGTGGCTTTTCGACCTATTGGGACGTGTTCCTCACGATCTGCCCCCACACGGCCTCGGTGCCCGAATGACCCACCCGGATGGTCCACACCACCACGACCCCGGCGGCCGCCGTGACCAGCACGGACAGGGCCGTGCGCACCTGCTGACCGGTGGTGGCGGAGGCCGACACCCGGGTGCGGTGGACCTGCACGAGGACCGCGGCCAGGAGCAGCGCACCGGCCATGAGGGGCAGTGGTCCGGCGAGATGACCGTGCTCCACCGCGGCCTGGCCCCCGAGCCGTCGCTGGAGCGCCTCCCCCGACTGCTTGGCCACGAAGGTCATGACCATGACGACGGCGTCGGCGGCGACGACGAGCCACCCGGCGGTCGCCCGTCCCGGTCGACGCCAGGCCCAGACCAGCGTGACGAGGGCCATCAGCGGCAGGAGCACCACGACGCCGTGCACCACGAGGGCGTGGACGGGGAGTCCGAGGACGGTGTCGAACACGGCAGGCTCCTGCGGGTCGGTCGGGTCCGGTGCGGACGGGCTGTCGGGACCTCAGGTCCGCCGACGCTAGCGGTGGACCACTCGGGCCGACACCCCTTCGCGGCTGGGAGATTGCTGTGAGTGCACCCGTGGCGGTCCCTCGCCGCACCGGGGGGACGGGCTAGCGTGGCCGGGTGCCCTACGACGACGACCTGCGCCTCGCCCATGTCCTGGCGGACGCCGTCGAACGCATCACCATGGCGCGGTTCCGCGCCGAGGACCTCGTCGTCGAGTCGAAGCCGGACCTCACCCTGGTGAGCGATGCGGATCGCTCCGCCGAGGAGCTCGTGCGTTCGCAGCTCAAGCGCACCAGGCCCCGCGACGCCGTCGAGGGCGAGGAGTTCGAGACCACGGGACACGGCCCGCGGCGATGGGTCATCGACCCGATCGACGGCACCCACAACTTCGTCCGTGGCGTCCCCGCGTGGGCGACGCTGATCTCCCTGGTCGACGAGGGGCAGCCGGTCCTCGGCCTCGTGGCCGCACCGGCGCTCGGCCGGCGGTGGTGGGCTGCAACGGGATCCGGCGCCTGGTCCGGTCGCAGCCTGACCGCCGCGAAGCGCATCCACGTGTCACGGGTGTCCCGGATCGAGGACGCCTCCCTGTCGTACTCGAGCCTGTCGGGATGGCGTGCCCTCGATCGGCACCAGCAGTTCCTCGACCTCACGGACGAGTGCTGGCGCACGCGCGCCTACGGAGACTTCTGGTCCTACATGCTCGTCGCCGAGGGGGCCGTCGACATCGCGGCGGAGCCCGAGCTCGCGGTCTACGACATGGCGGCGCTGGTCCCGATCGTCACCGAGGCCGGCGGCCGGTTCACGTCGCTGGCGGGCACCGTGGGTCCGTGGGGTGGCAACGCCGTGGCCACCAACGGGCTGCTGCACGACGAGGTCCTCGCCCGTCTGGGTACCGACGCGCGCGCCTGAACCGCTGACGGGCACACCTCGTTCGCGCCGCGCCCCGGACGCCGGACAGCGCCCGACGGCCCGGCGCCATCCGGCGTCCGACACACGTCAGTTGGGGACGACGGTGACCTCGCCGACGCCCAGCTCGCGGATGGCGTCGGCATACGTCGAGGCGTCCCCGACCACGACGACGGTCCACTCCCCCTGCACCCACCGGCGGTAGGCCTCCTGGAGGTCCTTCGGACCGAGCTCGCGCATCTGCTCGAGGTTGCGGGTGGTGAACTCCGTCGTGAGCCCCTCCAGGGCCATGGTCGAGGCCTCGTCGGCGACCGCGTCGGCCGTCGCGTAGCGGCCGGGTGCGGTCTTGCTGACGAAGTCGACCCCGGAGCGCACCTCCTCCTCGCCGAAGCCTTCGCGACCGCTGCCGAGGATCTCGAGCAGGAGCTGCACGGACTCCACGGTGGCGTCGGCGCGGACCGACCCCGAGGTGAGGAACAAACCGCCGGAGCTGCGCGGCCGGAAGACCGAGCGGATGCCGTAGGTGTAGCCCTTCTCCTCACGGAGCACCGCGTCCACCCGTGCGTTGGGCGAGCCGCCGACCACGAACCCGAGGACGGGGTATGGCGCCCAGCCACCTTCGACGCGTCGGTCCGGGCCCGCGCAGCCCACGAGGACCTCGCTCTGCACCGACCCCGGCCGGTCGACCAGCACGATCCGCGCGGCGTCGGCGGCGCGGAGCGCGGGGACGGCGTCCGGTACGGAGGCCTCCGCGGTCCAGGTGCCGAGGGTGCGCTCGACCATGCCGAACACGTCCAGGTCGGACAGGTCGCCGGCGACGACCGCCGTCATGCCCTGCGGGCCGACGTGCCTGGCGTGGAAGTCCACGACGTCCTGTCGCGTCAGCGCTGAGATCGACGTGGCCGTGCCGGCCGACGGCCGCGAGGCCCGGTCCTGCGCGTCGTAGAACGTCGCGACGAACTCGCGCGCGGCGCGCTGCGGCGCGAGGGCCCGCTCCTGCTCGATCTCGGCGAGCCTGGTGCGACGGATGCGGTCGACCTCGCTCTGCGGGAAGACCGGCTCGGAGAGTGCGAGCCGCAGGAGGTCGAGGGCCTCTTCGAGGCGTCGCTTGGGCACGTCGAGGTCGACCCCGACACCGGCCTCGTTGACCGAGGCCCCGAGCGCGATCCCCTTGCGCTCCAACAGCTCTGCGAACTCCTCGGGCGAGTGCTCGGCGGTCCCCTCGTCCAGCAGCCGTGCCATGACGGTGGCCACGCCCTCGACCTCGCGCGGCTCGGCGGACAGGGGAAGGGGCAGTGCCGTGCGCACCGAGATGACGTACTGCCCCGGGATGTCGTACGCCAGCACCTCGATGCCGTTGGAGAGGGTCTGCCGGGTGGGTACCGGGAAGCTCCACGGACCCGGCGGCGTGACCTCGGGGCGCGGGGCACCATCCTGCTGCGGGGTCTCGGTGGTGGTGTGTCCGGTGCTCATGCTGCGTCCTCCTGCGTCGCCACGAGGTGGCGCACGACCGCCCTGCTCTCGGGTGCCAGCCAGGCCTGCGCCGCGGCGCGCACCTGGTCGGGGGTCACCTGGCCGATGCGGTCCAGGAACGTGTTGATGAACTGCGCGTCGCCGTGCAGGAGGGCGTGCTGGCTGATGAGGTCGGCCCGCTCCTCCTGTCCCGCGAGTGCGGACAGCCAGCTGCGCTCGGACTGCGCCATCGCGGACTCGGCCTCGACCTCGGTCGGGCCCTCCTTCGCGAACCGCTCGAGCTCCTCGACCACGGCAGCCTCGATGGCCTGCGGGTCCTGACCCTCGGCGACGTCCACGACGAAGAACCCGAGGCTCACGCCGTCGACGAACCCCATCGCGTGGGCCTGAACCGCGTTGGCGACCTGCTCGCGGCGCACCAGGCGCTGCACGAGGCGCGAGGTCGACAGCCCACCCAGGGCGTCGATCGCGAGCGCCGCCGCGAAGAACTCCTCGGTGTTGTCGGCCGGCAGCCGGAACGCGATGTGCAGCCGGCCGTTCGGCACCGGTCCCGGCCGGTCGACGTGCACCGGCGCGGGCAGCGGCTCGAGCTGCGGGAGGTTGGCGCGCGGCGTCTCGGCGCTGGCCGGCAGGTGACCGAAGTAGCGCTCGGCCGCGGCGAAGCCCTCCTCGGGGGTCAGGTCGCCGACGAGGGTGAGCACGGTGTTGTTCGGCCCGTAGTAGCGGCGGAAGAACTCGTGCACGTCCTCGACGCTGGCCGCGTCGAGGTCCTCCATCGACCCGATCGTCGGGTGGTGGTAGGGGTGCCCCTCGGGGAACACCGCGGCATACACCTCGATCAGGGCCTTGCCGTAGGGCACGTTGTCGTAGCGCTGGCGCTTCTCCTCCTTGACGACGTCCCGCTGGTTGTCGAGGTTCTCCTGGTTGACCGCGTCGAGGAGGTACCCGTGCCGGTCGGCCTCCATCCAGAGGGCCAGCTCGTACGCACCCTTGGGCACGGTCTCGAAGTAGTTGGTGCGGTCGAACCACGTCGTCGCGTTGAGGCGTCCGCCCTCGGCCATCAGCCGGGTGAAGTGCTCACCGCTGGCGATGTTGCGCGAGCCCTGGAACATCAGGTGCTCGAAGAGGTGCGCGAAGCCGGTGCGTCCGGCGACCTCGTGGCGCGAGCCGACGTTGACCCAGAGGTTGACCGTGACGTTCGGGACGCTGGTGTCGGGCGAGACCACGACGCGCAGGCCGTTGGGCAGCGTGAACTCGTGGATCGGGTAGTCCAGGGGCATGGCTGCACCCTAGGCGAACGCCCGCCCGCGTGCCTGCGTGCGGCGAACTTCCTCCCCTGCCAACGCCGCACAGACCGGCGGTCTCAGAGGACGCGGCTGCCCTGCTCGCGCGCCTGGGCCACGGACTGCGCCGGCGGCTTGCGGTCGGCAGGCACGCGCGGCAGGGACGGGGCGTACCCGTCGCCGAGCTGTTCGATCGCCGTGCGGGCGAACACCTGCTGCTCGGTCACCGTGCGTTCGGACCGCCCACGGCCGACGAAGCTCACCGCCCAGTGCAGGAGCGTCGTCAGGCGGTGCTTGAACCCGATGATGTAGACGAGGTGCACGGCCAGCCACAGCAGCCACGCGACGAAGCCGCTGAAGTGGAGCCTGCCGATCGAGGTGACGGCGCTGAAGCGCGAGATCGTCGCCATCGATCCCTTGTCCTTGTAGACGAAGGGGCCGGCCGGCGCTTGGCCCGCGAGCCGTCGCTTGATCTGGTCGGCGGCGTAGCGCGAACCCTGGATCGCCACCTGCGCGACACCGGGATAGCCCTTGAGCGCGGCCATGTCACCGACGACGAACACCTCGGGGTGGCCCGGGAGGGTGAGGTCGTCGTTCACCTCGATGCGTCCGGCCCGGTCGAGGCTCGCGCCGGACTGCTCCGACAGCTGGGCGGTCAGCTCGGAGGCCTGGACCCCGGCGGCCCAGACCTTGGTGACGGACTCGATGCGACGCATGGAGCCGTCGGAGTCCTTGACGTCGATGCCTGTCGCGTCGACCCCGGTCACCATCGCACCGAGCTGGACCTCGACCCCGAGGCTGCGCAGCTTCTCGGCGGCCTTGGCGCCGAGGTGGTCACCGAACGCCCCCAGGACGGTCGGTGCGGCGTCGAGCAGCACGATGCGCGCGCGGGTGGGGTCGATGGACCGGAAGTCCCGACGCAACGTGCGCCGCGACAGCTCGGCGATCTGGCCGGCCATCTCCACCCCGGTCGGTCCGGCGCCGACGACGACGAACGTCATGAAGCGCTCGATCTCCTTGGGGGTGGTGGCCAGCTCCGCCCACTCGAACGCACCGAAGATGCGTCCGCGCAGCTCGAGCGCGTCGTCGATCGACTTCATGCCGGGCGCGTACTGGGCGAAGTGGTCGTTGCCGAAGTAGGACTGGCCGGCCCCCGCCGCGACGAGCAGCGAGTCGTACTCGGTGACGGTCTCGCGGTCGAGGACGCGGGAGGTCACCGTCCTGGACTGCAGGTCGATGTGCGTGACGTTGCCCAGGAGCACGCGGGCGTTGTCCTGTCGGGCGAGCACCTCGCGGGTGGCGGGCGCGATCTCGCCCTCGGACAGGATGCCCGTGGCCACCTGGTAGAGCAGGGGCTGGAACAGGTGGTGGGTGGTCTTGGCGATCAGGGTGATGTCGACGTCGGAGCGCTTGAGCGCCTGCGTGCCGAACAACCCACCGAACCCCGAACCGACCACGACGACGCGGTGACGTTGCTGGGTGTGGACCTCGTGCGACATACCGACACTCTCCTGTGAAAGACGAAGGACGGCCACCCCTGGTCGGGGGTGCCGTCCTCGATGACGCCTGCATCTGCGTCAACAACCCTATCGGCGCACGTATGCCGTGGCCTCACCTCGCTGCGTGGGCTGCGATGCGCATCACGTCGTCGGGTTCACCCCGTCGAGGAGGTCGACACGTCGCCCGACGGCTCGGGCGGAGGGACCGTCGACGCAGGGTCGGGGGTCGAGGGTGTGGGGTCCGGGACCGGTGTGGTCGTGGAGGGATCGGGGGTCGTGGGCCCAGAGGTCGTCGGGTCGGGCACCGGCGTGGTCGGCACCGGTGTCGTCGGGGACGGGGTCGGCGTGGTCGTCACGGGACCCCGGTGCGGCGTCGTGGGTGACGCCCTGACCGGCTTCTTCGCCGGCTTCTTCGCAGGCTTCTTGGCCGGCTTCTTCGCCTTCTCGGGCTCGGCGACCGCCAGGTCGCTGGCGCGACCGCCGGAACCCACCCGGAAGGCGACGTCGGTCATCGGGGCCAGCCCGTGCCGCGTGAAGAAGGTGACCCACTGCGAGACCGCGGCGACGTACTCCCCGGACCAGTTGTACGTGAGGATCGCCGAGCGCAGGTCACCGCTGCGGGACAGGTCGCGTCCGTCGCGGCACAGGTAGTCGGCGGTCGCCCGGGCGGCGTCGAAGACGTTCTGCGGGTCGCGGCGACCGTCGCCGTCACCGTCGCGCCCGGCCCAGCGCCAGGTGCCCGGCAGGAACTGGAGGGGACCGACGGCACGGTCGTAGTCACCGGCCCCGTCGTAGGCACCCCCGTCGCTGTCGTGCACGACCGCGAAGGGTCCGCCGTCGAGCAGCGGGCCGTAGATCGCCGGGGTCACCCGGTGGTCGGCGTCGACCTGGCGACCACCGATCGAGCCGGACTCGACCTGGCCGATGGCAGCGAGGTGGGCCGGGCGGAGGTGGCAGGAGGCCGGGGCGGCGGCCGCGGCCCTGACGTAGGCGGCGGCGAGGACGGCCTGCGGTGTGCCCGCCCGCGGGAGCGCGCCCGAGGAGGCCTTGGTCGGGGGTTTCGGCGGCTTGGGCGGTGCAACGGTCCGGCGGACGGCCACGACGACCCGGCCGGCAGCACCGGCGGCCGGCGCGAACGCACCGTGCGCGTCGTCGAAGGACCACGCGTCGGGGACGGCAACCACGGGAGGCGTCACCGCTGGCCCGACCGACAGGTCGACCGGCAGGACCGCCGGCGTGGTGGAGGCCTTCTCGGCGGACCCGGCCCCCGCGGTCAGCTCGTGGGCGGACGCCGTCTGGGCCACGATCGCCGTGACGAGGGCGGACAGCACCCCGAGCTTGACGAGCTGGACCCGCACCGACCTCTCCCTCCGCACGTGGAGCGGCCGGACCCGGCCGCAGCAGACCCGCCCACCCTGCCGGTCCGCGTCGCCGCCCACCTGACCGCGCGGGGGGAACAGCACGAACGGACGAGGCGCAGACCGGACACAGGCCCCACGAGCCACAGGCGCCCCACGCCGTCCCAGGACGTGGACGGCCGGTCAGAACAACCGTGCGGCCCGGGTCTCCTCGGACTCCTCGAGGGCGAGGAGGAACCGCTTGCGGTCCAGGCCACCGGCATAGCCGACGAGGCTGCCGTCCGCGCCGATCACGCGGTGGCACGGGACGATGATGCCGAGCGGGTTGCGCCCGTTGGCGGCCCCGACCGCCTGGCTGAACCCGACGTCGCCCAGTGCCCTGGCCAGGTCGCCGTAGCTGCGGGTCTGGCCGTACGGGATCTCGCGGAGCAACGCCCACACCTTCTGCTCGAACGCGTTGCCCACCGGTGCCAGGGGCAGGTCGAAGGTGGTCCGCTCGCGGGCGAAGTACTCGCCGAGCTGGCTGGTGGCGGTGTCGAAGCCGCTGTCGTCCCGCTCCCCCAGCTCGGCCGCGGAGCCGGGTGCGTGCTTCGCCCGGTCCATGTGCAGCGCGACCAGGACGCCGTCCTCGGCGATGAGGGTGAGGTCGCCGATCGGCGAGGGCACGACGGTGTGGGTCCTCATGGCGTCACCGGGGTGCAGGCGCGAGCGCGGCAGCGACCCGCCCTGCATACTCCTGCGCCTCCTCGTCCGAGGCGTACTTCGTGCGGGGCCAGAAGAAGCCGCGCAGCCCGTCGCCCTTGGTGCGCGGCACGACGTGGACGTGCAGGTGCGGGACCGACTGCGAGACGACGTTGTTCATCGCCACGAACGACCCCTGCGCACCGAGCCCGGCGACGACGGCGCTCGCCGTGCGCTGGGCCGCGCCCATGAGGACCGGGAGGAGCTCGGCCGGGAGGTCGGTGAAGGTGTCGACGTGGATGCGGGGCACGAGCAGGACGTGCCCCTTGAACACGGGCCGGGTGTCGAGGAACCCGAGCACGAACGGCTCGTCGACGACGACGGTGGCGGGCACCGAGCCATCGATGATCTGGCAGAAGAGGCAGTCCACCCCAGGGACCCTAGCCGCCGTGTCCGACACGGCCGCCACGTCGGTCCCGACGGTCGGGCGGAGGTCTCAGGCCTGCTTCGGCGGGCGGGGCAGGAAGTAGCTCGTGCGCCGACGGTACTCGGCGTACCCGGGGCGCTCGCCCATGTGCTTCTCGAGGAGCTTGGCCCCCGTGGCGAAGACGAGGAAGTAGGTCATGACGACGGGCGAGAGGACGGTGAGGACACCGGGCCACGCACTCGCGGCGACGAGGTAGATCCCCCACCAGACGCAGGAGTCCCCGAAGTAGTTGGGGTGGCGCGTCCACGACCAGAGGCCGCGGTCCATGACCTTGCCCTTGTTGGAGGAGTCGGCCTTGAACGCCTTGAGCTGGGCGTCACCGACCGCCTCGAACGTGAGGCCGACCGCCCACAGCAGCAGCCCGAGGACGGCGACCACGGTGATCCCGGGTCCGGACGCAGCGCTCACCTGGATCGGCAGGGACACGAACCAGACGGCCAGGCCCTGCACGAGGTAGACCTTCCGGATGGCGACCCACGTCGGGTTCCCGGGCTCCTTGTCGAGCATCTCCGCGTAGCGCGGGTCCTCGCCCTTGCCCGCGTTGCGTCGCGTCACGTGCCACGCCAGGCGCAGACCCCACAGCGCGACGACGACCACGAGGGCGAGGCGGCGCCACCCCGTGCCGTCACCGGCGAGGGCGGCCACGACCGCCACGACCACGAACCCGAGGCCCCAGGTCGTGTCGACCACGCTGACGCGCCCCTGCCTCGCGCCGACGACCGCGGTCGCCGCCATGAGGACGACGACCGCGAGGAGCGAGAGACCGGTGACGGCCAGGAAGTTCGAGCTGTCGAAGGTCATGACCAGATCGTAGGGCGCTGCGGCGGGAGGCCGGACGAACCGTGGTTCGGGCGGACCGACAGGATCTGGTCGACGCCCATGCGACCGTCGCGGAAGGCCATCGAGCCACCGACCAGGTAGAGCCGCCACACGCGGGCGACCTCTTCACCGACCAGGGCGACGGCCCGGTCCCAGTTGGCCTCGAACGTGTCGTGCCAGGCATCGACGGTGCGCACGTAGTGCTCGCGCAGCGCGTGCACGTCGCGCACCTCCAGCCCCGACTCCTCGATGAGGTCGACGGTCTGGCCGACGGGCCGCATCGTCATGTCGGGGGCGATGAACGACTCGATGAAGGGACCCCCACCCGGGTGCCGGCCACGCCGGGACATCTGCTGGATGAGCACCCGGCCACCGGGGCGCACGCGGTCGTGGAGGACCGAGGTGTAGGTGCGGTAGTTGCGCTCCCCCACGTGCTCACCCATCTCGAGGGAGACGACGGCGTCGAAGTCGCTGTCCGGCACGTCGCGGTAGTCCTGGAGCCGGATCTCGACCCGGTCCTGCAGTCCACGCTCGGCGATGCGTGCGTCGATGAACTTCTTCTGCTCGGCGGCGATGGTCACCCCGGTGACCTGCGCGCCGAAGTGCTCCGCGGCATACAGGCTCATCGATCCCCAGCCGCACCCGACGTCGAGCAGGCGCATGCCCGGCTGGAGGCCGAGCTTGCGGCACACCAGGTCGAGCTTGTCGCGCTGGGCGTCCTCGACCGTGTAGTCGGGGTCGTCGGAGGTCCAGTAGCCGCAGGAGTAGGCCATGTGCGGGTCGAGGATGAGCTCGTAGAACTCGTTCGACAGGTCGTAGTGGTGGTGGATGGCCTGCTTGTCGCGACCCAGGCTGTGCAGGCGCCCCTTGAGGACGGCTTGGCTCGCCGGCGGCGGGAGCGGGATCCCCAGTGCCCCAGCGCTCTTCGCGACCTTGACGATCGCGGCGATGGCCGCCGGAGTCGGGCGAATGGCGCCCAGGCCGCGTTCGTGCGCGACGGACCACACGTGCGTGAGGGCCGCGTCGAGGTCGCCCTCGACGTCGAGCTCGCCGGTGACGTAGGCCTGCGAGGCGCCGAGCTCACCCGGGTGGCGCAGCAGCCTGCGCAGGGCCCGCGGCGACCGGAGGACGACGTGGGGGGCGTCCTGCGGGCCGGCCGCGCTGCCGTCCCAGGCGGAGAGGTGCACCGGCAGGGCGCCGCCCACGAAGGGGGCGAGCGCCGCGGCGATCTCCGTGGCGACGCCCGGCTGGGTGGCCGTGGCGGTGCTGGGGGTGGTGTCTGTCGCGGTCATCGGCCGCCTTCCCTCTGGAGAACGAGCTGCTGGACATCGAGGTAGCCGGAGCGGAAACCCGCCCGCGAGTACTCGAGGTAGAAGTGCCACATCCGGTCGAAGACCTCGTCGAAACCGAGCTGGTGGACCCGCTCGAGCGCACCGAGGAACCGCTCGTCCCAGAGGCGCAGGGTCTCGCCGTAGTGCTGGCCGAAGGACAGCCGCTCCGAGACCCGCAACGAGGTCTGGGCACGGTTGACGTCCACGATGGCCTGGGTCGACGGCAGGAAGCCGCCGGGGAAGATGTACTTGTGGATCCACGTGTACGTGTAGCGCGTCGCGAGCATCCGGTCGTGCGGCATCGTGATCGCCTGGATGGCGACCTTGCCGCCGGGAGCGAGGACGCTGTCGATCTTGCGGAAGTACTCGCCCCAGTACTCGTGCCCCACGGCCTCGATCATCTCGACGGAGACGACGGCGTCGAACTTGCCCTCGACCAGGCGGTAGTCGAGCAGCTCCACGTCCACCTGCTCGGCCAACCCTGCTGCGGCGATGCGCTCGCGGGCCAGGGCCTGCTGCTCGGACGAGAGGGTGACCGACAGCACGGTCGCGCCCCGTCGGGCGGCGCGGATGGCGAGCTCGCCCCAGCCGGTGCCGATCTCGAGGACGCGGCTGCCCTCACCCACCCCCGCGGAGTCGAGCATGCGCTCGACCTTGCGACCCTGCGCCTCGGCCAGGTCGTCCCAGGCCGGGGCGGACGCCGGACGGCTGACCGTGACGGCCTCCCCCGCCACCGGTCCGCCGCGCTGCTCGTCCCCGGCGAACAACGCCGACGAGTAGCTGAGGGTGCTGTCGAGGAACGTGGCGAACATGTCGTTGGACAGGTCGTAGTGCCTCGCGATGTTGTTGCGGGTGTTGGCCGTCGAGTTCTTCTCCGTGTGCGGCATGCGGGCGACGTAGACCGCGCGCAGCTTCTGCAGCGGCTCGGGGATGAGCGTGGCCATCTGGGCGGCGAACACCTCGAGCAGGCCGCCGAGGTCCTCGGCGTTCCAGTCGCCCGCCATGTAGGACTCACCGAAGCCGATGAGGCCGTTGGCACCGACGGCCTCGAAGAAGGCGTCGGGGCGCTCGATGACCATGAGGGGTGCGGTCGGGTCCACGGCCGCTCCGCCGACGATCGCCTCGCGGCCGAGCTGCACACGCACGGGCAGCCGCTTCACCGCGGACAGGAAGATGCGTCGGGCGAGGGCACCCTCGACGACCCGGCGCGCCCTGGCGCGGCGGGTGGTCAGGCCCGGCCAGCGGACGGGGTCGATGGCGGGGCTCATGGAGAGCCCGGCGGTGGCGGTGGTCACTGGACTGCCTCCTGGTGGTGGGACGGACGGGGTTGGACCGGCAGGCGACGCAGCCACAGCCAGATGCCGTGGAGTCGGATCCGTGCCGAGACGGAGAGAGGTTCGAGGGGCTGGGTCAGCGCCAGGCGCAGGACCGTGCGGGTCGTGACGGGGAGTGCGCGCCCGGTCATCCCGGCGACGAACGCGGGGCGTCCGGGGCGTCGGAGGACGACCTGGACCGACACCCGGTCGTCGGGTTCGGGGACGGTGAGGCTGTAGGAGCCCGACACGTCGTTGAACGGGCTCACGTAGAGGGCCTTGTCGACCTCTGCCCGGCCGAACTCGTCGGCCTGCACGAGGTAGGCGTGCCGGTCGCCGTAGGTGTTGTGGACCTCGACCACGGTGCACGCGAGCGTGCCCTCGGGGTCGTGGCACCAGTAGACGCTGATGGGGTTGAAGACGGTTCCGAGCACCCGGGGCATGGCGAGCATCAGGATCCGCCCGCCGCGCAGGTCGACGCCCTTGGTGGCGAGGAAGGTGTCGAGGTTCTGGCGCAGGGTCCGCGCGGGGTCACCGAGGTGGTCGCGCGACTCGAAGCTCGCAAGGCGCTGCAGGCCACCCAGGCGCGGCAGGTCGTCGAGGTCGACGAGCCAGCTGTGGCTGCGCGTGCGGAACCGGTGGGCCACCGGCTCCTTGCGCGCGTGGTGGACCGACGTCGCGTAGATGCGCGTCGCGGGCGAGGTCCTCATCGGGCGACGACCTCCTCCGGCACTTCCTCGACGACCGCCTCGTCCCAGTCGACGCCGAGAGCAGCCGCAGCCTTGGCCCCGGAGAGCGCGCCGTCCTCGTGGAACCCCCACCCGTGGTAGGCGCCGGCGAAGGCGACCCGCGAGGTGTTGATCTCGGGAAGACGACGTTGCGCCGCAACGGATTCCGGGGTGTAGAGGGGGTGCTCGTAGCTCATCGTGTCGATGACCTTGTCCTGGTCCACGCAGTCCACGCCGTTGAGTGTGACGAGGAACCGCCGCCCCGGCACGTCGAGGCGCTGCAGCCGCGTGAGGTCGTAGGTCACGAGGACACCGGTCCCACCGGCGCGCTCGGGGCGACGCCAGTAGTTCCACGAGGCCCGGGCACCCGTCGTGCGGGGCAGCACCGACTCGTCGGTGTGCAGCTGGGCCACGTTGCTGGAGTAGGGGATCGCGCCGAGGACGTCGCGCTGGAGGTCGGTGGGGGTGCTCAACATGGCGAGCGCCTGGTGCGGGTGGGCTGCAATGACGACGGAGTCGTACGTCTCGCTGTTCCCGCTGGCGTCGACCACCAGCACGCCGTCAGGTGTCTCGGTGACCGAGCTGACGGGGGTCGCGAGGCGGATGTCGTCGATGCCTGCGGCGAGGGCCTCGACGTAGCGCTTCGAGCCGCCGGTGACGGTGCGCCAGGTCGGCGACCCGAAGACGGTGAGCATGCCGTGGTGGTCGAGGAACTCGAACAGGTAGCGGGCGGGGTACTTCAGCGAGACGTCCGGGTCGCAGGACCACACGGCTGCCACGACCGGCTCGAGGAAGTGGCGGGTGAAGTACGCGCTGAAGCCGACCCGGCGGGCGAAGGCGCCCAGGGTCTCGTCGCGGTCGGTGTCCGAAGAGTCGCGGGCCAGCACGTCGCGGGCAGCACCGTGGAACCTCTTCACCTCCGTGAGCATGCGCAGGTAGGACGGGTTGGCGAGGTTGGCGACGCGGGGGAACAGCCCCTTGGCCTTCTTCGCGCCGGCGTACTCCAGGCCGGACTCGTCGTCCCGGACCGACATGCTCATGTCGGAGTCCTGGGTGGCCACACCGAGCTCGGCGAACAGGCGCAGCAGCGTCGGGTAGGTCCGGTCGTTGTGCACGATGAAGCCCGTGTCCACGCCGACCACGCGACCGTCCACCTCGACCTCGTGCGTGTCCGCGTGGCCGCCGAGGCGGGCGTCGGCCTCGTACAGGGTCACGGGGCCGCGCGTGCTGAGCACGTGGGCGGCGGTGAGGCCTGCGACTCCGCTGCCGATGACGGCGCGGCGTGGTGCTGACATGGTGGTCCATCCGTTCAGGGGGTCGACGTGCAGGTCATTCGGCGTGCGGGGTGGGACGGATTGCCTATCGCGGGGCCGTGCCCGGCAGACGGGCAGGGGGTACGAGCCAGAGAGCCGCCCGCCGGGAGGTCACCGACACCACCGTCTCCAGCGGTCCCCGCAGGGGCACGAGCGCGAAGAACGCGCCGACGACACCGACCACGAGGACCTGGTCGCCGTAGTGGTCCGGTGACTCCCAGTCGGGCCACCAGCCCTGGGCCATCATCAGCACGTGCAGGGTGTACAGCGACAAGGTCATGGCGCCGGCCCCGAACACCGCCGCCCACACCCTCGGGTGGATCCGGGTGGCGAGCACGCAGAGCCCGGTCACGGCCATGGCGGTGCCGATCGTCTGGGCCAGGTCCAGCGGCGCGCCCGAGTGCGGGGCCACCACCGCCAGCCACCACCACGAACCGGTGGGCGTGGTCCCGCCCAGCCCGTGCGTCAACAGGGCGTCGAGGGCCCCGGGGTCCGTGGCGAGGGAGGGGTCGGGCGTCACCGTGTCGGGATAGGTCGCCGCGAGCGCCGCCCGCGCTCCCGGCTGCCCCAGCAGGAGCCGGGAGCTCGCGGTGGCCGCCACCGCGAGGACCACCCCGACGGCGAGCACCCGGGCCGCGACCACGGGCCGGGCCAGCGGGAGCCGGCCCAGCGCCATACCGGCGAGCAGGTAGGCGACCCACACGGCGGCTGGGTAGTACCCGGTGAGGAGCAGCTCGCTCAGGAGGTGGCCGGGGCGCAGGAGGTCCTCGGGTTCCGGGCTGCCGACCTCGTGAGGTGGGAGCAGGGGACGCAGGAGGTGGGCCCCGGCGGGGGCGAGGACGACCCACGCCACCGCCCAGGCCGCCAACGAGCGGGGGCCCAGCCCGAGGAACGGCAGGCCGAGGAGGAAGAGCACGGCGTACGAGGCGAGGATGACCGCGATCACGGTGGGCACGGCGCCGAGCGCCAGGCCGAGGGCGCCGATGAGCAGGGCACGGACGGCGAGCCGCACCGACGCGGCGCCGCGCTCACGGCCTCGCAGCGGCTCGGTCCGGCCGCTCGCGAGGGCGACGCTGACCCCGGCCAGCACCGCGAACAGGGCCGACGCGCGACCCCCGGCCACCTGTTGGGCCCAGGGCACGTCGTTCCCGATCCGACCGGGCAGGAGGTGGGTGGCCATCATCCCCGCCAGCGCGAGCGCTCGGGCGACGTCGACGCCG
Organism: Pedococcus soli; assembly: GCF_054782575.1. NCBI lineage: Bacteria > Bacillati > Actinomycetota > Actinomycetes > Micrococcales > Intrasporangiaceae > Pedococcus > Pedococcus soli. The sequence goes on along the minus strand of NZ_BAAGSF010000003.1, from coordinate 270,708 downwards.
ACGACCCGCCCCGGCGCGACGTCCGGGAGGACGGGCTCGCTCATGCAGTCATCCTGTCAGCAGGCTTTTGGTTCCGCGCGCCCGTCGGCCCCGACGGGTGGACCCCGACGCGCCGGAGCGAGGTCTCGGCACGTCGGGGTCGGTCGGGTGGTCGGTCGAGCCGACAGCTCCGCGGCCGCCTCGCCCCTGGTCGAGGAGGCCAAGCAGGCCCAGACTCTGTGAACAATGTTTGTCCAAGGTTGCACCCTGGAGTGATCCTGCCCGCCGCAGGAGCTCTTGTCCATACTTTGACCAACGTCGGGGCTACGCTGCGCGGGTGTACACGATCAGCCACGCCGCACGGCTGACCGGTGTGCCGGCCGCCACCCTGCGGGTCTGGGAGCGGCGGTACGCGCTGGTCGAGCCGCTGCGCACCGACGGTGGCTACCGCCTCTACGACGAGCGCGCCCTGCAGATGGTGCGCGCGATGTCGTCGCTCGTGGCCGCCGGCTGGGCGCCGCGCCAGGCCGCCGACCACCTGCTGTCCGAACAGCCCGGCCGGGACACCGACGGGACCGACACGACCGTGGCCCTCGAGACGATGACGGGGCTGCGGCCCGGACCGGGTTCGGCGCCGGGATCGGGTCGGGGCAGGAGTCCTGCACCGGTCGCGGCTCCCGCGCCGACGGAGGTGCCGGACGGGGACCCCCTGGCCGCGCTGGCGCGGGGGGCTGCCGCGATGGACCCGGGGGCGGTCTCCGCCGCGATGGTGGAGGCCTTCGCGGGCGGTGCCTTCGAGGACGTCGTCGACACCTGGCTCATGCCGTCCCTGCAGGTCGTGGGCGCCTGGTGGCGCGAGGGCCGGGTCGACGTCGCCGGCGAGCACGTCGTGAGCGCCACCGTGCACCGTCACCTGGGCGCCGCGATGGAGGCCTGCCCGCGCCACCCCGGCGGACCGCTGGTGGTGGTCGGCCTCGCCCGCGGATCGCACCACGAGCTCGGGGTGCTGGCGTTCTCGGTGGTGCTGCGCCGACGCGGGGTCCGGGTCGTCTACCTCGGCACCGACCTGCCGGCGCAGGACTGGGTGCAGGTCGTCCGTCGGCACTCCCCTGCGGCCGTGGTCGTCGGGGTGCCGATGCAGGCCGACGTCATCGCCGTCCGCGAGACCGCCGAGGCCCTGCACGCGCTCGACGCCGGGTTCCCGGTGTACGTCGGCGGGGCCGCCCAGGAGGACGTCGCCCACGGGAGCCTGCCCCTCGGGCACACCCTGCGCGACGCCGCGGACCTGATCGAGCTCGCGCTCGCCACGCACGGCTCGACGGTCCCCACGCGCTGACCGACGAGCCCGCCGGGCAGACGGCCGACCGTGCGGTCAGACGGTCAGGCGGGCCTGGAGCGCGTCGGTGAGCAGCGCCACGAGGGCCTCGAGCTGGATGTCCTCGGAGGAGGACACGTCCTCGTCCGACCCGTCGAGAGCGCGCGCGGCCAGGCCGGCCTTGGCGTCGATGAGCTGGGCGACCTTGGAGTCGATGGTCTGGGCGGCGATGATCCGCCACGCAGTGACCGGCTCCTCCTGCCCGATCCGGTGCACCCGGTCGATCGCCTGGGTCTGCTCGGCGTCGGTCCACGAGAGCTCGGCGAGGACGACGTTCGAGGCCACCTGCAGGTTCAGGCCGACCCCGGCCGCACTCAGCGAGCACACGACGACCGCAACCTCGGGGTCGTTCACGAACGCGTCGATGTTGGCCTGGCGCTGCTTGGGCGTCTGGTCACCGCGGATCGAGGAGTAGCGCAGCCCCCGCTTGGCGAAGGTCTCCTCGGCGACGTCCATGACGTCGATGTGCTTGGCGAAGAAGACGACCTTGCCGACGCTGCGCGCGAGCTGGGCGGCGTAGTCGGCGGCGAGGCCGGCCTTGGCCTGCCCGATGCGCCGCATCACGCCGAACACGTTCTCCTCCGAGGCGGAGGAGTTGGTGTCCTCGCGCTCCCAGCGAGCCACCCTGCGGACCAGCTCGTGGTCGATGCCCTCGACGAGGACGCTCGAGCGGCGGTTCTCCAGCGCGGAGTCGTAGCGGGACACCAGGCGCCGGGCGAGGTCGCGCTCGGCGGCGCGGATCGACCGACCAGCCTCGTCGTCGAGCTCGACCGGGAGGTCGGCGATGCGCCGGGCCGGGATGTCGGACGCCACGTCGACCTTGCGGCGGCGCACGATGCCGAGGTCGATGACGCTCGTGCGCGCAGCCGTGTAGAAGCCCGGGTCGGCCGGCGTCAGCCCGGTCTCCTCGAGCGCGTGCATGAGCGGGGCCAACGGCTTCTTGTCGTCGATCCAGCCGAGGAACTGCCAGATGGCGCGGAAGTCCTCGATGTCGTTGATCAGGGGCGTCCCGGTGAGGGCCATGAGCAGCGGCCGCACGGTGCGCGAGCGGATGCGCTCGGAGAGCTGCAGGACGTGCTGCGAGCGCTGCGACGTCTTGTTCTTGATGAAGTGCGCCTCGTCGACGACCATGCCGCGGAACCCGAGGTTGCCGAGCCAGCCGACGTGGCGGTCCAGCACCTCGTAGTTGACGACGACGATGTCCGCGAACCCGTCGATGGTGTCGCCGTTGCCGTGCACCACGGTCGCGGTGCGGCGGGGGGTCCAGAGGGCCGCTTCCCGGGCCCAGTTCGTCTTGACGACGTTCGGGACGACGACGAGCAGCGGGTAGGCGCCCGCGGCCTCGGCGGCGAGCAGGGCCTGGGCGGTCTTGCCGAGACCGGGCTCGTCGGCGAGCAGGAAGGTGCGGTGGCCCGCTGCGGCCGCGCCGACGAGCTGGGCCTGGTGGTGCATGAGCTCTAGCCCGGCAGGGGCCTTGACGGGGGCGTCCTCCGGCAGCTCCATGCAGGACGACGCACCGCCGTACTCGAAGGAGCGGAACAGCGGACCGAGCAGCTCCCAGCTGCTGAGCCGGCCCGTGGGGCGCTTGTGCTCCACGGCGGAGAAGTCGGGGGCGAGGAACGGGTTGGCGAGCTGGCGGGCGACGACCGAGCGGGGCACGACCCGCCGCTCGGGGACCGGGGCGGCAGAGTCGTCGACGGGTTCGGGCTCCGGCTCGTCGGGCACCTCGAACCCTGCGGCCAGCTGCATCTCGCGCTTGAGCGTCGCGGCGTCGTCGGAGACCGGGGTGTCCTCGGGCAGCAGGACCAGCAGGGAGGTGTCGCGCGCCGCGGTCTTGGCGAGGATGGTGGCCACGCCGTCGAGCCGCTTGAGCTGCTCCGTGCGTTGCGCCTCGGTGCTCTCGGCGTCGCTGCGGATCCGCGCCCGCTCCTCGCGGACCAGGAGGGCGACGACCTGGAACTTCGTCCGGCCGGACGGGCGGACCTTTCCACGCTGGGCGGCGGCCTCGACCTCGCGCACGGCGCGGGCGAGGACCGGGATCATCCCCTCGTTGTCGAGGTCACGGACCCGTCGGGGCGACCGCTGGCCCCCCTGGGCACCTCCGCGACGCGCTCCGCCCGAGCGGGCGGGACCACCACTGGCGGCACCACTGCGCGTGGCGCCGGGCTGGCGTTGGCCTCGAGCCAAGAACTTCTCCTCCGAAGGACCGCGACGAGCGGACGGGCGGACCCGGCCTGGGACGACCGGGACGATCAGGCGACGGCAGGCGTCCCTCCCGGGACCCCTCGACGCGACCCGGACCCGCCGGTCGAGCGACCGGGGCGGGGACGGAGCAGCTGCCCCCGCGGTGGGACCGGGGACCCCGGGGTGCCGCGACCGCCGTGCACCGAGCTGAGTCGGTGCGAGAGGGACGGTATGGCGCCGGGGCCGGTACTGCGCCCATCCTACCGTCCGCGGCGCCCGTGCGGGCGGCGGCCCGCAAACCCCCGTCGGGCACCCCGGCTGTGGTACATCTTTCGCACCATCCTCCGAGGCGAGAGAGCACGATGAGCACCGTCACGCCCAGCTCCCCCGTCGACCGACCCCTCCGGACGGAGGGATCCTCCCCCGTCCCCGGTGAGGCCCTCGCAGGCGCGGTCCACAGCAAGCCGGTCAACGAGGCACCCACCCAGCCGGGCCGGGCCACGGGCACCGGTGCCGCGGCCTGGGACCCGCTGACCGCCCTGACCGCCGGCACCGCCGAGCCCGCCGCGCGCTTCCGCTACGACGTCCGCAGCGGTGACTGGTGGTGGTCACCGGGCATGTTCGACCTGCACGGGCTCACCGAGGGCGAGGTCGAACCCACCACCGAGCTGCTCATGAGCCACAAGCACCCCGAGGACCTGGCCGCGACGGAGCAGACGCTGCGCAGCGTCCTCTCGACGGGCGAGCCCTTCTGCTGCCGGCACCGCGTCCTCGACACCCACGGTCAGGTGCGCGAGGTGCTCTCGGTGGGCGAGGCCGTCTGTGACGCCGACGGACGGATCGCCACGGTGCAGGGCTACTTCGTCGATCTTACCTCGGCCTTCGCCGTGGCCACCTCGCAGGCCGCCGCCGAGGTCCTCATGGTCGAGGCGCGTCGCCCGGCGATCGACCCCGTCATCGAGCAGGCCAAGGGCGCCCTCATCGCCGCCTTCCGGCTCACGGCCGGCGCAGCACTCGAGCTGCTCACCTGGCGTTCGGAGGAGACGGGCACGGACCTGGCCATCGTGGCGCGCGGCCTCGTCGCGGAGTTCCACTCCGTCCACGACGACGACCTCAGTGCAGCACGAAGGGCGTGCGCCTACCTCGGCCTCACGGCCCTGGACGAGGACTGAGCCTCCGAGACCCCCCGGGTACGATCGGGACATGACCTCCACGGACGGTTCCTGACGCCGTGGGCGGCTCCCACTCCCACTCGCACGCGCCGATCCCCGGTCACGCGGGCGCGGCGCACCGGTGGCGACTGCGGACCGCATTCGCCCTCGTCGCAGGGTTCTTCGTCGTCGAGCTCGTCACCGGCATCGTGTCGGGGTCGCTGGCGCTGCTCTCGGATGCCGGGCACATGGCCGCGGACGTGGTGGCCCTCGGCGCCGCCCTCGTGGCGACCCGCATCGCCGCGCGGCCCGACACGACGGGAAGGCGCACCTTCGGCTCCTACCGCGCCGAGGTGTTCGCGTCAGGGCTCGCCGTCCTCCTCATGGCTGGCGTCTCGGTCTACATCGTCGTCGAGGCGCTGGGACGGATCGGGACGCCGGCCCAGGTCGCGGCGACACCGATGTTCGTCGTGGGCTTCCTCGGGCTCGTCGTCAACGTCGTCTGCCTCGTCCTCCTGCGCGAGGGCGCCTCGGAGTCCCTGAACGTCAAGGGCGCCTACCTCGAGGTCGTCGCCGACACCGTCGGGTCGCTCGGCGTCCTGGTGGCCGGGGTCCTCGTGGCCGCCACCGGCAGCGCCTGGTGGGACACCGGCGTGGCCCTGGCCATCGCCGTCTTCGTCGCCGTCCGGGCCGTGGCCCTCGGTCGTGAGGTCCTCGTCGTCCTGGGTCAGCACGCCCCCGCGGGCATGGACCCCGACCAGGTCGCCAGCGCGCTCGGTGCCGTGGCGGGAGTGCGCGAGGTCCACGACCTGCACGTGTGGACGCTCACCTCCGGCATGAACGTCGCCACCGCCCACCTCGTCACCGCACAGAGCACCGACGCGCACGCCGTGCTGGACGACGCGCGCCAGGTGATGCGCAGCCGGTTCGGGGTCGAGCACGCGACCCTGCAGGTCGAGCCCGACACCCACACCGGCTGCGCCGAGGTCACCTGGTGATGCCGCCGTCCAGCTGGCTCACCGCACCTGCACCTTGAGCAGCCGCAGCGCCGGGTGGTGCGTCTCCACCTCGTAGGTCCCTGGCTGGTCCGTGACGAGGTCGAGGGTCGTCGCCGTGCCGGGCACGAGCTCGGCCTCCTTCTCGAAGCCGTGCGCGTGCAGCTCGTCCGCGTGGTCGCTCGTGACGGTCAGGCGCAACACCTGGCCGACCCGGAGCTCCACCACCCCCGGTGACGGCGAGACCTTCTTGCCGGTGACGGTGACCGACAGCTGCTTCGCTCCGGCCGGCAGGTCACCCGCGGACGAGGTCGTGGTGGTCGGCGGGCTCGTGGAGGAGGTGGACGACGTCGGGTCTCCACCGCTGGAGGCGGCGGACGTGCTCGTGGCCGCCGCCGTGGAGCTCGAGCCCCCGGTGGTGCTCGAGGACCCCGAGGTGCCGGACCCCGAGGAGCAGCCGGCGAGGGCGACGGCGATGGCGGCAATACCCACGGTGGCGCGAACGCCATGGGACGGGCGCGGGTGCTGGAAACGGGTCATGGGAGGGGCCTTCACTTTCGGAGATGACGGGTGGAGCGGGTGCGCGCGAGGGCGAGAACCCCCAGCGCCACGGCCACGAGGGCGGCGGCCAGGACCAGCCACCGGCTGGCCGTGCCGGAGGTGGCTTCGGGGGGTGTGGGGCGCGTGGTCGCCACAGTGGGGGCAGCGCCGGGTGTCGCGGAGGTCGTCGACGGCGCCGACGACGCCGACGACGACGACGCGGCACCGTCCCCAGCCACGGTGAAGGCGAACTCGTCCGAGACGGGGTGTCCGTCGTCGGAGGTCACCCGCCAGGCGACGTGGTACGCCCCCCGGGCGAGACCGTCCGCGAGGGTCTGGTGGACCTCGTCGTCCACCACCCGGACGGCACCGACGGAGACGACCCGACCGTCCGGCGCCTCCACGCGGACGACGGCGCCGACGCCGATGGGCGGCTCGTTGAACGTCAGGACGACCTCCTGGGGCGCGGTCGTGAGCGTGGCCCCCGCAGCCGGGACCGTGGAGCGGACGCGGGCATGGGCCTGCGCCGACGGCGCGAGCGCGAGGCCGACGGTGCCGGCGGCCACGAGGGCCACCAGCACCGCCCGCACCCCGGGGAGGGCGCGCCGGGTGCGCCCTCCCCGTCGCGGGCCGGTCACGCGAAGACCTCACGTCGTCGCCGTGCGAGCACCTGGCCGGCCAGGGCGGCCAGGGCCACGAGGAGCGCACCACCCGCCAGGAGGCGGCTGACGAGGTCGCCCTCGTCGCCGGAGGTCTGTTCCGCGTGCGCGGCCCGCACGTCGCCCGCCCCGGCTGACACGCCAGCCGTGCCTCCCGCCGTGGCAGCCGTCACCTCGAACTGCGGCGCCGGGTGCTCAGGCTCCTCCTGGCCGGGAGCCTGAGCCGTGGCCCAGTCGACGACCTCGCCGTCCGAGTAGGTCTGGGTGACGGGCAGCACGAGGGTGCCGGGGGCGGGCAGCGGGCCCGCGCTGATCGCGAACTCCTGGTACTGGCCCGGGGCGATCGCCTGCCCACCCCCGGCCGTCCACGTGACGGTGCGAGCGGCCTTGGTGAGCGTGCTGCCGTCGAGCGTGACGGGTGTCGGGAGGGGGGCCTCGGTGACGGCTGCGGTCCACCCCGGGACCGGTCGCACCGAGACGTGGCGGAAGGGCGTGTCCCGGGGCAGCGTCAGGACCACCTTCGTCGTGGACGCGGTGTCGGACTCGTTCGGCACACGGAACGTGAGCCCGGAGTAGCTGCCGGAGACCGTCGAGTCGGGTTCGACCCTGACGTGGGCCGCGGCCGGCCCCGCGGACAGGGAGACTGCAGCAAGTCCGCCGAGGACGACGGTGGTGGTGCGCGCACGAAGGCGCGCCGGGAAGTGGTTCATCGATGAGGTTCCTTTGCGTGGGTACGCCGGAACGCCCCGAGGCGTTGCGGACGCAGGGAGTTCGGGGGGTGGTGGGCACCCGGCCCGTCCGCGCGCCATACGCCGTCGTCGCGTCGTCGACGCGATGGGGAGGTGCGGTCGCTCAGGAGGTGGCCGGGGTGTGGACCCACGGCGGGCCCCGGCGACCCACGCTGCCGGGCACGACGGGCTCGGCCACCGCGAGGAGCAGCCGGGGCAGGACGGTCAGCGGTCGGCGCGCCGCCGGCAGCTGCGCCGCAGCGGGCGGCGTCGGCCACACCAGACCGGCGAGGAACCACACCGCCGTCTCACCGCGCGCCAGCACGAGGGCGAGGAGGACGGCGGCGAGAACGTGGGCGGCGACCATGGCCGCTCCCGACGGCCCGTGGTGCGACATCAGGCCCATGCCGTTCATCCCGGCAGCGCTGCACACCGTGCTGGCGCCGTCGACGAGGTGACCGGCGTGGGCGTGCACCACGGTGACGCACGACCCGGCGGTCCCGGCGACCAGGAACGCCTGGTGCAGGAGGACCTGGGACAGTGCCAGCACCGAGACGAGCGCGACCCGGCCGAGTCGGCGGTGCGTGACGAGCACACAGGCCCACCAGGTCACGAACAGCAGCACGCCGGTGCCAACCGCCGAGGGAGCACTCCCCCCGCCCACGAGGTGGGCGGCGAGCGAGAGTCCGTATGCCGCGACGGCCAGGCCGAGGGCACGGGTCAGGCGCAGAGCACCCGCGCCTGCCGAGACCATGCGAACCAGAGTACGCACCCGGGTGCCGGCGGCCCCTCCGGCAGCCTGCGTAGGACGCCCACCACCAGGGCTGCCACGCCGCCACGAAACTGGTCGAGCCACCCACCGACACGGGTGGACCAGGGCCGCGCGGGCGCCCCCGGATGGTCGTCGGGGCCACCTGTGCGCACCATCCCGCCGCGGACAGAGGACACTGGCAGGTGACCGAACCGGTCGGGAGCCCACCGGGCACCCGGGTGGCTCACCCCGCAGCACCGTTCAACCCCATACCGAAGGACATCGATGAACACTCCCCAGCAGGCACGTCGTGCCTCGTCCACCACGATCCCCGGCGCGGCGCGATGAGCCGCCGCAGCTCCGGACGCGGTCGCCGGACCAAGGACACGCTCGCTCCCCTGCCGAAGGGTGGCCTGCGCGTCGTGCCGCTCGGCGGCCTGGGCGAGATCGGCCGCAACATGACCGTCTTCGAGCACGAGGGCCGCCTGATGATCGTCGACTGCGGCGTCCTCTTCCCCGAGGAGCACCAGCCCGGCGTCGACGTCATCCTCCCGGACTTCACCTGGATCCGGGACCGCCTCGACAAGATCGACGCCATCGTCCTCACGCACGGCCACGAGGACCACATCGGCGGTGTGCCGTACCTCCTGCGCGAGCGGGCGGACATCCCCGTCGTGGGGTCCCGGCTGACGCTGGCCTTCCTCGAGGCCAAGCTCAAGGAGCACCGCATCACCCCGAAGACCGTCGAGGTCAAGGAGGGTGACCGCCGCACGCTCGGGGCGTTCGACTGCGAGTTCATCGCCGTCAACCACTCCATCCCGGACGGCCTGGCCGTCGCCATCCGCACCGAGGCCGGTCTGGTCCTGCACACGGGCGACTTCAAGATGGACCAGTTCCCGCTCGACGGCCGGGTCACCGACCTGCGCGCGTTCGCCCGGCTCGGCGAGGAGGGGGTCGACCTGTTCCTGTCCGACTCGACCAACGCCGAGGTGCCCGGGTTCACGATCTCGGAGGGTGAGCTGTCCCCCGCCATCGACACCGTGTTCCGGACCACCAAGGGCCGGGTCATCGTGTCGAGCTTCGCCAGCCACGTGCACCGGATCCAGCAGGTCCTCGACACCGCCCACGAGCACGGCCGCAAGGTCGCGTTCGTCGGTCGGTCGATGGTCCGCAACATGGGCATCGCGTCCGAGCTCGGCTACCTGAACATCCCGCAGGGACTGGTCGTCGACCTCAAGAAGCTCGAGAACCTCCCCGCGGACAAGATCGCGCTGATCTGCACCGGGTCGCAGGGTGAGCCGCTGGCCGCCCTGTCGCGCATGGCGAACCGGGACCACCCCATCGAGGTCACCGAGGGCGACACCGTCCTGCTGGCCAGCTCGCTCATCCCCGGCAACGAGAACGCGATATACCGCGTGATCAACGAGCTCACCCGCTGGGGCGCCAACGTCGTGCACAAGGGCAACGCCAAGGTGCACGTCTCCGGCCACGCCAGCGCCGGCGAGCTGTCCTACTGCTACAACATCATCAAGCCGCGCAACGTGCTTCCGGTCCACGGCGAGTGGCGTCACCTGCGCGCGAACGCCGACATCGCGATCCGCACCGGTGTCGACCCCCGCAACGCCCTCATCGCCGAGGACGGCTCGGTCATCGACCTCGTCCGCGGCAAGGTGAGCATCACCGGCAAGGTGTCCGCCGGCATGGTCTACGTCGACGGCGGCCGGGTCGGTGGGGCGACCGAGGAGACCCTGCACATCCGCCGGACCCTCGCGGAGGAGGGCGTCCTGACGATCGTCTGCATCGTCGACCCCGACTCGGGCAAGCTCACCGAGGACCCCGACTACATGGTCCACGGCCTGGCCACCGACACGATCGACTTCACCGACGCCACGTCGGCGATCCAGCAGGCGCTCTTCAAGGCGTCCAAGGACGGCGTGGACGACCTCGACCAGATCGAGGAGCTCGTCCGCAAGGCCACCTCCACCTGGGTGCACCGCAAGCACCGCCGCAGCCCGCTGATCATCCCCGTGATCGTCGACGCCTGACCGACCCCCGGGTATGGCGCGCGGGTCACCCGCACGCCGCCGCGAGCCCACCGCACACGTGACGACGCCCCACCCGAACCGATCGGGTGGGGCGTCGTCACGTTCAGGCCAGGGGCACGGTGAAGGTGAAGCGGGCCCCGCCACCCTCGGTGCCACCGGCGTGCATGTCGCCGCCGTGCAGGCGCACGATGTCGCGGGAGATGGCCAGGCCCAGGCCCGAGCCCTGGTGGGACCGGGTGTCGGTGGCGTCGACCTGCACGAACGGTTCGAAGATCTTCTCGACCATCTCGGCAGGGATGCCGCTGCCGTGGTCGCGCACCTCGAAGGTCGCCCAGTGGTCGTCGGCGCGGACGTCGAGGTCGATGGACGCGCCCTGGCTGGAGAACTTCGAGGCGTTGACGAGCAGGTTCGCGAGCACCTGGACGATGCGGTCGGAGTCCACCCGCACGGTCAGCGGGGTCGGCGTGTACTCCAGCGCGACGGCCGCCCGCTTGAGCGCGGCCGCGGCGTCGAGCGAGGCTGCCGAGACCAGGTCGTCGACGGGAACCTCCGCCGGGTGCAGCACGAGACGGCCCGTGCGCAGGCGTTCGGCGTCGAGGATGTCGCTGACGAGCCGGACCAGCCGGTCGGCGCTGGTCGTCGCGAGGGCCACCATCCGCGCGGCGGCTGGTGGCAGCTCGCCGGCCGCTCCCCCGCTCAGCAGCCCGAGCGACCCGCGCAACGACGTCAGCGGGGTGCGCAGCTCGTGGCTGACCATGGCGGTGAACTGGTCCTTCATCCGCTCGACCACCTGCACCTGGCCGATGTCCCGGACGATGACCACCGCTCCGGAGCGGGTGCGCATCGGTGACACGACCCACTCGGCGTCGAAGCTCGAACCGTCCGCCCTGACGTGGGTGCCGCGTTCGGGCAGGCCCGGCCTCACCTCTGGTGGCACGGCTCCCGCCGGTGTCGCCACCGCCTGCGCAGACCGCGTCGCCGGGACGCAGGCCAGGCTGAGGACCTCCACGTCGGTGCGCCCCAGGATGCTCGTGCGCGGCAGCCGCACGAGGTCCTCCCCGGCGCGGTTGACGAAGGTGATGACCCCGTCACCGCCGACCCCGAAGATTCCCTCGTCCACCGAGTCGAGGACGGTACCCATCTGGTCGGTGAGCTCCTGCAGCGCCGTGGACTGCGACGCGAGGTCGTCCTCGGCATAGTGCCGCTCCACGCTGCGCCCGAGGTGGACACCGACCTGGCTCATCACCTCGGTGACCGCTGCGTCCTCCTCGATGACGGACCGGGAGAACATCTCCAGCACACCGACCGCGTTGTCGCGCACGCGGATCGGCAGGGCGACCGCCGTCCGCAGACCCACCGACTCCGCGGTGCGCAGCCAGGCCGCGCTGCTCCACTCCCGGGTGTCGCTCCACACCGGGACCCCTCGTTCCATGGCCAGGCCCACCACGGGGAGGTCGGTCAGCTCGGTGCTCTCGGTCTGGCTGCGGAAGGAGTCGTCGTCCGGGCCCGCCGAGGCGGTCCACATGTGCGTCGACGCCGTCGCCGCCGACCGCGGCGCCAGCCACGCGTGCGCGACGTCCCACTCCCCGAACTCGCAGAGGGCGTCGAGCGTCTGCGCCACCGCAGCCTCCACACTGACGGCCGAGTTGGCTGCGGCGGCCACGGTGCCGAGCAGCTCGAGCACGCGCTGCTGCCTCTGCAGCGTGTCCGCCGCGGTGGCCAGCTCCCGCTGCAGCTGCCGCCCTGCCGTGACGTCGCGGAAGCTCCACACCCGTCCGACGACGCGGCCCTCGAGGCGTTGCGGCTGCGAGTAGCGCTCGAAGATCCGACCGTCCGTGAACAGGATCTCGTCGAAGCTCGTCGCCACCGTGTCCTCGTACAGCGCCGTCACCCCGGCCTGGAAGGCCGCCGGGTCCACGAGCTGCCCGAGGACCGAACCCATGACCGCTTCGTCGTCACCGGCCTCGAGCAGCCCCGGCGGCACCCGCCACATCGACGCGAACTTCTGGTTGTACCCGACCACGTGACCCGCCTGGTCGACGACCAGCAGCCCGTCCACCGTGGACTCGAGGGTCGCGGCGGCGAGGGCGGCCGCCCGCAGCGAGCGCGAGCGGTCGGCGAGCATGCGTTGCGCCTGCACCGTCGTGTCCGCCAGCCAGGCCAGCGTGTCCTCGACGTCCGGCGAGGGCGCGGCCAGGATCGACGCCTCGCCGGGGCCGTCGAGGCCGCAGTCGCGCACGTGGTCGACGGCCTCGTGCTCGGTGAGGATCGGGCCGGATGCCGCGAGCTCGTGGGCCACCGTGGTGTCCGCACCGACCGACACCCGGCAGTGGTGGGCCATGCACATCTCGCCGGCGGCCCGAACCAGCGGTTCGAGACAGTCCGCGAGGGGCGCCCCGGCGCTCACCTGCTCGACGAGGAGGCCGTGCGCGGCCACCTTGAGCTCGGACCGCCGCAGGGAGGTCACGTCGACGAAGACGCCGTCGAACACCGGTCCCTCGACGGGGTCCTCGACCACGTTCGCCTCGTCGAGCACCCACACCAGCCGGCCGTCCTCGCGGACGATCCGGTACTCCGAGACCAGCTCTCCGTTGCGGAAGCCGATCTCCTCCTGCTCCAGCGCTGCCGCCTGGTCGGCGGGGTGCAGGTGGCGGGACCAGTAGTCGTCGTCGGCGAGGATCCGGCTCGACGGCGCCCCGAGCACGTCCTTCACACCACCGGCGACCGACAGGAACCGCCCCTGCTCGCCGGGCACTGCGCGGTAGGTGACCACGCGCCGTACGGGGGAGGTCACGACCGCGCCGGACGGGTCGAGCTGGCCGGCCACGCCGGTACGCGACTCCATCCGAACCCTCCCCTCCACCGTCCCAGCGATCCTCTCGCACGCCGATGGTAGAGGCGTGGGGTGCCCACCGGACGGAAGTCACACATTTGCCGGTGGCGGGGCCAGCGAGCGACGAGCAGCCTCGGAGGGGCGTCCGCTGCGGCAGGGGGCGCGCCGCGCACAGCAGAAGACCCGGACCAGTGGTCCGGGCCTTCTGTCGCTGACGCGTTGGTAGCGGGGGTTGAATGTGAACCAGAGACCGCACGCTGAGCTCGTCAGCCGCGAACCCCCTGACCTGCGCGTTTGCCCTCGTGTCCACCCGTGTCCAGTCCTTCTGTCCAGTTCCTTCGGCGATCTAAACGCCCCGTCCGTCATACCCGACCTGTCTCGTCCGACATTCTGCCGTCCCCGGTGGACACAGTGATCGCGTGACACCGGTCAGCCGCCGAGGGCGAGTTGGGCGCGGTGGTGGGCGTAGTGCAAGACCGGGTACTCGTACACCTGCGCCAAGGTCATGAAGGGTCGGAAGTACGGGTCCCAGCTGGTCGGGAACGGCATACCTCGCCTCAGCCGCTGCTCGGGCTCGCGCTCGAGGCTGACGACCAGGTGGTTGATGGTGCGGTCGCACAGCCGTCCCATCCTGGCGTGGTTGAACACCAGCGCCCCACCGGCAGACCCGGCGTAGTTCACCGCGTGGAACGGCACACGCCCCGCATTCAGCAGCCCGGCGAACGCACGACCCGCCCGCGGCGTCATCACGGACACGAGCCGAACCAGGGGGAGCAGCCGGCGCACGACCAAGAACCCGAAGACCATGTGGAACAGCAGCTGCTCGTTGGTCCACCTGGTGCCGTTGGACCGTGCCCGCAACCTGTCTGGGGTCGCGCCCGCGAGCAGGACGTGCAGATCGTCCCGGCAGGCGGTCAGGTCAGCGACCACTGCCGCCCGGTCCACCATGCCCGACGCGCCCTCTCCCACGCTCACGACGGGCCTGCGCTCATGAGGGACCTTGGCTCATCAGGGCAAGTGCCGGTCCAGGCGCCGTAGCCGCGCTCCGACAACGGGCCAGTCCTGGGCGCCGGCGCGCGTCACACCTTCCCGGGCAGCGGCGACAGTGCGGCGGAGGATTGCGCCGGGCGTACGGCGCCCCACCTCGGCGCTCGCGCGGGCGCGGCGATGCAGCCATTGCGCGCACCCGGCGCAGACCCCGACCTCGGGGTGCGACCCCAGGCGGCTCAGGTCGGCCTCGTCGAAGGTGTTCCCGCAACACCAGCACGAAGGGTGCCCTAGATGCTCGTGCTCGACGGCCAGTTCTGCTGCCATGACCCCATCGTGACGCCTAGCCACACCCGTGACCAGAGGGCGTGACCAGAGGGCGTGACCAGTGGGCGTGACTCGGCGGCAGGGCTGGCACTGCGCGCGACGGACGGCGTGGAAGGGTGTCGTCATGTCCTGGGGATTGGCCGGCCAAGCGGTGAGCCTGTTCGCCGTCACCAACATCGACGACCTCGTCGTGCTGGCGCTGTTGTTCGACCAGGGAGCTGGTCATCGCGGCGCCACCACTCGCATCGTCCTTGGTCAGTACCTGGGGTTCATCGCCATCCTGGCCGTCGCTGTGGCTGGCGTTCGGTGCAAACCTCTTGCCGGAGTCCGCTGTCCCCTACCTGGGCCTGGTACCGCTGGTGTTGGGCCTGCGTGCCGCGTGGACGCTGTGGCGCGACCGTCACCAAGACGCCGAAGAACGCCCCGACGACGCTGCACTTGGCGGCCCGACCACGCTGGCGGTGGCAACCGTGACGTTCGCCAACGGCGGGGACAACATCGGCGTGTACGTCCCGGTGTTCGCCACGGCCGGCGGCAGCGGTTTGAGCGTGTACACCGTCGTCTTCTTGGCCCTCGTTGGAGTGTGGGCCGCCGCGGGAAAGTTCTTCGCCACCCGGGCGCGGGTCGCCAAAGCGCTGAGCCGGTGGGGTCACGTCCTGCTGCCCGTCGTGCTCGTCGGCATCGGGGTAGTCATCCTGGTTGAGGGTGGCGCGTTTGGCCTCTGGCCCCGCCGTCCCGTGTCAGGCGGCGCGTCGGGTCAGGGCCTCAGCCAGTTGGTCGACCGTGGGCGACCCCGCCAACCCGTCGGGCGTGGGGTACACCCGGCAGGCCAACGCCGGCACGGCATCCGAGGTCGCGAACGGGTCCACGCCGTCCAGCCAGATGGTCGGGGACCCAGTGAACCCCAGCCGGTCAGCCTCCTGCTGAGTCTCCACAGCCAGGACGGACACCGACACATCGACGTGTGTCTGTGCCGCCGCCACGTGCACCTGGTCCAGAGCCGTCTGCCAGCTCGGGCAGCCTGCGAAGTAGAGGACAGTCACGTCGACGCTCATACCTTCATCATCGCCCACCACCTTGGGCCAGCCGCATCGGCCAGCCCGTGGCACACGGCAAAGACACCGCCGCCGGACACACCATGACCCACTCAACCAGGACTGCAGTGGAACGAGCGCGACGATGGGCCCGCCCCCGACCACCAGGCGACGCACATCGGCGTCGACCGGTCGGGTCACCCGCAGCAGCCGCCCGAACCCTGCGAACGCACGTCGGCCAGCGCCAGCGACGTGCCCTGCGCGACCGCCTGCTCGGCCTCGACGTCACCGGCGCGGCCGTGCTCAACCCCGGTCGCGAACCCCACCGACGGCGAAAAAGAAGTCGCGGTACCGCAGGAAGCAGCAGCGGAGTTGGGGGTTGCGGTGTCGCAGCAGCCGCTGGTGGCCTCAACGCCGGTGGCGACGTCCTCGTCGGACAGCGCGTTGGACGAGGAACAGACCCCGGTCTCGGGTAGCACGAGATGGACCTCGTCCGCGGCGTCCTGGTCACCGGCCAGGTGGGCCACGACGGAGCGGACCTGCTCGTTTCCGGTCGTGACCAGGAACGTCGGAGCGCGCCCGTACGACTTCATCCCCACGGTGAAGAACCCGGGCTCGTTCTCGTGCGAGAGCTCACGCCACCCATGCGGAGAAACCGAGCCGCAGGAGTGAAACTGAGCATCCACAAGGGGGCCAAGGACGCGCGTGGCTTCGACCGCGGGGTCGAGATCGAGCTGGAGCTCGGACAGCATGGCCAGGTTCGGACGGAACCCGGTCGCGGCCGCGATGTTGTGCACCCCGGCGATGACCCGCTCCCCGTCGGCGGTGTCACCGACCACGGACACGGTGTCGTTGTCGATGTTGACCTGGCGCGTGGCGAACCCAGTGACGTACTCAAGTGCGCCGGAGGCCACCAGGTCCTGCAGGTCGGAGCCGAGGCGGCCGCGGTCGGCGAGCTCATCGTCGGCGCCGCCGCCGAACACGCGCCGTGCGCTGGTGCCGCGGATGGCCCACACGATTCGGGTCCCCGCCACCTCCCGTGCCAGCTGGGCGAGGGCGACCAGCGTGTTCGCAGCCGAGTGCCCCACCCCGACCACCAAGGTGGTGCGGCCGGCGAACTTGGTCCGGTCGGTGCCCAGGACGTCCGGGAGCGGTCCGACGAGGAAGCCAGCCTGTAGGGCGGCCTCCTCCCCCAGGGCGGGCAAACCGGAGGAGCCGAGCGGGTTGTGCTGCTCCCACGTGCCGGAGGCGTCGATCACGGCGCGGGCGCGCAGGTCCTCGACGTGGCCATCCGCGTGGGCGACCCGGACCAGGAACGGCCGGTTGGCGCGGCCGACCGTGCGGGACCGGTCCAGGCCGTCGCGGGACACCGCGATGACGCGCGCGCCGGTGCGGACCACGCCGGCGCCGAGCGCGCCGGCCAGCGGGACCAGGTAGCGGTCGACGATGTCGGCGCCGGTCGGGGACTGCCGCTCAGCAGGACGGGTCCACCCGGTCGGGGCGAGAACCTTCTCCGCCGTCTCGTCGACGATGTACTGCCACGGCGTGAACGTGCGGATGTACCCCCAGGCGCGCATCGCCGCGCCGACCTGCTCGCCCGCCTCGAGGACGACGACGGGCATGCCGCGATCGGTCAGGTGCGCAGCAGCGGCGAGGCCGACCGGGCCGGCGCCGATGACGACGACCGGTAGGCCCACGGGCTCGGCGAGGTTAGGCGTGGTGCTCGCCTCGGGGGCGGTGACGCTCATGGGTATCTCCTTGGACAGGGCGCAGCCGACCGGATCTCGGTCGGTCGGGGAACATCCAGCAGGACTTCGACGTTCATCGAATCATAACTTCGAAGTTCTTGGAAGCATTCCTTCGAACTTCATCGAAGTTCCCTGTTCACGAAGGTAGGATGGGCCACGATGACGACCACGACCTCGCTCCCCACACCATCCGCACGCACGCCGCTCACGGTTCTGGCGGCCTGCTGCACCCCAGCAGATGCCACCGTCGCCGACGACTCGGCGCAGCAGCTGGCGGACATGTTCAAGGCCCTGTCGGACCCCGCACGAGTCAAGGCGATGTCGATGCTGCTCAACTCCGACGAGGTCTGTGCGTGCGACATCGCCGACGGCATGGGTAAGAGCCAGGCCACTGCCAGTCATCACCTGGGCATCCTGCGCAGGGCGGGACTGGTGACCGGCGAGAAGCGCGGCACGTGGGTGTACTACCGCGCCATCCCCGAACGCTTGGCCGCCCTCGGCGACGCGCTCGCTCTGGGGAAGTGAGCACCAACACCACGTCGCCCGATGAACGCGACGTCGACGTAGTTGTCGTCGGCGGCGGGCAGGCCGGGCTGGCCACCGGCTACCACCTACGGCGAGCCGGTTTCGATCCCGGGACGGGGTTCGTCATCCTCGACGCGAACGCCTCCCCCGGTGGTTCGTGGCAGCACTTGTGGGAGTCGTTGCACCTGTTCTCCCCGGCTGGGTACTCCTCCTTGCCCGGGTGGATGATGCCGCCAGCCGACGGCGAGGACTTCCCGCCAGCAGCGCACGTCGTGGTCTACCTGACCCGGTACGAGGACCGGTACGACCTACCGGTCCGCCACGGGGTCCGCGTGAGCTCGGTCCATCACGCTGACGACGACCTGAGCGGGCGCCTGCTCGTGGACACCACGAGCGGCACCTGGTCGGCGCGGGCTGTGGTGTCCGCTACCGGGACGTGGGGGCGACCCTTCATCCCGACCTACCCCGGCATGGGCACCTTCGCCGGCACCCAGCTGCACAGCGCCGAGTACACGACCCCAGACCAGTTCTGTGGGCAGCGCGTCGTCGTGGTCGGGGGCGGGAACACCGGCGCCCAGCTGTTAGCCGAGCTGTCCAGCGTCGCGGACACGACCTGGGTGACGCCGCGCCCGCCGCGGTTCCTGCCCGACGACGTCGACGGCCGGGTCCTGTTCGAGGTGGCCACCGCCCGCCGCAAGGCCCTGGACGCCGGGCGCGGCGACACCGGCGGCGTCGCCACCCTGGGGGACGTCGTCATGGTGCCCGCGGTCCGAGAGGCACGCGATCGCGGCGTGCTGGTCGCCACACCGATGTTCGACCGCCTCACGCCGACCGGGGTGGCGTGGGCGGACGGCACGCAACTGGAGGTGGACGTGGTGCTGTGGTGCACCGGGTTCCGCCCCGACCTAGGCCACCTGGCCCCGCTCGGCCTGGCCCGCCGCGACGGGCACCCAGTCACCGTCGGCACCCGCGCTGCCGATGAGCCGCGGCTGCACCTGGTCGGGTACGGCGACTGGACGGGCCCGGCGTCGGCCACGCTCATCGGCGTCGGACGCACCGGCCGCGACGCCACCCGCGAGCTGGTCGACCTACTGCACGCGCCGCCGTCAGCTGGTAGTTGAGCCGGTCATCCGGCGTCGCAGGTCGGTGACCCGGGCGGCGATGTCGTCGCGGATCAGACGCATCCGCTCCATGCCCTCGATGGCCCGTTGCGACGGTTCGTCGGTGTCCCACGTCTCGAAGATGGGCCCGTCAACGGGCTCGACCTTCGCCTCGGCTCCGAGGATGACGACGTAGTCCATCCGCGCCAACAGAGCCGGCTCGACGGGCTTGGTGAACTCTCCCGCCGTCGAGGCGCCGACCTCCCCCAGGGAGGCAACGGACAGCGCGTTCAGCTCCCCCTTGGGCTTCGTGCCGGCCGAGTGCACCTCGATCGCGTCACCGGCGAGCTGGCGCATCAGGGCTGCTGCCATTTGCGACTTTCCGCCGTTGCCGACGCACACGAACAAGACGCTGGGCTTCTGACTCACTGGGTGGGCCGCCTCTCATGCGGTGCTGTGTCGTGGGGGTCTGCGCGGGGTCGAGCCGAACACCTCATCGTGCATCGGGTCTACCTCGGACGAGGCCAGTATGCGCAACATTCCACGACAGGAGGGACCCACGTCCAGACCACTTGGGTGAGCACCTCTCCGTGCTGACCAGCTGCGGCAGGACAGCCTGGCGTGCGGAGGACGGCGTCCTGGAGTGGCGCATCACCAGTACGGCGCGGTTGGACGGAGCAGCCTGAACACACGGGCACCCCGCCGTCAGGGTCAGGTCCCTTTCTGACCTTCGAGCCGGCGCTTGAGCGCCGTCAGGTTGGCTGGCATCTCCTTGGCCGCCTGGCGGCGGACCATCAGGGGGATGAGGACCTTGCCGATGCCGTGGCCCTCGAAGTCGACCGCGATGGTCAGGCGTGACCGGACGTCACCGAGCGGTTCGACGGTGACGTCGACGATGGCTCGGATGGGGCCGTCTATGCCGTGCACTCCCCACCGGTGCGGCGGTTCGATATGGGTGACCTCGGAGGTGGAGGGGCGAACGGCGCCGCCGATGCGGCGCGACGTCAGGCACCGGTCCCCGACCTTGGGGATACCGGTGGCCCCCAGGTGCCCGTCGACGACGCCGCTCTGCCACTCATGGAACCGGGTGGGGTCCGTGGCGTAGGCGAACACGTCCGCGGCGGCGCGGTTGACGTCCGTGCGGACGGTGACCGCGCCATCAGTCGGCCAGATTGGTGATGGCGGCGTACCGGTCCAGGTACAGGGGCCAGCCCTGGTCGCCGTCGATGCCTTCGTGGACCGCTTCCCAGCCGGGTCCGTGCCGGTCGATGTGACGATGCTCGAGCACCACCCGAGTCTGAGCTTCGCTGAGCGGCGTGAAGTGGACGTCGACCTCGCTGGTGTTCGCTGGGTCGGTCTCGACCTGCCACGTGGGGCCGATGTCCCAGCTGAACACGACCCGGGTCGGCGGGTCGTAGGTGAGGATTCGCGCCCAGGCGCACTCAGTCCCGTCGGTGCCGCGGTCGATGATGTGGCCACCGACCTTGGGCTCGAACACGGTTTCGGCGATGGGCACGGCCAGCAGGTTGTGCTCGGCCGGCTTGAAGTCGCCGAACCCGTCGGTGAACAGGGCGAACGCCCGCTCGACCCCCACGTTGACGACGACTTCCTTACGCACCACCGGCGCGGCGGTTCCGGTCATGGCTGCTCCTTCGATGTCGGTTCGTTGGCGGTCCGTGCGTACCCGGTCAGGGCGCGGTTCCAGAACGTGTCGAGCTGGTCGCGCATCGCGGCCACACCTTCAGGGTTGAGCCGGTAGATGCGCCGTGTGCCTTCTGCATGCTCGGCGACCAGGTGCGCGGCCTTGAGGACCTTCAGGTGTTGGGACACCGCGGGCCGGCTCACCGGCAGCACCTCAGCGAGCTCACCGACAGCGCGGGGCCGTTCGGCCAAGCACTCGAAGATGGCGCGCCGGGTGGGGTCACCCAGAGCGCTCAACCCGTCGACCTGTTGGTTAGCCGCCACGAACGGTAAGTTAGCACTTACCGAACGGTTTGCCCACCCTCAACTGTCGCCGGGTAGGCGTGGACAACGGCCTTGCGCAGGCGGGGAACGGCAGCAGCCATGCGCTGCTCCGCCTCGTGCGCCAGGTCATGGGCGGCCGCCGCGCTCACGCCTGCATCCACAACGAGGGTGACGTCTGCCAGTAGCTCGTGACCGACCCACCGCATGCGCAGGTCACGCACCCCCATGACGTGCGGTATCGACGCCAGGGCGCTCTCCGCGGCCTCGACCTTGTCCGGTTCGACGCCGTCCATGAGTCGCCGAAACACCTCGCGCGCAGCCGTGCGCAGCACCATGACGATGGCGACGGTGATGAGCAGGCCCACCACCGGGTCCGCCCAGTTCCAGCCGACCGCAACACCTCCCGCACCGACCAAGACGGCCAACGAGGTCAGGCCGTCCGTGCGGGCATGGTGGCCGTCTGCGACCAGGGCAGCCGAGCCGATGGCCTTGCCTTCACGGATCCGGTAGACGGCCACGGCTTCGTTGCCGAGGAAGCCGAGGAACCCGGCGACGGCGACCCAGCCGAGGTTGTGCACCGGTGTCGGGTCCAGAAGGCGGCGGACGGCCTCCCACCCGGCTAGGACCGCGGAGGCGGCGATCATGAGGATGACGAACAGGCCGGCAAGGTCTTCAGCCCGGCCGAAACCGTAGGTGTACCTGCGAGTCGGTGGGCGTCGGCCGAGCCAGAACGCCACCCAAAGCGGGATGGCGGTGAACGCGTCGGAGAAGTTGTGGATGGTGTCGGCCAGCAGCGCGACCGACCCCGACGCGAGGAAGACCAGCAGCTGGAGGACCGCGGTCAGGGCCAGCCCGACGAGGCTGACCTTGACGGCGCGGATTCCGCGGGCGCTCGACTCCAGAGCGTCGTCGACCGAGTCGGCGACGTCGTGGGAGTGGGGCGCGAACACGTGGCGAACCTGGTCCACCCAACCGTGCCCGTGCTTGTGCCCGTGGACGTGCTTGCCCTCGTGTGCGTGGTGGTCGTCGTGCTCCTCGTGCGCGTGAATGTGGTGCTGGTTGGGCATGGTCGGCTGGGCGGGCATGCTTCGAGCATACCTGCGTGCCTGTGAAGGTATGCAGGCGGTAGGGTTTGTGATGTGCACGATGAACTGCCAACCCTGTCCATGCCGCACGACGACCAGGCTCAGCTGGCGGCCGAGACCTTCCGGATGCTGGCCGACCCGACACGGATCAAGCTGCTGTGGGCGCTGATGCAGGGCGAGTCGTCTGTGACCTGCCTGGCTGAGCTTGCCGGGGTCACGCCGACGTCGGTGAGTCAGCACCTGGCCAAGCTGCGACTGGCTGGCTTAGTGCGTGGGCGGCGGGAAGGGACGTTCGTCTACTACACGGCCGCGAACACGCACGTGCACGCCTTATTGGCCGAGGCGCTGTCCCACGCGGAGCACGCCGACTCCGACCTCGGTTCGGAGGGTACGCACCGGCACACTCTGGGCGCTGCCCCCACGTCACCGGATAACGCTGGACTGTCCGCCCGCTGAGCCACGTCTGACCAGGCAGTGGCGCGAACCCTTACTGGGTCCCGCCCGCTGACTGCGGCGACAGGCTCAACTGGTCTTCAGCAGCCCAGTCATCGTGGCGATCTCCTTGGTCTGACCGTCGACGATGCTCTGCGCCAGCGTGCGCACGTTCTGGTCCTTGGTGGTCGCCAAAACGTCCTTGGCCATGGTGAGAGCGCCCTGGTGGTGAGCGATCATCATCGTCAGCCACATCCGGTCGAAGGCCGCCCCGCTCGCTTGGCTGAGCTTGCTCATGTCGGCCTGGCTCATCATGCCGTCACTGCCGTGGTCCATCCCAGCCATGCCGTTCATGTCACCGGCACTGCTCGGGGCACCCCACCGATTCAGCCATCCGTTCATGGTGGCGATCTCCGGGTCCTGGGCGGCCTTGATCTTGGTGGCGAGGGCCTTGACGTCGCTGGAGGTCGCTCGGGCCAGGGCCATGTCAGCCATCTGAACGGCCTGCTGGTGGTGCGGCACCATGCCTTGGGCGAACATCACGTCGGCCGGGTCGACCTTGGCCGTGGCGGTCGCGCTCGGGGTGGCGGTTCCCATGCCGCTCATCCCGGTCATGCTGTTGTGGTCGGTGTCCGCCCCGCCGCAAGCAGCCAAGGCGATGGCGCCAACGAGGGCGGCGGCGACGGATAGGGCACGGGCGGGGGTGCGCACGGGTGGAGCTCCTTGCTTAGGCGACGAGGTCGGGTGCCGGGCCTGCGGGGACACGCGGCGCCCGGCACCCGCGTCTACTGTCCGGTTCCTCCCCTGAGGGTCCGGTCGGGATCCGATGAAGGTTCGATGAAGAACCCCAAACGGCGCAGTCGACAAGGTCCCTCTCCGGGGGCCCCGGACCGGCCAAATCGCCGTGCTCGTGCTCGTCGTCGTGGACCTGGGCGTGGTCAGGTGCGGTACGACAGGGTCGTCATCATTCCCGCTTCACCGTGGTAGGCGTTGTGGCAGTGCGTCATCCACTGGCCGGGGTTGGTCGCGTCGAGGTCGACCGTGACGGTGCGCATCGGGGCCACGATGACGGTGTCCTTGCGTACCCCAGGCCGACCCGTGCCGTCGACGACGGCGAACGTGTGGCCGTGCACGTGCATCGGGTGGAACATCATCGTCGCGTTCTTCAGTCGCAACCTGACCCGTTCCCCTTGGCGCACGTCCAGCGGCCGCTGGTGGTCGAACGTGCGCCCGTTGATGGTCCACGCGTAGCCGGCCGGGGAACCACCCATTCCGCCCATCGCGCCCATCGAGCCCCCGAGGACGAGGTCGTGGGTGCGGTCCGCCCTCCGGGTGGGCATGGCCGCGGACTGCGCCGGTACTAGGTCGGCCACGGTCAGGACGCGCCCGTCGAGCTCGGCCGGACGCGCCTGCGGGCTCGGTGCCGTGCCGGTCGCGGTCCGCACGACGGCCAAGCCGTGGCCCTGCTTGCCCTCGGCTGAGGCAACCAACGGGAACGCGCCATCACCCAGGGTGAGCGTGACGTCGACACGTTCACCCATGCCGAGCAGGACCGCGTCACCGGTCACCGGCACCACCGGGAACCCGTCGGCGTGAGTGAGGGTCAGCTGATGCCCACCGACCGCGACACGGAACGCAGTGTCGGAAGCGGCGTTCACCAACCGCACCCGGACCCGCTGTCCGGGACGACCCGACAAGCTCACTGGAGCAGTCGGTACGCGCCCGTTCACCAGGTAGTACGGGTAGGCAACATCACCGGCACCACCCAGCCACGGTGAGGTCATCGACTCACCACCCATGCCGCCGGTACCCATACCCATTCCGCCACCCATGCCACCCATGCCGGACCCCGTCCCGGACGCGGTACCGGCCTTGAGCGAGGCAAGGACCTCGTCCGGGGTTTGTCCCGTGCCGTCGACCCAGTCGTCAAGGACGACGACCCACTCGTGGTCGTACGCGCCGGGTTCGGCCGGGTCGTCCACGACCAGGACGCCGTACAGGCCGCGGTCGAGCTGGACGCCGACGTGCGGGTGGAAGAAGTACGTCCCCGGGTCGGGGACGGTGAAGTCGTACCGGAACGCTTCGCCGGGGCCGACTGGGGCCTGCGTCATGTTCGGGACGCCATCCATGTCGTTGCGCAGGGAAATCCCGTGCCAGTGCACCGTCGTCGGTGACGGGAGCCTGTTGGTCAGGTCGACGACGACGCGGTCACCGGCCCGGGCGCGGATGATGGGTCCGGGAACGGTTCCGAACGACCAGGTGTCGACCACCGGTCCGCCGAGGTCGATGCGGCCCGGCGCGGCGGTCAGCCGGGACGTCACGGTTCGGCCGGTGTGTGACCGGGCGCGCTCGACCGCCCTCACGGCAGGCGAGCGCGGGGTGATGAGCTGGGACGTCAGGGAGCCGCATGCCGCCAGGACGCCAAGGCCCACGGCACCGGCACCACCAGTGAGCACCGCCCGCCTCGTCACCGGTGCAACCGTGAAGGTCCCTGAACTGCCGGTCACCCTCGCGAAGGTCATGCCCGACTCATCAGGGCAGCGAGCCGGGACCGGTACTCGGCCTCGTCGATGTCACCTGCAGCGAACCGTTGCTCGAGCAGGGCTCGCGCGACCGGGGACACCTCCCGACCGACCGGTTGCACCGAACCGTTGTCCGTCCCGGCGACCATCGCCCGGTCACGTGCACCCCACGGCCAGCGCATCACGGCCACGATGGCAACCGCCACCACAACCCACAGCCCGACCATCATCACCGACATGACCACCCAGCCGCCCCAGCCGGTGTCGTAGCCACCCATCATCGGGACCACCCTCTTCATCTTCTTCTCGTTGTGTGTCCTCCCAGCGTGTGACGACCCCCCTGCACCTCCGGTCGCGCAACCATGAAGGTTCGCTGAAGAACGGCACGGGAGGACCTTCGGCGCACCAGATGAGGGACCTGGCCTGCCACGATGACGCCATGAGCACCCCACACGTCATGCCCGACACAGGTGGCATCCGTGGGCTGCGCGCCTTGGTCGTCGAGGACGACACCCCCATGGCAGACGTCATCGCCAGCTACCTGGACCGTGACGGGTTCGAGGTTCGCACCTGCGGCAACGGCATCGACGCGGTCGACGTCGCGCGTGAGCTGGACCCCGATGTCGTCGTTCTCGACCTGGGCCTACCCGGCCAGGATGGGCTGGAGGTGTGCCGTCAGCTGCGCACGTTCTCCGACGCGTACGTGGTCATGCTCACCGCCCGCGCCGACGAGGTCGACACCTTGGTCGGTCTGTCCGTGGGCGCCGACGACTACATGACCAAACCGTTCAGCCCCCGCGAGCTCGTCGCCCGACTACGCGCCATGCTGCGCCGCCCCCGACCCATCGGCGGACACAGCACACACGGCGACCCTGCGCCGCAGCTGCGCAGGTTCGGCGACCTGTCCATCGACCCCCTCGGCCGTGACGTGTGGGTGGACGCCGAACCGGTCCCCTTGACCCGCACCGAGTTCGACCTCCTCGCCGCCCTGTCGGCCAGGCCGCAGATGGCGTTCAGTCGCAGGCAGCTCATCGAGGACGTGTGGGGGTCAGGGTGGGTCGGCGACGAGCACCTCGTCGACGTCCACGTCCTGCACCTGCGTCGCAAGCTCGGCGACGACGCCACCACGTCGAGGTACATCCGCACCGTCCGTGGCGTCGGGTACCGGATGGGCACCGGCTCATGACCACGACCCGGCAGCCGGAGCCCTCGCCCGAACCAGCACCATCAACGTCCTCGTCCTCGTCCTCGTTGTCGTCACGGCAGGGTCGGCGCCGGCCCGCAGGGTTGTCGACGCGCCTGCTGCTGGCGCAGGGGCTGCTGCTGGTCGCAGGCGCCGGCACAGCCTGGCTGGTTGCCTTGGCCATCGGTCCCGGCATCTTCCACCAACACATGGTCGAAGCGGGCGGCACGCACACCCCGGCGGAGCTGGACCACATCGAGCGGGGGTTTCGCGACTCCCTGGTCGTGGCACTGTCCACCGGACTGGTCGCCGCTGTACTCATCGCGCTGGTCGTCACCTGGTGGTTCAGCCGCCGGCTGCACGCATCCACCGCTGCCGTCGCCGCGTCCACCACCCGCATCAGCCACGGTCACTACGACACCCGTGTCCCCACCGTCGGGCTCGGGCAGGAGTTCGACCACCTCGCCGACACCGTCAACGAGCTCGCCACCCGCCTCGAACGGGTCGAACAGACACGGACCCGCCTGCTGGCCGACCTCGCCCACGAGATGCGCACCCCTTTGGCCAGCATCGACGCCCACCTCGAAGCCATCGAGGACGGTGTCCGCACCGCCGACCCCGCCACCATGGCCGTGCTGCGCGGCAACAGCCGGCGCCTGCACCGCCTGGCCAACGACATCACCACAGTCAGCCGCGCGGAGGAAGGGCGCCTGGACCTGCGACCCACACCCACCGCGGCTGCCGACCTCCTGCGTAGCGCCGCTGCCGCTGCCGCTGACGCCTACGCAGCAGCAGGGGTCACCTTGCGCACCGAGGTCAACACTCCCGCCGCCATCGACGCCGACCCTGACCGCATCAGCCAGGTCCTGACGAACCTGCTCGACAACGCCCTGCACCACACTGTCGCCCCCGGAGCCGTCACCCTCACCGCCCGCCGGGGCCACGACCACACCGTCGAGCTCGTCGTCACCGACACCGGGACCGGCATCTCCGCAGACGACCTACCGCACATCTTTGAACGGTTCTACCGCGCAGACCCCGCCCGCCAACACCGCGGCGGCAGCGGCATCGGTCTGACCATCAGCCGAGCCATCATCGACGCCCACGGCGGCACCCTCGTCGCCACCAGCAACGGCGCCGGCCGCGGCGCCACCTTCACCGCCACCCTCCCCGAGACCGGGCACCACCACCCCTGAGCTCTCACCCCTGCCCCTCCCGCGCCTGCCCCACCCGGCGGCAACACCGGACCTGGCACGACCTCCGCCTCTTGACCGGATACCCCCTAGGGGTATGGTGGTAGGCATGAATACAGGCCACGACCACACGGACCACTCCGATCTGCCGGGGAACGTGCGGACCTCGTTGGTGAAGGACCCCGTCTGCGGTATGGACGTCGACCCCGCCACCAGCGAGCACCGCAGTGAGCTCGACGGGCGCACCCATCACTTCTGCTCGCCCGGGTGCAAGGCGAAGTTCGACGCCGACCCGAGCGCCTGCCTCGACGCCGAAGCCAGAACCCACGGCCACTCCCACCGCTCGACAGGCGGCGCCGGCTCCGGGGACTCCGGTGCTGGCCCGGCTGTGGCCGAGTGGACGTGCCCGATGCACCCCGAGATCCGCCGGCCGGGGCCCGGCACGTGCCCCATCTGCGGCATGGCGCTCGAACCGGTGAGAGTCACCGCCGACAGCGGCCCCAACCCCGAGCTGGCCGACATGACCCGCCGTTTCAAGGTCGCCACCGCGCTGAGCATCCCGGTCCTCATCCTGGGCATGGGCCGGGACCTGGTCCCGGCTCTGCACGACGCCATCTCGGCGCCCGTGTCGAACTGGGTCCAGCTGGTGTTCGCGACACCGGTCGTGCTGTGGGCCGGAGCCCCGTTCTTCGCCCGGGGCTGGACCTCGGTGCGCACGATGAAGCTGAACATGTTCACCCTGATCGCGATGGGCACGGGCGTCGCCTGGCTGTTCAGCGTGGTCGCCACCGTGGCTCCTGAGATCTTCCCGGAGTCGTTCCGCATGGATGGCGCCGTCGCGGTCTACTTCGAAGCGGCCGCCGTCATCACCGCCCTCGTCCTGCTCGGCCAGGTCCTCGAGCTCCGCGCCCGAGAGAGCACCTCCGGCGCCATCCGAGCCCTGCTCGACCTGACTCCCAAGACCGCTCGCCGGCTCGACGACACCGGAACCGAGACCGACGTGCCGCTGGAGCAGGTCGTCGTCGGCGACCTGCTGCGCGTGCGGCCCGGGGAGTCCGTCCCCGTCGACGGACGCGTCCAGGACGGGTCCTCCACGTTGGACGAGTCGATGGTGACCGGCGAGTCGATGCCCGTCACCAAGACCGCCGGCGACCCGGTCATCGGCGGCACCGTCAACCAGACCGGTGCCCTGGTCGTGCGCGCCGGCAAGGTCGGCGCCGACACGATGCTGGCCCGCATCGTGCAGATGGTCGCCGACGCACAACGCTCCCGAGCACCCATCCAGCGCCTCGCCGACAAGGTCTCGGCACTGTTCGTGCCCTCCGTCATCGGCGCCGCGGTCGTCGCGTTCATCATCTGGGCCACCCTCGGCCCGGACCCGCGCCTTGCACACGCCCTGGTCATCGCGGTCAGTGTCCTCATCATCGCCTGCCCCTGCGCACTTGGCCTCGCGACGCCGGTGTCGATCATGGTCGGTGTCGGCCGAGGGGCGTCGTTGGGCGTGCTCATCAAGAACGCTGAGGCGCTCGAGCTGCTCGAGAAGGTCGACACCCTCGTCGTCGACAAGACCGGCACCCTCACTCAGGGCAAGCCATGCCTGACCCACATCACGCCTGCGGCCGGGTTCGACCAGGACGACGTGCTGCGCCTGGCAGCCGCGGTGGAACGCCCCTCCCAGCATCCGCTCGGGGCAGCCATCGTCACCGCGGCAGATGACGCCGCCCTGACCGTCCCGGACGTGACGGACTTCGACGCCCCCACCGGCAAGGGCGTCCTCGGCACTGTCGCGGGGCGACGAGTCCTTGTCGGCACCTCGTCGCTCCTGACCGCCAACAACGTCGCCACGACCGCGATGGACGGGGAGGCGGACCGGTTGCGCACTGATGGCGCCAGCGCCGTCTACGTCGCCGTCGACGGCGACCTGGCCGCGGTCCTAGCCATTTCCGACCCCGTCAAGGACACCACCGCGGCCGCGCTGGAAGCGTTGCGCCGCGACGGCATCGAGGTCGTCATGCTCACCGGCGACAACGCCAGGACCGCCCAAGCCGTCGCCCGCACCTTGGGCATCGACCGGGTCGAGGCCGAAGTCATGCCCGACCACAAGAGCGACGTCGTCACCAGGCTCCGGGCCGAGGGCAACGTCGTAGCGATGGCCGGAGACGGCGTCAACGACGCACCCGCGCTGACCGCGGCCGACGTCGGGATCGCCATGAGCACCGGGACAGACGTGGCCATCGAGAGCGCCGGCGTCACCCTCCTGCGCGGCGACCTCAACGGCATCGTCGCAGCGCGCGCCTTGTCCAAGGCCACCATGGGCAACATCCGCCAGAACCTGGTCTTCGCGTTCGTCTACAACGCCGCCGGTATCCCGCTGGCCGCAGGCGTGCTCTACCCAGCGTTCGGGCTACTGCTGTCGCCAATGATTGCCGCAGCTGCGATGGCCCTGTCATCGGTCAGCGTCATCGGCAACGCGCTGCGCCTGAGGACTCGGCGCTTGTAGCGCCCCGCCCTGCTCATGCACTCGCGCATGCCGGAGGAGATGATGGAGAGATCAGCCCGGTCCAAGCGCGGTCGACGGCGGCGAGCTGGGTGACAACGTCGCGGCAGTCGGCATTATCTTGCTGCGTCGAAACGGCCCTACAACCGGCGCAACGCACCCGACCTGGCAGCTGTCCTGCGAGCTTCGCGACGGCCGGTAGCAACCGCAGGGTCCAGGCACCTGTCAGGGATCGCGACCTGGTGCGCAAGCCGACGACAGGGTCGCCGCGACACATCAGCACCGACACCGGAGACCATCAGCAGGATGGTTGCGCAAAGAGAAGCGGCCCTCACAGTGAATGTGAGGGCCGCTTCTCTTTGCTACTTCAAGTAGCGGGGGTTGAATTTGAATCAGAGACCGGCGGATGAGGTTGCGTGCTACCGATGCCCTGACCTGCGCTTTCGTCACGTTGTCCACCCGCGTCCAGTCCTTCTGTCCAGTCGCTCTAACCATCTGCTCGTCCCCGTCCGACATTCTCGACCTCGCTCGTCCGACATTCTGCCTTCCTCCGTGGACACGGTGGTCGCGTGGCAGCGGGCCGTCGCCCGAGCGTGAGGCGAGGCGAGACTGTGCCCAAGTGAGGGCTCCGGGCGCCCGTCCAAATCTGACCGTACGCAGCCACCAGTGTCGGACACTGCTGCCCGTGCGATGTGCTCGCTGGCGGACCCGTCGGCGTTAGGCGAGGGTGAGGAAGAGCTTCTCCATGGTGGCCTGGTCCTCGGCGTTGATGCCGTCCGGTGAGGACATGCACTCGCGCATTCCGGAGGAGACGATGGCGAACCCGGCGCGGTCCAGGGCGCGGTTGACGGCGGCGAGCTGTGTGACGACGTCGCGGCAGTCGCGCCCTTCTTCGATGAGGCGGATGACGCCGCCGAGCTGGCCCTGGGCGCGGCGCAGGCGGTTGATGACGGGGGTCATGTCGTCGGTGTTGAGGGTGACCATCGGGATGCTCCTGGGGCTCGGTGTTGCTGGGTGCGTTGGCGGGGCAGGGTCAGGCGGTGTCAGGCGGTGAGCGACACGAGGGCTGCGGTGAGTCTGTCGCGGGCGTCGGCGGCGACGTCGGTGAGGTTCTCGTTGCGGGTCATGGTGACCATGACCTTGGGGTCCATGGCTTCGACGAGGGTGGTGTCGTCGTCGATGGAGCGGACGACGACGTTGCACGGCAGTAGCAGCCCGATGGACGGTTCTGCCTGGACGGCGGCGTAGGCCAGTGGTGGGCGGCAGGCTCCAAGGATGACCTGGGCGGGGATGTCGGCGTCGAGCTTGGCCTTGAGGGTCGCGGCGAGGTCGATCTCGGTCAGGACGCCGAAGCCTTGGTCGGCCAGGGCCGTCCGGGTGGCCTCGAGGGTGGGTCCGAACGGCTGGTTCACGGTGGCGCTCAGGGCGTAGCTCACGGGTGGCTCTCCTTGGTCGGTGTGGGGGCGGCAGACGGTGCTGGTTCAGGCGGGCTGGTTCTGCTCGGCGAGCTGGGTACGGATGGCGTCCATGTCCAGGGCGCGGACGCCCTCGATGACCTGCTCGAGGCTGGCTGCAGGCAGCGCGCCGGGCTGAGAGAACACCAGGATGCCGTCGCGGAACGCCATCAGGGTGGGGATGGACGTGATCTGGGCCGCGGCGGCGAGGGCCTGCTCGGCCTCGGTGTCGACCTCGCCGAACACGATGTCGTCGTGGGCGGCCGAGGCGGCCTCGAAGACAGGGGCGAACTGACGACACGGGCCGCACCAGGAGGCCCAGAAGTCGACCAGGACGATGCCGCCGGCGGTGATGGTGGATTCGAAGTTCTGCCCAGTCAGGGTCGTGGTGCTCATGTGGGTGCTCCTTGGTCTGCTGAGGTGAGGATACCTGCTGGGGTATGCAGCGCTCGCCCAGTCTCACCCATTCCCGAAGCCTGTGTGGATACCCGGTGGGGTACATCACACAGGCTCTCCTCGACTTGACTGGAATGCCCCCGGGGGTACTACGGTTGCACGCATCCGATACCCCGCTGGGTATCAGTGTCCGGATGAAGGAGAGCAGCCAGATGTCCGAGGTCAGCCTCGAAGCGTTCGCCTCAGCCCACGCCGACGGCGCCATCGTCATCGACGTCCGCGAGCCCGGCGAGTACGTCGGCGGGCACGTGCCCGGCGCAGTGCTGATGCCCATGGGACAGCTGCCCTCCCGCACCACCGAGCTCGACCGCAACCGCCCCGTGTACGTCATCTGCGCCAGCGGCAACCGCTCCGGTGCCATGACCGACTACCTCGTCCACGCCGGCTTTGACGCGCTCTCGGTCGCCGGCGGCACCGCTGCCTGGGCCACCAGCGGTCGCCCGGTCGTGACTGGTCAGCGTCCCACCGCCTGACCGCCGACCCTCCCTCACGACCCCGTCCCGGAAAGGACCCCCATGAACACCAGCACGAGCACGACAGGCATGACCGTGAGCACCCCGGTCATCATCCCCATCGACACCCCCACCCTCGGGGACCGCTCCTACCTGGCCCACGACAGCCAGGTCGCCGTCGTCGTCGACCCGCAGCGCGACATCGACCGGGTCCTGGCCCTGGCGGCCGACGCCGCTGTGCGCATCACCGACGTCTTCGAGACCCACATCCACAACGACTACGTCACAGGCGGGCTCGCCCTCGCCCAGGCCACCGGTGCGACCTACCACGTCAACGCAGCCGACGACGTGTCCTACGAGCGGTCGCCCATCAGCGACGAGGACATCGTCGACGTGTCCGCCACGATGCGGGTCCGCGCCATCGCCACCCCTGGCCACACCTTCACGCACCTGTCCTACGCCCTCGAGGCGGCCCCTGCTGCCGGTGAGGCGTTCCAGCCGGTGGGGGTGTTCACCGGTGGGTCGCTGCTGTTCGGCGCCACGGGCCGCCCGGACCTGCTCGGTCACGACCACACCCACGACCTGGTCCACCACCAGTTCGCCTCGGCGCACCGCCTCGCCGAGGAGCTGCCCGAGCACACCCACGTCCTGCCCACCCACGGCTTCGGGTCCTTCTGCTCCGCCGGTTCCACCGGTGACACCACCGCCTCCACCATCGGTGACGAGAAGCGCCAGAACCCCGCCCTGACCCGAGACCAGGAGCGCTGGGTCGCCGACACCCTGGCCGGCCTGGACGCCTACCCGGCCTACTACGCCCACATGGCCCCGGCCAACGAGGCCGGCCCGGGCGCGCCCGACCTGACTGCACCGCAGACGGCGGACAAGGACACCCTCGCTGCGCGCATCGCGGCCGGTGAGTGGGTGGTCGACCTGCGTACCCGCACCGCGTTCGCCGCCGGGCACGTCACTGGCACCCTGAACTTCGGCCTCGACGGTCAGTTCGCCACCTACCTCGGCTGGCTCATCCCCTGGGGCACCCCACTCACCTTGCTCGGCGACAGCCCGCAGCAGGTCGCCGAAGCCCAGCGCGAGCTCGTCCGCATCGGCATCGACCACCTCGCCGGCGCCGCCACCGGCACCCCCGACCAGTGGACCGACAACCCCCTCGGAAGCTTCGAGCGGGCCGTGTTCGCCGACCTCGCCCAGGTGCGTCACCACCGCCCCGTCATCGTGCTGGACGTCCGCCGGGCGAGCGAGTTCGATGACGGGCACATCGACGGCGCTATGAACATCCCGCTGCACGAGCTGCTCGCCCGCGTCGAGGAGGTCCCCGCCGGTGAGGTGTGGGTCCACTGCGCCGGCGGCTACCGCGCCTCCATCGCCGCCTCGGTGCTCGCCGCCCGCAGCATCCCGGTCGTGGCCGTGGACGACAGCTTCGGCGAGAACGCCGCCAGCTCCGGCCTGCCCATCACCGAGGCAGCCTGACCACACCCGACCTGACCACCGACCCCTCGCACCACCACACCTAAGGAGAACCACCATGTGCCGTCCCGCCACCTGCAAGGTCTGCGGCAAGACCACCTGGGCCGGTTGCGGCCAGCACGTCGACCAGGTCATGGCCGGCGTGCCCCGCGCCGACCGCTGCCCCGGCCACAGCGCCGACGAGTTGGCCGCATCTGGTGGCGGCTCGTTCCTCGGCCGCCTCTTCGGCCGGAACTGAGCCGCACAACCCCCTCAGACCGGGCGCCGGCCGTCGTCCCCCCTGTCCGGCGGCGCCCTGACCGGGACGCGCAATCCCCGAACCGCGTCTTGGTCAACCCGTCGGGGGTCGGCGCCCCTGCGCTTGCCCCCGACGGGCCCACGAAAACCTAGGAGAGAACACCTACCGTGTCGCCCTTGGTACTGCCCCTTGGACTGCTCATCGGCCTCGCGCTCGGTGCGCTTGGCGGTGGTGGGTCCATCCTCACCGTCCCCGCCCTCGTGTACCTGCTGGCCCAGGACCCACGGTCGGCCACGACCAGTTCGCTGCTCATCGTCGGAGCCACGTCCCTCATCGCCCTCGCCCCGCACGCCCGAGCGGGCCGCGTCCGGTTCGGTCAGGGCCTGATGTTCGGAGCCCTCGGCACCGCAGGGTCGTTCGCCGGCTCCGCCCTCGCCGCCCACGTCGACCCGCAGGTCCTGCTGACCGCGTTCGCCGGGCTCATGCTCGTGGTCGCCACCTTGATGATTCGCCGCTCACTACGCAGCACCGGCGTCGCGGGTGGCCTCGAGGACCCCACTGCCGAGCCCATCCTCACGTTCAACCCCATCACGTGCGCCTGCCCTCGGCTGGCGAAGGTCGTCGTCACCGCGACCGCGGTGGGCCTGCTCACCGGGTTCTTCGGCGTCGGCGGCGGATTCGTCCTCGTCCCGGCACTCGTGCTGGCCCTGTCGTTCCCGATGCCCGTGGCCGTCGGCACCTCGCTGCTCGTCATCGCCGTCAACAGCGCCACCGCCCTGACCGCCCGCATCACCACCGGCAGCACCCACCTGGACTGGCCCCTCATCGCCGGGTTCACAGCCGCTGCTGTCGTCGGCAGCCTGTTCGGCGGACGCATCACCTCACGCGTCAAGCCCTCCCACCTGACCCGCGCGTTCGCCGTCCTGCTCGTCGCCGTCGCGCTTTACACGGCCGCACGCAGCATCCCCGCCCTGATCTGACCCGCCCGCCGATGCGGCGCATGGTGCTCACGCGGCTAACGCATGCCCACGTCGTCACGACCTGCGCGCCGGGACCGACCCGGCGCGCCCTCGAAAGGAACCCATGACCCACCCCACGAACACCACCCCGACCGGCACCCGGCTGCGGCGCCGCGCCGCCTTGGACGCTCACGCCGTCCAGGACTGGCTCACCGCGCCGGACGGACCGCGCCTGCTCGACGTGCGCAGCCCGGCGGAGTTCACCACCGCCCACATCCGCGGGTCGTACAACGTCCCCTTGGACCTGCTGCGCGAACACGCAACCGAGCTGCGCACCCACCTGCGCGAAGACGTCGTCCTCGTCTGCCGCTCCGGCGCCCGCGCCACCCAGGCCGAGACCGTCCTGGCCACGACCGGCCTGGAGAACCTGCACGTCCTGACCGGCGGCATCACCGCCTGGGAAGCATCCGGTGGCCCGCTCACCCGTGGCGCGCAGACGTGGGAGCTCGAACGTCAGGTGCGCCTCGTCGCCGGCAGCATCGTCCTGGCCGGAGTTCTCGCGAGTGTCGTCGCGCCGTGGGCGAAGTGGATCTCGGCCGGCATCGGCGCCGGCCTTGCCGGCGCAGCCCTGACGAACAGCTGCGCCATGGGCATGCTCCTGTCCAAGCTGCCGCACAACCGACGCAACACACCCGACCTGGCGGCGGTGCTGCGCGACCTTCGGGCCAACCGGTAAAGCCCGCCGTTCGACGGCGTCACCGCCGCAGGATTGTGGCCACAACCTGTGGCCACAATCCCGCGATGGTGACCGGTGCTACACGTCGTAGCAACTTTGCAGGCGCCGACTTTCCCTACGGTCGTACGTCATCAACGCACCCGCACCGCCCGCACCATTGACCAGCCGGACGCGTCCACCTGGCAGACCTGCCATAGGCCGCTGTCTACTCGGCGCTGGAAGTCGTGGCTGCGTGAGCTCGCTGGTGTTGGGGCAGCTTGGCTACGCGGGCGCCGCAGTCCGGGCACCGTGAGAGCTCTGCGCTGTCAGCCCAGGAGTCGATGGTTGCCGGCCACCACCAGTCCTTGCCTCGGTCGGTCCCGTCCGGCGCGGGGAACGTGCCGTTGTTGCGGCGCAGGCGCAGGTTGTCCGGTGACCAGCCAAGGTGGCGGGTGACGGCCCGGTACCCCCACCGCGGAGGTGACGCGTTCTTCGCGCGACGTTCGACCGCCGCGTTGCTCAACATGAGCACGGCGGCGATGTGGTCCCGCGAGCATCCGCCGACCCAGAGAGCCTCGAAGGCGACAGCGGCCGCAGCGTCCCTGTCGTCCTGCGTTGCCAAACCGCGGGTCAGCAGGGCTCGAGTCGTGCGTCCGCGCCGTCCGCGCCAGCCGGCGTCATCACCCGCAGCCGCCAGCGCCACTGTCAGCGCCAGCACCAGCATTCGGGTGGAGGAGCGGACGCTGACGGCAGCGTCAGTCGATGTGGTCGCCCGGGCGAGCGTACGAAGGTCGGCGATGCTCACGTCGTCGAAACGGGTCAAGAGCCGGCGGACGGACGTGTGCACCTCGTCGGCGGTCCACCGGCCGTCGTCACCCGTGGGCCCCAAGTGCTGCCCCAGAACCGGCGCCCACACCGCCCCCAGCCCCAGCAAAGCGCACGCACCTGCCGCGTCGTAGCTCGTGCTCGTCACTGCCCACCTCCTTGCGGCCCTCATCGCGCCCTCAGTGCGGTGGCTCATTGTCTGCCGACCGCAGCTTCCGCGCCGGTCATCCACAGTTTTCGCCCGCTCACTCAAAAACGTCGGGCGTGGGCGTCCTTCGTGCGCTGAGCGACGAGTCCCTTCGACAAGTTCGTGTCCGCGGCAATGCGGTCGCAGCTCCACCTCTGCCGGCGCGGGTGCGCGACTGCCTCAGGCGCGGCCACGTCAGCTGCTCTGCGACGTCGTCGATGACCGCGATCTGCCCATTACATTTCCACTGCACTACAAGTGCAGTAAGATGCACTTGTGGATGAACAGACGGCGAGTTTGGCCTCGGCAATCGGGGCGCGTGTGCGGCAGGAGCGGCAGGGGCGTGGTTGGACTTTGGACCAGCTGGCGGCGTCGGCGGGGGTGAGTCGGCGCGCTGTGGTGAACGTGGAGCAGGGTGTTGCAAATCCCAGCGTGGGCACGCTGCTGCGTGTCAGTGATGCCTTGGGCATCGGGTTGCCGGCACTCGTTGCGCCGCCGGCATCCAGACCGGTCACGGTGACTCGGGCGGGGAAGGGCGCGGCTCTGTGGACGGGTGAGAACGGTGGCCAGGGTCTGCTGGTTGCTGGGACGCAGCCGCCGGACGTGGTCGAGCTGTGGGACTGGACCCTGGCCGCCGGCGACCGTCATGTCAGTGAGGCACACGTGTCAGGGACCAAAGAGCTGCTGCAGGTACGCACCGGGACCGTCACCCTGGTAGTCGGCGACCAGACGTACGCCTTGGACCCGGGCGACGCCGTGTCGTTTCCCGGTGATGTCGAGCACGGGTACGCCAACCGCTCCGATTCGGTCGCGTCGTTCTCCCTTGCGGTGTTCGAACCAGGGGTTCATCCCGGCACGCGCGACGAGGTGTCGCATGCCTGAGCGCCCGCCGGTAGCGACCTTCCTCGCCGAGGCCACACTGAGCGCCGAGGTCGCTGAGCTTCGACCTGACTACCGTGCGCTGCTCGTGGTCGCGCAGGGCCTGACTCCCGGTACGAGCGACGAAGTCAGCGACGCCCTCCTGCGCCGAGCCGAAGCGGCCGCCACTGCCCGTGTCTCGGCCAACACGGTTGAGGAGATGCCGCACGTGGCGGCATGGCGCGACGCCTACCGAGCCTTCGGCGCGAAGCCGCAACGCACGCGCAACAGCCTTGAAGCGCTCACCCGGCGGGCGCCCAGCGGCCTACCCCGGGTCAACCGGCTCACCGACGTGTACAACGCCATCTCCGTCCTGCACCAGCTACCCATCGGCGGTGAGGACCTCGACCGCTATGTCGGCAGCCCGCGCCTACTGCGAGCCACAGGCGCCGAACCGTTCGACACCACGGCGGATGGTGCGGACGTCATCGACCACCCCGAGCCGGGCGAGGTCGTCTGGTGCGACGACCTCGGCGTGACCTGCCGACGCTGGAACTGGCGCCAAGGCCGCCGCACCGCTCTGGGCGAGGACACCACCGATGCCGTGTTCATCCTCGACGCCCTCAAGCCGATGACCGACCATGCGCTGCGTGCCGCAGCGACCGACCTGACCGACCACCTTCGACGCCTGGGCCCCGACGTGCACGTGACCGACCGGCTCCTCCACGCATCGG
Source organism: Pedococcus soli (assembly GCF_054782575.1). Lineage (NCBI taxonomy): Bacteria > Bacillati > Actinomycetota > Actinomycetes > Micrococcales > Intrasporangiaceae > Pedococcus > Pedococcus soli. Next base: position 232,510 of record NZ_BAAGSF010000003.1, on the reverse strand, counting down.
CACCCCAGCCCACCGACCCACCGGAGCTCTCATGATCTGCGTCCAGTTCATCTTCAAGCCCGGCACCTACGACGACGACTTCCACGACCTCGACGCGCAAATCGACACCTACGCCCGCAGCCTGCCCGGCTTCGTCCGCACCGAGACCTGGCAGCAACCAGAACACGGCTTGGTCAACGCCATCTACTACTTCACCGACCAGAAAGCCCTCGCACACCTCGCGAAGTTCCCCACCCACAGGGAAGCCAAGAGCCAGGTGCACCGCTGGTACGACGGGTACCGCATCGTTGTCACCGAGGTGAAGGCGACCTACGGCGACGACCGGCTCCCTGCGTGACTCACCGCCACACCACCCCGGCCTGGACGCTCGCCGTGGGTGCCATGCTGTCGGTCCAGCTCGGCTCCGCCCTGTCGCTCGATGTCATGGACGCCATCGGACCGGCAGGTACCGCATGGCTGCGCCTGAGCATCGGGGCGGTCATCTTCATCGCCATCGCCAGACCACCTCTACGTACCCTGGGCCGCAACGACATCCCGTGGTCCTGGGCCTCGGCATCAGCACCGGCGTCCAGACCGTCACCTTCCTGGCCGCCATCCAACGGCTCCCACTGGGAACGTCAGTCGCGATCGAGTTCTTGGGGCCCCTGACGGTGGCCGCCATCGGAAGTCACTCTCGTCGTGCACTTGCGTGGCCCGCCTTGGCGTTGGCCGGCGTGGTCCTGCTGACCGAGCCGTGGCACGGCCGCGTCAACATCACCGGGGTGACGCTCGCCGCCCTGGCAGCCCTCGGATGGGCCGCCTACATCCTGCTGACCCAGCGACTCGGCGACCGCTTCACCGGCCTCAGCGGCTTGTCCATGACAGTGCCCGTAGCAGCAGCAACCGCAGCCATCATGGGCATTCCGCAAGCCGCCGGGCACATCACGTTTCCCGTTCTTGCCGCCACCGCTGGACTGGCCCTGCTGCTGCCCGTCCTGCCCTACGCCCTGGAACTGCTCGCCCTACGCCGCATGACTCACCTCGCGTTCGGCACGCTCATGGCACTCGAACCCGCCCTCGGTGTGCTGCTAGGGCTGCTGGTCCTACACCAGCACCCAAGTTTCGCTCAAGGCATTGGCGTCGCCCTCGTAGTGCTCGCCGGAGCCGCTGCCCAGCGCGGAGGGCGACGCGAGACTTCGACACGCCAAGACGCGGCACCGGCGCACTCACAGCTCGACAGGTGTAGTTGACCCACGCATCCGGGGACGTCCGCTCTGCAGATTCTTGTTCTGACGGTGCGACCGGTGCCTGGCCGCGCCGGAAGTACGTCACCTGCTGATGGACCAGTGACGGCCCGAGCGACACCTCATCGTGCGGCGGCGCGCGTCCTAACAGGTGGTGCGCTGCTGTTCAGAGGCGGGCAAGATATCTGTTCGTGCCCCAGGAGTCCTTCCCGACGCTGGAGTCCCGTCTGGCAGCGATGGAGTCGGTCGAGCAGCGTCGGACGGCGACTCAGCTCGCGTCCGTCGTACTTCCCCTGGGGGAGCTGGGTTCGCTCGCACTGCCCCCTGGCGGGCTCGGTCCCATCGCGGAGGCGATTGCGGCAAGGACCAGCATCACGTCGGTCGAACGAGCCCGGCACGTCCTCTTGACCATGCCGGAGATGGGCGGGGACGAGGAGCCTGAAGACGTTCCTACTTGGTATGCGTTCGGGGCTGTGGTCGCTTGGGTCTACGCGGCCGATGCGAACACGACCTCCCCGTCTGGCGGGGTCGTCCACACCTTCAACCGTGTCTCCGAACTGCTGGACGAGATCGACAACGACCTCGAGGACACCCAGCTGCTCAACGAGCTGCTGGGTGTGATGAATGGTCTGAGCGGTGCAACCAACCCGTGGGCAGCGTTGACCCAAGGCGTGCGCGAAGCCGCTGACCGGCTGCGCGCGCTCGAGGTAGGCCACTCCTCGGCGTGAGAGCACGAAGCAAGAAGTGAGCGTGCTCAAGCGTGGAAGGCGATTGGTGCGAGACGTCCTATCCTGCTCATCCGTGCTGCGCCAGCTCAGCGCCAAACTTGGGTGTCGGGTTCAGCGTCGGGGGTCGGACACCCGTCGGGTCAGGGCAATCAGTGCGTCGTACAGCGGAGCTGCTGATGGAAGCGCCTCTGTCGCACGGCGGGCCGCTGGAGCCAACCGGTGTGCTGTGTTGGTTGCCGTGACGAACGGCGAACAGGCAAGGCCAGCGAACGCGCCAAGCTCACCGCTGTGCTCGAGCCCGGACGTGTTCCCGTGCAGGTCGCCGAACCACCAGCCGGTGGCGTCAGGCCGGACACCATCTCCAGTCGGATCTGAAATCGCCTTCTTCATGCACACGGCGCAAACATCGCACACGCCCCCGCTCGCTCCGGCGCGAACGAGTTCGCTCTCAGCCAGACGGACAGACTTGCGCGACACCCGGCCGCGCCTGCCGCCGGTGAAACGCTCAAGTGCGAACCCATCCGGCCGATGAGGTGGGTGTCGCACCAGCACTCGGAACGCTCGCAACCCCTGCCACGTGAGCCGACCCCCCCCTGAGGTGACTCCACCCACAGCCAACTCGGCGTGGCCGCATTCAACGGGCTTGGCCCGGCCGGCACAGGTTGTGGGTGCACCATGGGGTAGCAGCGCGCCGCCTCCCTGACCCCCCCCTCGGGTTGAGGAGGCGCGCTGCACCTTCATGCCAGCCTGCGCGCAGGCGTGCAGCGCGGGGGTGCGCATCAGCTACTGGCGACGACTGCCCGGACTTAGGACTGCAGGGGTTGCGGTGGGGGTTCGTCGTGGTTGGCCCACCACCACTTCCCGATGTCGTCCAGGGCGTCTTCGTAGCGGCGCCATCGACCCAGCGACCGCAGGAACTCCGCCGTGAGCCCGTACTGGGCTCCTTGGGGTGACACGGTCAGGTACCCGCCGTGGTCGTACATCGGGGAGCCGTCGTCCCAGTGCAGGAACGGGGCCTCGGCCTGGACCTGCTGCGCGTCGCTCATCCGCACCGAACGCTCGACGACGGACACGATGACCGCTGACTCGGACGAGAACGACACATCTAGGTCCGGGTAGTCGGGGTCCGGTTCCAGTGGTCCGGTCGGTTCGACGTTGTACAGGTCGCCGCCGGAGCCGTCGCCGGTCAGGGCGAGGGAGGCGAACATGCGGCCCAGGTCACGGTCGGTCGTGACGTACACCCGTTTGGGGTCGTGCGGAGCGTCGCCGGCCTTGTACATCCGCAACATCATCGGGTGCGCGCGCGGACGGAGCTGGTCCCCTGGGGACAGACCAGGTGTGCCGCCGTGCCAGTACGGCGTCAGCGGCACCGACCCCTGCTTGCGTTCCCGGCGACCGCCACGCCTCGAGCCACCTGCGCGCCCACCCATGTTCCCCCTTGAGCTATGCGTACCTGCTTGACCGTTCTACCACCGCGGCCCACGGACCGGGCAACCCAGAGGCGTGTGCACGCCACTTGCGGCGCCACCATGAAGTGCCGAAAACCATCTCGATTGCGTCACAGCACCCCATAACGGTCACCGCGATGTCCGCAACGGCGCCTACGTTGGGCCGGCGCCCGCACGCGCGCACCGACGCCGCTCCTGGAGGAACATCTCGTGATTCGCACTGCCCGTCTTGCTCTGCCCGTTGTCGTCCTGGCGCTGGCGTTGACCGCCTGCGGCAACGCCCCCGAGCGTGCGGTGACGGTGGGGACCGAGTCGCCGGCTGCCAAGGCTGCCCAGACGAGCGAGGCTGCACCCAAGCCCCAGGGTGCTGGTGACAAGCTGGACGCGAAGCAGGTCAAGGCTGCACTGCTGGCTGTGGGTGACATGCCGACCGGTTGGGCGGCGGCGGAGTCCGAGCCGGAGAAGGACGACACGTCGACGGTGGAGCCGGCGTCGTGCCAGAAGCTATTCGACAACATGGACACGTCGGGCAAGAAGGTGAAGGCGAAGCACAAGGCGTCCGCGTCGTTCACCCAGGGCGGCATGCTCGGCGTCCAGTTCGAGGAAGAGGTCGCGTCCTTCGACGACGACAACCAAGGCGACCACGTCGAAGGGCTCGGCAAGGTCCTGACCGAGTGTTCGAAGATGACCGTTGTCGACGGGGCCGAACGCATGCCGATGACGATGACCGGGCTGTCGTTCCCGAACCTGGGCGACCAGACCCTCGCGTTCCGCGCCAAGGCCAAGTCCGAGGGCATCGAGGTCGTCATCGACGCCGTGTTCGTCGCCGTCGGCCACAACGTCGTGTCGTTCACCGCGGCCGGCCTGACCCCGATGGCCGGCGACGACATGGAGAAGGTCGCCCGCGCCGGGATGGCGAAGGTCGCCACGGCAGCGAAGTCCTGACCTGCGACACCCCACCTGACGCCGTCGGCTCGCCGGGGTGGGACTGGGGTGCGCAGCCCATCCCCGTGCGGCATCACCATCGGGTGTCCGCAGGGGCCGGGCCGTTCAGGGTCGAACCTTGGTCAGGCTGCTTCCAGGACGAAGAACAAGAAGCAGATGAACGCGGTGCGCTCACCCAGGTCGGAAGGCAGGAGGTCAGGTGGGGTGTCGGGCGAGAACGGTGGCTCGCTGATGACGCTGATGCGGAACCCGGCCCTGGCGAAGGCGTCGCTCATCGCGTGCAGCGGACGGTGCCAGTACGTCAGCGTCGCCTGCTGGTCGTCGAACGTGTACTCCTCGGAGTACTCGGTCACGGCGAAGTAGTCAGCGGTCGGATTGGCTGACTCGAGGATGCGCGGGTGGTTGACCGACAGCAGCAGTCGCCCACCTGGGCGCAGGACGCGTCGCAGCTCGGCCAGCGGGCCCGTCCAGTCGCGCAGGTAGTGCAGCACCAAGGAGCACACGACGTCGTCGAACGCTGCGTCGGCGTACGGCAACGGCTCGCTCAGGTCGGCCACCGTCAGGTCCACGTCCGGCCCCAGACGCTGCCGCGCCAAGCTCAGCATGGCCGGGCTGGAGTCAAACCCGGCCACGCGCGCGCCACGCGCCCGAAGGTCGTGCACCAACGGGCCCGAGCCGCACCCGGCGTCCAGCACGCGTCGGCCTTGCACATCGCCAGCCAGGTCGACCATCGCCGGCCTGGCGTAGTACCTGTTGAACAGACCGGTCTCGTTCGCGCGGGCGTAGCTGCTTGCGAAAGTGTCGTAGTGGTCTGCTCGCACATGTCCCCCTGGACGTGGTGCTCCCGGGTTGGGAGCGCGGGCGTCCACCGTGCCACGGGCACCCTTGACCTGGACGTCAGCAGCGCCGGTACTCCTCCCGGCCGCGATGAACTCGAGCGGAGCATCTGGACTCTGCACGTCGCGAGTGACCGGACCGAGTCGGGCAGTGCCATGACCTACGACCCTGTCTGCAGGTACTTGGTGCTGCGATCGTGGAGGCACGCTCAGGAGGTGCACTGATGACCACACGACCTCACGCCACACGCCCGTCTTCACACACGGACCCTGCGTCACACGGCGGGCGGCAGGAACACGCGGCCGCTGCTCGTGCCTACCGTCGGGCCTGGTGGTCCCTGACGCTGTACCCGCTGTCGTTCCTGCTTGCGTTCGGCGTGGGCGAAGGCATTCTGGCGTTGCTCACCGACGACCCGGAGCACGCCGCGTTCTGGCAGGGGACCTTGGCGGCCGGTCCCGCACTGGTGGTGTTCGTCATCCCCGGCGTCCTGGCCGTCACCCACGGACGCGCCGCGGTTCGCCTGGGTCAACGTGCAGGTCGCGTCCCGGCCATCATCGGTGCCGCCATCGGCGGCGCCTTCATCGCTACCAACCTGGCCGCGTTCCTGTTCGGCGACCTCACAGGCCAGTAGGAGGACCTGGAGGAAGCAGGGGACGCCGTCGCACCGACCCTGGGCCACGTGCACATCGGACCAAAGCGGGGCTATGCGTCCATGTCCGGCGATACGGTTCGTCCTGGCACATCGGCACCATCATCCCGGGGGAACGTCATGGCTGAGCAGAGTTGGCACGAGGCGCGTCTTATTCCGACGTCCGGCATCAACGGCGCCGACGAGCAGGAACGCCGAGCAACATCCGCACTGCTCGCGGTGATGACCGCGGTCAAGGAGTACGGCCGCGCCATCGTGAAGCCGTTCGGCGCCCCAGCTGGCACACTCGAGTGCTTCATCGAGGTCCCCTTCATGCTCGGCGACAAGAAGCTGTACCCCGACGGTCTCATCCGCGCCAGCCGCGGGACCAAGACGTGGACCGCACTGGTTGAGGTGAAGACCGGCGGGAACGAGCTGGCTACTGAGCAGTTGGAGAACTACCTCGACATCGCCCGCGAGCAGGGCTTCGACGCCGTCATCACCATCTCCAACGAGATCCCGGCCATCGCCGGTCAGCACCCGACCAAGGTCGACAAGCGCAAGCTGCGCAAGGTCGCCCTGCACCACCTGGCCTGGTCCCAGGTCCTGGCCGAGGCCGTGATGCAGAAGGAGTTCCGCGGCGTCGCCGACCCCGACCAGGCATGGATTCTCGGCGAGCTCATCCGCTACCTGGAGCACTCACGCTCCGGAGCGCTGGAGTTCGACGACATGGGCGAGTCCTGGACCTCAGTGCGGGACGCAGTAGCCGCCGGCACGCTGCGCCCGACCGACAAGGGCATCGCCACCGTCGTCGCCCGCTTCGACGCCCTCCTGCGCTTCGCCAGCCTCGGCTTGGGCCGACGCCTAGGGACCGAGGTCGTCCCCGTCCTGACGCGTAAGGAGCTCGCCGACCCCACGCTGCGCGCTCAAGCCCTGACCGCGCAGCTGTGCGCCACCGGCCAGCTGTCCGGCGCCATCCGCATCCCCGACACCGTCGGCTCGCTCGTGGTCACCGCGGACCTGCGCGCCGGGCAGGTCACCTGCCACGTCGACCTCGACGCACCTCGCGACGGGCGCGCCACCACCCGCGTCAACTGGCTGGTCCGACAGCTGAAGAACGCCCCCGAGAGCGCCCGGGTGGAGTGCTTCACCGCCCACTCGCGCGGGTCCAGCGCCGCCGAGCTGCTGCGCACCGTGCGGGAGAACCCGAACAGCCTGGTCACCGACCCGGCCAAGGACATCCGCTCGTACCGCGTCGCGACCTCCGCGGCTCTGGGCACCAAGCGGGGCCGGGGTCGCGGCGCGTTCATCGACTCCGTCCTGGGTGAGGTCGACGCCTTCTACGCCGAAGTCCTCGGCGACCTCAAGGCATGGTCGGCTGCACCACCGAAGCTACGGCAGCCCTCCCCCACCGAGACCGAGGACGTCGAGGTCACCAAGCCGGCATCGCTGGTTTCGACGGACTTCTCGTCCCAGGACGGCCCAGCACCCGCCGACACCGCAGTCGCCACCACACCCACCGACCCGCCCACCACCGAGGCGTCGGTCGAGGAGGCGGTCGAGGAGACGCCGACGGAGCCCGCCGGTTCGACGGCCGCCGACGGCAAGGACCAGGCGCTCTAAACGTGCGGCTCTTCCACGGCGGCGCTCCCGGGCGCCGCAAGGGCGACCTGCTGCTGCCACCGTCGATCACCGGCCTTACCACGACCACGAGAACCCGCAGCGTCGCGGCAGGGATGGCCAACATCACCGGCCGCCATGACCGGGTCTACGTCACCACCGACCGGGAGCTGGCGCGCGCGTGCGCCGGAGCGTCCGAGCACGACGACGGCACCGTCGGCGGCGGCGTCCTCTACCAGGTCGAACCCGTCGGAGACCTCGAGCCAGACCCCGACCTGCCGGGTCTCCATATCTCCTTCGCAGTTCCGCAGGCGGTCGTGGTGGCCGTCCTCGACGCGTACGTGCGCCGCGACGACACCCGGTACGCGGCCAAGTTCCAGGCAGTGCTGAACCATCTGGCCCGCTGAGGCACCAGGCGTACTGTCCATGCACCCGGCCCGGCGAGGTCCACATGCTGCGTCGTCGTCGGGGGCGACCGAAAGACATCGGCCAGCGGCGGCGTCAGCCGCCCTTCGCTCTGCGGTGATCAAGGACTGGCCTTGCTGCCGTGACGACCTTCGCCACACACCTGCGGGGCAGGGACTTCGGCGAACTGTGTTGATGCGGCCGGAGGCCGCGAGCGGAGCGCAGCGACGCCAGGGCCGTGTTCGGAGCAGGGTGAGTGTCCAGAGAGCCTAGAAGGTAACCCCTCGTTGTCGCAGGTCACCGGTGTGGTCGCGTGTCGAAGTCACCACAGATCCATGCGGTTTCTGACCCATCCGACACATGTAAGTCAGGTCGCAACACGGCGGCACCACCCCGAGGAGTCATGAATGCCCGAGTACGCAAACGTCGAAACCGGCGAGATCCACCTGGTCGGCATCGTCAAGCGCCCACGCCACACCGAAACCTTCAGCTTGTTGTTCCAGAAGCCGCTGCTTCACCTGTTGAGCGACAAGGAGCTGCGCCTCTCCGCGCTCGACTGGAAGCTGCTGCTGTTGCTGCTGAGCTCGATGGAGTACGAGAACACGCTCGACGCCCACATCTCCGAGCTCGCAGAAGGCATCGGCCACGAGCGCTCCGCTGTGAGCAAGGCTCTGACCAAGCTTGAACGGGCTGGTCTCATCAAGCGGCAGGACATGGGCGGGACGCGGCCACGACGCATCCTGGTGGACCCGGCGCTGGTGTTCCGGGGGACGTTCGGGCAGCGCGCTGCGGCCTTGAAGGTCTACGACGCTGCCGCCTGACAGGCGGAGCCTGCCTTCGACCTTGTGCGGGTTCTTGGCGGAGTGTCTGAACGCGCAGACGGCAGTTCCGGAAAGGACACTTGAGACGGCTTCCGCAGCCTCAGGTGGCGAGCTCCGGCTGGGACTTACCTATTCCTGCCAGGACACTCGCCCGAGGGGTTAGTTCTGGCCGGGACACTTCGCCGGCGCATGCGTAGGGAAGAGTGGCTCACCGAATTGCCCCAGAGGGGCAGTCATGACGCTCATGCGTGCGTGTTACGACCCGGTCCCGGTCAGGAGCCGTGAACGGAACGACGACCCGTTCAGATCGGGATGGCGACGTTGCCGTGAGCCTGCCCAGCCACCAGATGACGCATCGCAGCCGGTGCCGCGGTACGCGGCAGTGCGCTCCATAGCCGGCGCGACGGTGCCAACCCTTCAGGATGCTCAGGGCTGCTGCTTGCTTGCTGACCGGGCGCGTGCGTGGACCCGTTCCCCTTGGGGACCGAAGAGGCTCAGCACTTCGGCAGGCTGGACGCCGTCGCTGCCGAACCAGTGCGGAACGTGCGTGTCGAACTCGGCCACCTCACCGGCCTTCAGGACCAGGTCGTGGTCGCCGAGCACCAGGCGCATGTGACCAGACAGGACGTACAGCCACTCGTACCCCTCGTGGCTCCGGAGCTGCGGGGTGCTGTTTGTGACGGGGATGACGATCTTCCACGCTTGCACCCCGCCGGGTTGGCGGGTCAGCGGCAGTACGGTCCGCCCGTTGCGTTTGCTGGCTTTCAGTCGAACCCGCGGGTCGCCTACCTCGGGTGCCCCGACGAGGTCGTCGAGTGGGACGCGGTACGCCTGAGCTAACGGCAGTAGTAGCTCCAAGCTGGCTCGACGCTGTCCTGTCTCCAGCCGGGACAGGGTGCTCTTGGAGATGCCAGTGGACTCGGCCAGCGCCGTTAACGTGACACCTCGTGTCGCCCGCAGCTGCTTGAGCCGTGGGCCAACCTGCTCAAGCGCCTTCGCGATGACTGTCGGCGAGTCCTCCATGCGCCCATGGTGACCACCGGGCGCGCCCATGGCAACGCCTGTTGCCAATTCTGGGCCGGAGGAATCGCGCAGCTCCATCGACACCCGACCGGGGATGATTCACCAGCCGCTCTCATTACATGTGGGGGTGCTTGCTCACTAGAGGCGTTCGTACCGTCGAGCGCACGCGGAACCCTTCAACGGCCCGACGCGAAGGGTCCCGGCCTGGCACCGAAACGGAGCGCGCCATGAACGCACTCAACCCACTCCGGTCGTCGCTGTACGACCTGTTCGTCGAGGCGGACTGTCCCTGCGACCTGCCGCACAGGGCAGACGAAACGATCACCGTTCCCGGAAACAGCAACGGGGCTGGTGTCGTCCGGGCCCACGGCTCCACAGTGTCGCCATGAACAACAACTACGACGTCCTCGTGGTCGGTGGCGGAGCCGCCGGTCTGTCCGCCGCCCTGGTGCTTAGCCGAGCCCGGCGCGACGTCGTCATCGTCGACGCCGGACACCCTCGTAACGCGCCCGCCGCACACATGCAGGGATTCCTCTCCCGCGACGGGATGCCGCCCGCTGAGCTGCTCGAGACCGGCCGGAAGGAGGTCACCGGATACGGCGCCACCATCGTCGAGGGCACCGTGCGGGAGCTCGTTCGCTGCAACGACGCAGGTTTCCAGGCGCTGCTGGGCGACGGACAGCGCGTCAAGGCCCGACGAGTCCTCGTCACGACCGGGCTGCACGACGAGCTTCCCAACATCCCCGGCCTGGCCGACCGTTGGGCCAAGGACGTCCTGCACTGCCCGTACTGCCACGGGTGGGAGGTCCGTGACCACCCGCTCGGCGTCCTGTGGCATGGACCGGACACCGTCCGGTACGCGCACATCGTGCGCCAGTGGACCCACGACCTGGTCCTGTTCACCCCTGAGGGTGCCCTGACCGCCCAGGACCGGTCCCAGCTCGTCGCCCGCGCCATTGGCGTCGTCGAAGGCGAGGTCGACCACCTTGTCATCAAGGACGACGCCCTGCACGGAGTCGCCATGAGCGATGGACGCGTCATCCCTCGCCACGCGGTCTTCGTCCCGCCACGGTTCGCTCCGCACTCCGACCTCCTCGCCGGTGTCGGGTGCGACCTCGACGAGCACGGCTGGGTCGCCACCGGTGCAAACGGAGCCACCACCGTCCCCGGACTGTGGGTCGCCGGCAACGTCGCAAACCCGCGAGCCCAGGTCATCACCGCCGCCGGTGAAGGGTCGGCCGCTGCCATCGCGATCAACAACGACCTCGTCGACGCGGACATCCGCGCAGCCGTCGACCTCTTCAACCAGGGTTTCGTGCCCTGACCCTGCCCGCTACACCACCCCTTCGACACCACCTCTTCGATACCACCTCACCATCACCACATCAGGAGTTCCGCCATGCCCAACCCCGCCTCAGCATCTCCCAGCGCACCCGCGGCACCGCCCCGCATCGCACCACCGACCAAGCACCAGCTCGCCCTCATGATCTGGCTCTGCGTCTTTCCCACCCTGACCCTCATCAACCTGGCCCTGGGCGACTGGCTGCGCCCGATGAACCCGGTGCTGCGCACCTTCGTCTTGGCCACGATCGCCGTCCCCATCGTCATCTACGGGCTCATGCCGCAGCTGCACAAGGTGCGGGCCCGCGTGGCCACTCGCGGCACCGGCCGCTGAGCCGCCGGCCGGACATACCGGTAGGGCGTTTCACAGACCGCCCGGACCCTCGGAGTCCCCCTGCCCGAGGGTCCGGGCCCTTGCTCGCCACCAATCATCGCTTCGTCGCGGATGTGCTTCGGCGCAGGCAGAAGCTGTTCTACGCTGCAGACAGCCAGCCGGGGTGTCGCGAACGGAGCAGGCATGTCAGGTCCCCTGCTCACCACCAAGCTCTTCATCCCTCCGCCCAAACCCGGCACGCTCCTGCGGGCCCGCGTCAGCGACCTGCTCGACCAAGGCCGGGGTGCCAAGCTGACCGTGGTCGCCGCCCAAGCCGGGTTCGGCAAGACCACCGCCCTCGCGAACTGGGTGCACCACCGCTGTGAGCCGGGGCTCGTCGCGTGGCTCTCCCTCGACGCCGGCGACACCAACCCCGGCACGTTCTGGACGTACGCCGTCACCGCCCTTGCCGGCCCCATCCCCGACCTGCGCGCCAACGTCCTGCCGCTGCTCGAAAGCTCAGCGCCCCCACCACAGGCGGCTTTGACCGAGCTGGTGAATCGGCTCGCCGAGCTTGAGCACGACGTCGTCCTCGTCCTCGACGACTACCACCTGGTCGACAACCCCGACATCTCCGACGGTGTCGCGTTCCTGTTGACGCACCTGCCGCCGCACGCGCATCTCGTGCTCGGGACCCGCACCGACCCCGGCCTGCCCATGAGCCGGCTGCGAGCTCGGGGTGAGCTCGTGGAGATTCGTGCAGCCGACCTTCGGTTCACCGACGCCGAAGCAGCCAGCTATCTGCAGCATGCCGGTGTGGACCTGGACCCGGCCGAGGCCGCCATTCTCGAACGGCGCACCGAGGGCTGGGCGGCGGCACTTCAGCTAGCCGTCCTGTCGATGCAGAACCGCGGCGACGTCAGCAGCTTCCTCGCCGACTTCGCCGGCGACGACCGGTTCATCGTCGACTACCTCGTCGAAGAGGTCCTGGGCCGCCAACCTCGGGCCGTTCGAGAGTTCCTCCTGCGCACCTCTATCCTGGAACGGCTCAGCGGTCCCCTGTGCGACGCGGTGACCGGCAACACCGGCGGTGCCGACACCCTGGAACGGCTCGAACGGGAGAACCTGTTCGTCGTCCCGCTCGACGCGCGACGCCAGTGGTACCGCTACCACCACCTGTTCGCCGACGTCCTGCGGACCCACGCGTCAGCGGACCCGACCAGCCCTCGATTGGCGACACTGCACCAGCGGGCCAGCGAGTGGTACTACGCAGACGGTCAGCCGGTCGCGGCCGTAGGGCACGCCCTCGCCGCGGGCGACCCCTCCCGGACTGCGGCGCTCATGGAGAGTGCCATCCCCGGCCTGCTGCGTGACCGTCAGGAGGCAACCATCGTGGGCTGGGTGGAGGCCATCCCGCGTGACGTCGTCCGCGGCCGCCCCGTCCTCGCCATCGGCTTCATCGCAGGGCTCATGGCGGTCAGCCACGTGAGTTCAATACCGCAACGCCTCGACGACCTCGAAGCCGTTCTCGCCGAAATGGGAGCTGCCTCGCCGGCCGAGGCTGGTGTGGTCGTCGAGGACCCCAACGAGCTCCTCCAGGTGCCCGGCAAGGTGCAGCTCTACCGTGCGGCCCACGCCTTGCTGACTGAGGACCTGGAAGGGACACAGCGGCACGTCGCCCTCGCCACCAGGACGGCAGCCGCCGACGACTTCCGGACCCGCGCGGGCGCGTGGGGCCTGTCCGGGCTCGCGCACTGGCGCACAGGGACCATCGAGGAAACCCACTACTGCTACTCCAGGTGTGTCGAGGAGCTCCTCAAGGCGGGTCACATCTCCGACGTGTTGGGCTGCATCACGACACTGGCCGACATCCGCATCGCCCAGGGCCGGCTCAGCGACGCGGAACGGACCCTGCAAGGCGGTCTCGACCTCACCTTGAACACCGTTGCGGTCCCTAGGGGCGCCGCGGACATGCACACAGGTCTGGCGCAAGTCGCTGTCGAGCGCGGTCAGCTCGACAAAGCCGACGAACACCTGCGTCGCACCCAGCAACTCGGCGAAGCCGCTGGGATGCCGCAACACGCCGCGCAGGTCAGGGTGACCATGGCGCTGGTGCGCGCAGCCCGAGGTGATGTCGACGAGGCGTTGGCCCTGCTCGACGAAGCGGAACGCGTCTACGTCCCAGACTTCAAGCCAGACGTCCGCCCGGTGCACGCCACCCGCGCCCGGCTGCTCATCGCCCAAGGGCGACTGGACGAAGGGCGCGCTTGGGCGGACGCCCACCAGCTGCGACCCGACGACGAGCTGTCGTACGTCCGCGAGTACGAGCACATCACTCTGGCCATGCTTCTTTTGGCTGAGAACCGGAGCACGGCTGCGACGAGCCTTGCGACGACTCGCTCGTTCCTGACCCGGCTGCGCGGTGCGAGCGAAGCCGGCGGGCGGCTCGGTGCATTGCTTGAGGTCACGATGCTCGAAGCGTGCGCCGCGCTGGCTGCCAGCGACCGGCACGCCGCCGCCGACCACCTCCGGTTGGCCCTGAGGTTGAGCGACCAGCAGCGGTTCGCCCGCCCGTTCACAGACCACGCAGTCGACCTGCCACGGCTCGTCGCGCTGCTGACCTCGGAGGAGCAGCAAACGCCGTGGGTGCGGACGGTGCGCGCTGCCTGCGCGCCTGAAGGGTCTGGCACCGCACCGGCCCGGACAGAGCCGTCACGGCAGAACTTGGTCGACCCGCTCAGCGAACGCGAGTTGGAGGTGCTGCGCCTGCTCGCCACCGACCTCAGCGGGCCCGAGCTGGCCCGACACCTCGTCGTGTCCCTGAACACGGTCCGGACGCACACGCGGAACGTGTACAGCAAGCTCGGAGTCAGCGGCAGACGCGCCGCCGTGACTCGCGCCCGCGAGCTCAACCTATTGAGCCGTCACAAGGACTGACTGCCGCCTCCGGAGGGACGGTCGAGCCTTCAGCGCAGCGCCTTCACCGGCAGCACGGCGAACGCCCCCGCAGCAGCGCACGCGGCGGCAACGGCGAACAGGATGCCGTAGCTGCCCGTGCCGAAGGACAGGATGGCCGGCGCCAGCGCCGGCGCAAGCGTGAACGGGATGGCTCCGGCGTAGTTGAAGACGCCGAGGTCCTTGGCGGCGTTGTCAGGGTCGGGCAGCACCTCGGTGACCAGGGCGAGGTCGACGGCGAAGTACAGCCCGAAGCCGAGTCCGCTGACGGCCAACGCGGCCAGGTACATCGGGAAGGTTCCGGCAACGCTCAGCATCAGCATGGCGAACGCGTACACGAGCGCGGCAGCGCACACGAACACCTTGCGCCGCCCAGCCCTGTCGGAGATGCGACCACCAACCAAGGACGCCAAGACGACCGCAGACGACTGGGCGACGGTGCCTTGGAAGACCAGGTTCGGGATGTCAGCCTCGGCGCGGTGTAGGCGCTCCAGGAGGAAGTACACCTGGTACGTCGTCAGGAACGCGTACGCCATGACCAGCAGGAACCGGCTGAGGAACGCCCAGGCGAAGTCCGGGTGGCGGCGCGGGTTCACGACGAACGTGGTGGCCACATCCCGCAGCGTCCACGCCGGCCGCGTGTCAGCGTGCAGCGTCCGGTCCTTGAGGGTGGCGGCGAACACCGCGATGAACAGGCCGCCAAAGGCGCACGGCAGCAGGAACATCGCGAGCTCGTGGCCGGAGAACAGCTTCACGACGAACGTCGCGCCGATGGACGCGATGGGCAGACAGATGCCGAGAACACCTGAGACCAGACCGCGCTGCGCCGAGGGAACCTGGTCGGGCAGAACAGCCACGTGCACCGCCAGGACCGCGTTGAAGAACAGTTGGGCGATGCACCATCCGAGTACCACGGTGGGCACGTTGCTCGCGGTCGCTACGAGCAGGATGCCGCCGGTCCCGCCAAGCAGGCCGCCAACCATCCACGGGCGGCGCATACCCCACCGTGAGGAGGTTCGGTCGCTCAACCGGCCGAACAAGGGGTTACCAACTAAGGACACCGCTGAGCCAGCGCCAGCGACCAACGCCAGGCTTGCGGGGGCCTCGTCCTTGCCCACGAGGTCGTTCACTTTCAGGGCCAAGGTCACCACGAGCGGAGCCAGGAACAGAAGCGACGTGCCCAAGTAGGACAGCGTGTACAGGAGCACAAAGCCCCACCCAACGCGTCCCTGTGGGGCAGGCGCTCGAACCGTGGCGCTGGACGTGTCTTGCATGTGCGGTCTCCGGGAGGAACTGCGCGGCCATCCGAGGCCGGGCGCCCATCCACGGTAGGCAGCGGCGATGGCGAGCACCAGATGCGCGACGCGTAAACCGCAGGTCATAGCGCCTGCGCTGGCCTGATACATCCCCTTTGGGGCGTTCAGGTTCAGCCGACGACTCGTCATGTTCACCGTGCGGTTTCACCAGATGCGGTGATGGCCGCTCACCACATGTGCTCCTAGCTTGCGGCGTATCGAACCAGTCCACCGCCGCCAGCGCCCACCAGGCGCACACCCTTCGGGAGAGCCAGAGCCATGACGCACCAGCCAGCCCCAACCGGGCCCGACCGCGCCTGGTACGAGATTCGCCTCCAAGGACACCTCGGCAGTCACTGGGCCAGCAGGTTCGACGGCATGACCCTGACCCCGCTCGAGGACGGCACCACCCTCCTCCGCGGGCCCGTCGCCGACCAAGCCGCCCTGCACGGGCTGCTCCGCCAACTCGGCGACATCGGCATCACCCTGCTCTCCCTGCAACAGCACGACCGCGACCCCTCAACCGCTGCAACCACCGAACAAGGAGACTGACATGACCACCACCCAGCAGGCCCGCACCATCGAACGCCCGCCGGCAACGGACCCGACGCGCCGCGCCGCCACCATCGTCGGCTGGATGTTCGTCGTCACCTACATCACCTCGATCTCCGCCAAGGTGTGGTTCTACCCGCCGCTGTTCGACGGGAACTACATCACCGGGCCGGGCCACGACTCCCGCGTCCTGTGGGGCGCGTTCGCCGAGGCCATCCTCATCATCGCCAACATCGGCAGCGCCACCGCCCTATACACGGTCGTCAAGCGCAGGTACCCCAACCTCGGCCTCAGCTTCATCGCCGCCCGAATCATGGAGAGCGTATTCATCGGTGTCGGCATCCTCGCTGTCCTCACCGTCGTCACCTTGCGCCAGGACTACGCGGCCTCGGGTGGGCAGGCCACCGCCGGGCTGCCCGTCGTCGGAGACGCGTTCCTCGCCATGCAGCACTGGACGTTCAACCTCGGCCCGCAGTTCGTCGTCGGTGTCGGCAACGGCTGCATCCTCGGCTGGATGATGTTCCGCAGCCGTCTGGTGCCCCGCCGGCTCGCCGTCCTCGGCCTCATCGGCGGTCCCCTCATCGTCGCCTCCGGGTCCGCGGCCGTCCTGCACCTCATCGAGCCCGGTGGAGCGGTCCAGAGCCTCTCGGCTGCCCCGGAGTTCTTCTGGGAACTCGGCTTCGGCATCTACCTCATCGTCAAGGGCTTCAAGCGGACCGCCCTGACCCCCACTGCGCCCCAGTCGTAGCCAGCACGCTGCTGGCTCTGCCTCCGAGAGGACCTACTCATGCTCACCGTGGAACGGCTCACCAAACGCTACGGCCCGGCCGTCGCCGTCGACGACATCACCTTCACCGCCCGGCCCGGACGCGTCACCGGATTCCTCGGCCCCAACGGCGCCGGCAAGTCCACCACCATGCGGATGATGGTCGGCCTCACAAGCCCGACCACCGGCACCGCCACTGTCCTCGGACGCCGGTTCACCGACCTGCCCAACCCCGGGCGAGAGGTGGGGGTCCTGCTGGACGCATCCGCCCAGCACGCCGGCCGGACGGGGCGCGAAATCCTCTCCCTCGCCGCGCAGACCATGGGTCTGCCGGCGAGCCGGGTCCCGGAGATGCTCGCGAGGGTCAGCCTCACCGACACCGAAGCGCAGCGGCGCGTGCGCGACTACTCCCTCGGCATGCGCCAACGCCTCGGCATCGCCACCGCCCTCATCGGCGACCCCCAGGTCCTCATCCTCGACGAACCCGCCAACGGCCTCGACCCCGCCGGCATCCGCTGGATGCGCGACCTCCTGCGCAGCTACGCAGACCGCGGCGGCACTGTCCTCCTCTCCTCCCACCTGCTTCACGAGATCGAGGTCATCGCCGACGACCTCGTGGTCATCGGCCACGGCCGCATCGTCGCCCACGGCACCAAGGCCGACCTGCTCGCCACCACCGGCACCCTCGTCCAGACCCGCGACGGCGCCACCCTCACCGAAGCGCTCGACGGCGCAGGGACCGTGTACACCGAACATGGCGTGCGCAGCGCCACGGGCATCACCACTCTGCGCGTCGATGCCGACCCCGAGCACGTCGGGCAGCACGCCGCCCGCGCCGGTGTCGCCCTGCTCGACCTGCGCCCCGCCGAAGGCGCGGGCCTGGAGGAGATGTTCCTCGAGCTCACCGCCCAAACCCAGCGAGAAGGAGCCGTGGCATGACCACCACCGTCCTGACCACCCCCGCCACACCCACCACCACGGCGAGTCCCTCCGCCGTCTCGATCCGTATCCCGCTTCGGCGTCTGGTCGCCGTCGAGCTGCGCAAGTCTTTCGACACCCGTTCCGGGTTCTGGCTGCTCATCGGCACCGGCTTGGCCGCCGTGGCCGCCACCCTCCTGGTCATCGCGTTCGCCCCGGCTGGCCAGCTTAGCTACGGCATGTTCACCCTCGCCATCGGAAAACCCATGAGCATCCTGCTGCCGCTCATCGCCCTGCTGTCGGTCACCGCTGAGTGGAGCCAGCGCAGCGGACTGACCACGTTCACCCTCGTTCCGCACCGTGGCCGGGTGATCCTCGCCAAAGGCGTCGCCATGCTGCTGGTTGGCATCGTCGCCATGGTCCTCGCCTTCCCCCTTGGCGCACTCGGCAACGTTGCGGGCACCGCCATCCACGGGGTGCACCCGGTCTGGGACCAGAACGTCACCGACTTGGCCTACTACACGCTGGCGAACACGCTCCTCATGGCGGCTGGGTTTATGCTCGGCGTCCTCATCCGCGCCTCCGCCGGAGCCATCGTCACGTACTTCATCTACGCGTTCGTCGCCCCCACCCTTCTGACGTTCTTGGCCATGGGGCAGGAGTGGTTCCGCAACGCTCAGCCCTGGGTCGACCCGAACTTCACACAGGGCGCCCTGTTCAAGGGCGGGTTCAGCGCGCAGCAGTGGGCGCAGCTCGGTGTGACGTCCGCAGCCTGGTTGGTCGTCCCGCTGGCCGTCGGCGTGGTCACGCTGCTGCGCTCGGAGGTGAAGTGACCGTGGTCACGCCACCCACGAGCGGGGGTTCGGCGACACCAGGCCAAGACTCACCGGCGACCCACACCGGAGCTGAGGCCAGCCCGGTGTCCCCCGTGCACACGACTTCCACCCGGACGACGGCCCAGAGGACAACGACGATGAGGGCTCTTGCGCAGGATGCGTACGGGTCGCCGGACGTGCTGCGTCTGGTAACGGTTGCTGTCCCTCGACCCGGACCCGGCCAGGTTCTGGTGCGGGTGCACGCGAGCTCGGTCAACGCCCGCGACTGGCACATCATGCGCGGCGAGCCCCGCTTGGCGCGGCTGCTCGACCGCACTGTCTTCGGTCGTCACGCGCCGCGAGTGCAGACTCGCGGAACCGACTTCGCCGGCACCATTGTGGCTGTCGGCGAGGGCGTCACCGGGTGGCAGCCCGGTGACTGCGTCCTTGGGGAGGCCGACGCCGCCTGGGCCGAGTACACCGTGGCATCGGCAGACGCAATCGCGCGCATCCCGGAGGGTGTGACGGCCCAAGGGGCGGCCGCTGTGCCTCTCGCGGGCACCACGGCGCTCACCTGCCTCGACGCGGCCGGCGCGCGCGCCGGCGACCGCATCCTCATCAACGGCGCCTCCGGCGGGGTCGGCACGTTCGCCGTCCAGATTGCCCATGCTCGAGGCATGCATGTCACCGGCGTCTGCAGTTCCCGCAACGCGGCCCAAGCCCGCGCGCTCGGCGCCGACGCCGTCGTCGACTATGCGACCACCGACTTCTGCGCCACCGGGGACCGCTACGACGCCGTGGTCGACCTCGTCGGGAACCGGTCAGTGCGTCGGCTGCGCCGGCTCGTGCGCGACACCGGCACCCTCGTGCTGTCCGGAGGTGGCGTGCCCGGTACCGGACGACTCGTCGGCCCTCTTGGCTTGCTGGTCCGTGCCCAGCTCCTGTCCCGCGCCCCCGGCCCGCGAATCGCCATCCCGCAAGCACGACCCAGCACCAACCAGCTGGGCACGCTGAGCGCGCTCATCGTCACACACGGGGTGACTCCGGTGGTTGACCGAGTCTTCGACCTGGCTCAGGGTGCCGACGCTGTCCACTACGTCGAGACCGAACACGCCCGCGGCAAGGTTCTCCTGACGGTCTCGCCCTGACAGCGCTCAAAGGGCGCCTCGGTTTCCTCAGCACAGGCGCCCCCAAAGCCGGCACGGGCTTGAGCGGCGCGAGGTCAGGAGCAGGCGCCGCACGCTGGGGCCACTGCGTTGCGGCGCCGGCTGCCCCAACGGCACAGCGCTGGGGGTCACCGCCAACGCTCTGCGCGCCCGGCGACGAAGGTTCGCCACACGTGACCCCAGGGCACCACGGCGATGATGACGACGACCACTGAGCAGTTCACGATGACCTGACTCATGGCGTCGTCCACCGTTCCGGCCAAGGCCCGCGGCAAGGCGACCAGTGACAGCCACAGGACCTTCCAGGCGCTTTCGAACACCAGGACTGGCAGCATCCGGGTCGGCTGCCGCAGACCGAGGAAGGCGAGTACTGACATGGCCGTCAGGAGGCACACGGTCACACCTTCGAACAGGGGCAGGGTTCGAGCCTGCGGCAGCAGCGGCCACTTGACGATGACCAGCCCGACGAACATGAGCAGGTAGCCGGCGCGCATCGCGTTCAGCCGCCGAAGGGACAGGCCGGGCGCCTCGGTCGTGGATGCCGGAGGCAGGGCGGTGGTGGTCATGGCGGTTCTCCTTCGATGAGAACGAGCGTCAACCGCTCGTGGTGCAGCGAACGTAAGGCGGTCGTGGCACCGCTCGCGTCACCATGTCTGGTGACTGCGAATGTGAGCTGGCCACCTCACCCCGAACCCGCTGACCAGCGCCTACGGTCGCTCCTACACTCAGCAGGTGGCTGTGCTGGGGACCAAACTGCATGTGCCTGCCGCGCGCCCGAACCTGGTCCCACGCCAGCGGCTCACCGGCCGCATGACCGAGGGTCTGCCCCGGGTGGTCCTGGTCTCGGCGCCAGCCGGGTTTGGCAAGACGACGCTGCTCACCCAGTGGTTGCGCACCAGCGACGCCGGCCGGCGAGTCGCGTGGGTGTCCCTGGACGGGGGCGACAACGACCCCGCCCGGCTCCTCGAGCACGTCGTCGCAGCCCTCGCGTCCGTCTGCGAACTGCCCGAGACTTCGCGCCTCATGGCCGACGGCGGCACCCCACCGACCCAGGCCGTGCTCACCAGCGTCGTCAACGAGCTCGACGCCCACAGCGGAGCCACTGTCCTTGCCCTGGACGACTACCACGTCATCGACGCTGCGCAGGCGCACGCAGTCGCCGCGTTCCTGCTCGACCATGCCCCGCCGCAGCTGACCCTCGCCATCGCCACCCGTTCAGACCCGCCGCTGCCGCTGCCGAGGCTGCGAGCTCGCGGTGAGCTCCTCGAGCTGCGGGCCGCTGACCTGCGGTTCACCGACGACGAGACCAGCATGTTCCTCAACCGCGTCATGGGACTGGTTCTGTCGCCGGAGGACGTCAAGGCCCTCGCCACCAGGACCGAGGGGTGGGTCGCTGGCCTGCAGCTGGCCGGGCTCTCCCTACAAGGCGTGGAGGACAGTCGCGGCTTCGTCCAAGACTTCACCGGCACGAACCGGTTCATCCTCGACTACCTCGTCGACGAAGTCCTGGCCCACCAACCGGAAGCCGTCCGCCAGTTCCTGCTCGACACGTCCGTCCTGCACGAGCTCACCGGACCTCTGGCCGATGCGCTGACTGGCCGAAGCGACGGCCGAGCCCAGTTGGACGCGTTGGACCGCAGCAACCTTTTCGTCGTCGCGCTCGACGACCAACGCACCTGGTACCGGTACCACCACCTGTTCGTCGAGGCGCTCCGCGCGCGCCTGCTGGCAGACCACCCCGACGCCGTGCCGAAGCTCCATCGCGCCGCCAGTTCCTGGTACGCCGACCACGACCGACCGCTGGACGCAGTGCGGCACGCACTAGAAGCACTTGACCCGGGTCACGCTGCAAACCTGGTCGAGTGGGCTCTGCCCGACCTGCGCCGCACCCGCCACGACCAGTTCATCCGCGACTGGTTGACCGCCCTGCCCGACGACACCATCCGGCAGCGCGCGTTGCTGGCCACCTACCGCGCCTGGACCAGCCTCGTCGAAGGTGACCTGGAAGGTGTCGACGATTGGCTAGCCGCAGCGGAGACCGCCTACGCAGCCAACCCGCCCATGACCCCACTAGACGCGTCTACGGCTACCCGCGAGGAGCTGCGCACGCTGCCGGCCACCGTGGCCATCTTCCGCGCATCCGCCGCCCAGGCACGCGGGGACACCGCCGCCTCCCAGCAGTACGCGCGCAAGGCTCTCGAGCTCGTTGGCCCCGACGACCACATGGCCCGCGGGGGTGCCGCCGGGTTCCTCGGCATGGCCGCATGGGCCGACGGGAACCTTCGCGGCGCCGTGGAAACGTTCAGCACTGCCATGCGCAGCCTTGCCGCTGCAGGCGATGTTGCCGACGAGTTCGGCGGCACCGTTCCGCTGGGCAGCATGTGGGTGGCCCGTGGACGACCCGACGAAGCGCGGCGCCTGTTCGAGCGGGCGCTCGAAGGCGCTGAGAAGCACCCCGGTGCCGCCCTCGCTACGTTCGCCGACCTCCACGTCGGCCTGGCCGACGTCCTGGTGGAACACGGTCACCTTGACCGTGCCAGCGAGCACCTGACGGCTGCGTCCACCCTGGGCGAGGCAGCCTCGCTGCTGGAGAACCGGTACCGGCTGCCTATGACCACGGCTCGCCTGCGCCGAGCGCAGGGCGACCTCGACGCAGCTCTGCGCCTGCTGCAGGAAGCTAAAGACCGATACATGGCCGGCTTCTTTCCCGAGGTGGCGCCCATAGCCGCGCAGCAGGCCCGCGTCCATATCAGGCAAGGGCGACTTGCCGAAGCACGCGACTGGGCGACCTCGGTGGGAGTGGACCAGCAGTCCGCAGGCGGGTACCTCGAGGAGTTCAACCAGCTGACCTACGTGCGCCTGCTCCTCGCAGAGCACCGGGTCGAGTCCGACGCAGACACGGACGTTGGGCGCCTCTACGAGGCCGAGACGCGTCTGGGTTCCATCGCTGAGGGCGCCGAGATGGGTGGTCGCGGGGCGACCGTCATCGAAGTCCACCTGCTCCGCGCCCTTCTTCGTGAAGCCCGCGGCGATCGCCAAGCGGCCTTGGCCGAGCTCACGACAGCACTCGAGCTCGGTGTACCCGCAGGGTTCGTCCGTCTCTTCCTCGACGAGGGCGAGCCGCTCGAGGAGCTCCTGGCAGCGTCGGAACGACACCCACGAGCAGCGGCGCACGCCCGCACCCTCAGGCACGCGACTTACCGGCCCGGAGCCGCCCCGAACCCGGTCGACGGTGCCGTGGAGGCGCTCAGCGAACGCGAGCTCGACGTTCTACGCCTGCTCGCCACCACCCTCAGCGGCCCCGACATTGCCAAGGAGCTGTTCGTGTCCGTCAACACCTTGCGGACCCATACCAAGCACATCTTCACCAAGCTCGAAGTGAACACCCGGCGAGCCGCCGTCGAACGCGCCCGCGAGCTCGGCCACCTCTGACGCGGCCACGCGTCCCACGGCCTCCTCACGAGCGCCGGGCGACGGTCACCAACCAGATCACCACCGATGGTGATTCGCCCTCACCCCGCCGGTTCCTACCTTCAGGTCCGTCGGCACGACCGCCGACACCACCGAGCCAAAGGAATCCGTCATGAACGTCCCCACCTCCCGTCTCGGTCAGGGCGCCGGCCTTGCCGCCGCCGTCGCCGGAGCCATCTACATCGCCGTCCAGGTCAAGCACCCCGCCATGACCGTGGAGTCCGCCACCACCGCTGACTGGGTGGTCCGAAACACCGCCAAGACCGTCATGTCCGGGCTCGTCCTGGCCGGAATCGCCGGCATGTACCTGCGCCAGCACGCCAAGGCCGGCCTTGTCGGTCTGGTTGGCTACCTCACCCTGTCTGCCGGCTTCCTGATGATGTTTGCCACCACGTTCATGGCCGCGTTCGCACTGCCGACCACCGCCCGCCTCGACCCCGGCTGGACCGGAGACGTCATCGCAGCCGCCTTCAAGGGCAATGCCGACGGAGACATCGGCGCCCTCACCACCGTCTTCGCGGTCACCGGCGGCTTCTACATCCTCGGCGGCCTCCTGTTCGGCATCGCCACCTTCCGCGCCGGCGTGCTCAACCGCTGGGCCGCAGCCCTCCTCGCCGTCGGCAACGTCGCCACCGCCGCCCTCGCCGTCCTGCCCCAGTCCTTCAACCGGCCCCTGGCCGTCCCCACCGGCCTCGCCCTCATCGGCCTCGGCATCTCCCTGTGGAACGACCAGCGCAAGGTCACCTCCACCAGCACCGGCTCCGTCGTCGCGGCCGGGCACACCACCCCGGCGGTGACGGTCCGATGAACCGCCGGCAGCGGGGATGGCGCATCCCGGCCGCACTCATCACCCTGTCAGCCATCCCCCTCATGGCCGGCACCGCGAGAGTGGTCGAGCTCGCCGGAGGACCCGCACTCATCCCATCGGACCCGCGGTTCACTGCCTCCCCGCTGCCCGTCATCATCCACATCGTCGGCGCCGCCATCTACGCCCTCCTCGGTGCCCTCCAGTTCGCACCCAAGGTCCGCCAGCGACACCCACGCTGGCATCGAAGGGCCGGCCGCCTCACCATCGCCGCCGGAGCAGCCGTTGCCGGCTCAGCGCTCTGGCTGACCGTCTTCGTCCCACCACAACCCGACTCCGGACCACTCCTGTACGTGCTGCGCCTCGTGTTCGCGCCGGCGATGCTTACCGGCCTCACCCTGGGCATCAACGCCATCCGGCGCGCAGACGTCAAGGCACACCGGGCCTGGATGACCCGCACGTACGCCATCGCACTCGCCGCCGGCACCCAAGCATTCACCGAAGGCATCGGGGGCGCCGTCCTCGGTCACGGCCCCCTCGCCCTCGACGCGTCCCGCGGGGCAGCGTGGGTTCTCAATCTCGCTATCGCCGAATGGGCCATCCGCCGTCAACCCAGCATCAGCAGCCCAACGCCGCCCAAGACCACCGTCGGGAGCCACGCATGAACACGACCTACGAGATCCGCATCGACGGCCACCTCGACCCCCACTGGTCCAGCCGTCTAGGCGGTCTCAGCATCGCGCACCGCCCGGACGGCACGACCGCCCTGAGTGGACCCATCGCCGACCAGTCAGCCCTTCACGGCGTTCTCACCAGCCTCCGGGACCTCGCGGTGCCCCTGCTGTCCATCGACACTGCGCCCGCCCCACAGCCCTCGGTGTCGGACCCGCTCAACCGGGCGACATGGCCTCGAACGACCGACCGACTCACCATCCGTCGAGCTACCACGGACGACGCCGATGCGACCTTCGCCTTCCGCCAACGTGAAGACGTCGCCCACTGGCTGACCGAGCTCCCCACGGACCCGGTCCGCTACCGCGACAGGTTCGTGGACGCGCAGCGCCTCGCAGTCACCCTCATCATCGAGCGCGGCGGTCAAGTCATCGGTGACCTCATGCTCCGGGTCGAGGACGCCTGGACCCAGCAGGAGGCCGAACCACAAGGAAAGGGCCGCCAGGCTGAGCTGGCGTGGGTCCTTGACCCAGCTCACACCGGGCACGGTTACGCCACCGAAGCCGCACGAGAGCTCCTACGTCTGTGCTTCAACGACCTCGGTATGCACCGAGTCACCGCCACCTGCTTCGCCGACAACGCTCCGTCGTGGCGGCTGATGGAACGTGTCGGGCTGCGTCGTGAACTGCACGCGCAGGCGGATGCCCTGCACCGGTCAGGAAAGTGGATGGACACCTACGGGTACGCCCTCACCGCCGTCGAATGGACCCGCGCTGACCCGCGCTGACCACGGGCTAGGTCGCACAGCTAGGTCCAGGATTCCGCGTGCGCAGTGACCGTTTGTCGGGGCGTCTCACTGCCGCGAGGGCCTTGGCCGCAGACGCGGCGCCGTTGGGGTGCCGGGCTCTTGGTCGAAGATGCCGTCGATGGGTTCGGTGGGTAGGACCCCGGCAAGGCGACGGCTAGTGCGCAGCCGGGCAAGCGCAGGCTGTCGCATCGGGTGCACCGGCGTGGTGTTGCCGTCGTGGGTGAGGCTGCACCCGTCGGCGGCGACGTCGCGCAGGGCGGCGGCGTGGGCGGCGGGCTTTGTCTGCCAGAGGGCGTCCGTGCCGGGCGTGTGCAGGTCCCGGCCGGCAGCTGTCAGGGCCCACCGGTCTGCGACCGTGGTGTCCGGGTGGTCGGTTGCTTCGACAAGGCGGGCCCGGGCTGTGGCGGCAGTGACGGTGCCGGCGGTGAGCGCGCGACGCAGTCCGGCCAGGAGGCACTGGACTTTTGCGGTGGTGGTGTCGGTGACCTCCTGGTGGTCGGGGCACGCGGTGGCGTACGGCCGGCCGGGGTCCAGCAGGTGTGCCACCACTTGTGTGAGGGCGGCTGGCAGTTCGGCGTGAGGTGGGGGCGGCCGGCCCATCGGCCCAGGATGTCGGCGGGTGCGATGACGGTGGATGTCGCCGGGACCCATTCGACGATGTCGGCTGCGTGCTGGTCGCGGGTGCGGCCGGTGCCGCGGGCGGAGGGCTGGTCGCCGGTGTCGATGACCAGCCACAGCTGAACCCCGGCAACGAGCGCGACCTGGTGGAGCTCGTCGAGGACGTAGGTGGGCATCAGGCTGACGTCGTCGATGAGCAGGTGGCGCACGGGTCCGTGGACCAGGTGGGTCAGGGCGCGCAGCAGGTGGGTTTCGCCGACGGCGCGTGGGGTGGCGACGCCGACGACGCCGATGGCGTCGAGGAGGTCCTGGCTCAGGGATGGGACGAGGCGCCGTCTAGCGTTGGGGCGCGGGTGCATCCAGGCGGCGTCGTCATGGTGGGCGGCGTAGGTGCGAAGGGTGCGGACGAGGTTGCTCATCTCCTCGGGCGGGCAGAGAACGGCAACCGGGCCGGGTGAGGCTGTGTGCCATGGCGTAGCGGTCATCGCGGACGCCGGTGACGGGTTGGCTTGTGGTCGAGGTTGGGGTGGACCCCGTCGATGCTGTGGATGGCGTCGGTTGCGTCGGCGACGGTGATGGGACCGGTGCTGCCCCAGTCGTTGGCGAGGGTCAGCAGAAGCTTTGAACACTTGCGCCATGACCCGTGGGCGTACTCGCGGTCGAAGGTGAACAGGAGCCCGGGTCTGTTGCGGCGATGTGCCGGTGGTGAGCGGTCAGGAGCTCGAGCATGCGGCCGGTGGTGTGGTGGCGCAGTTCGATGCGTCGGTCGATGCGGCTGCCCACCGAGGGTTCGGCCTTGAGGTGTTCGAACAGGTTGGACCCGGTCCCGCCTGGAATGGAGTGACCTAAGTCAGACGAGCGGACACTCCACCGGAAACCCGCACCTTGTGGCCGACCGGCGCGAACTCCGCACGGTCCGGCTCATGACGACGATCAGCCCCATCCCCGAATCCCCTTCCGCCTCGGCGACCACGCACCCATGCAACCGCGGAGCCGTCATCGCAGTGGCACGCGCTGCCCGCTGTGGTGGCATCTGCGGTGAGGACCCGCCATCGCATCCCGGGTGCGGCTGGGAGTGCGTGGAGCTTTGGGCCGCAGCGGTGACGGAGGTGCGCTTGGCTGCGCTCTCCGCGCTTCCTGAGGACTGCGCACCCCTGGTGTAGTCGGTTGCCGGGAGGGCCTGTCCATACGACAGCGAGGGAGGGACGCATGATGCGTCCCTCCCTCGAGGTGTTTCACGGGTGCAGCGTCGCCAGACCCGCGGTGAGGGCGTCGTGCAGCCTTGTGCGCACCCTGGCCCCGGTGAGCAGCAGGCTCTCCAGGTTCTTCTTTGCCGCTCCGGCGAGCCGGCCGACATCGTCGAACTCGCTCAACAGAGTCAGCGCGTGCTGAAGCTGGGCCTGCGCCTTCGCGATGTCCACGCCGTCGTCGCCGTGTTGGCGAACGGTGACCAGGGCGACCAGCTCTCGAGTCGTGAGGTACACGAGGCTGAGCGTGTCCGGGTCGTCGGCTGCGACGACGAAGGAGAGGTCGTCCACACGGGCGAACCGTCCTCCTCCTGGCACCTCAGCGGGGGTGGGCACCAAGATCAGGCACCCCGCTGCTCCGCGAACCTCCCGAGCGGTGATGGCCTCAGCCTTGAGGGCCTGCGCGGTCATCGGTCGGGACCGCTTCTTGGCTTCGACCACGACGTGCACGGACGTGCGTCCATGCCCGGTGATGGCCGGCGACAGTGTCACCAACCCGTCACCGGTGCGACGCGTCGTGGCGTTGACGCCGCGTTGGGCGCCAACCGCGGTGAACTGGTCTCCTGCAGCAGCGCAGACATCGGCGATGAGTCCCATGGCGTGTTCTTCCCAGTCGGCGCCGATGGCCCGGCTGTTCTTGGCGGAAGCCTTCGTGGTCGCCTGGGCGGCCGTCAGGAGCCCGCGCACGGTCGTCATCTGTTCGCTTAGCTCCCGACGGGTGCCGTTGAGCTCAGCGAGGATGTCGCTTCGTAGGCTCTGTACCGGTCCTTCTCGGTCGAGGGACAGGGCGTTCCGGACCGACTCGGAGTGCTGCGTCAGGGCGGCGCGGACTTCGGCAGTACCGGTGTCCTGGACGGCCCGAGCCGCTTCTGCGACAGCCGCACGCACGTTGCCTGCTTCGGCGGACAACACGCTCTCGAGCTGGGCCGGCAGCCGACTCAGTGCATCTTGGGCTGCCTTGGCGACAGCCTGTTCGCCGTCCCTGAGCCGGTCCAAGGTCTGGTTCAACCCGGCAAGGGCAGCGGCGGAACGGTCATCGACGTTGCGTGCGAAGTCGTCCAGCGTGCGCTGGATGACGGCCGTGTCGGTGGCTGCGGCCCCGGTGGTGAGGGCGAGTAGCCCGACGGGGACCGCTCGGCGGATGAGGTCGGCCAGGGCGTCTGGGCCGTGCTCGGTGAGCTGGCGGCGGGCAATGGCGACGGTCTCGGGGTGAGGGACCACGAGGTTCGTCAGAACCAAGCTGTCGGCGGTGACGTCGACCAGGTCGTGTTCTGGCGTTGGAAGGGCGGAGAGGCTCACAGGCTTCCTCCCTTGGTCGGGACGGGCAGCGGCACGCCGGCAGGGAGCTCGAGGGCCGCCCGTCGACACAGTAGGCACGCGCTGATGGGCACGCCGCTTCCGTCGTGCAGCAAGGCGGACTCCCAGATAACCAGCTCGGTCAGCAGGGGCTCGCAGGTGGGGAACCGTTCGAGGAGCGCCTCCTCGACGTGCATCTGTGAAGCGCGAAGAGAGGCTTCCTCCTCGGACCCGTGGGCGGCCGCGGAAGCGGCGCGGTAGGTCAGTTGGATCCACAAGCGCAGGAGTCTGGACTCCTCGCGGCGGGACGGTGGTGTGGGACTGGCTGCGACGCGGGTGGCGCGCAGCGGCTGGTTTGGTGTCACGGTGAACTCCAGCGGAGATGACCACAGCGTGAGGGGCTCATGCCCCCACTGTCAGTGGGGGCCTTGTTGGTGACCCGATTGCCACTGTGGAGGCGGCAGGTTCACCCACAAGGGGGACACCCATTCGGGTTATTGCTGCCTCTCAAGGGCCACCCGGGTTGGCCCCAGTCCTACAGCCTCAACCTGTCCCTGTATGCCTCAGCCACTACCCCTCCCCCGACCTTTCGAGGTCACCACCCCGGCCTCCGTGTACCGCGGGCAGGTCTCGCGCCTTCGCGGTATGACGACTGACGAGTTCGCCACCGTCGACCCTTCGTTGGGCGCCGAGTTCGTCCGCATGCGCGTCGCCCACAGGGTTGTTCGCACGGTGTAGAAGTCCCGGTCCATCTCGATGAGTGCTGGCTCTTGTATCGCAGCCAATGCCGCTCACGGTCCTGCCAGCACGGTGCTGCGTGCACCCAACACTCTGGAGGACTCGTGAACAACCTGTACACCCCGAACAAGGTCTACCTGCCGCTGGCGCGGCTCCTGCCCGACGGCTGCCCGGTGACCCTCGACATCACCCGCTTCTCCATCGTCGGCGACCGCGCCGGCATCGCCGCCCAACGAGGCGTGCACCACTCGATCTACGGCTCCGACCCGGCCATCCAGACCATCAGCGCCTGGCCCGACGAAGCCTGGGACCCTCAGCACCCCGCAGTCGGGGCCAAGTACGGCATCCGGTGGGTACGCATGCAGGACCTGCACCACAACGCCACCGGCACGGAGCCCATCGCCGCGGTTGTCCTCGTCGACGGCCACCTGGTCGTCAGCATCACCCTGTCATCGACCACACGGCACATCATTCGCGACGATGGCGACGACGAGAACGGCTATTCGCGTCTGTGCCTCGCACTCTTCAGCCACTACCCCAGCCTCACCCGGGTCCGCTGGGCCGACGACGTCACCCGGGCCGGCCGTGACGCCGCCGACTGGGCCCAGCTCAAGGCCAAGGCGCGGGTGCGTGACATCCGCATGGTTCTTGGTGGGCGCGAGTACGACCTCAAGAACCCCGGGGACGAGCTCGCCCTCGGCGCTCTTGGTCTTGTCGCGTCCAACGACGACCCGCTGCGACGCCACAAGCTGACCGGCAAGCGTCTGCTCAAGTACCGCACGGGAGGCGCTGCCCTCTCGGAGAGGCAGATGCCGCACGGGTGGCGGCTGCAGCGGGACGAGCACGGACGCCCGGTGCGCGAGGGCGATAAGGGACTGCTGCCGGAGGGACAGCCCGAGCGCGTCCAAGCACTCGCGCAGCTCTACCGCATGGCCGCGAACGGAGCACCGTGGCACGCCATCGGCGCACAGCTCATCGACCTCGAGCAGGCGGGCAAGATCGAGCGCCGCTCCCACATCGACCCCGGCGCCACGTACGCCGCCATGGCCGGCAACCCCCAAGCCACGTACGACGCTGCCAAGAGCATCTTCGTCCGGTCCAACTTCGCGCCCGGCGCCGCACCGACTCCCGAGGACATCGATCGGTACGAGGCCGGTGAGGACCCCGGCGCTCTGTTCGATACCGACACCCTGCAGTTCATCGCCAAGCCCGAACTGGTCCGCACCGGCCGGTACCACCGCCGCCTCAAGAACGACATCCGCGGACGCGGTCTCGTGCTCGACGGCGTCCCCGCCACCTACGCCGACGAGAAGGACGAGTACGGCTGGTTCGACGTGTTGTCAGCGCCATGGCCCTGGCCGGTCGACCCGCAGACAGGAATGCCCATCCCGCGCTTCGGACTGTCCGACGAGACCTGCCGCAAGGTCGGAGCCCGCCTGCTGCGGGAGCTCCGGTCCCCCTCCCGACCAACCGGTGGACGCGCACACCAGGACGGCCAGCGACGGGTGCTTCAGCGCTTCGAGAACTGGACACGCGAGCCGGGTCACCCGGACGCGCGCTACACCGACGAGGCCACCGAGCTCGGCGTCGAGGCCCGCCAGAACAACAGCGGCCGCGAGAACTTCATCGTCCTGTTCCGACGTCAGTCCGTCGGCCAGTGCAAGGGACAGACCAGCTGGCACTGGGTGGGTGCCGGCGAGCACCGTCCCGACCACATCGCCGGGACAGGCAACCTCGCAGAGCTGACAGCCTCCGTCGCCGTCTCCCTGGACGCGGCAGTGGAGAAGGCTCTGGACCCGGAGACCCTGGCCCCAGCCGAGCTCGTCCGAGCCAGCATCGCCTCGATCGACCGCCGCCCGGCGCTACGAGCCCGGGTGACGGCAGCCGAAGCGGTCGCGCAGACGGCCTCGGAGGATGCAGACGCGCTGCGCATCCAGTCGGGCCGTCGCGCTGCCGCCCAAGACTTCCTGGGTGCAGACAAGTACGACGCGATGGCGGCCGACCGGGACAGGGACGCCGAGAAGGCGCTGCTGCAGGCTGCGGAGCTGACCCGCCAGATCGACGCACTCAGCGACGCGCAGGTCTCCGATAGGGAGGCCACGGCCGAGGCCAATGTCACGGTCGCCGCGTACCTGGTCGTCGGTCTGGAACGCGCCGCCCGGACCAACGGCCGCGGCACCCGGCAACTCGGCCTATTGGCCGACCGCGTCTTCCGCGACTGGGCGTTCAGCGTCCGGGGGGACGAGATGCACTGGCAGGCCGCCGCAGCGCTACCCCTGCGCGACGGCGGTGAGGCCGTGGTCCGACTGGACGGGGTCATCCGCAACGTGCGAAGCCGCCCCGGGAAGGCCCTGGCGACACCCCACATCGTCGCCCGCTATGTCTTCGACGAGGGCCGCAGCCTCGACGACGTCGCGCAGGTCCTCGAGGTGAGCCGCAAGCGGCTGCTCAGCGCCCGCATCATGCCCTGGCTGGTGCAGCACGGCGTCACCTCACGCGGTGCGAAGAACGCCCTCGTCGATCACCCGGTACACGCTGTGCGGCAGGTTGTCCACGCCCTCGTCGCAGGCGACGCTGACACCGTCGAGTCACTCCCCTGGCCCAAGCGCTGGGTGGACCTCCTTTCATCCACCTACCTCGACCCCACCCTCCGCTGGGGCGACGCCGCCTGTCCCGACGACGTGCGCTGGGTCCAGCAGCTCGTCGCCACCCTCGACCAGAGCGGCCAAGCCCGCACCGTCAGCGTCCGCGACGCCGCACTCGCCATGGGGGTCAGCGAAGACGCCGTCCGGGCCCTGGCAAGGCCCGTGCAGCGCTCGGAGGGCGTCAGCCGGCCGCAGTACCTGCGCTACCTGCCCGGCAGCCACAAGTCGCGCGTGCAGCTCATCCCCTGCCCGCACGGCTGCCGCCGCGCGTGGGCGGCGGCAGTCGCCCTCTTGCCCGAGGTGGCCGCCTCCGGCTTCGGCGTCCTGTGCACGACCTGCCGACGCGCTCCTAGCCCAGAGGGGCTGTGGGCCACAGTTGCGTTCCCCACCGCCTACCTGGAACCGGTCACCGGCACCGGTCTCGGGGGCTCTCTCAGGGCAGAGGCCCAGACCACGCCGACACCGCGGGCTACCGCCCTGGAACTTGTCACGTAGCCATCGTGACCACCAGATCGGTGGGCTCACCGAGTGCCGCCCGGCTTCTGCGAACGGTCCGGCCCTCCACCCGTGCACGCTCGAGTGGAGGGCCGAGGCAAACTGCTTCAGCTGTCGGTTCGGAACTTGCTGACGGCCTTCATCAACTTCATGCCTGCATCCCAACCAATCTCTTCGCCCTCGTACTCACAGCGGTACAGACCCTGGAGGTTCGACGGGACCGGCAGCCGCTTGTCCCAGAGCAAGATCACACGCGTGTCATAGAGGACGAATGCCGCACCAATCTCGATGAGGACATTCTCGTTGATGGTGTACGTACCGTTCTCATGCCTGCGACGCTCATCAGCGTTCACGCAGATGATTCCGGCGTCTGAGCGACGCATCGCCGCGAGCACCTTGTTCGGCACTGGGATAGCAGTGGACTCCTCCTCCTCTGCGACTTCAGCGACGATGTCAGCCAGATCCAACATTGTCTGAACCTGTTCGACGACCCGCATGTTCTGACCGTGCGCGATGAACACCCGCAGCTTGTCCCCAGCCCGTCGCGCGCTTCCGGAGGCACCCCGGGGTGCCGCCTCCTGCTGCTCACTGTCATGCGGCACCGGGCTCGCTTCGTCAGCTGAATCGATCGGCTCTGGCGCGCCAGCCCCCGCCTCAGCTGGGTCGTCCTCGAGGGAGGGCCCGGTCCACGGCGGAACGGACGGGCCCGACTCAACGAAGGACTTCACCGCTCCCTTGTTCAGCTCCAACCGCGTCTCAGTTCCGCGACGTCCGAGGACGTAGGAACCAAGACCTGCACCTTCCGCGAGATTGAAAAAGCACGTGACAGCATCCTTGATGGAGCCTTCGATAGTGGTACCGAGCGCCTCACTGTGGTGTTGGTGCCAGTGCGCGGTCAGGTCGTTCAGCGTGAGCGTGTCGAACTCCTGATGATGTGCCCACTCCACCGCGCCGCGGTACGGGCGCGTGCGGTCTATGACTGCTGACAGCACCTGTGCCTTTTCCTCCGGTTTGCGGGCGATGCGCCACCCCTCGTTCGACAGCAACACCTTCTCTCCCTGAAGTTCCACAAGCCCCCAGGTCTTGTATGCGTTCATCTTCCGCGGGTCGAGCGGCTTCCCCGTGATGATCGCCTTCGCATCGGCGATGGTTGCGCCGGTAGGTTTGTTCTTGAGGTACCCGATGATCGTGTCGACGTCATCCATGGTCGTTTTGACCGGTAGTCCCATTGCTTCCCCCTTGGTTGTCGTACATCCAGAATACGCGGCACAAATCGAATAGGAGGCAGATTAACGCGGCGACGCGCCGCGTTAATCTGGCGGGATGTTCACCGGCTCACACCGCGCACGAGCGTGCGCGACTCGCGAGCGAAGCCAACGTGACGATGCCGCTCGACTGCTGACGCCGCAGCGAGCCTTCTGCGCTGGAGTGCGCCCGGCGACACGCGCCCTCCAGCCGTCGGCGCGCAGCCCGTGGGACACCCCATGAATCCGCTGCGGTGTGGACTCAGCCGG
This sequence comes from Pedococcus soli, assembly GCF_054782575.1. Taxonomy (NCBI): domain Bacteria; kingdom Bacillati; phylum Actinomycetota; class Actinomycetes; order Micrococcales; family Intrasporangiaceae; genus Pedococcus; species Pedococcus soli. The sequence continues at coordinate 198,402 of NZ_BAAGSF010000003.1, read as the reverse complement.
ACCCGAGGAGTGCCGCGGAGCCACTGTGAGTCAAGTGCGAGCCCATGCGAGACCCATGCGAGGCCCATGGGAAGGCTGACATCGCTCACCCCGGCCCGTAGATTCGCGAATCGGCGCCTCCGGAAACAACTTCGCCACGGTCGCCCCCAGCAGCCAGCCAGCGGACGCCCACGGCGTCCGGCTCGAACCCGACCAGGTCATTCGCGGATCGACCTCAGACCGAGGGCGCGGATCTGCATCAGCAACGCCCTGGGGCACGTCCAGTCACGGGAGGTAGCGCGCTCCCTTGGTCCGAAGCGCTTGTGAGCCGCCCTTACGCCGGGTGAGTCACCCTGGCGAAGTGTGGGCGACAGCCCTCTTCCGAGTCTGTGGCCGTTCAAGCATCAGCGCATCGACTGACCCCGTCATCAGGCGAACTTCGCCGACACTGCTCGCCGTGTCCGCCTCGAGCTGGCCGGCCCGTATCCACGCAAGCACGACTGACGACGAGACCCGGAGACGGCTTGCCGCCTCGTTCACGGACTCGGTGCGGCTCGCGATGGCCCGCACGTTGCCGAACTCCGCCACGAGCATTCCTCGGGCCTCCTCGCTGACGAGGTACTCCCTCGTCCGCTGGTCTCGGGGAAGCTCGATGCCCAGTCGGTTCATGGCGACATAGACCTGGTGGTAGGTAGCCCCCACCTCCGCGGCGACGTCGCTCAGGTGCAGCTTGGAGGCTTCCATGGACTGAAAGTTCTCGACATCGGATATCCGGGCGTACCACTGGTCGCGCCCATTCGGGCCGGGGTGAGTCTCCCCCGGGATGACACCGGCTGCGAGCCAGGTGCGCACCGTCGATACGGGCTGGCTCAGCAGGGAGGCGACCTGGGCGGCGTCGAGAACGGGTTCGGACAGCTCGTCCGCTGCAGGCACGTGAAGGGCGAGCCAACCGAGCTCCGCCAGTGCCCCACGGACGTGCTCCCGTCGCGCCCGGATGGGATTGTCCTTCCCCCAGCTCGGCTCCTTGGCTGTGGCAACAACGGTGAGTCCGTTCAGCTCAGCCTCGACCATCTCGTGGACGCGGCCAGCGACGGCTCGGCTCGCGGCATGGTTGGGCTTGTCAAGGGTGTAGGCCAGCCCGTGGACATCGTCGCCCGGAGCGTGACCAAACATCCTCAGCAGTGCGAGGCGATGCAGCCCTTCGGACCACTCGAGGTCGGTCGTCAGGCCCTTGCGCAGGTCGTGCGGAACGACCTTGTCCTCGAGCTTTCCAAGGTCGCTGAGTCGCTCTGCTGCCAACGCCGACGAGAGTGCCGCGCGGAAGCTGTGCTGACCGCTTTTGCCCTCCTCCTGAAGTCCGGGAATCAGCCGGGCGTCACAGTCGACCGTGCCGTCCCCCGCCGTGTGGAACACACGGATGAGTCCTCGCACGAAGGCAAGCACTGTCCCGGTGACGATGATGCCGCGGTAGGACTCTCCGTTCTTCAGCTGTTCTTTCTCGTCAACGCTGACGATGTCCTCGCCGCGCCGTACGAGGAACTTCCGGCCGCCCTGCGCCCGAAGACGCACCACTGCGTAGCGGCCACCGTCGTCGAGGATGTCCGAGACCTTGATGCCGTACACCTCCGAGATGCGCATGCCCAGAAGCCGCATCATCCACAGAACGGCCTGGTGCACAACGTGCATGTGTGCCGCCAAGGTGCGGGTGGTGCCCAAGGAGACGACGGGACGGTCGACCCGTGGGGTGCGGTTCCGGGAGCGCTTGGACGTCATGCCAGCGGTGGGGTTGCCCACGATGACGACGCCGTTGTTGCGCGCGAACTCCACAACCTTCTGCAGGACCCACATGATGTTCCCGACACTGCCGGTACCGAGTCCAGCGCCCTGTCGCGGCCGCCCGCGCCGCAATGGCTCCCCGTCGAGCAGACCGCATTCGCGCAGGTCCTTGAGCGGAATCATCCACAGTCCGTCGACACGCTCTGCACCCGCGAAGCGCCCGTCGCGGCGACGGCGGTTGATGGTCGCCTTGCTGGCACCGGTCAAGACGACGGCTTCTTCCACGGACACCGAGCCTGTGAGCTCGGGCTTGACGCTGTGGTCCAGTTCGAGGTTCGGAGCGTCCTTACCCAGGAGCCGCGACCGGAGCTGCCCGGAGAGCACCAACGTCAGCTCCTCGACGCAGAACACATCGCTGCCGTGCGCGGTGCGGGCCTGCTCCTTCAGGAACGGCATGATGTGGGCGGCCCAGAGGTCCTCGACCGCCACCTCACGCGCAGCGTCCGCGGCGTCAAGGTTGCGGTAGTAGTGGGTGACGAAGAGCGGAAAGAGCGCGGCGATGTCGTGCCCGCGTCCCGGAACGAAGGCGTGCGCAAGGTGAGCCACCGGAGAAGGATCCTGCTGTGCGGGCACCTTCGCCGTCGTCACCGTGTTCACCCCGAGCGCTGTGCCTGCAGGACCTGCCGGCCGGCCGTCAGGGTCGGCGTGGCCGGGGGTAGCGCTCTTCAGGCCGCGCAGGGCCCCGTACGCGCGGGGGTCGGGAACGGGCACCCCGGCTGCCCGGGCGGCCATGGCCGCCTGCATCCACTGCTTGGCGCCGCTCTCGTCGGCCCCAAAGGGGACCTCGTCTCGAGCCTGGCCCTCGGCCGGGGGCAGCGAGGCGTAGACGCGCCCGTTCTTGGTGCGCACGCTTCCCGTCGCCGGGCGTCCGCCGGCCATCAGGCGGCCCTGCCTGCAAGCGTCTGGGCGAGGGTGTGCATGAGCGCGAGCTGCTTGTTGAGCTCCCTGATCTGTGCGTCACGGTCGGCGAGCAGCTGCGCCTTGGCCACGTTGTCGGCCCGGTAGGCGGCGAGCTCGTCCCGCAGGCGAACGAGCTCGCGCTCGTCGCGCTGGCGGGCCAGCGCATCGGAGGCGCTGCCCGAGCCGGCCGACGGGGCCTGGGTGCAGAAACCCGCGGCCTCCAAGTCACTGACCGGGATGAACCAGGGAGCGTTGGGGCTGGTCCCGTCCTGGTACGCGCCGGGCAGGCGCACCTGGCCCTTCGCCTTGTTCCCGGGGGTGGGCAGGCACCGGCGAATGGTCTTCTCGTCGCGACCGGCGAGCTTCGCGGCCTGTGCCACGGTGGCGACCTCCCCGGCGCTCTTCGCCGCGGAAGTGGTGTTCTCTGACATGGTTCCGTCCTCCTGCCGGGGCAGGGGCGCCGTCGACAGAAGGGCACCGTCCTGAGCGGAACGGAATGCGCAATCAGCTGTTTCCAGGGTGTCCAGGCGCGCCCACCGCTGTCCATGCGTGGGCAGGCGTCGTGGATGCCTGCCCACGGCCGTAGCAGGCGTGGAGAAGTCGCTAGGACATCTCCTGGACTTGGTCCGTGTGGGGGGTCGGATGTCCAGACACGCGTCCGACAAACCCCCACTGCCGTCCGACAAACAGGTCTGCACAGTCCCCCGGGTACGCCAAAACCCCCTCCCGCAGGAGGGGGTTTTGGCGGCTACGTCCGATTTCTCGGACGCACTTTGTAGCGGGGGCAGGATTTGAACCTGCGACCTCCGGGTTATGAGCCCGGCGAGCTACCGAGCTGCTCCACCCCGCGTCGGTAGACCCAACCTTACGGGACGGCCCGCGCCATCTCCAAATCGTCCCCGGCGGGTGCTGCGGGGCAGCCGCCGGAGGACTCGGGCGAGTCCCCCGGCAGCCCTCCTCACGGGGTCGTCGCGCTCGGAGCCGGCGTGGTGGTGGTCGCCGACGGGGACGGCGACACCGTCGCGCTGCCGCCCTTCGGTGACGCGGCCACGGCCCGCTTGATCGCGTCGTCGAGCTTCTTCTGCGCCTCGCCGTAGGCGGCGAAGTCGTTCTTGCGCAACGCTTCCTGGCCCGCGGCATACGCGGCCTGGAGGTCGGAGAGCGCCTGGGCGAGCGCCGCCGGGTTGGCGACACCGGTGCTGCTCGGGCTGGGCGTCGGCGTGCTGCCGCCACCGGTGCCGCTCGGGCTCGGCGTGGGGGTGGGGGTGGTGGCCCCACCGGTGCCGGAGTCGCCCGCGGTCGCGCCCGAGTTGCCGCCGAAGAGGCCGTCGAGCGCCCCGTCGAGGGTGTCGGACCACGCCAGCTTGTTGCCGAACGCCACGACCGTGGCCCGCGAGAGAGGGAACGCCGTCGTGCTGCTGGCGCTGACGTAGATCGGCTGGACGTAGAGCAGTCCACCACCGACCGGCAGGGTGAGCAGGTTGCCCAGCGTCACGCTGGAACCCGGCTGCCGCGCGTTGTTGAGGAACTGCGACAGCGTCAGGCTGAAGGCCGCCGAGGTCTGGTTGGACGACCCGATGTCGTTCTGGACCTGTCCGGGACCCTTGACCTGACTGTCCTTGGGCAGCTCCAGCAGCCGCAGCGTGCCGTAGTCGTTGCTGGGTTGACCCGCCGTCCGGCCGGCATCGGCGTCGACCGCGAGGAAGCCCGAGAGCACCTGCCGGTCACCGACCGGCTTGAAGGTCGTCGTCAGCGAGAACTTGGCGGCAGCCTGCTCCGGCATCTTCAGCGTCAGGTAGTACGGAGGCTGGTCGACGTTGCGCGCCTCCTGCGCCGGGTCCTCCGGGACCTCCCAGAAGTCCTGGCCGCCGTAGAAGGACGCTGCGTCGGTCACGTGGTACTTGGTGAGGATCTTGCGCTGCACCTTGAACAGGTCCTCGGGGTAGCGCAGGTGCGCCATGAGGTCGCTGCTGATCTGCGACATCGGCAGGACCGTGTTGCCGAAGGCCTTGCTCCACGCCTTGAGCACCGGGTCCTTGTCGTCCCACGAGTAGAGCTTGATCGAGCCGTCGTAGGCGTCGACCGTGGCCTTGACCGAGTTGCGGATGTAGTTGACCTTGCCCGCGCCGATCGCCTGCACCGCGCTGGAGCGCGCGGTGACCGAGTCGGACGTGGCCGTGTCGACCTCGGTGAGCTTGGAGTACGGGTAGTCGGCCGAGGTCGTGTAGCCGTCGATGATCCACTGGATCCGGCCGTCCACGACGGCGGGGTACGGGTTGCCGTCGGGGGTGAGCCAGGGGGCGACGCGCTCGACGCGCTCGAGCGGCTCGCGGTGGTCGAGGATGCGGCTGTTGTCGGTGACCGCGTCCGAGAGCAGGAGGTTGAGCTCGCGGTACTTGAGGGCGTAGGCCGCCTGGCGCGCGAACGAGCTCAGCGCCACACCGCCCTTGCCCGCGTAGGTGTTGTTCTTCTGCCCCGCCGTGCTGTTGTCCGGGTAGTCGAACTCGCGCGGCGATGCACCCGAGGCTCCCCCGACGATGGAGTACGACGGGGACTTCTCGCCGAAGTACACGCGCGGCTCGTAGTCGCCGAGCTTCCCGGTCGGGGGGATGTTGCGCTCGTAGAAGACCGGCTCGCCGTCCGCGGTGCGCTGGTTGCCGTAGGCCGCCACGACGCCGTAGCCGTGGGTGTAGACGGTGTGGTCGTTGAGCCAGTTGCGCTGGTTGAGGGGCACCCCGGCCAGGTCGAGCTCGCGCACGGCGACGACCGTGTCGCTGACCTTGCCGTCGACGTTGTAGCGGTCGACGTCGAGGGCGTCGGGGAAGGCGTAGTAGGACTTCACCGACTGGAGCTGCTTGAACGTCGGCGACACCACGATCGGGTCGACGAGGCGGATGCCGGGGATTGTCTCGGCGTCGTCACGCAGCTGGCCCTGGCTCGCCTCGGTGGTCGCCGTGTACGGCGTGGTCTTGACCGACTCGATCCCGAACGCTGCGCGGGTCGCCTTGATGCTGCGCTCGATGTACGGCTGCTCGAGGGACTTCTCCGAGGGCTTGACCTGGAAGCGCTGCACGAGCGCCGGGTAGATGTTGCCGACGACCAGGGACGTGATGACGAGCAGGGCGACACCGACGACGGGCAGACGCCAGGAGCGCGTCCAGATCGAGGCGACGAAGATGCCCGCGACCATGACCGCCGCGACGGCGAGGATCGCCTTGGCCGGCAGGACGGCGTTGGCGTCGGTGTACCTGATGCCGGTCAGGAGCGTGGAGTCCTTGACGGACAACGAGTACCGGTCGAACCAGTAGGTCGCCGCGCGGACGAGGACGAGCACCGCGACGAGGATCGCCAGGTGGGTGCGGGTCGCCCGGGTGGTGCGCTCGGCGCGCGTCTGGATCTGCAGGCCGCCGTAGACGTAGTGCGTGAACGCGGCCGCGAGCAGGGCCATGACCAGCGCCATGGTGAAGAACCCGAGGAGGAACCGGATCCACGGCAGGGTGAAGACGAAGAAGGACAGGTCGAGGTTGAACTGCGGGTCCTTGGTGCCGAACGAGCTGCCGTTGCGCCACAGCAGGAAGGTCTGCCACTGGCCCGCGGCACCGGTGCCGGCGAGCAGCCCGAGCACCGCCGGGACTGCGAAGATCGCGATCTTGCGCAGCGGCTCGATGGCCTCGCGGTACTGGTCGAGGTTCTGCTGCTGCGCCGTGACGGGGGCGTAGATGGGCCGGGTCCGGTAGGCGATGAGCAGGCTGGAGGCGACGAGCGCCGCCGTGATGACGAACCCGATGACGAACAGGACGATCTTGGTCACGAGCTGCGTGGTGAACACGTTCTCGTAGCCGACCGACTTGAACCACAGCACCTCGGTCCACAGCGAGGACCCGATCGAGATGAGGAAGCCCAGCGCCACGAGGATGAGGATCGTCGGCACGAGCGGGCCTCGGCGCCTGCCGAAGCTCAGGGTCGGGGGTCGCCGACCGCCGGCCCCTGCCCCACCGGGTCGCGGGGCACCGTCGCCCCGACCCCCTTCGCCGCCCGGTCCGTCCTGCCCGAACCACTCTGAAGAACTCACTCCACGCCCGATCTGCCGCGCCGCCTCCCACGATGGGGGCCTGCTGGTAGTGGGACCAACTTACCGAGCGCGCCTGTGGTTCCCACGGCAACCTCGGTCACGCCTTGGCGTCGGCTGGCAACCCGCTGGGTATGCCGCGTGCGCGCCCCCGGTCGGCGATGCGGCACGATGGGCGCGTGAGCCAGACGTCCCAACCTGTCGCCGACCCGCTGTCCATCGCCGCCCTCGACACCGAGAAGCACGTCGCTGCGTCGGGCTGGGACCAGAACCCACGCCTGTTCGCCCTCGTGCCGACCTCGGACCTGGTCGCGCGCGAGCCGCACCTGCGGGCCCAGCTCAAGGGCGCCGACCTCGCCGAGGGCGCCCTGAGCGCCATTGAGCAGGAGGACCTCCCGAAGACCTCGAACCTCGAGTCGCTGCTCGGCGGCATCGCCTGGCCCGAGAGCGTCGTCGGGGCCGCACTGGCCGTCGAGCGGATCGTCGTGCCCCCGGAGGCGGAGCGCGACCTCCCGGTCCACGCCGAGTCGGCCGTCGACGCCCTGGCCGCGCACCCGAAGCGGCAGGACGTGCGCCTCCTCGTCGCGGTGACCAGGGACGGGCAGAGCCGGTGCCTGCTGCGCCAGCGCGCCCATGACAGCGACGACCAGGTGGCGCTGGGCGAGGACATCGCACCCGGTCTGGTGCACGCGCTGCGCGCGACGCTCCAGGACTGACCAGGGCCGCCCGCCTCGCCTACTTGGTGCAGGTCGGCAGGCTGGACGCCTTGCCCGCGGCGATCGCCTCGACGGAGCTCTTCGCCTCGTCGAAGGTGCTGATCCTCACGACCGTCAGGCCGTCCGGGACGTGGCCGACGACCTCGTCGCAGTTCTGCGCCGGCGCGAGGAAGAACTTCGCGCCGCCGTCGCGGGCTCCCACGAGCTTCTGCCGGATGCCGCCGATGGGACCCACCGCCCCGGCCGCGTCGATCGTGCCGGTGCCGGCGATCTTCTTGCCACCGGTGAGGGCGCCGGGGGTGAGGCGGTCGTAGACACCGAGAGCGAACATCGTTCCGGCAGAAGGCCCGCCGACGTTCCCGGCGTCGATCTTCACGTCGAACGGGAACTCGAACTTGGTCCCGAGGAAGATCCCCACGGTGACGCGGCCGTCGGAGTCGCGCGTCTTGGCCGCGACGTCGACGGTGCTCCCGTCGCGCTGGAGCTTGAGGTCGACGGTCTCCCCCGCCTTGTGGGCGCTGACCGCCTTGCGGATCGAGTCGGGCCCGTCCACGGTCTTGCCGTCCACGGCGAGCACCTCGTCGCCGGCCTTGAGCAGGGCGGCCGACGGCGCGTCCTTGGCGACCTGGCCGATGACCGTGTGGGTCGTGACCTTCTGCCCGGTGGCCTTGAGCGCCACGGCGATCGCCTCCTGCTGGGAGTCGATCATCTCCGCGGTGCTCTCCTCCTCCACCTGCTTGTCGGTGACGCCCTTGGGGAAGTACAGCTCCTCGTCGACGACCTCCTCGCTGGGGTCGAGCTTGCCCTTGAGCACGTCCCAGATGGTGACGCGGAAACCGGGCCCACCGGAGACCCGCACGGTGGTGAAGTCCAGCGCACCCTCGGTCGGGTAGGTCTGGGCACCCGAGACGGTGATGAGGTCCTTGCCCGACAGCTGCCCGAGCGTGTTGGTGATCGGGCCGGGCTTCATGACGACGTAGGGCAGGCCCACGAGGGTCGACAACGCCCCGAGGGCGATCGCGAGGAACAGGGCGATGAGGCTCGCCGAGGAACGCCGCCCGAGGCGGTAGGGATCGGTCTGGCCGGGACCGCCACGCTGGCCGGCCTCCACGATCGGGGACGGCGTCATGCCGGGAGTGGTCACGGGAGGCCCACCCACTCGTCGGACCCGTCGGTGAACTGCTGGTGCTTCCAGATCGGCACCGTGGACTTCAGGGTGTCGATGAGGTCGCGGCAGGCGTCGAAGGCCTGCCCCCGGTGCGGGGCGGACACGGCGGCCACGACCGCCATGTCGCCGATCTCGAGGTGCCCGACGCGGTGGACCGCCCCGAGCCGCGCGACGGGGTGGCGCTCGGCGACCTCGCGGCAGACCTTCGCCAGCGCGTCGACGACGGTCGGGTGCGCCGAGTAGTCCAGCGCGGTGACCGGGGCACCGTGGTCGTGGTCGCGCACGACGCCCACGAACAGCGCGATCCCGCCGCACTGCGGGTGCCGGACGACGCCGAGCACCTCGTCGACGCTCAGGGGCTCGTCCCGGACGTCGCACAGGACGACCTCGGCACTGGTCGACAGCTCGCTGGTCGGCTCGGTCATCCGGTCGCACCCTTCCTGCGGCGACGCCGCATGATCGCCGCCGTGCCCACGAGGGCGACAGCGGCACTGGCCGCCCCGAGGGCGGCGTCCTTGCGGTCCAGGCGTCTCGCCGCGACCGCGTGTGAGCCCCGGATGGCGTCCAGGAGGACACCGAGGCACGTCTCATTGTCATGGACCGGCACCCAACCGCGACCCAGCAGGGTGTGGGAGGAGACCGCCCACGGGAAAGCCACGAAGGCCAGGTCGCTGGCGGGTGCCGGCAAGACACCAACGCGGTGGAGGCGGTCGGCAGTTCCCATCGCGGCGCCCAGGCTCAGCTCGACCTGCCGCATCCCGGTGAGGCGCTCGAGGTCCGCTTGGGTGAGGTGACCTGGGGCGCCTGCGGCCACCGCCCCCTCGATCCCGCGGGCGACCACGAGCGCCACGGCCGACCCGAGGTCGTCGACGTGGCAGAACTGCCAGGCGGGGGCGGCACCACGCACCGTGAGCAGCCGCGGCGCCTCGAAGTGCCTGGTCGCGACCGTGTCGACCCCGTCCCCGACGAGGGCCGCGGGGCGGATCACGGTCAGCTTCAGCCCGGGGTGCACGTCACGGGCGACGGCCACGAGCTGCTCGACATCCATGAGGTCGCCGACCTGGCCCTCGTCGGCCGGCGCGCGCAGCGGGGCGTCGTCGGCGAGGGGCACCGGGTTGTCCGGCAGGGCGCCGTACACCTGTGCGCCGGTGACCACGACGAGGTGGCGCACCCCCGCAGCGGCTGCCGCGGTGATGACGGTCTGGGCGCGGCGCAGGTTGCGCTCGCGGCGCGGACGGGTGCCGAGGGCGAGGTCCTGCTCGAGGTCCGTGCTCGCCGCCACGTATGCCGCGGCGTGGATCCCCGTCAGTGCGCGCACGAGGGCGGGGTCGGCCGGGTCGGCGAGGCGGAACTCGACCCCACCGACGGCCGGGCGTTCGGTGTCCACGGCCACGACGCTGCCGATGCGTGACTCGGAGCCCGGCTCCCCCGGTGCCGCGTGGCCGCGGGCGGCGGCGGTGACGAGCGCGCGCAGCACGGCGTGGCTGGCGGCGTCGGCGGTACCCACGACAGCCACGTCGATGGCGCTACGCCGCGAGCGAACGCCGCCTGCTCCGGCGCGCGCAGGGGAACTCACCATGGCCTCCGCGTGGTTGTCTAGGGAAAGCCCATCCTCTCAGGACTGCCGAGGAGCCGTTGTGCCCGACCACCCCCAGACCCCCGACGAACCCACCGAGTCGGGTCTGCCGCCCGAGCTCGAGCAGATGATCGCCAGGATCACCGGCGGACCGATCGACCCCGAGATGGCGCGCACTCTCAAGGACATGGGGATCGACCAGGTGGACCCGGCGATGCTGCAGATGATGATGGGCCAGGTGCAGGCGATGTTCGCCAGCACCGACGAGGGACCGTTCAACGTCGCCCTCGCCACCGACACGGCACGCAAGACCGTCTCGGCCGCCGGCGACGCCACCGTCAGCGAGGCGACGGCGCGCCAGGTCGCCCAGGCCGCCCAGGTCGCCGAGCTGTGGCTCGACGAGGTCACGGCGTTCGAGGCGCCCGGCATCACCACGCACGCCTGGAGCCGCGCCGAGTGGGTCGAGGCGACCATGCCCACGTGGCGCACCCTGGTGGAGCCGGTGGCCGAGGGTGTGGGGCGTGCCGTGGGCGACGCCATGCGCGCGCAGATGAAGGAGCTGGGCGACGGGGCCGCCCTGCCCGAGGGACTCCTGCCGGCGGGGATGGACCCGTCCGCGCTGATCGGCCAGATGGAGCCGATGATGGCCAAGATGAGCGGGTCGATGTTCGGCCTGCAGGTGGGTCAGGCGCTCGGCGCACTGGCCACCGAGACCGTCAGCGGCACCGAGGTCGGTCTCCCGCTGGTGGCGGACCGGTCCGTCGTCCTGCTGCCGGCGAACGTCGAGGCGTTCGCCGAGGGCCTGGGCGTCGACCTGGACCAGGTCCGGCTCTACCTCGCCGTGCGCGAGGCGGCCCGGGTCCGGCTGTTCTCCGAGGTGCCGTGGATCGGCCCGCAGCTGCTGGCGGCGGTGCGCGACTACGCCCGCGACATCAGCATCGACACCGACCGTATCGAGTCGGCCCTCACCTCGGTCGACACCAGCGACCCGACTGCCCTGCAGTCGGCGCTGCAGGACCAGCTCTTCCGCCCCGAGCCGAGCGCCAGCCAGCGTGCTGCCCTGGGACGCCTGGAGACCTACCTCGCCCTCGTCGAGGGGTGGGTCGACGTCGTGGCCGACCGCGCCACCCGCGACCACCTGCCGCAGGCAGCCGCCCTGGGCGAGGCCGTCCGCCGTCGCCGGGCCATCGGTGGTCCGGCCGAGAAGGCGTTCTCCGGTCTCGTCGGACTGGAGCTGCGACCGCGTCGCCTCCGTGACGCCGCCAACCTCTGGGCCGCGCTGGAGGACCGCCACGGGCAGGAGGGCCGGGACGGCGCGTGGGGCCACCCCGACGTCGCGCCGACCGCTGCCGACCTCGACGACCCGCTCGGGTACGTCGACCGTGTCGGTGGGTCCAGCGACTCCGAGATGGACGCCGCGCTCGACCAGCTGCTCAGCGAGGGTGAGCAGGGCCCCGAGCAGTGACCGACCAGATCCCTCCCGGCTACCTCGCCCTGCGGGACGACGCGGTCCGGGTCCTGCAGGCCTGGGCCGCACCCGACGACCAGCAGGAGATGCTGCGGGTCGAGCTGCTCGAGCACTGCCGGTCCCATCCCGACGCGCTGTCGAAACAGGGTCCACCCGCCCACCTGACGGCCAGCGCCCTCGTGCTCAACGCCTCACTGGACAAGGTCCTGCTGACCCTGCACGCGAAGGCGGGCCTGTGGCTGCAGTTCGGCGGCCACTTCGAGCCCGGCGACCGGACCGTCCTCGGAGCCGCCACCCGCGAGGCCCGGGAGGAGTCGGGGATCGCCGGCCTCGAGCTGGCACCGGAGCTGGTGCACCTGGACCGGCACCGGCTGCTGGCCGCGGGGTTCGGCAGGTGCAGCGAGCACCTCGACCTCCGGTACGCCGGTGTCGCCCGCGACGAGAGCGCCTACGCCGTCAGTGACGAGTCGCTCGACGTCGCCTGGTGGCCGGTCGACGCGCTGCCGCCCGAGAGCGCCCACGAGATCGGACCCCTCGCGCACGCCGCCCGCAGGCAGCTGGGCTGACCGACGCGCGGGACGGGTCAGTCGGTGGCCACGACGTCGAGGGCGGCCTGCTCGGCCTCCCCGTCGACGCCGTCCACGACCTCGTCGTCCTCGGACAGGTCGAGCCCTGCCGTGGCGGCGACACCCTCGAGGTAGCCGCGGGCGCGCTCGGTGCGCGGGTAGGCCTTGAGCAGGCGCCAGAAGTCCGGTCCGTGGCCGGGGGCCAGCAGGTGGGCGAGCTCGTGGAGGATGACGTAGTCGAGGACGTAGGCCGGCATGCCCTTGACCCGCGCCGAGATCCGGATCGTGCCGTCGGCGGGGGTGCACGAACCCCACCGGGAGTTCTGGTTGGTCACCCAGCGGATGCTCGACGGCTTCGCGAGGCCCCCGAGGTAGCGCTGGGAGAGGTCGGCCGCCCGCTTCTGGAGCTGGCTGTCACTCGGCCGGCGGCGCTGGTCGCCCTTGTCGAGCTTGTCGACCATGGTGGCGACCCACTGCTGCTCCTCGGCGCGCGTGAACCGCGCGGGGATGAGCACGATGGTGCGACCGTTCTCGCGGTAGGCGCTCACGGTGCGACGCCGGCGCCGGCTGCGCCTGACCTCGATGTCAGTACTCCCCATGTGACCACGATAGGTGACGGATCTGACATCGCCGGTGATCTGCGCCGCGACACCCGTGCAGGTCAGCGGGCCGGCGCCCCCCTACTTCCCCTGGAACCGCGGGGCGCGTCGCCCCGCCGCAGCGGCGATGCCCTCGTGGACGTCGTCGGTCGCCAGCGTCGTCGCCTGGGCCAGCGCCTCCCACTGCAACGCCGTCTCGAGGTCGGCGTGACCGCCCCCACGAAGGGCCTGCAGCGTCAGCCGGGTCGCGACCGGGGCCGCAGCGGCGATGCGGTCCGCGGCCACGAGCGCCTCGTCCAGGACGTCCGCGGCGGGCACGGACCGGGAGACCAGCCCCAGGCGAAAGGCCTCGTCGCCGTTGATGATCCGGCCCGTGAGCAGCAGGTCGCGGGCCACCGCCTGACCGGCGACGTCGGGCAGCGACCACGTCGTGGCCATGCCCGGGTGCAGCCCCAGGGAGGTGAACGGCACGCCCAGCTTCGCGTCAGCGGCGGCATACCTCAGGTCGCAGGCGAGGGCGATCGCGAACCCGGCCCCGATCGCCGACCCGTTGACGGCCGCGATGGTCGGCACCTCGAGGTCACGGATCGAGAGCCAGGAGCGGTAGAAGGCGAGCATCCGCGAGCGCAGGTCGGAGACGGCCGCGTCCGGTTCGGAGACGATCCAGGAGAGGTCGCCGCCGGCGCAGAACGCCGGAGGCGCACCGGTCACGACGACCGCTGCGAGGTCGGGGTCGAGGCGCAGCAGGCCCATGAGGTCGACCCACGACGCCGTCATGGCGGCGCTCATCGAGTTGCGGCGGTCCGGCAGGTCGAGGGTGACCACCGCGACCCGGCGTCCGGCGCTCTCACGGCTCGTGACCTGCAGATCTTCGAACGTCTCGTCCCGCCACTGTCGACCCGTCATGGCGCGAAGCCTAGGGGCGGAGCTGAGCACGAGGGACACACCCCCCTTGCGCGATTTTGTGCTCAGCATGGTCTACGGTGGCCGAAGTCCGACGGCGCAGCGTGCGCCGAGATCGACAAGGAGACATGGCGATGGCTGAAGAGACCCAAGAGACCTACAAGGGCGAGTTCTACTGCGTGAAGTGCAAGGAGAAGCGCGAGGCCGAGGGCCGTGTCGTGGAGACGAACGGCCGCCGCATGGCCAAGGGCGTCTGCCCCGTCTGCGGGACCAACCTCAACCGCATTCTCGGCAAGGCCTGATCCAGGCCGACCCCATCGCGAGGGGCGGGTCCGACCACACGGTCGGGTCCGCCCCTCGCGGCGTTTCGTCCCCTGTGGATGACGCCCGGCGGCCGCCATCGGCTGTGCCACCCTGTCGCAGGTGACCCGCCGCCCCCTCCTGCGCACCGTGTGGCCGGCGCTGCGACGAGGCCCCGGACAGGTGCAGTTCGGCACCGCGGCCGAGCACGCGGTCGTCGTCGGTGGGCTGACCGAGCCCGAGGTCGTCTCACTGGAGGAGCTCGACGGCACGCGTGACCTCCCGGTCGCCCTGACCAGCGGCACCGGCGCCACCCTCCTCGAGGAGCTCGTGGCCTGCGGACTCGTCGTCGAGGCCGCACCTGCCTCGACCGTGCCCCCGGTCGTGCGGGCCGTGCTCGCGCCGGACGCGGACGCCCTCGTCCGGACGAGCTGCCCACCCACCGCCGGGTATGCAGCGCTGTCCGCCCGCCGCGCGGCCCACGTCGTCGTCGCCGGCCGAGGGGACCTGCCGGCCGCCCTCACCGCCGCGCTCCGGCGGGCCGGGATCGGACGCGTGTCGCACGGTCCGCGCTCGGCCGACGACTGGGAGCACGTGGCCCTGCGCGAACGGCCGCCCGTGCCCCGACCGGACGTGGTGGTGCTGCCCGCCTCGGGCGCCCTCGAACCGGCTGCGGCGCACTCGTGGCGTCGTCGCGGCACACCCGTCCTGCCGGTCCTCATGCACGACGTGGAGGCGGTCGTCGGCCCCTTGGTCGTGGCGGGCGGACCCTGCCTGCGCTGCCTCGACCTGACGCGGGCCGACCTCGACCCGGCCTGGCCGGCCCTGCTCGGCCAGCTCACCCGACCGGGTGTCGGCGCCGGGCACGACGTCGGCGGTGAGACGACGCTGGTCGGGATGGCCGCGGGCATGGCGGCGATGGTCGTGCTCGGGGTGGTCGACGGGCAGCCCCTCCCGGCGGGTCGATCCCTCGAGGTGGGCCTGCCGTGGCCCCGCGTCCGGCAGCGTGAATGGGCCGTCCACCCCCGCTGTTCGTGCGCCGTACAGGTGACCTACGACCCACCCGCCGACGCGAATCCTGCGAGACAGGTGAGAATGGCTGGATGAACGAGCTCCCACGCCGTGCTGTCACCCGCACGGCCCGTCTGGCCAGCCTGCCCCTCGGCTTCGCAGGTCGTACGGCGGTCGGGCTCGGCAAGCGCGTCGGGGGCAAGTCCGCAGAGGTCGTCGCGGCCGAGCTGCAGGCCAGGACCGCGGAGCAGCTGTTCAAGGTGCTCGGCGAGCTCAAGGGTGGCGCGATGAAGTTCGGCCAGGCCATGTCCGTCATGGAGGCCGCACTGCCGGAGGAGATGGCCGCGCCCTACCGCGCCACCCTCACCAAGCTGCAGGAGGCAGCTCCCCCGCTCCCCGCGGCGACGGTGCACGCCGTCCTGGCGGAGGAGCTCGGCCCGCGCTGGCGGACGGCGAAGTTCGAGTCGTTCAACGACACGCCGGCCGCCGCTGCCTCGATCGGGCAGGTCCACAAGGCCGTGTGGCGCGACGGCCGCGAGGTCGCCGTGAAGATCCAGTACCCGGGAGCCGGCAAGGCCCTGCTGTCCGACCTCAACCAGCTCGCCCGGGTCGCCCGGCTCGCCGGTGGCTGGATCCCCGGCATGGACATCAAGCCGATCACCGACGAGCTGAAGTCCCGCATGTCCGAGGAGCTCGACTACAACCTCGAGGCCGCCAGCCAGCGCCGCTTCGCCAAGATCTTCCGCGACGACGAGCGGTTCGCCGTGCCGGACGTGCTGGTCAACAGCGAGCACGTCATCGTCTCGGAATGGATGGACGGCATCCCGCTGTCCACCATCGTCGCCAAGGGCACCCGCGCCCAGCGTGACGCCGCGGCCGAGCGCTACATGGAGTTCCTGCTCGTCGGTCCGGCCCGCGCAGGCCTGCTCCACGCCGACCCGCACCCGGGCAACTTCCGCCTCCTCGAGGACGGCCGCCTCGGGGTCATCGACTACGGCGCGGTCAACCGGCTCCCCCAGGGCCTGCCGCCCGCGATGGGTTCGCTCGCCGCCGCCGCGCTGTGCGGTGACGCCCGGGCCCTCGAGGCCGGGCTGCGCTCCGAAGGGTTCATCAAGCCCACGATGTCACTGGACGCCCAGGCCCTGCTGGACTACCTGCAGCCGTTCATCGACCCGCTGCTGCACGAGGAGTTCACCTTCAGCCGCGAGTGGCTGCGCAGCGTGGCGGCCCACGTCAACGACGTGCGCCGGCCCGAGTTCCTCGTCGGCATGAAGCTCAACCTGCCGCCGTCGTACCTGCTGATCCACCGGGTCTGGCTGGGCGGCATCGGAGTGCTGTGCCAGCTGAACGGCACCATCCCGGCACGCGACATCGTCATCGAGCACATGCCCGGGCTCAAGCTGCACACCCTGCCGCCGCCCATCGACTGAGCTCCACCGCACCCACCCGCGCACGCACCTGCGGCCACGGCGGTGAGGTCACCACCAGGCGCTGTCGAGCTTTCCCTCGATGCTGCGCAGGTGCTCGCGGCTGCACCGGTCGCAGGTCCAGACGTCCCGGCCGTTCTCGGTGCCCCGGGTCCAGGTGATCGTGGCGAGCGCCGGGTCCGGAGCCGTGGCCCCGCAGGTGGCGCAGACGGGCGACTCGTCCGACACGCTCAGCCCTTGCTGCCCTTGGCGGCCGCCGCCCTGGCCTTGGCCTCCGCCTTGGCGGCCTGCTTGAACTCGCGGACCTTGGCCAGCGACTGCGCATCGACGACGTCGGCCACCGAGCGGTAGCTGCCGTCCTCGGCATACGGGCCGACGGCCTCCTGCCACCCGGCAGGCCGGACGTCGAGCTGCTTGCCGACGAGGGCCGCGAAGATCCGTGCCTTCTGGTCGCCGAACCCGGGCAGCGCCCGCAGCCGAGCCAGCAGGTCCCGGGCGTCCTCGGCGTCCTGCCAGATCGACTCGGCCCGGCCGCCGTACTCGTCACGGACGACCACAGCGAGCTGTTGGACCCGCCCGGCCATCGAGCGGCCGTACCGGTGGATGGCCGGCGGCGTGGAGCACAGGTCGGCGAAGGCCTCGGGTTCGGCCTCCGCGATCGCTGACGGCGACAGCGTCCCGAACCGCTCGAGGATCTTCCACGGACCGCGGAACGCGTGCTCCATGGGGTACTGCTGGTCCAGCAGCATCCCCACGAGCAGGGCGAACGGGTCGTTGCTGAGCACCTCGTCGGCAGCGACGTCCTGGGCGATCCGGATCTGCGTGGCCATGGGACCCAGCCTAATCACCGCGCTCGTCGTGCACCGGGCGCTCGAGCGACCGCTCCCGCCGTCTGCGGTGCCTCCGAAACCCGACGACCTGCACTCCGAACAGCCCGACAGCCAGCACCACTGGCGGACCCGGCTCGTGCCGCAGGTCGTACCAGCCGACGAGATCGGCGAGGGCGTAGAACAGCACAAGTGCCGTCAGGCTCTGGGCGAGGAACCCCCGCCAGGTCTCCGGCCAATCGAACACGGCCCGCCGAAGGCGCACCCCCGCCCGCGTGACCCACCCCTGCGCCATACGCCGAGTGTGCCGCAGGGACCGACCCGTCACGGTGACGCTGCGTGAGCACGCAACCGCGCGCCCGGAGCTGCGCGAGGTCAGAGGAGGTAGACGAACCCGGGGCCCTCGTCGCGGTAGGGGATGCCGAGCGACTCGAGGACCGGGGTCCACGAGCCGGTGACGTCAGGGTCGGCTGCCTCGAACCCGTGGTCGGCCGTGAGCAGGAAGGTGACCTCGTCCAGGACACCCAGTCGCTCGAGGTGGTCCAGGAACGCCACCAGCCGCGCGTCGCTCTGCCGCAGCGAGTCCCTGGCCATCTCCGAGCGCGGTCCGCCGCCGTGGTGACCTGCGTCGGTGACGACGTTCGCCCACCAGGTCAGGGTGGGGGCGCTGTCGGCGTCCTCCCACAGCTGGAGCACCTGCTGGAGGCCGAGGTCGTCGACCTGCACGCCCCAGGAGAAGTAGGCGTCCTCCAGGTGCTCGGGGTGGTCGACGAACGGGGAGGCCGTGGGGTCCGGCAGCAGGTCGCCCAGGCCCGTGGTCGCCGCTTCGAACCCGCCCGCCTGACGCAGCAGTGCCATCGTTCCGTAGTCGGCCCCTCGGTCGATCGCCTCGTCCACGCTCGCCGTGCGCGGCGAATCTCCTTGCTGCACATGCTCGTTCACCATCTCGAACACGGTCCGCACCGAGGGCCGCAACCACTCGGCGCTGCGGTGCCATGTCCCCGCGTCGTTGGGCACGACCTGCTCACCGGTCGAGCGGTCGTAGAAGACGTTGCCGAGCACGCCGTGCCTCCCGGGGCCGACCCCGGTGAGGATCGAGGTGTGGTTGGTGAGCGTGACGCTCGGGAACTCCGCCACCGCTCCCCCGTCCAGGGCGAGGCCTCGGTCGATGAGCCGTGCGACCCCGGGCAGCTCCCCCGACTCGGCCAGGGCGAGCAGCTCACCGCAGTGCGCCCCGTCCCAGAGGATCCCCACCACCCGTGGGCGGTGCCCGGAAGGAAGGTCCTCCAGGTATGCCGTCAGCGCGCGACCGTCCAGCGGTGCGCCGTGGGCGTCGACGAGGTCGGTGGGAGGCACCCCGGACAGGACGGCGAGCGTGGGACCCACATCCACGAGCCGGGCGTGGTCGTCCACCCGGCCGAGTCGGCGTACACCCGGCCCGGACATGACGAGGGGCGCCCGCGACTGGATGACGTCCAGCGAGCCGTGCTCCCCTGCGTGCCCACCCTCGTCGGGGAAGTGGTGACGTGGCGTGTGGACCACAACGAGGTCGGGGCTGCGGTCGGGGTCGGCGAACAGCGAAAGGATGCGCTGCGCCGCATACGGGTAGGCGTTGTCGGTGGACACCAGCGGGCCCGGGGCCTGCAGCTCACGCTCGTAGGGCAGGAAGGCCATGGGACTGGTGTCGGGCACCGGGTCGATGCCGGACACGACCTCGTGGTGGCCGTCGGGGTGCAGCCGCACGCAACCCAGGTGGTTCGCCGCCATGGCCGCTCCGTCCTCCACCCACACGACCAGGTCGACGACGCGAGCGAGGTCCGGGACGGTCAGCGCGGTCACGACCTCGTCGAGCGACATGCGGCGAGCCTAGGGGGACGGCCGCCGCCGGGCACGAGGTCGGGCCCGGACGCCCCCGCGAGCACAGGCAGCGGGACAAGGAAGAACCCGCCGGGACCTCCCCAGAGCGGGGGTCCCGGCGGGTTCGCGGGCCGGGGTCACCGGGCCAGCATGCGAGGCATGGCGAGCAGCATGTCGTGCTGCGCCTGTGCCTCGAGCCGGCGCTGGTACTCCCGTTGGCGACGCTGTCGATGAGCGCGCGCCAGGTCGGCGTACAAGGCCTGGAACATGGTGGATCTCCTGGTGTGGTGACGAAGGAAGGTGGTGGTCATGCGGCCACCGGGTTCTTGCGCGGACGGCCACGCGGACGCTTGCGGGCGACGATCGCTCCCTGGACGAGGAGCTCACCGCCCCAGACGCCCCACGGCTCGGCACGGTCGATGGCCCCTGCGAGGCAGGCCAACCGGGCTGGGCACGTGTGGCACAGCGACTTGGCGAACTCGACGTCGGCCGGGCTCTCGGCGAACCACATCTCGGCGTCGTTCTCTCGACACGGGATGCCGGCGCCTGAGGTCGCGGCCTGCTCGTTCAGGTCGTGGAGTGCGCTCAACTGCATCGGGTGTCACCTCCCTCTTCTCGTCCCGCCACGGTGGTGGCGAAGGTTTTCGTTGCGTTCTGGCCGGTTGGTCCCCGGTCGGGGGCCGGCCTGTTCTCTTCGGTGGTGTCGTGCTGCTTCATGTGGTGCTGCTTCTTCCTGCAGTGCGTGGAGCGTGCGTGGAGCGGAAGAAATCCGTGGGGACAAACAAAAAGGCCGCGGATCCCGGATGTCGGGTTCCGCGGCCTTGGAGGGGCCTGCTGGCTGGTGGCCTAGACAGGTGGCTCTCCGAAGGGACGGAACGCGAGATCCTTGGTGCTGGGGGTGGCGTCGAAACCGCCGATGTAGCCCACCGGGGCCTGGACATCGGCATTCGCGCGGACGGCGACGGACGCGGGCACAGCGATCCCCTGGAACTGGGAAACCCATCCACGCGTGCTGACGAGGAGCTGACGGCCGGCCTCGGGGCACACGGAACGGACGCGGGACATGTGCGTCGCGTCGATCGTCATCGTGATGTTCTCCATGGGGCCAACCTCCTTCGTCATGTCGTGGTGACCGGGTCGCTGTACCGCCCGGGCGTGCTCGTCAAGGGTAGGGCAGCGGTTGCGACGACAGCAACGGATTTAACGAGAAATTCGGGAACAGATTGGTGAACGACTGGCTATTCGTCGGAATCCGTTGCAGCAGAACGACTTTCGAGCACCTCATCCGCGGTGGCGCCGCCGAGGACAGCCAGCACCTGCTCGCCGTACAGCCCGAGCTTGCGGGCGCCGACCCCGGAGATCTGGGCCAGCTGCCCCTCGGACGTGGGGACCCGCTCGGCGATCGCGGTCAGGGTGGCGTCGGTGAAGACCACGTAGGCCGGCACGCTGCTCGCGCGGGACACGGCCAGCCGCCACTCGCGCAGGCGCTCGAAGGTGGCCTCGTCGTACGTGGGCGGACAGTCGTCGCAACGACCGGTCTTGCGCTGGGCCGCGGTGGTCAGCTCCGTGCCGCACGAACGACAGTGCACCGGCAGCACCGGCTTGCCTGCCTTGCCCCCGGAGCGTCGTCCTCCCGAGGCGTTATTGGGCTGGGACCGCGCCCCGTCCCCCAGGATGCTGGCCGCGCCGTCGAGGAAGCGGGAGGGCCGCCGGCTGGCCCGGGCACCTGGCGTGCGGGCCCCGGACCACGAGAGCCGCAGCTCCTTGCGGGCACGGGTGACGCCGACGTAGGCCAGGCGGCGCTCCTCCTCGATGGCCTCGGGGGTGTCGGCCATGGTGATCGGCAGGTACCCGTCCGAGACGCCGGCGAGGAACACGACGTCCCACTCGAGGCCCTTCGCCGCGTGCAGGGACGCGAGCGTGACGCCCTGGACCGCGGGAGCGTGCTGCGCTGCGGCGCGCTCGTCGAGCTCGCGGAGGAAGTCGGGCAGACGCGCTTCGGGACCGGCGGCCACGAGGTCGTCCGACAAGGCGGCGAGGGCGGCCAGGCTCTCCCACCGCTCCCGCGCGGCGCCTCCGGCGTTCGGGGCCTCGCGCGTCCACCCGGCTCCGAGCAGGACGTCGCGGACGAGCTCCGGCAGCGGGACCGAACCGTCGTCCGAGCGCGCCGCACCCCGCAGCAGGAGGATCGCGTCGCGCACCTCCTTGCGGGCGAAGAACCGTTCGCCACCGCGCACGAGGTAGGGGATCTCACGCTCGGACAGCGCCGACTCGAAGGCCTCGGACTGCCCGTTGGTGCGGAACAGCACCGCCATCTGGCCGGGCGACATGCCCTTGGCGACGCGGTCGGCGATCTCGGAAGCCACCGCGGCGGCCTCCGCCGGGTCGTCCGGGTGCGCCGTGAGGGACGGCGTCGGGCCGTCGCCGGCCTGGGCCTGGAGCTGGACCGCGTTGCTGCGCATCGCCCCGGACGGCCCTCGCACGATGAGGTTGGCGAGACCGACGATCTGGGGCGTCGAGCGGTAGTTGCGCACCAGTCGCACGACCTTGGCGGTCGGTCGCGCCGTCGGGAACTCCAGCAGGTGGCGGGGACTGGCGCCGGTGAACGAGTAGATGGTCTGGGCCGGGTCGCCGACCACGCACAGGTCGTCGCGCTCCCCCACCCACAGCTCGAGCAACCGCTGCTGCAGGGCGTTGACGTCCTGGTACTCGTCGACGACGAAGTGCCGGTACTGCGAACGCACGGCGCGGGCGATGTCGTCACGCTCCGCGAGGATGCCGACGGTGAGGAGCAGGACGTCCTCGAAGTCGATGACCCCGCGCTGGGTCTTGACCTGCTCGTAGGCCTCCAGCACCCGTGCCATCGCCGTCGCGTCGAGGCCGGGCGGCTCCCGGCGCGCGGCGCGGGCCCCGGCGGCATACGTCTCCGGGGTGAGCATGGAGACCTTGGCCCACTCCACCTCGGCGGCGAGGTCACGGATGGCGGTGCGGTCGCGGGCGAGGTCGAGGCGCAACGAGGCGGCGGCCTGGGCGACGGCGGCGGCCTTCTGCGCCATCACCTCCGGCGCGGCTCCGCCGATGGCCTGCGGCCAGAAGTAGTGGAGCTGGCGCAGTGCCGCCGCGTGGAACGTGCGGGCCTGCACCCCGACGGCGCCGAGGTCGCGCAGCCGCGTGCGCATCTCGCCCGCGGCCCGCGCCGTGAAGGTGACGGCCAGCACGCGCTGCGGCTGGTAGGCGCCGGAGTGGACGCCGTAGGCGATGCGGTGGGTGATCGCGCGGGTCTTGCCGGTGCCGGCACCGGCAAGCACGCACATCGGGCCCAGCGGGTGGGCCGCGACCTCCCGCTGCTCGGGGTCGAGCGCGGCGAGCACGTCGTCCGGGGAGGGAGCGACCGCACCGAACGGCGTCAGGGGCGAGGGGAGGTTGGGCATCGCCCGCGATCCTGTCAGACGCCGCCGACGCCGCCCACGTGAGGCGGGGCCGCGCTACTGCTGCAGCCCGTAGACGCGCGTCACCCGCAGGCGCAGGACCAGCCGACCGTCGGCCACCATCGCGGCGCGGTACTCGGCCCAGTCGGGGTGGTCCTCACCGCGGATGGTGCGGAAGAGCTCCACGAGCTCGTCCACCGTCGCGTCGTCCTCCGCGCGCGCGACCGGTGACAGCTCCGCGTCACCCTCGAGGACGGCATACGACCACCCGTCGGCCGAGGTGACCAGCAACGACGCCCTCGGGTCACGACGCAGGTTCGCGACCTTCGCCCGGCCGTCGACGACCGACACCCGCACGGTGGGGCCGCCGTCGGCAGCCGGGTCGAAGGCGTAGTTGACCATCGACAGCTGCGGGCGGCCGTCACGCTTGAGGGCGGCGAGCCCACCGAGGTGGCCGGCGGCGGCGAGGGCGAGGAGGTTCGGGTCCAGGGCTGTGGGGCTCATGGGTCATCATGGACACAGACCGGCGCGCGCGGAAGATTGTGCGGCCCGTCGGCGTTGGACCCTGCGACCACTCCCGATCGAGAGAGAGCACCTCCAGATGTCGTCCCTCAAGGCCCCGGCCCCCGGCTCCGTGACCATGTTCACCACCTCCTGGTGCGGTTACTGCAACCGTCTCAAGGCGCAGATGGGGCGCGAGAACATCCCGTTCACCGAGGTGAACATCGAGGAGGTCCCGGAGGCCGTGCAGTTCGTCATGGACGCGAACGACGGCAACCAGACCGTCCCGACGCTGCTCTTCCCGGACGGCACCGCCGCCACCAACCCCTCGATCAACGAGGTCAAGAAGCGCCTCGCCTCCTGATCCCCGGGCGGGCGCGACGTGCCGCCCCCACCGGACCGACCTCGCCGACGCGCCCCTAGGGCACGTCGGCGATCTCGTGCCCGAGCCAGTGCTCGACGATCCGCCGGGCGATCGACACCCGTGGCGACACCGTGAGCGAGCCGTCGGCGACCGCCGCCAGCAGCTGCTCGCGGGTGTACCAGCGCGCCTCGGCGATCTCCGACTCCTGCAGCGTGAGCTGTGCGGTGGTGGTCCTGGCCGTGAAGCCGACCATGAGCGAGCTGGGGAACGGCCAGGCCTGGTCGCCGAGGTACTCCACGGCGTGGACCTCGACCCCGACCTCTTCGCGCACCTCGCGCGCCACCGCCCCGGCCAGGCTCTCCCCCGGCTCGAGGAACCCCGCCAGCACCGAGAACCGCCCTTCGCCCCACCCGGCCCCACGGGCCAGGAGCAGGCGGTCGTCGGGGTCGACGACCGACATGATCACCGCGACGTCCGTGCGCGGGTAGTGCTCGCTGCCCTCGACCGTGCACCGCCGCAACCACCCCGCCGACGCCGCCTCGGTCGGAGCGCCGCACCGCGCGCAGAACGGGTGCGCCCGGTGCCAGTTGGCCAGTGCGAGCGCCGTGGTGAACAGCGCCGCGTCCCGCTCGCCGAGGAGTGCGCCGACCTGGCGCAGGGTGCGGCCGTCGTCCTCGTGGTCGCCCGCCTCGGGCGGCGGCTCGCTGACGACCGCGACGTATGCCGTCTCGTCACCGTCCGCACCCAGGAACAGTCCCAGCCGGGTCAGGTCGTGCGGTGCCGGCGGGCGCAGCCGCAGGTGCAGGTCCGGACCGTCCTCGACCAGGTCGACCCGGTCACCGCGGAGCTCGAGGACCCGCGTCGACGGGTCCGCCAGGAGCTCACGGAGGAGGTTCTCGTCCGTGCGCCGGTCCGCAGCCCGGTCCAGACCGGGTCCGGCGAGCGCGAGATTCGGGAGAGTTTTCGCGTAGGAGCCCACGCCTCCACCCTAGGCGTGGCAGATCGGCATACGGTGGGCGCGTGGACCGCAGCCCCCTCTTCCTTGCCGCGCTGGCCAGTGCGGCCGTTCCGGGCCTCGACCCCGCCAGCGTCGAAGCCCTGCCCGGGGCACCCGACCACCAGTACGACGTCGCGTTCGTCCAGGACACCCAGCACCGTCGGTGGGTGATCCGCGTGCCCCGCAGCCAGACTGCGGCGGCGCAGATGGAGTCCACCTTCGCGTTGCTGGCGCTGCTGGCCCGACGCCTGCCGTTCAGCGTGCCGACGCCCAAGGGCTTCGCCGCCCTCAAGGAGGGCGGTCGCGCAGCGATCTACCCCTACCTGCCGGGCCGGAACCTCGACTTCGGGGCCCTGCCCGCCGGTCCCGGGCTGGCGGCCGAGCTCGGCCGGTCCATCGCGGCGTTGCACAACACCGACCACGGGCTGTTCGACGAGGCCGGCCTCCCGGCGTACGACGCGGACACCTACCGGACCCGCCGCCTGACCGAGCTGGACCGGGCAGCCGCCACCGGCCACGTGCCGACGGGACTGCTCACCCGGTGGGAGAAGCTCCTTGAGGACGTCGTGCTGTGGCGGTTCGCGCCCACGCCGACCCACGGTGACCTCACGGGGGACCAGGTCCTCGTGGTGTTCGACGACGACCAGGACGCCTCGACCGGCCGGGTCAAGGCCATCACGGGCTGGGAGGACGCCAAGGTCGCCGACCCCGCCGACGACTTCTCGGCCCTGGTGACCCAGGTGCCCGAGAGCGCTCTCGAGACGCTCATGGAGGCCTACGCCCACGCGCGCTCCGAACGACCTGACCCCCACCTGCTCACCCGAGCCCGGCTCGCGTCCCAGATGCGTGCGCTCGGCGACCTCATGGTCGCCGTCGGCGGCGGTGACCGACTGCTCGTGGAACGCCACGCCGCCGGGCTGCGCCGCCTCGACGAGCAGCTGCACGCCGAGGACGAGGCCACGAACGACTACCGTCGCCAGGCCGAGGCCGCCGCCCGGCCCGTGAGCCCCGTCGTCGTTCCCCCGGTGGTCGAGGACGTGGACGAGGACGACGAGGACGTCGCCGTGATGTTCGCCCGCACGGCCGACGCGGACAGCGACACGGACGGTCCCGCGACGGACGACGGTGCCGCGACGGACGACGGCGCAGCGGTCGACCAGCAGCCGCCGGCGGACGAGGCGTCCTCGGCTGACGAGGAGTCCCTGACCGACCGGCAGGCGGAGAACGACGTTCAGCCGGCGGACGACGATGAGGACACGGACGCGTTCGCCGTGCCGGTGGACGAGGACCCGACGGACGCCGACCCCGAACCGACCGTCTCCGAGCCGACCGACCCCGAACCGACCGACCCCGAACCGACCGACTACGAGCCGACCGACGCCGAATCCGCCGACCACCGCGGCGCGGCGACGACCGAGATCCCGGTGCGCACGGGCGGACCGGCCCAGCCGGACCTGCTCGAGTTCGACGAGGACGACCCGGGACCGGAGCACGAGCCCGGCTACACCAGCCGCTGACCTACTCGGGAACTGCCGACAGCAGCGTCGCGAGGTCCTGGTCGTCGGGCAGGTCCGGCCACACCGTCTCGCCGGTCCCGGCGTAGTAGAACGCGGCGTCGACCTCGTCGAGCTCCAGCCCGCGGAGCCGGGCGAAGGCGACCCGGTAGGCGGCCAGCTGCAGCGACCGCACCCGGGCCGCCTCGCCGCTCGGCTTCGCCCCGGTCTTCCAGTCCACGACGCTGAAGCCGCCGCCCTCGCGCGGGAAGACGGCGTCGATGCGGCCACGGACGGCGATCCCGTCGATCACCGTCTCGACCGCGATCTCGATCTCGCTGGGCACGCGCCCGGCCCACTCGCTGGCGAGGAAGTGCTCCTTCATCACCGGGAGCTCGGCGTCGTCACCGGGGTCGTCGTCGGCGCTGCCGGGGAGGTCGACGATGTCGACCATCGCGGCCTGGGCGTAGTGCTGCTCCACCCAGGCGTGGAAGGCGGTGCCCCGACGGGCGGCCAGCGCGGGTGGCTCGGGCATGGGTCGGCGCAGCGTCGACGCGAACCGGTCCGGGTCCTGGGCGAGCGCGACGACGGCCGAGGCCGACAGGTGGCGTGGCAGCAGGACCGTGACGTCGCTGCGCGCGCCCAGGCGGCGCCGCTCCTCGAGCAGCAGGTCGAGCTCCTCGAGCACGGTGAGCTCGGCCCCGGGGATCGGCAGCAGGCCCTGCTCGGACACGTCATCGGCGGGTGACCCGGCGGCATACTCGTCGATCGCGGCCTCCACGAGCCGGGCCCCCTCCGCGAGCGCCTCGCGGCGCGCCTCGAGGGGGTCGGCCGGCCACGGCACCGACACGGCGACCGCGGTGGCGGGGTTCTGGGTGGCCTCGGGGTCGAGGGGGTCGGGCAGGTCGACCCAGGCCAGGCGGCGGACCCGCAGGTCGGGGTCGTCCACGACCTCGGTGAGGAAGCGCGAGGTGACCTTCGGCGTCTTGCCGTCGGTCCACACCGGCGCCGTGAGCAGCATGTGGGTCTTGGCACGAGTGAAGGCGACGTAGGCGAGGCGGCGCTCCTCGGCCACCCCGTGCTCACCGCTGGCCAGCAGGAAGTCCTCGACCCGGGCGTCGATGTCCTTCCAGTCCTGCGCGCCCGGCCAGTCCAGGTGCGGGAGCCCGGACACGTCACCGCGGAGGGCGTACGGGATGCCGCCGTCCTGGAGCCCGGCGATCCACCCGCGCCCCTTGGGAGTGGACAGGGTCCACGTGCCGTCGTCGCCGACCCGGCTGGCGGCCGATGCCAGGGCCGGGAACGACCCCTCCACGAGCCCCGGGACGGCCACGGCCTCCCACTCCAGCCCCTTGGCCGCGTGGACCGTCAGGACCTGCACGGCATCGGTCGACGCCTCGATGTAGCCCTTGTCGAGCCCGCGCTCCTCCTTGAGGGCGGCGGTGAGCCAGGCGAGGAACCCTCCGAGGTTGGGGCGGTCAGCGCTCGTGGTGAAGGTGGCGGCGACGTCGGCGAAGGCGTCGAGGTGGGCCCGGGCCGCGGCCGGCGTGTACCCCTCACGGGCCAGCACCTCGATGTCGAGGCCGAGGGCGCGCTCGGCCTCGCCCACGAGGTCGGCCAGCGGCAGGCTGCTCAGCGAACGCAGCCGGCGGATGGCGTGCTGCAGGCCGACCAGCCGGTGCAGGGCGACCTCGCTGACCGCCTTGTCGTCCCGGCTGCGCCAGCCGAGCGGCGGCAGGTCGTCGACGGCTTCGACGATGCTCACGGTGTCGGCGCTGTCGGGCGACTGGTCGTGGACTGGTGCGGGGGCGCCGCTCGCCTCCCGGTGGCGGACGTCCTGCTGCTGCCGGACGTCCTGCTGGTGGCGAGCCCACGCCATCAGGCCGTCGAGGTCGGCCGCACCCAGGCGGCACAACGGCCCGGTCAGCAGGCGCATGAGCTGGTCGCCGCGGGTGGGGTCGTGGACCACGTGCAGCAGCGAGGTGATGTCCTGCACCTCGGCGGTGAGCAGGAGGCCGCCCAGGCCGACCACCTCGTAGGGGATGGTGCGCGCCTCGAGCGCGTCGATGACGGCGGCGAACTGGGACCGCTTGCGGCACAGCACCGCTGACGACTTCGCACCGGACGCGCGACGGTCACCCAGCCACTGCGCCACCATCGCAGCCTCGTCCGCAGCCGTGAGGACGCGTGCGACCTCGACCGTGCCGGGGCCCGCTCCCGGGCGGGCACCGAGTTGCTCGACAGGCACCGCGGACCTCTCGCGCAGGGGGGTGGCCACGGCGTTGGCCACGTCGAGGATCGTCGCGTCGTTGCGCCAGCTGGTGGCGAGCGGGCGGACCGGCGCGGGGTCCGAGCCGTCGCGGAACTGGTCACGGAAGGCGCTGAGCGTCGTGGCACTGGCACCTCGCCAGCCGTAGATGGACTGGTGCGGGTCACCGACGGCCGTGACGGGCACGGGTTCCCCGGGAGCCACGAACAGGGCGCGGAGCAGGTCGAGCTGCGCGGCGGAGGTGTCCTGGAACTCGTCCAGCAGCACGGCACCGAAACGCTGTCGTTCGATGGCACCGATGTCCGGGAAGGTCAGGGCGAGCTGGGCGGCGAGCGCCATCTGGTCGGCGAAGTCCATCGCGTCGCGCTGTCGCTTGAGGGCGAGGTAGCGCTCGACCATGGGCAGCACCCCCGCTCGTGCCCTGAGGGCCTCACGCATCTTCTTCGCCTCACCCGGGAGGTCCTTGGCCCTGCTGGCGCCGGGCGGCAGCGCCGCGAGGGCGGCCAGGACGGTCTCGATGTGCTCGCGCACCTGGGCGGGGGTGACGAGGTGCTCGGCCATCTCCCCGGCGAGGTCGACGACGGCGGCGGTGACGGTCGACTCCGCGTTGGGGACGTCGTCCATGGGCCCGTCGTAGGCCGCCACGACCTCGGAGGCGTACTGCCAGGCCGCGGCCTCCGACAGGAGCCGGGACTCGGACTCGAACCCGAGACGCAGTGCGTGCTCGCGCACCAACCGTCCCGCGTAGGAGTGGTAGGTCGAGACCGTGGGCGTCCCGCCGAGCACCTCGGCGTCGCTCTCGCCGTCGTCGGGGCGCGGGGTCCAGATCTCGCGCTGCTGCAGCAGCCGCAGCCTGGAGCCGATGCGTTCGGACAGCTCGGTGGCAGCCTTGCGCGTGAAGGTCAGGCCCAGCACCTGGTCGGGCTCGACGAACCCGTTGGCCACGAGCCACACGACCCGGCCGGTCATCGTCTCGGTCTTGCCCGAACCCGCTCCGGCCACGACCAGCAGCGGCGACATCGGGGCCTCGATGACGGCGACCTGCTGGGGTGTCGGCTCCGGCTGGCCGAGGGCCTCGGCGACCGCTCGCGCCGACCACCGCGGCGTCACAGGACCCTCCCCTCGGGCTGGGCCGGGCAGGAGGACCGCACCTGGCACTGCTTGCACCAGTCCCCCACGCTCGCGAGGAAGGTCGCACCGGCCATCCCCTCAGCGGTCCGCGCGACGAGGTCTGCGGCCCAGGTCGGGTCCTCGTCCGAGGCGAGCGGCTTCTGCTCCTGCAGGGTGGTCTTCACCAGAGCCGCCTTGCCCACCTGGAGCAGGGCGGCACCGACGGAGGTCGAGCCGTGCTCGGGGAAGGCGCCCTGTTCGACCCCGAGCTGGTAGGCGCCGAGCTGGGGGTGCCTGTCGATCTCGTCGTTGCGGGGCTTGCTGCTGCCGGTCTTGTAGTCGACGACGCGCAACCCGGTCGGTCCCCCTCCGGGCACGGTGACCTCCTCGAGGCGGTCGACCTTGCCGCTGAGCACCGCCCGACCGAGCGTGACCTTCATGTCCAGCTCCGCGCCGAGGCGCACCCAGCCGTGGGACCGCGCCTCGTCGAAGTAGCGCGCCAGCCTGCGGACCATCTCGTGCGCCTCGACCCGCTTGCGGTCCGAGACCCAGCCCGACGGCATGCCGAGCCTGGCCCAGCGGGCGTCGACCTCCGCGACGAGCTCGTCGGCGGCGACGTCGCCCAGCTCGGCGGCGATGTCGTGCACGAGCGTGCCGATGTCTGCGGCCCCGACCGACGGCCCGTCGCCGCCGACGGAGCCGAGCAGCCAGCGCAGGCCGCACTTCCCGAACGACTCCACCTTGCTCGGCGAGACCCGCACGAGCTGGTCAGCCGTGCGCAGGGGTCGCTCGTCGGACACCGACCGCATCACCCACCACTGGCCGGGATCGGCGCCCGGCACCCGCTCGTGCGTGAGCCGGGCGAGGGCCGCGACCGCGGTGCGGCGCGTGCTGCCGTCCTCGGACAGCAGCTGGCGGCGCAGCTCGCCCACGAGGGTGGGCAAGGTCATCGTGCGGGCGACGTCGGCGAACGGCCGGTCGCCGAGCTCGGTGATGGTGTCGGGGTCGACGACGTCGAGGTAGACCGACGGCTGCTCGTCGTCGCTGCGGACTGCGGTCATGACGACCCGGTCGGTGGCCCGGGTCAGGGCCACCAGCAGCAGGCGGGTCTCGTCGTACCGCACCGCCGCCTGGGCCGCCCGGAACGTCGAGGTGCGCCCCGCGACCACGTCGACGAGTCGCTCGGACCCCAGCAGCGAACCCCGCAGCCGCAGGTCTGGCCAGACCCCTTCCTGCACCCCGGTGACGAAGACCTGGGACCACTCCCGACCGGCGGCGGCCTGGGGGGTGGTGATGGTGACCGCCTCCCCGACGGGTGAGCGGGCCACGAGCGTGTCGCCCGGGATGTCCTGGCTTCCGATGTGGGCGAGGAAGGCCTCGGGGCCGGCCTGCGGCAGGCGGTCGACGAACTTGGCCGCAGCGTCGAAGAGCCCCACGACCGCGTCGAGGTCGCGGTCGGCCCGGGCCGCGGCCGGTCCGCCGGACAGCGCGGCGCTCTGCCACTCGGGTGCCAACCCGGTGGCCGACCACATCTCCCACAGCACCGACTCGGCGCTCACGCCGGGCTCCCAGCGCCAGGTGCCTCCCTCGGCCCGGCCGCGCGCGGCCTTGACCCCGGCGGCGATGGTCCGGGCGACCCGTCTGGCAGGGCCTCCCTCCGGCCCGAGCTCGACGAGCGAACCCGGCACGGTCAGGGCCTCCGCGAGCAGCTCGTCGCTGGTGCGGCTGCCGCCCGCGGCCAGCTCGACGCGGCGCAGGGCACGACGCAGCCGGCGCAGTCCCACGGCATCGGCGCCACCGATCGGGGACAGCAGGGCGTCGACCGCCACCTGGGGGGCGATGCGGGGAACGGCGTCCTGGGCGAGGTCCACCCGCACGATGCCGAGGACCACCTCGAGCAGGGTCAGCAGCGGACGCACCGCCACCTCGTCCCGCACGGGGAGGTCGGTGGCGCTGCCGGCCACCGGCACGCCCGCCGACATCAGGACCCGGCGCAGGGTCGAGGTGCGCCCCTGGCCGCGGACGACCACCGCCATCTGCGACCACGGGACCCCGTGCCGCAGGTGGGCCTCGCGAAGCTCGGCGGCGACGAAGCTCGCCTCCTGGCTCACCGCCCGCAGCAGCCGGACCTCGACCTGGCCTCCCGACCGGCCGGGCACGGCGCCGCGCTGGCTGCCACCACCCAGGGCGCCGATCTTGGGTGCCACCCGTGCGGCGGCGGCGTGGACGGCTTCCGGGAGGCGGTGGGCCGTGGGGAGGACGAGGGTCGGGCCCTCGCCGAGCGCGGTCCAGCCGTCGGCGAGGTAGCGCGGGTCGGCACCGCGGAACGTCTGCACGGCGCTGTCGGGGTCGCCGAGCAGGACGACGTCGATGCCTGGCGCGGCGACGGTGCGCAGGAGGCGGGTCGCCGCCGAGGTGAGCTCCTGGGCGTCGTCCACCACGACCAGGCGCAGTCCCCTGCGCAACCGGTCGAGGGCGTCGGGGTCCTCGACGAGCAGGTCCGCCGCGGCGCCGAGGATCCACGCGGGGTCGTAGGCGCCGGGCGCGGAGAAGGCGGTCACCTCGTCGTACTCGGCGAGCACGTCGGCGGCGGCCACCCACTCGGGGCGGTCGTGCTCCACACCGAGGCGGGCCAGGTCGTCGGGCTCGAGGTCGAGCTCGACGGCCCGCATGAGCAGGTCGCGCAGCTCCGCCCTGAACCCACGGGTGCCCAGGGCCGCGTCGAGCGCGGTGGGCCACGACGGGGCCGGCGTCGCCCCGGCCACGAGCCCGGTCTCGGCCGCGGCGTGGCCGGCCAGCAGGTCGCGCAGGATGACGTCCTGCTCGGGTCCGCTGAGCAGCCGGGGAGCAGGGTCGCCGCGCAGCGCTGCGGCCTGCCGCAGGATCCCGAACCCGAAGGCCTGGTGCGTCCGGGCCAGCGGCTCGGTGGACGTGCGACCGAGCCGCGCGGTGACCCGCTCTCGCAGGCTGCCGGCACCGACGCGCGAGGAGGTCAGCACCAGGCACTGGTCCGGCGTCGCCTCCCCCGCCTCGACCCGGGCCACGACCGTCTCGATCGCCACCGTCGTCTTCCCGGTGCCCGGGCCGCCCAGGACGCGCAGCACCCCGCCCCGGTGGGCGACCGCCGCTCGCTGGACCTCGTCGAGCGCGGGCGCGTCGACGACCAGGCTCGGGGCACGGCGGAGCATCAGCACGGGGCCGATTCCATCACCCCGGGCCGACATCGGCGGTCACGCCCCACCGGCGCCGGGCCGACGAACGCGATGCACTCACGCCGAGGGACGGCGGGCGTCCTTCCAGCGGGCGACGGACAGGTCCACCCGGCGGCCGTCCACCTGGCCGCGCACGAGCGGGGTTCCCTCCGACCGGTAGTGGGCGAGCGCCTCGTCCTCGAGCCCTTGGGGGAAGTACCCCCCGGAGCGCAGCACGCGCCACCAGGGGACGTCCGAGCCGTACCTCGCCATCACCGACCCGACCCCGCGCGCACCGCCGCGTCCGAGCACCTCGGCGATGTCGCCATACGTCATGACCATGCCCTCGGGGATCTGGTCGACCACCTCGAGGACGTCGTCGGCGAACTCGCTCGGCTGCCCGAATCCTGTTGCGTCCGTGACCAACTCGGTCCTCCTCAGTAGACGGGAAGGGACGGGTCGACGTCGCGCACCCACGCGAGCACCCCGCCGGTCAGGTTGCTGACGTCGTCGCGTCCGGTCGCGGCGAGCAGTCCCGCGGCCTCTGCCGACCGGGCTCCCGACTTGCAGTGCACGACCACCGGTATGTCGCGCGGCAGCTCGTCCGCGGCCGTGCCGGAACGGAACTCGTCGAGGTGCACGGCGCGGGCGCCGGGGATCGACACGATCGCGCGCTCGCCGGGTTCACGGACGTCGACGAGCTCGAACCTCGTCTCCCCCCGCTCGCGGGCGGCCAGCAGGTCGGCCAGCTCGGTCGCGGACACCTCCGCGAAGGCAGGCGTCGCCGCCCGCTCGGACGGTTCGCCCTCGACCACGACGGCGCCCGCCGTGCCGCAGAACTCCTCGTAGTCGACCAGTGCGGTGATCGTCGGGGACTCGCCGCACACGGGGCAGTCGGGGTTGGCGCGGACCATGAGCGAGTCCCACGTCTGGCGCATCGCATCGTGCACAAGCAGCCGGCCGACGAGGGTCTCGCCCCGACCGACGATGAGCTTGACCGCCTCGGCGACCTGCACCGAACCCACCGCCGCACACAGCACCCCGAGCACGCCACCGGTCGCGCAGGAGGGCACGGCGTCGGGCGGGGGCGGCTCCGGGAACACGCAGCGGTAGCACGGGCCGTACCCCGCGAACCACACCGACACCTGCCCGTCGAACCGGTAGATCGACCCCCACACGTGCGGGAGCCCGAGCAGCACGCAGGCGTCGTTGACGAGGTACCGGGTGGCGAAGTTGTCGGCGCCGTCGAGGACGACGTCGTAGTCGGCGAGGACCTCCAGCGCGTTCTCCGAGGTGAGCCGCAGGTCGTGGCGGACCACGGTCACCAGGGGGTTGATCGCCGCGACGGTCTCGGCGGCCGACTCGGTCTTGCGGCGCCCGACGTCGGCGACCCCGTGGACGACCTGGCGCTGGAGGTTCGAGGCGTCGACCACGTCGTCGTCGACGACGCCGATCGTGCCGACACCGGCCGCCGCGAGGTACATCAGCGCGGGCGACCCGAGCCCGCCCGCACCCACGACGAGCACGCGGGCGTTGGACAGTCGTTGCTGCCCCTCGAGGCCGATGTCGGGGAGCAGGATGTGCCGCGCGTACCGACCCTTCTGCTCGACCGTGAGCTCGGGACCGGGCGCAACCAGCGGTGGGATGGCCATGTGACTCACGTTACCCACCCGTACGATGTCCCCGACACCGCCGCCCGGCGGTGACCTCCCGACCTGAGAGGCACGCATGTCGCTTCGCGCCGACACCGGCAACGACGCCGCCCGCGGACAGCGGATGCCGCGGTCCGCACGCCGTGCCCAGCTCCTCGAGGCCGCGCAGGCGGCGTTCGTCGAGTCCGGCTACCACGCTGCCGCGATGGACGACATCGCCGAGCGCGCGGGCGTGTCCAAACCCGTCCTGTACCAGCACTTCCCCGGCAAGCTCGAGCTCTACCTCGCGCTGCTCGACAAGCACAGCGAGGCGCTCGAGATGCTCGTGCGCGAGGCGCTGGCCTCCACGCACGACAACAAGGAGCGCGTCTACGCCTCCATCGCCGCCTACTTCGACTTCGTGTCCCGGGACGGCGCCGCCTTCCGCTTGATCTTCGAGTCCGACCTCACGAACGAGTCGGCGGTCCGCAACCGCCTCGACGCCGTCGGCCTGGTCTGCGCGGAGGCGGTGGCCGAGGTGATCGCCGAGGACACCAGCCTCCCCGACGAGGACGCCTCGCTGCTCGGTATGGCGCTCACCGGGCTCGCCCAGGTCAGTGCCCGCCACTGGCTCGCCCAGGGGTCGGACGTGCCCAAGGACGAGGCCGCCCGCCTCGTCGGCACGCTCGCCTGGCGCGGTCTCGGCTCCTTCCCCAAGGTGGGCGGGGAAGGTTCCCCCGAGCACGCTGGTTAGCCTTACCGACAAGTCAGACCGACAGTCCGCACCGGCAGCTGTGCCGCGTGCTCCGTCCCACAGAAAGGCCATGACCGTGGAGGTCCGGATCGGCGTGCAGAACGTCTCCCGTGAGGTCGTCATCGAGTCCGCCCAGAGCCCCGACGAGGTCGCCAAGGCCGTGGCGGCCTCCATCGACGAGGGCGCTTCCCTGTCGCTCACCGACGACAAGGGCCGCGTCACCGTGGTCCCCGCCGGCGCGCTCGGCTACGTGCAGATCGGCGAGTCCGAGAAGCGCGGCGTCGGCTTCGGCAACATCTGAGCCGCCGGTCACCGGGAGCCCGCCACCGGGCCCCGGCGACCCTCGGACCGGACAGCGCCGGACGTATACCGCAGGGCCCTGACCTGCGCAAACTCGCCGTGATCGTTCCCTGACCGTGACCTCACCCGACGGCTGGCCGGCGTGCGAATGCGCGCAAACCGGTGTTGAGTTGTCGCCGTGAGGGCCGCAGACGTGGCCCAGCAACAGCACCGGTGAACCCGGTGCAGAAGGAGCGGGGAAATGATCACTGGAATCATCGGCACCATCATCTTCGGTGCCATCATCGGGATCTTGGCTCGCCTGGTCCTCCCGGGCCGCCAGAACATCAGCACTCTTGTCACCGTGATCCTCGGCATCCTCGGCGCCCTCGTGGGCTACTGGGTGTGGGGCGCACCGAAGGACGACGGCAGCATCGACTGGCTCCGCTGGATCACCAGCATCGTCGTCGCCGCCGTGTTCGTGGTCGTCTACGAGCGGGTCACCGGCCGCAAGGGCAGCCACCACGCCTGACGTCACCCCTGACGCCGAGAGGGCCCGGTCCACGTGGACCGGGCCCTCTCGTGTGCCGTGGACGAGCCGTCGGCCGGTGCACTCAGGCAGCCAGGCCGAGGCGTCCCATCCGGCGGGTGTGCTCGTCGGTGAGCCGGGCGAACATCCGGCCGAGCTCGGCGAGGTCGGCGCTCGGCCGGTCAGGGCCCCCGGCACCACCCACGAGCAGGGAGGCGAGCGCATCGCGCTCGACCGCCACCTGCTGGGCCTGCGACAGGGCCTCGCCCACGAGGCGACGACCCCACAGCGCGAGCCGCCCGGAGATGCGGGGGTCGGTGCGGATGGCCTCCCGGACCACCTTGACGACGAAGTCGGCCTGGCCGACG
This sequence comes from Pedococcus soli, assembly GCF_054782575.1. Classification (NCBI taxonomy): domain Bacteria; kingdom Bacillati; phylum Actinomycetota; class Actinomycetes; order Micrococcales; family Intrasporangiaceae; genus Pedococcus; species Pedococcus soli. The sequence continues at coordinate 162,286 of NZ_BAAGSF010000003.1, read as the reverse complement.
TCCTGCATCGCCGAGTGCACGAGCGCCTTGGTCGAGGGGTCCACGTACGCGGCGACCTCGCGGTAGAAGTCGGTGGCGATGCCGTCGCCGACGTAGGCCTTGACCAGGCCCTCGAGCCACGTGCTCGGACGGGTCCGCTCGTGGAAGGCGTCCACGGGGGCGATGAACGGGGCCATGGCCGTCTCGGGCGCCACCCCCATGTCGTCGAGGCGGGCGACGATCATCTCGTAGTGCCGGAACTCGGCCACGGCGAGCCCGGCGACGGCGGCCTTGAGGGGCTGGGTCGGCGAGAGCTCGGAGTCACCGGCCAGTCGGGTGAACGCGGTGAGCTCGCCGTAGGCAAGGGCACCGAGGAGGTCCGCGACCGCCTCGCGGTACTGCGGATCAGCCAGCCAGTCGTCCTGCGTCATGTCCGTCACCCTAACGGCGCGACCGCACCCGCCGACGCCCGACGACCCACCGCCGGGGACCGACGATGAGGGGATGGGAGGGCCCCGGCGGTAGACTGGACGCGTCAAAGGTGCCCGGTCGGCACGAATCAGCCGCGGACGTGGTCCGCGCAACCGCTCGACGAGCATGGAAGACCTCCGATCGGCCCGCTGCGCGACGGCCTCCTCCCCCGTGGGGAGCGCCCCCGATCGAGAGAACTTCATGACCGAGACCACCACGGACGCTGCTGCGCCCGCAGAGCCGACGTTCGCCGACTTCGACGTCCACCCCGACATCGTCGCCTCCCTGAGCGCCGCCGGCATCGTCACCCCCTTCCCCATCCAGGCGATGACCCTCCCGGTCGCCCTCGCCGGCCACGACATCATCGGCCAGGCGAAGACCGGCACCGGCAAGACGCTCGGCTTCGGCGTCCCGATGCTCAACCGCACGATCGCCCGCGTCGACGACGCCTGGGACGGCTTCAAGCACGCCGGCAAGCCGCAGGCCCTGGCCGTGGCACCCACCCGCGAGCTCGCGGTCCAGGTCGCCGCCGACCTCGAGCGCGCCGGCAAGGGACGCGGCATCCGCGTCCTCACCGTCTACGGTGGCCGCGCGTACGAGCCGCAGGTCGAGGCGCTGCGCAACGGCGTCGAGGTCGTCGTCGGCACGCCCGGTCGCCTCATCGACCTGGCCAAGCAGGGCCACCTCGACCTGTCCCACGTGAAGTCCGTCGTCCTCGACGAGGCCGACGAGATGCTCGACCTCGGGTTCCTGCCCGACGTGGAGAAGCTCCTCGCCATGACGCCGCCGAACCGCCAGACCATGCTGTTCTCGGCGACCATGCCGGGCGCGGTCGTGGCGCTGGCCCGTCGCTACATGAAGCAGCCGACCCACATCCGGGCCATGGGCGACGACCAGGAGAACGCCCACACGGTCAAGGCCGTCGAGCAGTTCGTCTACCGCGCCCACGCGATGGACAAGGTCGAGATGCTGGCGCGCATGCTGCAGGCCGAGGGCCGTGGCCTGACCATCATCTTCAGCCGCACGAAGCGCACCGCCGCCAAGGTCGCCGACGAGCTCGTCGACCGCGGGTTCGCCGCCGCCGCGATCCACGGTGACCTCGGCCAGGGCGCCCGCGAGCAGGCGCTGCGCGCGTTCCGCAACGGCAAGGTCGACATCCTCGTCGCCACCGACGTCGCGGCCCGCGGCATCGACGTCGACAACGTCACCCACGTCATCAACTACCAGTGCCCCGAGGACGAGAAGACCTACCTGCACCGCATCGGCCGCACCGCCCGCGCCGGCAACACGGGTATCGCCGTCACGTTCGTCGACTGGGACGACATCCCCCGCTGGGGCCTGATCAACAAGACGCTGGACCTGGGCATCCCGGACCCGGAGGAGACCTACTCCTCCTCGGACCACCTGTACGAGCAGCTCGACATCCCGCGCACCGCCAAGGGCCGCCTGCCGAAGGCCGCCCAGAAGCTCGCGGGGCTCGACGCCGAGGTGCTCGAGGACCTCGGCGAGACCGGCAAGGCCAGCGGTCGGCGCCCCGCCGGCGGTGGCCGCAGTGGTCGTGACGGCGCCCGAGAGGGAAGCCGCGACGGTGGTCGTGGACGCGAGGGTTCGCGCGACGCCGGCCGCAGCGAGCGCCGCCCCGACTCGGCGCCCAAGGACGGCGACGCAGCCACCAAGCCGCGTCGCAACCGCAACCGGCGTCGCACCCGCGGCGGCACGGGCGACGCCGCCCCCGCCGGCCAGGAGGGCTGACCCCACTGCCGGGTACGGCGCCGCGTTGCGAATCGGTCACGTCGGCGCCATACCCGTGGGCACTGGTGCCATCCTCACGTCGTGGGGGACTTCATGCACCGTTCCGGGCGCCGGACCGTCGCGATCCTGCTGGTGGCCGCGGTCGCGGTCGTCGCGGTCGTGGTCGCGGTGCTGCGGCCGAGCGAGCAGGAGCGCTTCCGGTCCTGGTTGCGTGACCAGCCCGACATCGTGTCCGTCGACGAACCCGCCCGGGCCGTGGCCCTCGGCGTCGCCGGGGTGGCCGGCCGGGTGTTCGAGCCCACCGACCGTGCCGTGGTGGCCGTGCCGCTCGACGTCGCGGTCGTCGACCGCCTGGCTCGCGCCATCGTCGCGTATGCCGCCGCCCACCCGTCCCTGAGCGGTCCAGCCGTGGAGCTGCGGCAGGGCCGGGACGTCGTGCTCGTCGGTGCGCGCCCGGGTACCAATGCCACGACCCTGCGGGTGCTCGGCGCGATGCGTGACCTGCCTGGTGTCGTCGCGGTTCAGATCGCCGTGCGATCGGGGTCCGCGCCCTTCACCGCCACCGTGGAGACCGGCTCCGACCTGCCAGCCGCTGTGACGACCCTGGCCGGCGCCGTGCCGCACCCGGACGAGTCGTGGGTCAACGGACCCCCGTCCGTCGCGGTCCGCGACCCCGAGGGCCACGAGGTACGGGTCCTCGACGGCGGCACCGTCAGTGCGTCGGACCGGCGGGCCTTCGCCCTGGCGGTGCGACTGGCCCCGGCCCGAGCAGTCATGCTCACGATCTCCGGGACACCGAGCACGGACCGCCGGAGCGTGATCAGGCTCCCGGGCCCTGGTCTGGTGGCCGAGGACATCGACGCCCTGCACCGGTCGGGTTTCGGCCTGAGCCGGTTCGGTGAGGTCGTCGAGGGCCCTGTCGGTCCGGTCACCATGGACGAGCAGGCGTGGGCCACCTCCGCGGCGGCCCAGCTGCGGCGGGACTCAGGAGCCGTGGCAGTCACCGTGGACCCCGGCACCTCCGACACCAGGCGTCCCGTCACCGCCGACCTGCGGGTCACTCCCGACGTCTCGTTCCCACGGGTCCTCGCGGCCCTGCCGGAGGCTGTCGAGCAGGTGGAGCTGCACACCTCACCCGCGCCTCCCGACTACGACCGCGACGACGCCCTCGCCCCCGACCCCGAGGTCGACTGCCCCGACGTGGGCCACGGCCTCAACCTCGCGTACACGGGCCCGCCCGGACGGCTCGGCAAGGCCGCCAACTACCTTGCCGCCCTGCGCGCGGGCGCGAGCGGTGCGACCTGCGTCCACTGGGCGGAGGCCGACGAGCACGGACGTCGCCCGACCACCCAGACCCTGCTCGTCCGGCTCCCCCTGCGCGAGGCGAGCTGGCGGCCCCTGCTGGACGTCGTCCGGGCCCGCCGGGCGGACCTGGGGTCGGCCCATCCCACCGTGCTCCTGCTCCTGCCGGTCCCCGGGACGTCGGTCACCGGGCTCGTCGACCTCGCCGAGGGCCAGGCGCCCTCGGTCAGCGCTCTGGACACGGACAGCCAAGGGCAGACCCGCGCGGTCCAGGACGCACTTCAGCCCCTGGTCCGGTACTGGGCCAGGGGCTGAAGGCTCGCCGTGCGGGACGCGTGGCGCGCCGCGCGTCGGGCGGGGCGTCAGGCGCCGATGGTCGCCGTGTCGATGACGAAGCGGTAGCGCACGTCGGAGTTCACGACGCGGTCGTAGGCCTCGTTGACCTTGCTGGCGTCGATCGTCTCGATCTCGGCGGCGATGCCGTGCTCGGCCGCGAAGTCGAGCATCTCCTGGGTCTGCGGGATCCCGCCGATGTTGGAGCCGGCCAGTGCCTTGCTGCCACCGATGAGCGAGAACGCCACGAAGGTGCTCGGGTCGCTCGGGGCGCCCACGTTGACCATGGCGCCGTTCGCCTTGAGCAGCGACAGGTAGTCGTCGAACGGCAGGTTCGCGCTCACCGTGTTGAGGATGAGGTCGAACGAGCCGCGCAGCTTCTCGAAGGTCTCCGGGTCCTTGGTGGCGTAGTGGGCCACAGCGCCGAAGGCCTTGCTGTCGGCCTCCTTGGAGGTCGTCTGGCTCAGCACGGTGACCTCGGCGCCGAGGGCGGCGGCGAACTTCACGCCGAGGTGGCCGAGGCCACCGAGGCCGACGACGGCGACCTTCTTGCCGGGACCTGCGCCCCAGCGCTTGAGCGGGTTGAACGTCGTGATGCCGGCGCACAGGAGCGGTGCGGCGACGTCGAGCTCGAGGGCGTCGGGGATGCGGACGGCGAAACGCTCGCTCACGACGACGGACTGCGCGTAGCCGCCCATGGTCTTCTCGCCGTCGTAGCCGGTGCCGTTGTACGTCATGACGGCACCCTTGAGGCAGAACTGCTCCTGGCCGTCCTTGCAGTACTCACACTCGCCACAGGAGTCGACCATGCAGCCGACGCCGACGCGGTCGCCGACCTTGTAACGGGTCACGCCGCCACCGACCTCGGAGACGACTCCGGCGATCTCGTGGCCGGGCACCATCGGGAAGATGGCGCTCCCCCACTCCTCACGGACCTGGTGGATGTCGCTGTGGCAGATTCCGGCAAATGCGATGTCGATGACGATGTCGTCATCGCGCAGCTCGCGGCGCTCGATCGTGGTCGCCTCGAGGGCGGCTCCGGCGGACGCGGCGGACAGTGCTGCAGTGCGGGACATGATTCTCCTTGGGGGGTCGGGGTCAGTCACCGTCAAGGGACAAGTCCCTCGCGGACGTGACTATTCCGAGCCCGCCGGCGGGGCTGGTGCGCGACCGCGCCGCGAACGCCGGGGAGAATGCTTCGGACGAGCTACCGCGACTGCCCGGAGACCCGGTATGCGGCGGGGACGGCGGACTGCGCCGACGTGGAGTTCCCGACCTGCTGGAGCTGGACCGCCGGGGCGCCCGAGCCCGTGGTGGCGTCGGAGGTGTCGTTGATGCCCACGGACCAGTAGAGGACGCACACGGCGATCGCCGCGAGGATGGTCTGCAGCGGTCCGGCGTGGGCGCCGGTCGAGCGGGTGGTGGATGTCGGCTGGGGGGTGGACGACATTGGGGGACTCCTCGGATCTGCGCCGCGCTCGACGACCAGCAGGGGGTCTGGTCGTGCTCCGTGGCGGATGCAGAGATCGTCGCAGCGCATCAACGAGCGGTCACGACCTCTTTGCCAGTTCCATACCTTCCGACACGCCGACGGCGCCGTTTCCGGCCCGATCGGCTCAGTAGGGGGTCGTCCGTTCGGTTGAGGTGCGGTAGCCGCGTCACAGGCGTCTCACAGGCAACGCACGCCACCTCAGAGCGTGGCGAGCTGCTTCGCGAGCGCCTTCGCGACCTCACGGTAGGCCTTGGCCCCCTTGGACGTGCGGGAGGTGGCCAAGATGCTGCGGCCCACCGCCGGCGCCTCCGCGAACCGCACCGTCTTCGGGATGGGCGGGCTGAGGACCGGCAGGTCGTAGCGCTGGCCGACGTCGGCGAGCACCTCCTGGGCGTGGTTGCTGCGGCCGTCGAACATCGTGGGCAGGATCCCGAGGACCCGCAGGTCCTTGTTGAGGATCTTCTGCACGTCGGCGACGGTGTCGAGCAGCTGGCCGACCCCGCGGTGGCTGAGCATCTCGCACGGCATCGGGATGACCAGCCCCTGGCTCGCGGTCAGGGCGTTCAGCGTGAGGACCCCCAGGCTGGGTGAGCAGTCGAGCAGGATGACGTCGTAGTCGCCGCGCACGTCCTCGAGGGCGGTGCGCAGCACGTACTCGCGTCCGGGTCGCGGGAGCAGCTGGGCCTCGGCGCCCGCGAGGTCGATCACGCTGGGCACCAGGTCGACACCGTCGTCGCAGGCGACCCGGACGTCGGCGATGGTCGCCTTGCCCAGGAGCACCTCGTTGACGGAGGCCTCGACCTCGTCGGGGTCCACACCGAGGCTGAACGTGAGGCACGCCTGGGCGTCGAGGTCGACCAGCAGCACGCGCTTGCCCTGCTCGGCGAACGCCGCCCCGAGGGAGGCGACCGACGTCGTCTTCGCGACGCCGCCCTTCTGGTTGGCCACCGAGACGATGGCTGCGGGCCGGGTGCGAGCTCTGGCCAACGGGAGGGCCCTTCCGTGCGAGGTGGGTGTGCCGGGGGCGCCAGTCTGTCAGGTACGAACGGTGACGATGCGGCGGCCGTACGGACAGGGATTGTCCGGTCCCCGCGCGAAGAGATAGTTGAACGCTTATCGTGTTGGGCGTAGCGCAGGGCTACGCAAAGGGCGGCGCGGACGTGCCGACAGGAGAGGTTTGGCTGTGGCGACGCCGCAACACCGGGGCCAGGGGGGCCCCCAGGGACTCGACGATGCCACCTTCCCTGCAGCCCTCCGCACCGCCGTCAAGCGCAGCGGACGCAGCCTGGAGTCGTTGCGTCGCCGCCTCGACGAGCGCGGCACCCCCGTCAGCATCGCGACCCTCAGCTACTGGCAGTCCGGGCGCAGCCAGCCCCAGCGGGTCGGCTCGCTGGAAGCCGTCGCCCACCTCGAGGAGATCCTCGGGGTTCCGCGCGGCCACCTCCTGAGCAAGCTCGGCCCTCGACGCCGGCCCGGTCCGCCCCGCGAGCTGCCCCGCGCCGCCGACCTCCCGGTCGAGATCCCGCTCGCGACCCAGGCGATGGAGCAGCTGGGGTTCGGCGACACCCTCGAGCTCGTCGACCTCACGGTGCACGACACCCTCGACGTCGACGCCCACGGCGTTCAGCGCGTGCGGACCATCCGCAACGTCGTCCGTGCCATGCGCGACGGCGCCCAGCGCATCCCTGCCCTCCTCGCGACCGACCAGCCGAGCGGCGAACGGGCCGAGTTCCGGGCGGTCAGCGGCTGCCGCGTCGGGCGCACGATCTCCCACGACGCCGACGGCGTGTTCGCCGCCGAGATCATCCTCGACCGGCCCCTGCGCGTCGACGAGACCGCAGCGGCCGAGCACCAGGTCGTGCTCCCCCGCGACCTCGACCCCGAGCAGTCGATCGAGTACTTCCTCCTGCACCGGGTCACCGAGCTGATGATCTGGGTGCGGTTCCACCCGGCCAGGCTGCCCGTCACCGTCGAGACCTACAGTGTGCTCGACGGGATGACCACCTCGTCCCTGATCGACCTCGGCGACTCCACCAGCGTCCAGCACGTGGTGCACCGGGTCGGGCCGGGACGCGTCGGCATCCGCTGGAACTTCTGAGACCCGCCCTCGACGAGGCGGTCAGGCGCCGGTGCGCGAGGACGGTGCCGCCGGTCGCGCGGGGTCCTCGAGGGCGGCCCAGCTCGACTTCTCCGGCCCGAACGCCTGGCCGGCCGGGCAGTGCGCCCTGAAGTCGCACCACTGGCACAGCGGCCCCACCGTGGCGGGGAACCGTCCCGAGTCGACGCCGAACTGCGCATAGTCGTCCTCGGCGCGACGGGCGTCGCGTGCGATGGACTCGGCCTCCGCGATCTTGCGCTGCAGCGACTCGCCGCTGTGCTCGTGCGTGGCCACTGCACCGCTGGGCAGGTGGTGCAGCTCGACCCGGACGCAGCGGCGGCGGAACATCTTCCACGCCGCCGCGGCATACAGGGCGAGCGGGAGCGAGGTGCGCGCGTCGTCGTCGGTGGGCTCCCACCGGCTCGTCTTGTAGTCGACGACCGCCAGCTCGCTGCCGCGGTCGTCGAGCCGGTCGATGCGGCCCTGGAGGGCCAGCTTCTCGGTCTTGAGCGACACGGTGCGCTCGATGCCCAGCGGCTGGTCGACGGGGTCGACGTCGGAGAGGTAGGTGCGCACCTGCCCCTGCGCCCGCTGGCGCCACTCCAGCGACTGGTCGGCGTCGCGGAAGCCCGCCTCGATCCACGAGGTCCGCACGAGCTCGGCACCGGCCTCCGGGGTGCGCTGCTCCGGGGCGAGGTCCCACCAGTCGCGCAGGGCGTTGTGCACCGCCGTGCCCACCGAGGTGTGCGCCCGCTGGGGGCGCTGGGGCGGGGAGGGTCGGTCGAGGTACTGCATGCGGTACCGGCGCGGGCAGTCGACCCATGCGAGCAGGCGGCTCGGGCTGGCGCGGAACAGGCGCCGCGGCATACCGCCGAACGACTCCTGCACGAAAGCGGACCGGGCGGCCGACGCCGGCCCCGCGGGACTCCCCTGCTGCATGCCCGCCACGTTAGGCGCTGCCACTGACGAAGGCCCGGATGCTGTCCGCGACCATCTGGACGGCGATCGCGGACAGGAGCAGTCCTGCGATGCGCGTGATGAGGACCGTGCCACTGTCCTTGAGCACCCGGTGGACCTGCCCCGCGAACCGGAAGAACAGCCACACGACGAACATCGTGGCCATCAGCCCCAGCGCCACCGCGACGTACTGGCTGAGGCCGTCGGCACGCTTGACCTGGAGCATCGTGGCGACGATCGCCCCCGGTCCGGCGAGCAGCGGGGTGCCGAGCGGCACCAGGGCGACGTTCACGCCTGCGTCCGCGTGCTGCTCCTGCTCCGAACCGGTGAGCAGCTGCAGGGCCACGAGGAGCAGCAGCAGGCCACCGGCCCCCTGCAGCGCCGGCAGCGAGATGTGCAGGTAGGTGAGGATCTGCTGCCCGAACACCGCGAACAGCACGATGACGCCCAGCGCCACGAGCGAGGCGCGACGGGCGGCGGCGATCTTCTGCTTCTGCGTTAGGGTGCCGGTGAGGGCCAGGAAGATCGGCAGGGCGCCCGGCGGGTCCATGATCACGAGCAGGGTGACGAAGACCGAGCCCAGGACCTGCAGGTCGACGATGTCGTTCACGGCCTGACCACCTCGATGTCGCTCCGTGCCTGGTCCTCGATCTCGGCGAGCACCAGGGGGTCCGTGGTGTTCTCGCCGAGCACGTTCTGCTTGCCGGTGCCGTGGTAGTCGCTCGAGCCGGTCGTGAACAGTCCCAGCTGCGCGGCGAGGTCGACGGCGTGCGCCTTCTCCCGCGGGGTGTGGTCACGGTGGTCGGCCTCGAGCCCACCCAGCCCGGCCCGGGCCATCGACTCGATGACCTCGTCGCCGACCGTCCAGCCGCGACCGTTGGCGAACGGGTGCGCCATGACCGGCACCCCGCCCGCCGCCCGGACGAGCTCGACGGCGCGCACCGGGTCGGGCGCGTAGTGCGAGGCGTAGTAGCGGCTTCCGTTGCGCAGCAGGTCCTCGAACGCCTCGTCGCGGGTGCGGATCACGCCGCTGTCGACGAGGGCGTCGGCGATGTGCGGCCGGCCCAGGGTGGCACCGTCACCGGCGAGCCCGCGCACCTGCTCGAGCGTGACCGGTATGCCGTCGGCCGCCATGGCGTGCACCATGCGTGCCACCCGGGTCTCGCGGGAGTCCTTGGCGTGGGCCAGCTCGGCGCGCAGCTCGGGGTGGTCCGGGTCGACGAGGTAGCCGAGCAGGTGGACGCTGATGCCCCGGTGCTGGCAGCTGATCTCCACGCCGCGGACCAGGCCGACCCCGACCTCGAGGGCGGCGTCGACGGCGGCCGGCCACCCGGCATACGTGTCGTGGTCGGTCAGGGCCACCACGTCCAGTCCGGCCAGTGCGGCCGACCGGACCACGTCGGCGGACGGCTGGGTGCCGTCACTCGCCGAGGAGTGGGTGTGGAGGTCGATGAGCACGCCCCAAGGGTAGGGGCAGGCCCGGCGTGTCCTCGCCGCCCTGCGCGCGCGGCAACCTTTCGGACGCTCCCGCCGTAGTGCAGGGTGTCGACCACGGGAGGGGTGAGCATGAGCAGGAGCGACAAGGCGGCACGCGATGCCGCCTTCGCCGACTTCGTGACGCGGTCCACACCGTCCCTGCTGCGCACTGCCTGGCTGCTGACCGGCTCGCACGATGCCGCCCACGAGCTGGTCCAGGGCGCGCTGGTGAAGACCTACGTCGTCTGGTCCAGGGTCCACGAGGACGAGGCCCTCCCCTACGCGCGCAGGATCCTCATCAACCATCGCACGGACACGTGGCGCAAGACGAGGGGCGAGCACCCGGTGGCCGAGCCTCCCGAACGCCCCCACCACGACGGAACCACCGCCGACGACCGGGACCGGGTCGTGCGGATGCTCGCCGCACTGCCCGACCAGCAGCGACGGGTCGTCGTGCTGCGGTACTACAACGACCTGTCGGAGCACGCCGTGGCCGACCTGCTCGGCATCTCCGTCGGCTCGGTGAAGAGCGCCGCCTCACGAGGACTTGCCACCCTTCGGGCCTCCTACCCCACAAACGAGTCGACCACCGAGGGAAGCCTGCGATGACCAGCACCTTCGAGGACCGCGTCCGCGAGGACCTCCACGCGGCTGCCGGCGAGGTCGCCTTCGACCACCTCGACCCGGCCTCGGTGATCGGGCTCGGTCGGCGCGCCGCGAGACGACGTGGGCTGTCGCGTGCAGCGGCCGCGACCGCCGTGTCGCTCGCGGCCCTGGCGGTCGGGGTGGCGCTCGGCGACACCGCGCCGAGGCGGGCCGTCGCGCCCGTGGGCACGGCCACCTCCTCGACACCGTCGACTGCTTCGACAGCCACGGCACGGGTGAATGCGGGCGCGTTCGGGTCCCGCTCCGAGCTGCGGCCCGCCGGCTCGACCATGGCCTACACGGTCCGCGGCCTCGTCTCGGACGGGCATCGCTTCGCCGCCCTCGAGAACTCCGTCGAGGGGGTCCCCCGGACGGTGGCCGGGCTTCGCCTCGACCGGCCGGAACTCGCAGACGTGGCGTACACCGACGGGCCGCTCGCGATCTTGGTCACGCAAGGACCGGTGGACTCGATCCGGATGGGCTCGACGGGGTTCGCGCTGGACCACCTGGGGTCGGCCCCGGTGGCCGGGACCTCCCAGTGGCTGACGGTCGCGTCGATCCCCGCGTCGTGGACGAAGCCGTGGCAGGACCTGGCGTGGACCACGGGAACGGGCAAGCGAGGCGCCGCCCGGATGCCGGCGTCGTTCACGGCAACCATCCCCGCCAAGGGGGGCGGGGCAGGATGGTCCCCCCTTCCGGTGCGCTTCACCGCCCGGCCCACGCCCACCGGCACCGCCCTCGTGGAGGTGGAGAAGGCGGACTCCCCCACACTGGGACTGCAGCACCTGGGCCTCCTAACGCTCGACCCGGGTCAGTCACAGGAGTTCGCCCGCGGCGACGGCGGCGCCTACGCCACCCTCTACGGGCTCACCCGTTCCAAGCCCGTATCCGTCGCGCCCCGGGGCGACACCGCTGCGCGCTTCGTCGACGGGTGGACCTTCACGACGGTCGAGGTAACGGGCGGCGTGTGGGCAACGGCGATCCAGCTGACGGGGATGGACGACAGCAGCCCCGACCCTGTCCCCTCAGTCAGCTGGACGGACGGAACCGGGGCCTCGCATTCTTTCGACCTGCCGTGAGTTCAGGGGGCGTCGCCCCTTCAGCGACGACCCCGCTCACTCTGCGACGGGGCGCAGCTCGACGGTCTCCCCGGGTCCTGCGAACTTCAGCACGACCTCCTCGGCCCGTGCGCGGTCGGCGACGTCGATGAGGAAGAACCCCGCGAAGTGCTCGGTCGTCTCGGCGTAGGGACCTTCGGTCACCTTGCGCCGGCCACCCTCGAACCGCACCAGGGTCGCCTCCCGCGGATCGCCCAGGGCCTGGCCGCCGACCAGCTCGCCGCGTTCGGACAGGTCCTGCATGACCGCCTCGAAGTCCGCGTTGAGCCGCTCCCGCTCGGCTGCCGGCATCGCCTGGTGCTCGGCCAGGAAGTCGGCCGTCGGGTGACCCCAGGGCTGGGGGTTGGAGTGGATGAGGATGACGTACTTCATGTGGGGCTCCCTGTCTGGGTGCTGGTGGCCGTGCGGCCCGGTCACCACCATGACGCCCGGAGCCCGGCGTGCTCGACATTTCGCTCAGGATCTTTCTCCACGTGCCCACCCGACGTGCGCGCGCGCTGTGAGGGAACCCACGCGGCATACCGGTGTCCTTGTCCGGCAAGCCTCGGCAGGATGGCCACCATGCAATTCGGACGCAGCTACGAGGAGTTCGAGGTCGGCGCGGTCTACAAGCACTGGCCCGGCAAGACGGTGACCGAGTACGACGACCACCTGTTCTGCCTCCTGACCATGAACCACCACCCGCTCCACCTCGACTCGAACTACGCGGAGAACACGACGCAGTTCAAGAAGAACGTCGTGGTCGGCAACTACATCTACTCGTTGCTGCTGGGCATGTCCGTCCCCGACGTCTCGGGCAAGGCCATCGCCAACCTCGAGGTCGAGTCGCTGCGCCACGTCGCACCGACGTTCCACGGCGACACGATCTACGGCCAGACCGAGGTCCTGGACAAGTGGGAGAGCAAGTCCAAGGACGACCGCGGAGTGGTCCACGTCGAGACCAAGGGCTACAACCAGGACGGCACGCTGGTCTGCATCTTCCGCCGCAAGGTCATGGTGCCCAAGGAGAGCTACCTCGCCGCCCGCGGTGGTGAGCAGCCCGGCCGCCCCGAGCTGGTCGAGCCCGCGCCGGCCCCCACCCCCGCGCCCGAGGGCTGAGCCCTCCGTCACTCGGTGAGCACCAACTGTCGCAAAGGCCCAGCCTTGCCGACAGTTCGCGCTCACTGAGCGCGGATCGGGTCACGAACAGCCCCCGTCGGGTCGGTCACTGCACCGCTAGGGTCTGGGCATGGCCGATTTCGTTGGCGCGGTGGACCAGGGGACGACGAGCACGCGGTTCATGGTGTTCGACCACGCGGGAGCCGAGGTGGGCCGCCGTCAGCTCGAGCACGAGCAGATCATGCCGCGCGCCGGGTGGGTCGAGCACAGCCCGCTGGAGGTCTGGGAACGCACCCAGACCGTGATCGCGTCCGCCCTGGCCCACCTCGACCTGCAGGCCAGCGACCTGTCCGCGCTCGGCATCACCAACCAGCGCGAGACCACCGTCGTGTGGAACCGTCGCACCGGTCGCCCCCTGTACAACGCGATCGTCTGGCAGGACACCCGCACCGACAAGATCGCCCGCGCCCTCGACCAGTCGGGGAAGGGCGAGGTCATCCGCGAGCGCGCGGGCATCCCGCCGGCCGCCTACTTCGCCGCGGGCAAGGTCCAGTGGATCCTCGAGAACGTCGACGGCGCACGCAAGGCGGCCGACGACGGCGACGCGGTCTTCGGCACCATCGACACCTGGCTGCTGTGGAACCTCACCGGTGGCACCGACGGCGGCGTCCACGTCACCGACGTGACCAACGCCAGCCGCACCATGCTCATGGACCTGCGGACCCTCGACTGGGACGACGAGCTGCTGTCCTTCTTCGACATCCCGCGCTCGATGCTCCCCGAGATCCGGCCGAGCTCCGACCCGGCGTTCTACGGCACCACCCGCCCCGGTGGCCCCCTGGGTGGGGAAGTCCCGCTCGCCGGCGACCTCGGTGACCAGCACGCGGCCACCGTCGGCCAGGTCTGCTTCAGCCCCGGCGAGGCGAAGAACACCTACGGCACCGGCAACTTCATGCTGCTCAACACCGGTGAGGAGATCGTCCGCAGCGAGTCCGGGCTGCTGACGACGGTCGCCTACCAGTTCGGCGACGCCAAGCCGGTCTACGCGCTCGAGGGGTCCATCGCCGTCACCGGCTCGGCCGTCCAGTGGCTGCGCGACCAGCTCGGGATCATCTCCGGGGCCGGCGACGTCGAGCGCCTCGCCCGGTCCGTGCAGGACACCGGCGGCCTCTACTTCGTCCCAGCCTTCTCCGGGCTGTTCGCGCCCTACTGGCGCCCCGACGCCCGCGGCGCCATCGTCGGCATGTCCCGCTTCAACACCGGGGCCCACCTGGCCCGGGCCACCCTCGAGGCGATCTGCTACCAGAGCCGCGACGTCGCCGACGCGATGACCAAGGACTCCGGCGTCGAGCTCGAGGTGCTCAAGGTCGACGGCGGCGTCACCGCCAACAGCCTCTGCATGCAGCTGCAAGCGGACATTCTGGGCGTGCCCGTCTCACGCCCGGTGGTCGCCGAAACCACCGCCCTGGGCGCGGCCTACGCTGCAGGTCTGGCCACTGGCTTCTGGTCCGGCACCGAGGAGCTGCGCGCCAACTGGCAGGAGTCCCAGCGATGGTCGCCGACCTGGAGCGACGAGCAGCGCACCGACGGGTATGCCGGGTGGCGCAAGGCCGTGGAACGCACCCTGGACTGGGTGGACGTCGACGAGGGGTAGGGCAATGACCACGGGAACCGCCACCGGGACGACCGGGAACGCCCGGACCACAGGGCTCTCGCCGCAGTCCCGCCAGCGCGCCATCGAAACCCTCAAGTCCGGCGAGGAGCTCGAGCTGCTCGTCATCGGCGGCGGGGTCGTCGGCAGCGGCACGGCCCTCGACGCCGTGACGCGGGGCCTGTCGACAGGCCTGATCGAGCAGCGCGACTTCGCCAGCGGCACGTCGTCACGGTCGAGCAAGCTCATCCACGGCGGCCTGCGCTACCTCGAGATGCTCGACTTCGCGCTGGTCCGGGAGGCCCTGCACGAACGCGGCCTGCTGCTCACCCGCCTCGCGCCGCACCTCGTGCGCCCGGTCCCGTTCCTCTACCCCCTCACCCACCACGGCTGGGAACGCGCCTACGTCGGCTCGGGCATCGCGCTCTACGACGCGATGGCCATGGCGGCCAGCGGCGGCGCCGGGCTGCCCCACCACCGCCACCTCACCCGCCGCCAGGCGCTGCGGCTCATGCCCAGCCTGCGCAACGACGCCCTCACCGGCGCCGTGCAGTACTACGACGCCCAGGTCGACGACGCCCGCCACACGATGGAGCTGGCCCGGACCGCCGCCCACTACGGCGCCCACGTCGCCAACCGTGTCGCCGCCATCGGGTTCCTGCGCCAGGGTGAGCGCGTCACCGGGGTCCGGGCGATCGACAAGCTCACCGACGAGGAGTTCGTCATCAACGCCCGGCAGATCGTCAACGCGACGGGTGTCTGGACCGACGACACCCAGGCGATGGTCGGCGAGCGCGGGCAGTTCCACGTGCGCGCCTCGAAGGGCATCCACCTCGTCGTGCCGCGGGACCGTATCCACTCCTCGACCGGCCTGATCCTGCGCACCGAGAAGTCCGTGCTCTTCGTCATCCCGTGGGGCCGGCACTGGATCATCGGCACCACCGACACCGACTGGGCACTCGACAAGGCGCACCCCGCGGCCACCCGTGCCGACATCGACTACATCCTCGACCACGTCAACCGCGTCCTCCAGACGCCGCTCACCCACGAGGACGTCGAGGGCGTGTACGCCGGGCTGCGCCCACTGCTCGCCGGCGAGTCCGAGTCCACGAGCAAGCTGTCCCGCGAGCACGTGGTGGCCCACAGCGCCCCCGGACTCGTCGTCGTCGCCGGAGGCAAGTACACGACCTACCGCGTGATGGCCAAGGACGCCGTGGACGAAGCGGCACAGGCGATCTCGCGCCGAGTCCCCGCGTCCACGACCGACACGGTTCCCCTCGTGGGGGCCGTCGGCTACGCCGCGATCTGGAACCAGCGCCACTCCCTCGCCGCCGACGCCGGGCTGCACGTCGCCCGGGTGGAGCACCTGCTGCAGCGCTACGGCGTCCTCACCCAGGAGGTCCTCGCCCTCGTCGCCGAGCGCCCGGAGCTGGGACAACCCCTCGACGGCGCCGAGGACCACCTCCAGGCCGAGGTCGTGTATGCCGCGTCCCACGAGGGAGCGCTCCACCTCACCGACATCCTGACCCGCCGCACCCGCATCTCGATCGAGGCCTGGGACCGCGGGGTCTCGGCAGCACCCGTGGCAGCGGCCCTCGTCGCACCCGTGCTCGGCTGGGACGAGGCCCGCACGCAGGAGGAGATCGCGATCTACCTCGGCCGGGTCGAGGCCGAACGGGTCAGCCAGACCATGCCGGACGACGCCTCCGCCGACGAGGCCCGTCGCAGCGGGCCGGACAGCACCCTGTAGCGCGGCCGCGCCATACGCCCTCTCCAAGGGGCCTGACCTGCGCTTTTGGCTTAGGGTCCCACCATGGCTCGCCTGCGCACCGTCTCCCCCGCCTCCCGTGGCTGGACCCGTCGCCGGGCCGGCAAGGGGTTCGTCTACCTCGACGCCGACGGCGCCCGTCTCCCCGCCGCCGACGTCGAACGCATCCGCGCCCTCGTCATCCCCCCAGCGTGGGAGAACGTCTGGATCTGCCCCGTCCCCAACGGCCACATCCAGGCCGTCGGGAGCGACGCGGCCGGCCGTCGGCAGTACCTGTACCACCCGGACTGGCGGATCAAGCGGGACGCCGCGAAGTTCGACCGCGTCCTGGGCGCCGCCGCCCGCCTGCCGGCCGCGCGCAAGCGGGTCCTCGCGGACCTCGCGCTGGAGGGTATGCCGCGCGGCCGGGCGTCCGCCGTGGCCGTCCGGCTGCTCGACCTGGGCTACTTCCGTATCGGCAGCGACGCGTACACCGAGGACAACGGGTCGTTCGGGCTGACGACCCTGGAGCGCCAGCACGTCACGCGCAAGGGTGACGTCATCGTGTTCTGCTTCGTGGGAAAGTCGGGGATCGAGCACTGCATCGAGATCGACGACACGGCCGCGATGGAGGCGCTCGACCGGCTGCGCAAGCGGCGCTCGGCGAGCAGGCGGCTGCTGGCCTACCAGGACGCGAAGCGGTGGTCCGACCTCGACGCCACCACGGTGAACGCCTACCTCGCCGAGCTGCTCGGCGGCGAGATGACCGCGAAGGACTTCCGGACGTGGCACGCGACGGTGCTGGCAGCGGTCGCCCTCCGCTCCAGCAACGAGCCCGGCGACACCAAGACCTCACGCAAGCGCGCCATCAAGGCCGCCGTCGAGGAGGTGGCCAGCTACCTCGGCAATACTCCCACCATCGCCAAGAACTCCTACATCGACCCGCGCGTCCTCGACAGCTACGAGTCGGGCACGACGATCGACGTCGACCCCAGCCGGTTCCGCAGCCCCGAACGCCGTCAGGCCGCCATCGAGAAGGCCGTGCTCGCGCTGCTCGCGCCGAGCTGAGGGCCCGCCCCGGGGGCTGCGACACGTCATACCTCCATGGCACGATGGCGCCGTGAGCAGCGAAGAGCAGACCAAGCCGGAGAACCGCGCCCGCCCGACGACCGACGAGTTCCGCGCGTTCGTCGCCGAGGACTGGGCACCGCGCACCCCGGGTGCCACCGGGCTGAGCGAGGCCGCCCGGTATGCCGCGGACCGGCGTGCCGCCGTGAGCGCCGCCTACGAGGGCGACCGCCTGGTCATCCCCGCCGGGGGCCTCAAGGTGCGCAGCAACGACACGGACTACGTGTTCCGGCCCCACACGGCGTTCGTCCACCTGACCGGCCTCGGCGGTGACCGGGAGCCGGACGCCGTCCTCGTCCTCGAGCCCCGCGACGACGGCTCGCACGAGTCGATCCTCTACTTCCGTCCCCTCGCGGGTCGTGACAGCGACGAGTTCTTCGCCGACTCCAGGTACGGCGAGTTCTGGGTCGGCGCACGCCCCACCATCGAGGACATCGAGACCGAGCTCGGCCTCACCGCCCGCCACATCGACGAGTTCGCCGATGCCGCGGTCAAGGACTCGGGCGAGGTGACCGTCCGCGTCGTGCGTGACGCCGACCGCGACCTCACCCGCCAGCTCGACGCCGCACGCGCCTCGGAGAACACCGATCAGGACGAGCTCACCGAGAGCGACGACGAGCTCGCCCACTTCCTCTCCCACCTGCGCCTGACCAAGGACGAGTGGGAGGTCGAGGAGATGCGCAAGGCCGTCGAGGCGACCCACCACGGGTTCGAGGCGGTCATCGCCGACCTGCCCGAGGCGCTGGCCAACGGCCGCGGCGAGCGCTGGGTCGAGGGCGTCTTCGGCCTCACCGCCCGGCACGAGGGCAACGGTGTCGGCTACGACTCCATCTGCGCCGCCGGCGACCACGCCACCACGCTGCACTGGATCAAGAACACCGGGGAGATCAACGACGGCGACCTCATCCTGCTCGACGCAGGGGTCGAGGTGGACTCCCTCTTCACCGCCGACATCACCCGCACGCTCCCCGTCAACGGCACCTTCTCTGACGCGCAGCGCGAGATCTACGACGCCGTGTATGCCGCGCAGGAGGCCGGCCTCGCAGCGGTCAAGCCCGGCAACAAGTTCTCCGACGTGCACGCCGCCGCGATCCGCGTGATTGCCGAGCACCTGCACACCTGGGGTCTGCTGCCGGAGGGCGTCGACGTCGAGGGGACCCTCGACAAGGAGCACGGTCAGTACCACCGCCGCTGGATGGTGCACGGCACCAGCCACCACCTCGGCCTCGACGTGCACGACTGCGCGCTCGCGACGCGCGAGGAGTACATGGACGCCGAGCTCGTGCCGGGCATGGTCCTCACCGTCGAGCCGGGGCTCTACTTCAAGGCTGACGACCTCAAGGCACCCGAGCGGTTCCGTGGCATCGGGGTGCGCATCGAGGACGACGTCCTGGTGACCGCCGACGGCCACGAGAACCTGTCCGCCGGCATGCCGCGCACGTCCCAGGACGTCGAGGCCTGGATCGCCGAGGTCCAGTCCCGCTGAGTCGCTGAGTCGCTGAGCGAGGCGCGACGTGTCGTGCCTCGTTCAGCGGCGGTCCACCACGTCGAGGGTCAGCGCCTTGTCGACGCCGGCCGCCTGACCACCCCACCCGAGGATCATGCCGATCAGCTCGGCCGGCTTGGGGAACGTGTCGGGCAGGGCCGCGTTGTAGGCCGCGTGGGCCTCGAGCGAGGCCACCGACTGCTCGACGTGGTCGGTGACGTCGACGAAGTGGGTGGGGGTGGGTGAGCCGCCGAAGCAGAGCCGCTTGACGTTCCAGGGTTCGAACCCCTCGTCGACCAGCTCGGGGAAGATCCAGCGGTTCCCGGCGTCGGCCACCGCGTCGACGCAGGCGAGCCCGACGGCCCGGTGGTCGGCCTGGTTGAGCATCCCCTGGACGAACCGGTCCCCGTAGTGACCGGTGACGACCACGTCCGGCTTGCGGCGCCGGATCTCGCGGGCGATGTCCCGGCGCAGTGGGAGCCCGTACTCGACGTTCCCGTCGCGGTGGTCGCCGAAGTCGACCTCGGTCACCCCCACGAGCGCGGCGCCGTCCCGTTCCTCCTGCTCGCGGACACCGGCCGCCTGGTCGGGGTGCATCGTGTCGATCCCCGCCTCGCCGCGGGTCAGCAGGAAGTAGGTGACGGTCTTGCCGGCCGCGGTCCACTTCGCCACGGCTGCCGCGGTGCCGTACTCGATGTCGTCCGGGTGCGCGACCACGCACAGGACGGAGGAGAAGTCGTCACCGAAGTCGACGAGGGCGGGTCGGTCACCGGCGGGCTCGCTCATCCCGGCAGCGTACGACCCGGCGTCCGTCCTGCCCATCCCCCGAGGTCACGCATCCAGGGACCGGCTGCGGGTGCGCCGCCGGGGACCGGCTGTGGGTGTGCCGGGTGGCTCCGTCAGGCGGGCGGGGGTTGCTGACCCGGGTGCGCCTGCTGCTGCCGAGCCGCCTCGAGGTTCGCCGCGGCCTGCGCCTGGGCAGCGGCCATCGGGTCCATCTGGGTGAGCAGCTCACGGGCCTGGGCGGCGAACTTGTGCTCGACGAGGACCTCGTACTGCGTGGCCACGACCTGCATGACCGAGGTGAAGTCCCTCGGGCCCCGGGTGATCTGATAACCGAGGAGGCTCCACACGACGCCGAACAAGGCGCCGAAGGCCACCGTGGCGAGGATGCCGGACAGGCCCTGGTTGTCGAACAGGGCGAAGGCCGCGCCGACGAACAGGCCGAGCCAGGCGCCGGAGATGAGCCCGCCGAGGGCAGCCCGTCCGCGGGTCAGGCGTCCGGTCACCCTCTCGAGCTGCTTGAGGTCGGTGCCGACGATGAGGACGTTCTGCACCGGGAACTCGTGGTCCGACAGGTAGTCGACCGCCCGCTGCGCCTTGTCGTAGGTGTCGTACCGGCCCAGGGACATCGGGTACTCCAGCGCGAGGACGGCGCGGGAGCGACTGAGGGCGGTCGGCTGCGTGCTCATGCCCCCAGTGTGTCAAAGCCCGCTGGACGTTGCCTGAACGGCCGGGGTCCGGTCCTCCCCTGTTCAGCCGTGACGGGGACACCACCCTCGCGCCCGTTCGGGGAAGGTGTCACTCTGGAGTGGTGTCCCCGGCCAGCACTCTCCGTCGCGCCAGGGCGGTCTCGGCCTGTGCCGCGATCGCCCTCCTCGCCGTCCCGGCAACGGCGCACGCGGCACCCAGGGCCGATCCCGACGCCCGCGCCGGCAAGGCCACCACCCGGGACGTCGGTCCCGACGCCGGCCCGGTGCCGTCTCCCGTCACCGCTGCCGCCGCCCCGACCACGGACCGCCTCGCGGGCGCCGACCGCTACGCCACCGCCGCCGCCGCCTCCCGGGCTGCCTTCCCGAGCGCGAACCCCGCGGGCCTGACCACCGTGTACCTCGCCTCCGGGGCCGACTACGCGGACGCCCTGGCTGCCGGCCCGACCGCGGTGGCCCGCGGCGGCGGGCTGCTCCTCACCCAGCCCGACCGACTCACCGCATCGACGGCGACCGAGCTGCGTCGCCTGGCGCCCGACCGTGTCGTGGTCGTCGGTGGCGCCGGGGCGGTCTCCGCCAGGGCGATGCGGGACGTCAGCGCCCTCGGCCTCCCCGTGAGCCGGATCTCGGGGGCCGATCGCTACGCCACCTCCGCGGCGGTCGCGCGGGAGGGCTTCCCGTCCGGCGCCCGCACCGCCTGGGTCGCCACCGGCCAGGGGTATGCCGACGCCCTCTCCGCCGGCCCCGCGGCCTCCGCCGCAGGCGGTCCCGTCGTCCTCGTCGACGGTCGTTCGCGCACACTGCCCGCTGCGACCAGCCAGCTGCTCAAGGACCTCGGTGTGACGACGGTGCGGATCGCGGGCGGCACCGGGGTGGTCTCCAGCGGCATCGAGTCGGGTCTGCGGTCCCTCGTCGGCTCCTCGGCGGTGACCCGCTCCGCCGGCGCCGACCGGTACACCACCACGATCGCCGTCAACAGCCGGGCGTTCCCGTCCCTCTCCCGGGGGGACGCCTACGTGGCCGCGGGGAACGGCTTCGCCGACGCCCTCGCCGTCGGGGTGCTCGCGGGGCGGTCCAAGCGACCCCTCTACCTCTCCTACGCCTACTGCGCCAACGGTTCCGTGCGCACAGAGCTGAGTCGCACGGCCATCTCGAGGGTTCGCCTCGTCGGCGGTCCGGGAGCGATCCGCGGGTACGTCGGGACGCTCGGAACCTGTCGGAGCCTGACGGCCGCGGACAGCCTGTGGGTGGTCGCCAACAAGCAGCGACGCCTCAGCCCGAAGAGCTATGCACCCAGCGGCCTCGTCCAGCCCGACGTCGCGACGATCAACGGCCACAAGCTCCGCAGGGACGCTGCCGCCGCGCTCAAGACGATGATCGACGCCGCCAGAGCCGAGGGCGCCGGTCGCATCGCGCTCCTCAGCGGCTACCGCTCCTACTCCTACCAGGTGCAGGTCTACAACGCCGAGGTCGCACTGCGGGGCGTGGCCGCCGCCGACAAGGTGGTCGCCCGGCCCGGCTACAGCGAGCACCAGACCGGACTCGGCATGGACCTGTCACCCGTGGGTGACCCCAGCTGCAACGACTACCGCTGCATCGGCAACACCCCGCAGGGCCGCTGGCTCGCGGCCAACGCCCCCCGGTTCGGATTCGTCCTGCGTTACGAGAGCGGGCGCACCCCGACCACGGGCTACAGCCCCGAGCCGTGGCACTTCCGCTACCTCGGCGCCGCGACGTCACGCGACTACAAGGCCGGTGGGTTCCACACCATCGAGGACTACTTCGGGTTGCCGGCAGCACCGAGGTACTGAGCCCGCTCCCGGGTCCGCTGCTACTTCTTGAGCGCGAAGTCCTCGAGCAGGCGCCGACCGATGATCATCTTCTGGATCTCGGCGGTGCCCTCGCCGATGAGGAGCATCGGGGCCTCGCGGTACAGCCGCTCGATCTCGTACTCCTTCGAGTAGCCGTAGCCACCGTGGATGCGGAACGACTGCTCGACCACGTCCGCGCAGTTCTCGGAGGCGAGGTACTTGGCCATCCCTGCCTCGAGGTCGTTGCGCTTGCCGGCGTCCTTGAGCCGGGCGGCCTTCACCATCATCTGGTGGCTGGCCTCGACCTTGGTGGCCATGTCGGCAAGGCGGAAGAGGATGCCCTGGTGCTCGGCGATCTTCTTGCCGAACGTCTCGCGCTGCTGGGAGTAGGCGATCCCGAGCTCGAAGGCCCGCATCGAGACGCCGCAGGCGCGGGCCGCGACGTTGACGCGGCCCACCTCGACGCCGTCCATCATCTGGTAGAAGCCCTTGCCCGGCTCGCCACCGAGGATCTGGGCCGACGTGGTGCGGTGCCCGTCGAGGACGAGCTCGGTGGTGTCCACACCCTTGTAGCCCATCTTCTCGATCTTCCCGGGGATGGTGACGCCCTGCGCGGTCTCGCCGAAGCCGGGCTCCTTCTCGACGAGGAAGGTCGTCATGTTCTTGTAGACCGAGTCGGCGCCGAGGTCCGACTTCACCAGCACCGCAACGAGATTCGCGCTGCCGCCGTTCGTGAGCCACATCTTCTGGCCGGTCAGGGTCCACTCGGTCGCGTCGCCCTCGCCGCCGCCCTTGACGGCCTTGGACTTGATCGCCGAGACGTCCGACCCCAGACCCGGCTCGCTCATCGAGAACGCCCCTCGCACCTCACCGGTCGCCATCCGCGGCAGGTACCGCTGCTTCTGCTCCTCGGTGCCGTGCTGCAGCAGCATGTAGGCGACGATGAAGTGCGTGTTGATGATGCCGCTCACGGACATCCAGCCCCGGGCGATCTCCTCCACCACGAGCGCATAGGTCAGCAGGGACTCGCCGAGGCCGCCGTACTCCTCGGGGATCATCAACCCGAAGATCCCCATCTCCTTCATGCCCTCGACGATCTGCGTCGGGTACTCGTCGGCGTGCTCGAGCTCCTGCGCCACCGGGATGATCTGCTCGTCGACGAACTCCTTGACGAGCTTGACCAGCTCGACCTGCTCGTCGCTCAGTCCGTCGGTCTGCTGGAGTCGGGACATCCGGGGATCGCCACCTTGCGTTCGCGGGAAAGGAAACCTCCCGCGAGTATGCCGAGCGGCTCGGTCCCGGCACAGGTTCAGCCCGTGTGAGCCTCCCCACCCGCGGGGAGGCGCAGCGTCGGTAAATCGGTGGCGGGGCGGCCTACCGGTCTGTCACGCTCTCACCGGAAGCGCTGGGCAGCCGAGCCCGCGCCCGAGCTCCACACCGGAAGAGACGGAGGGCCGAGATGTCCACGACGGTCCCGGGCACCACCTGTGCCCTCTCCCCTCTTCCCTTGGAGTTCACCCATGCAGTTCAAGGAGTCCGCGGCCCTTCCAGGGGCTGACCTCTTCTCGTTCGACAGCCTTCCCGACGACCCGCCCGAGGGCGAGCGCTGGTCGAGCTGGGACGGTGCCACGCACGGTCCGAAACCCCGACCCGACTGGGTCATCACCGCGCTCGGCGCCGTCGAGACCGACCTCGGCGTCCTCAAGACGGGCAAGGAGGCGGACGTCCACATCGTCCGTCGCTGGATCCCCGACGGCACGACCGAGCCGGCGGTCGACAGCTTCCTCGCCGCCAAGCGCTACCGCACCGGGGAGCACCGGATGTTCCACCGCGACGCCGGCTACCAGGAGGGACGCCGGGTCCGTCGCAGCCGCGAGATGCGAGCCATGGCACGACGCACCGAGTTCGGCAGGGAGCTGCTCTCCGGGCAGTGGGCCATCGCGGAGTTCGAGGCCCTGGGAACGTTGTGGGAGATGGGGATCCCCGTTCCCTACCCCGTGCAGCTCAGCGATCGCGAGATGCTCATGGAGTTCATCGGCGCCGACGGAGTGGCCGCACCGCGGCTGGCCCAGGCGCGACCGGAGGCGGCCCTGCTGCCCGAGCTCTTCGAGCAGCTGCGTTCGGTCATGGTCGTCCTGGCGGAGCGGGGCTGGACCCACGGCGACCTCTCGCCGTACAACGTCCTGCTCCACCACGACCGCCTCGTCGTCATCGACTGGCCCCAGATCGTCGACATCATCGGCAACCCGCGCGGGTTCGAGTTCCTGGAGCGCGACGTCACGAACATGTGCCGCTGGTTCACCACCCGGGGCCTGGCGGTCGACGAGGGCGAGCTCCTCGGTGACCTCGTCGCCGCCTCGACCGCCCGGTGGTGAGGCGCGGCGACCGAGCGCCCAGCGGGGCGCGGCTAGGCTCGCGGCATGTCCACGGTGAGCCGGCGCGGGGTGCTCCTCGGCGCAGCCGGAGCAGCTCTCGGCCTCGCGGGGTGCGGCGCCAGCGGCCCCCGGCGCCGGTCCGGGACCCTGCGCAGCCGTCACTGGCCGGACCACGACATCCGGTGGGAGATGGCCCTCCCCGACGCCGGGCGCGGCGCCAGCCCGCTCGTCGTCGTCCTGCACGGCAAGGGCGGCAGCGCGCGCTCGGCGTTCGACTCGCTGCACCTCGACGAGCACGTGGCGGCGACCGGGCTCACCATCGCCTCGGTCGACGGCGGCGACTCCTACTGGCACCGGCGCCGCAGCGGCGTGGACACGGGGGCCATGGTCGTCGACGACTTCCTGCCGCTCGCCCGCAGCGAGGGCGGGTACGGCGGCCCGGTGGCCCTCCTCGGGTGGTCGATGGGCGGCTACGGGGCCCTGTTGCTGGCGTCACAGCTCGGTCGTGAGGGCGTGGGCGCCGTGGTCGCCGAGAGTGCGGCCCTCTGGACCGGCCCGGGCGCGAGCGCCTCGGGTGCGTTCGACGACCGGGAGGACTTCCTCGCGCACGACGTGTTCGACCGGGCCGACGTCCTCGCGGGCCTCTCCGTCCGGCTCGACTGCGGGGACCGCGACCCCTTCGTGGCGGCGAACCGTGCCTTCGCGAAGGTACTCCCGTCAGCGACCCTGACCGTCGACGCCGGAGGCCACACGAACACCTACTGGCGCGAGCACGCCCGGGGCCAGCTCGAGTGGATCGCCAAGCAGCTCTGAGCGATCCGCGTCAGTAGACGACGACGCGGCTACCGATCGGCATCAGGTTGTCGGCCCAGATCATGTTCATCGCCGGGTTGCTCACGCGGGCGCAGCCGTGCGACGCCGGGTATCCGGGGATCGAAGCCGCCCCGTGGACGGCGATGCCACCGTTGAAGTACCGGGGGCGCCAGAGGTCGCCGAGCGGGCCCTTGTCGAGGTGGTCGACGGAGCGGAAGGTGCTGAACGTCCCGGCCGGGGTGTTCGCGACGTGCTGGCTGCCCCTCGAGGTGTACGTCTCGCCGCTCCCGGTGCTGGTGTTGAGGATCGTCGTGACGCGCCCACCGCGGACCACGAGCAGCAGCTGTCGGGCCTTGTCGATCTCGATGCCGGTGCCACCGATGCGCGACTGCGGGCGGGTCCCCGCCTGGAGGGCCTTCCGGGTCGAGGGCCCGTACACACCGTCACGGCCCAGGCCGGCGGCCTTCTGCAAGGCCATCACGGCCTGCGACGTCAGCAGGCCGAACTCGCCGTCCGCGGTGCCGTTCCAGTAGCCGAGCGATGAGAGTCGCTGCTGCACCGACTTCACGTACGGCCCCGAGTCGCCGACGTGGAGGGTGTCGCCCTCCGTCGGGACCGGCTGCGGCTTCGGCGCGGTCGGAGTGGGGGCGGGCTTGGTGGTCGGCTTCGGCCTGGTCGGCGCCGGAGCCGGCTTCGTGGTCGGCTTCGTCGTCGGCGTGGCCGTTGCCCTGTCGCTGGGGACGGCCGGCGTCGCCTCGGTGGGCTCGCTGGTCGTGGGGTCGGCGCTCGGGGTGTCCGCGGAGGGGGTGTCGGCGGACGTCTGGTCCGAGGAGGACGGCGCAGCTCCGGCGACCGGTCCGCTCGACGAGGCGCTCGCGCTCCCGACCGACACCATGCCGCACCCGCTGAGGGCCGTGGCGGCAACCATCAGGCCCGTGGCCAGGACCGTCGTCGAACGGCGTGGGTCGAGTCGGTGGTGGGTCATGGTGTCCCTCTCGTCGCTGCGCGGTGAGGCCGTACCTGCGGAACCTCACACAGGGTGACGCACCAGCACGCAAACCGGTTGTCCCGGATGCGTGTCGTTGCCGACTCGAGACCTGGCCCCACGGCCCCGGACATGGCGCGGTCGCCCTCCCCCCGAGGGCGACCGCACTCACCTAGACGCGGAGCGGGGGCCAAAGGTTGCCTGCCGATTCGAGTTGATTTCTCAACTTGTCGAGGTGGACCCCGAGACCGCTTCGTGCACCGTCAGCACCCGGCGGGCGGTGTCGACGTGGAGGCTCTCGATCATCCTGCCGCCGTAGGTCACGACCCCTGCTCCGGCCCCGTCCTCCCATGCGCGCAGGATGCCCTTGGCCTCCTCCACGGCTTCGGGGCTCGGCGCGAACACCGCGTTGCAGGGCTCGACCTGTCCGGGGTGCACCAGCGTCTTCCCGTCGAACCCCAGCTGCCTGGCCTGCAGGCACTCCGCAGCGAAGCCCTCTGCGTCACGGACGTCGTTGTAGACGCCGTCGAGGATGACCGTGCCCGTCGCGCGGGCTGCGAGCAGGCACAGCCCGAGCCCGGTGAGCAGCGGCTGCCGCCCGGGCACGTGCTCGGCCTGCAGCTCCTTGGCGAGGTCGTTGGTCCCCATCACGAGGACGGTCAGCCGCTCGGAGGCGGCCGCGATCTCCTCGCAGTGCAGCATCGCGGCGGGCGTCTCCACCATCGCCCACAGCGAGGTGCGTGCCGGGGCCCCGGCTGCCTCCATCGCGGCAACGAGGTCGCGCACCTCCTGCGCCGACCCGACCTTGGGGACGACGACCGCGTCGGGGCCTGCCGCGCACGCCGCCGCGAGGTCCTCCTCGTGCCACTGCGTCCCGCTGCCGTTGATGCGGATGGTCACCTCGCGCGGCCCGTACTCACCGGATCGTGCTGCAGCACAAGCGTTCTCGCGTGCCTGGACCTTCGCGTCGGGGGCCACCGCATCCTCGAGGTCGAGGATCAGCGCGTCCACGGGAAGCGTCTTGGCCTTCTCCAGGGCCCGCTCGTTGGACGCGGGCATGTAGAGGACCGAACGACGAGGCCGGTATGCCGCCTGCGCACCCTCGTCGCCTGCACCCGGTCCGAGGTCACCCATCAGGAACCCTCGCCCTCGAGAGAAGGCGACTTCACGGCATACGCCTGCGCGAGTGCGGGATCGGTCCTGGCGAGCCGCTCGGCGAGCTCGAGCACCACCTGGCACTGCTTGAGGCTCGCGTCGTCCTCCATCTTCCCGTCGAGCATCACCGCACCGGTGCCGTCACCCATGGCGTCCACCACGCGCCGGGCGTGGGCCACGTCCTCGGGCGACGGACTGAACACCCGCTTGGCGATCTCGACCTGCACCGGGTGCAGCGACCACGTGCCGACGCAGCCGAGCAGGAACGCGTTGCGGAACTGGTCCTCGCACGCGACGACGTCGGCGATGTCACCGAAGGGACCGTAGTAGGGGAAGATCCCGTGCATCGCGCAGGCGTCGACCATGCGCGCGATCGTGTAGTGCCACAGGTCCTGCTGGTAGGTGGCGCGCGCGGCGTGCACGGCGTCGTCGACGCCCTCGGGAGGGTCCTGGCGGACGAGGTACCCGGGGTGCCCACCACCGACGCGGGTCGTCTTCATCCGGCGGTCGGCCGCGAGGTCGGCCGGTCCGAGCGACATCCCCTGCATGCGCGGGCTGGCGCCGGCGATCTCCTCGACGTTCGCGACGCCGCGGGCGGTCTCCAGGATGGCGTGCACCAGGATCGGGCGGGTCAGCCCGGCCCTGGCCTCGAGCTGGGCGAGGAGGCGGTCGACGTAGTGGATGTCCTCCGGGCCCTGGACCTTCGGCACCATGATGACGTCGAGCTTGTCGCCGATCTCGGTGACCAGCGTCGTCAGGTCGTCCAGCACCCAGGGGCTGTCGAGGCTGTTGACGCGGGTCCACAGCTGGGTGGAGTCGCCGAAGTCGGTCGCCTTCGCGATCGCGACCAGGCCCTCGCGGGCGGCGACCTTGCGGTCGGCCTTCACGGCGTCCTCGAGGTTGCCGAGCAGGACGTCGACCGTGCCGACCATCGCCGGCACCTTGGCGGCCATCTTCTCGTTGCTCGGGTCGAAGAAGTGGATGACCCGGGAGGGCCTCGAGGGCACCTGCGTCAGGGGGGCCGGGGCACCCACGGCAAGGGGGGCGAAGTAGTCCTTGGGGCTGCGCACGCGGCGACGCTAGCAGCGACAGTCACGCGGGGGTTATGACAGAGTTCACGTGTGACCGAGACCGCTCCCGACCAGCCCGGGACGGCACCAGCGAGCCCGCCGCTGAACGTGACGGCGCTGTTCGCCGAGGCAGCCTCCAAGTCAGGCCTGATGTGGGTGCAACCCCCCGGCGACCGGGCCTGGCCCTTCTGGCACGCCTGGGCCGAGGACACGGTCTACGTCGTCTCCGGTCCGGGCGAGCAGACGTTGCCGTGGCTGCCGGAGGAGGTCACGCTCGTGGCCCGCAGCAAGGACACCGGCGGACGGCTCCTCACCGTGTCCGCGAGCGTGCGCGAGATCCGGCCCGACGAGGAGCGCTGGGCCGTGGCGACCGACGCCCTCAAGGCGGGCCGGCTCAACGCCGCCGCCGATGCGCTGGACCGCTGGGCCCGGGAGTGCACGGTCCGGGCGCTCACCCCCTACGGAGCACCGCTCGAGGCACCCGGCAGCTACGACACCGGGTCGGGCGCCGCACCGGTGCCGGTGTCCGTGGCGACGACCTCCACGTGGCGTCCGTGGCACTGGCGCGGACGGCCACGGCGCCGTCGCGGCAACCGCCTCCCTGACGGCGGCTGACCGGCCGGATAGCCTTGCGGCGTGAGCACTCCGTCGCGTGTCTTCGTGGGCCGCCTGACCAGCCTGAGCGTGTTCGACCCGCTCGGTGACCAGGTGGGTCGGGTGCGCGACGTCGTCGTGACCTTCGGGGCTTCACGGCGCCGACCACGCGTCATCGGCCTCGTTGTCGAGGTGCCCGGCCGACGTCGCGTCTTCGTGCCGATGACCCGCGTGACCTCGGTCGACGGCGGACAGGTCATCACGACCGGCCTGGTCAACATGCGCCGCTTCGAGCAGCGCACGAACGAGGTCCTCGTCATGGCCGAGATCCTCGAGCGCCCGGTCACGGTCGCCGACCCGGAGGGCGCGTACTCCGCGACCGTCGAGGACGTCGCGATCGAGCGCGAGCGCAGCCGCGACTGGTCGATCTCGAAGGTGTTCGTGCGCCAGGGCGGGAGCAGCCGGACCGCGATCGGGCCGTTCCGCCGACGCCGCGGCGCGACCGTGCTGGTTCCTGTCGAGGACGTCACCGGCATCCACCAGTCGTCGAGCAGCCAGTCCGCGGCCCTGCTGCTGGAGACCTACGACGACCTCAAGTCCGCCGACCTCGCCGACGTCATCCACGACCTGTCGCCCAAGCGCCGTGCCGAGGTCGCCGAGGCGATGGACGACGACAAGCTGGCCGACGTCCTCGAGGAGCTGCCCGAGGACGACCAGGTGGAGATCCTCGACTCGCTCCCGGTGGAGCGGGCCGCCGACGTCCTCGAGGCCATGGAGCCCGACGACGCGACCGACCTGCTGCACAACCTCACCACCGAGAAGCAGGAGGAGCTCCTGCAGCTCATGGAGCCCGACGAGGCCGCCGACCTGCGGCGCCTCCTCACGTACGACGAGGAGTCCGCCGGCGGCATGATGACCACCGAGCCGGTCATCCTCGGCCCTGAGGCGTCCATCGCCGAGGCCCTGGCCGTCGTGCGCCGGGTCGAGCTGTCCCCCGCCCTCGCCGCAACGATCTACGTCTGCCGCGCCCCGCACGAGACCCCGTCGGGCAAGTACCTCGGCATGGTCCACATCCAGCGCCTGCTGCGCGAACCCCCGCACGGCTCCATCGGCAGCATCCTCGACAAGGAGATCGAGCCCCTGACGGCCGAGGCGCCCCTGGGCCAGGTCACCCGGATGCTCGCGACGTACAACCTCGTCGGGGTGCCCGTGGTCGACGAGGACGGCCGCCTCGTCGGAGCGGTCACCGTGGACGACGTGCTCGACCACATCCTGCCCGACGACTGGCGCGAGGAGCGGCACGAGGTGACCCGTGGCTGAGCGCCAGAACCGCGCCCCCGCCCGCCTGGACCAGCCACGCGAGACCCGTCGCACGCTGCTGCCCCGGCCGTCGGTCAACCAGGAGACGTTCGGCGTCTGGAGCGAGCGCTTCGCCCGGTTCATGGGGACGCCGCGCTTCCTGATCTACATGACGTTGTTCGTCATCGCGTGGATCGGCTGGAACGCCTTCGGCCCGGTTGACCTGCGCTGGGACCCCTACGCCTTCATCTTCCTCACGCTCATGCTCAGCCTGCAGGCCTCGTATGCCGCGCCGCTCATCCTCCTCGCGCAGAACCGCCAGGCCGACCGCGACCGCGTGGCCCTCGAGCAGGACCGGGCCCGAGACGAGCGCAACCTCGCCGACACCGAGTTCCTCACCCGCGAGGTGGCGGCCCTGCGGCTGGCGATGCGCGACACCGCGACGCGCGACTTCGTGCGTTCCGAGCTGCGCAGCCTGCTCGAGGAGCTCGACGAGCGGGGGTTCGAGTCGCGCCGGCGTGAGGGAGATGACAGCCGCGGCGGCCCGACCGGTTCTTCGCGGGACGGGTCCTCGACCTAGCATGGGGGCATGCCCCACCCCGCAGCACCTGTGACCGACGAGGCCCTCCACCAAGCGCTGGCGACGGTCATCGACCCCGAGATCCGCAAGCCGGTGACCGAGCTCGGCATGGTCGAGAGCTGCACGGTCGACGAGAGCGGCCGGGTCGCCGTCACCATCCTCCTGACCGTGTCGGGCTGCCCGATGAAGGACACGCTGACCAAGGACACCACCGCCGCCCTGGCGAAGGTGCCCGGCGTGACGTCCGTCGACGTCACCCTCGGCGTCATGAGCGACGAGCAGCGCACCGCCCTGCGACAGCAGCTGCGCGGGGGCGTCGCCGAGCGCGAGATCCCGTTCGCCCGCCCCGGCTCCCTCACCCGTGTGTATGCCGTGGCCTCCGGCAAGGGCGGCGTCGGCAAGTCCTCGGTCACCGTCAACCTCGCGGCCTCCCTGGCCCAGAGCGGGTTGCGGGTCGGGGTCGTCGACGCAGACGTCTACGGGTTCTCGGTGCCGCGCATGCTCGGTGTCGAGCACCGCCCCACGCAGGTCGACGACATGATCCTGCCGCCCATCAGCCACGAGGTGAAGGTCATCTCGATCGGCATGTTCGTGCCCGGCAACCAGCCGGTCGTGTGGCGCGGCCCGATGCTCCACCGGGCCCTGCAGCAGTTCCTCGGCGACGTCTTCTGGGGCGACCTCGACGTCCTCCTGCTCGACCTGCCGCCGGGCACCGGCGACATCGCCATCTCGGTCGCCCAGCTCATCCCCGGTGCCGAGATCCTCGTCGTCACGACCCCGCAGCAGGCAGCCGCCGAGGTCGCCGAGCGTGCGGGCTCGATCGCCCTCCAGACGCACCAGCGCCTCGTCGGGGTCATCGAGAACATGTCGTGGCTCGAGCTGCCGGACGGCTCGCGGCAGGAGATCTTCGGCTCCGGTGGCGGTCAGCGCGTCGCCGACTCGCTCACCCGCGCCGTCGGGGCGGACGTGCCCCTGCTGGGCCAGATCCCCCTCGACACCAACCTGCGCGAGGGTGCCGACGAGGGTGTGCCGGTCGTCCTGCGCAACCCCGACTCGGCTGCCGCCGTGGCGCTTCGCGGGATCGCGCGCGGCCTGGGCACGCGCTCGCGCGGCCTCGCTGGTCGTTCGCTGGGCCTGTCGCCCGTCGGTCGCTGACGTCCCTCAGGTCGCGTCGACGTCGTACGGCGTGGCCCGTGACGGATCGTGCGCCACGACGTCGGGGGCCGTGGAGCCGACGTGGTCGTCGTCCGCGTCCGGCTCCATCAGCGCCTCGCGCACGATGCGTCGCGGGTCGTACTGCCGCGGGTCGTACTGCTTCCAGTTGATGTCGTCGAACTCCGGGCCCATCTGCTCACGCAGCTGACCCTTGGCACCCTCGGCCATCGACCGCGCCTGGCGGACGAACTGGCCCAGCTTCGCGGCATACTCGGGCAGCCGCTCGGGGCCGAGGATGACCACGGCGAGAACGATCAGGGCGATGAACTCCCACCCGTTGATGTCCATCATGTGATGTCGTCCTAGCTGCCCGAGGTACCGGTCAGGGTGACCGTGACGCTGATCGTCTCACTCCCGCGGCGCACCTTCATCGGCACCTTGTCCCCGACGCTCTTGGCACGGATCGCCACGACGAGGTCGTCGGGGTCGGACACGGGCCGTCCGTCGAACTCGACGATGACGTCACCGGGCTTGATACCCGCCTTGCCGGCGGGACCGTCGGGCGTGACGGGGTTGGCGCTGGCTCCGGACCCGGAGGCCAGGATCTTCACGCCGCTGCCGGTGTACTGGCGGTCCAGGATCACCCCGATGACGGGGTGCTCGGCCTTGCCGGTCTTGATCAGCTGGGCCGCGGTCTTGGCCACCTGGTCGCTCGGGATCGAGAAACCGACACCGATGTTGCCGGACTGCACGTCCGCGGCGCCGGGGATCCGGGCGATGGCGGAGTTGATGCCGATGACGTGGCCCTGCATGTCGAGCAGCGGACCGCCGCTGTTGCCGGGGTTGATCGCGGCGTCCGTCTGGATCGCGTTGATGAAGGACTGCTGGTCGCCGTCACCACCGGGGCTGACCGGCCGGTTCAGGGCGCTGACGATGCCCGAGGTGACGCTGGACTCCAGGCCGAGGGGGGCGCCGACGGCGATGACCTGGTCACCGACGACGACGTCCTTGGACGCCCCGATGACGAGCGGAACGAGGTCGGTCCGGCTGGTCTTGAGGACCGCGAGGTCGTAGGAGCTGTCGCGCCCCAGGATGGTCGCCTCGATCTCGGTGCCGTTGGACAGCTCCACCGCGATGGTGCCGCCTGCGGCGGCACTGGCGACCACGTGGTTGTTGGTGATGATGTGGCCGTCCCGGTCGAGCACGAAGCCCGACCCGGTCCCGGCACCGTCGGCGCCCTTGACCTTGATCGTCACGACGCTGGGCAGCGCCTTGGCCGCGATGTTGGCGATGCTGCCCTCGGGCCGGGCGGTCGCCCCGGCGCCGACCGTGGGGATCGAGGTACCGGTGCGGTCGAGGTTGCCGAAGCCGAGCCGGTCGGTCGCACCGAGCCAGCCACCGAACATCCCGCCGAGGGTCGCCGCGACGAGCGCGGCGACGGCCGCGACCCCGACGAGGGCACCCCAGCCCGGGCCCTTCTGGTGCGGGGCACTGGGGGCCAGCGGCTGACCGCCGACCCAGTGGCCCTGATGGCCGCCGTACCCCGCATCGGCACTCGTGGCCGAGATCGGGTCCCAGCCGCTGCCCTGGGCCGAGGGCGCAGGCGCCCCCGCCGCGCCCAGGGTTGCCGCGCCGAGCGCGGGCGCGCCCGCACCGGCGGAGGCGTCCCCGGGCCCGTGCTCACGGTCGGCTTGGCTCGGCCAGCCGGTGGGCTCGCTCGCCCAGGCCTGCTCCCGCGCCGGAGCCTGGGCAGGAGTCTGCGCCGGGGTCTGGGCCGGGGTCTGGACCGGGTCCCCTGCCGAAGCCGTGGAGCCGGAGAGCTCCTGGGTGTGCGAGAGGTCGACCGGCTGGGTGTGGTCGGGAGCCGAACCGGCGCCATACCCCTGCTGGGGCTGGGCCACCGGCTGGTCGTCGCGCGGCGGCGCCCAGGGGTCCCACGCGGGCTCCACGGGCGTGACGTCCCGCGGTGACGCGGGCTCGTGAACGCCGGCCCCGTCGGGGACAGGCCGGCCCGGGTGTGCTGGGGTCGCCTCGGACCACACCGGCTCCGGCGCCGGTTCGGGGGTGTCCGCGGGTTCAGGAGTCGGGTCGGGGATGGCGACGGCCTCGGTCTCCGGCGTCTGGCCGTGGCCCTCGTGCTGGCCCGCCTCGTGACCGGGCTGGTCGCTGCTCGGGGGACGCTCGTCGCTCATGGGGTCGATTGTGCCGAACCCAGCCGCGCCGCGCCCACGTCGGGGGTGGACGAGGTGGGCCGCGTGCTGCGCGGCGGCGCCGCGGTCACCCTCGTCCCGAGGGACGGGACGGTGAACGCCGCGGTCGCGAAGCCCGGGGTGGCCGGACGGGCCCGCTGGACCGTGCCCGGTGTGACGGGCGTCGGCGCGGGAGAGGTGAGGCTCCCACCGGTGACGACCAGGCTCCACGCGGCGGCGGCCGTGGCACCGGCTGCGAGACCGGCGAACATCGTGGCCCGACGTGCGGACCGGTGCATCGCCGGGGCGCCCCGGTCCATCACCGGGACGGGAGCGGTCGGGACCGGCGGGACCATGGGCAGCGACCACGCCGAGCGGACGTCCGCGCCGGCGGCGGACGCGTCTTCGGCGCGGACGGGCTCGTTCGCCATCGCGAGGAGCAGCCCCCGAAGGTCGCGCGAGACCTCCGGCGCCGACGGCGAGCGCAACGACGCGAGCACGCGCCGCTCGTCGTCGACGGCGGCGCGGCAGCAGGTGCAGGCCACCACGTGCCGGTCCCACTTGAGCAGGGTGGCGGCGTCCATCGCCCGATCCGCGTACGCGGTCAGGTCAGCGCCCAGGCACCGGGCGCCCGGCAGGCCCAGCCGGCTCACCGCGACCCCGGGACCGCGCGGCGGATCACCGGGAGACGCCGACGGGAGACGGGGGCGGGGGTTCGGTCGATGTCGAGCGCGGGGCGGTCGAGGGTCGGGTCGCGGTGGGCGAGGGCCTCACGCAGCTGGGCCCGGCCGCGGTGGATGCGCGAACGCACCGTCCCCAGCTTGACGCCCAGCGTCGTCGCGATCTCCTCGTACGACAGCCCCTCGATGTCGCACAGCACGACCGCTGCACGGAAGTCGGGTGAGAGGGCGTCCAGGGCGCGCTGGACGTCGTCGTCGAAGTGGGTGGCGTCGTACGCGGCCTCGGGGCCGGCCTCGCGGGTGGGGAGGCGGGCCGCACTCTCGTCGGACAGCGCGTCGAACCGGATGCGCTGCTTGCGCCGCATCTTGTCGAGGAAGACGTTGGTCGTGATGCGGTGCAGCCAGCCCTCGAACGTCCCGGGCTGGTAGCTGTGCAGCGACCGGAAGACGCGGATGAACACGTCGTGGGTCAGGTCCTCGGCGTCGTGCGGGTTGCCGGTGAGACGGTAGGCCAGGCGGTAGACGCGCGCCGAGTGCTGCTCGACGATCTCCTCCCACGTCGGGGGCACCCAGGCGGGGGCCTCCTGGACGTCACTCTGGACATCCTGTCGGGCCGGGCCGATCGTGTCGGTCGCGGTCACGTCCCTCACCTCCGTCGGGCGCCGTTGCGGCGCTCACACCATGCATTCGGTCCAGACGACCGAGTGGCTTGCATGGTTCCCCAACAACCTGAGCGTTTCCTGTATGCCGCGGGGCCGGCGGCGCGTGTTCGCGGCAGTAGGGTTTCCCGCATGAGTGCACAGAAGCCGGCCAGCTGGGCCTACGCCGAGGAGTTCGTCACCGAGAACGAGGTGATCGAGAACGCCCGCCGCCGCGGCGAGGAGCTCGGCGCGACCCCCGTCGGCAACGGTGCCGGAGTCCTGCTGCGCCTGCTGGCAGCAGCCGCCAAGGCGCGCTCCGTGGTGGAGATCGGCACCGGCGCCGGCACCTCGGGCCTGTGGATGCTCCAGGGGATGCCGGAGGACGGCATCCTCACGACGATCGACGTCGAGGCCGAGCACCAGGGCGTCGCCAAGAAGGCGTACGCCGAGGCGGGCGTCGCCCACCAGCGGACCCGCGTCATCACGGGACGGGCGCTGGACGTCCTCCCCCGCATGACCGACGGCGCCTACGACATGGTGGTCGTCGACGGGGACAAGGCCGAGTACCCGGAGTACGTCGACCACGCGATCCGGCTGCTGCGCTCCGGTGGCGTGCTGGTCCTGGACAACATGTTGTGGCACGACAAGGTGGCCGACCCGGCTGCCCGGGACGCCCAGACGACGGTGCTGCGCGACCTCGGCAAGAAGCTGCGCGACGACGACCGCCTCGTCCCGGCCCTGCTGCCCGTGGGCGACGGCGTCCTCGCGGCCGTCAAGCGCTGACCCTCAGGCGGTGCCGGGCCCCGGGCCCCGGCGGAAGCGCTCGGGTCCCTCGGCGATGGCCACGACCTCGAACGGCTCCATGAGGATCGGCGCCGAGCCGATGATCGCGCTGCCCGCGGACTCCGCGGCGGTCTCGGCGAACTCCTTGAGGAAGTCGTCGCGGTAGACCTGCTGGTCGAAGACGTACGTGCCCTCGAACCACTCCCCCTCGACCATCCGCCAGGTCTTGAACGCCAGCCCGTCGAGGAACATGAACTTCGCCATCGACGTGCCGACCACGTAGTCGCGCAA
Source organism: Pedococcus soli (assembly GCF_054782575.1). Lineage (NCBI taxonomy): Bacteria > Bacillati > Actinomycetota > Actinomycetes > Micrococcales > Intrasporangiaceae > Pedococcus > Pedococcus soli. Next base: position 125,642 of record NZ_BAAGSF010000003.1, on the reverse strand, counting down.
CGACGTCGCGACGTCCTTCGGTGCGTCCTCGAGCGACCAGCGCACCGACAACCCGTATCCCGCGTTCATGCCATCTCCTCCAGCCAGGTGAGCAGCAGGCGGGCACCGAAGCCCGTCCCACCCTTGGTGAGGAGTCCGCGGTCGACGTCGGAACGACCCACCCCGGCGATGTCGAGGTGCGCCCAGCGTCGCTCGCCCACGAACTCGCGCAGGAACAATGCTGCCGTGATCGAGCCGGCGCCGACAGGAGTGCCCGCGATGTGGTTGACGTCGGCCACGACGCTGTCGAGGGCGAACCGGTAGTCCTCCACCAGGGGGAACGGCCACAGCAGCTCGCCGCTGGCCCGGCCGGCCGCCACCAGGGCGTCGCTCAGGGCGTCGTCGGTGGCGTACACCGGTGCCATGCTGCGGCCGAGGGCCACCCTCGCGGCCCCGGTGAGGGTGGCGATGTCGAGCAGGACGTCCGGCGCGAGGTGGGCGTCCGCGTAGGCCAGGGCGTCGGCCATGACGATGCGGCCCTCGGCGTCGGTGTTGCCGATCTCGACGGTGCGACCGCCGTACATCGTGATGACGTCGGAGGGCCGGTAGGCGCTGCCGCTCACCGCGTTCTCGGCGAGCGCGAGCAGTCCCGTGACCCGTACCGGGAGGTCGAGCGCGGCGCAGGCCGCCACGACGGCGAGCACGATGGCCGAGCCTGACATGTCCGTCTTCATGGCCAGCATGCCCTCGGCGGGCTTGATGTCGAGGCCACCGGTGTCGAAGGTGATCCCCTTGCCGACGAGGACGACGTGCGGGGTGCTCGAGGTGGCGCCGGCGGGTTCGTGTGACAGCTGCACCAGGCGCGGCGGCGTGGCCGATCCGCCCCCGACCGCGAGGAGCCCACCGAAGCCCTCGGACCTGAGGTCGCGCTCGGTCCAGACCTTGACGTCCAGCCCGGCCCGCCGCCCGATGGTGCGCGCCTGGGCGGCCATCCACGCCGGGTTCTTGGTGTTGGAGGGGACGACCGCGAGGTTCCGGGCCACCATCGTGGCCCGGGCCCGGGTCACCGCACGTCGGCAGGCCACCTCGTCGAAGGTCCCGACCAGCGTCACCTCTGCCACCGGTGCGCTCGAGGGCGTGGCGTCGGGACCACGCCAGCGCGGCGAGGTGTACCCACCCAGGGCGATGCCCTCCACGAGAGCTGCCTGGGCCTGCGCGTCGAGGCCCGTGACGGCGACCACGAGGTGGGCCCGGCCGCGTCCGGCCCGACCGAGGGCGGCGCCGGCGCTGCGCAGGTCCGCCGGACCCGCGTCACCCAGCCCGACCAGCAGCACCGTGCGGGCGGCGCGCTCCCCGGGCACCAGCGGCAGCCGGGTGACGGCGCCGGGTTCGCCGGAGGGCTCGTGGGCCGCCTGCACGTCCGTGGCGTCGAGACCGACCACCGGCAGCCACCTGGCCGCGTCCGAGTCCGCGCGCAGGCCGCCCCGGTGGACCGGGACTGCAAGGAGCAGGTCGGTCGGGTCGAGGTCGGCGAGGACGTCGGCGAGTGCGTTGGGCCGGACCGACCACGAGCTGGACGGGGGGTCGAGCAGTTCTGGAGCAGGCACGGCCCGACCCTACCCACCCGACCGGAGTCGGCGGCATACCCGTGGCCCTCGGTGGACCGGTCGACCCGTGCGGCCCCGCACAGGCGAGGACCCCCTCCGGCAGGCGCCGGAGGGGGTCCTCGAAAGCTGTGGAGGCAGGACTACTTGAGGCCCTCGCAGTTGTCGATGGCCTCGCCCAGTGCACGGACCTCGTCGGGGGTCATCTCGACGACGAGGCGCCCACCACCCTCGAGAGGCATGCGCAGCACGATGCCGCGACCTTCCTTGGTCACCTCGAGCGGGCCGTCGCCAGTCCTCGGCTTCATTGCCGCCATGGGTGTGTCCCTTCCGTATGGCGTGGTTTGCTGCTGGGCACGCGGGTCCACGCCAGTGCTTGAGTTCCGCCCGTGCGTGCCAGATTTGCTCCATTATCCCGTGAACCTGCTCACAGGCGAAATCCGGTCCGGGGTGCAGCCCCGGGCGACCCGGTGGCCGCAGGGCATGATGTCCGGCATGACCCAGAGTCCTGCAGCGCCGCAGCCCCCTCACCTGCCCGTCGTCGTCGAACGCGAGGGTGCGGTCGCCACCGTCAGGCTCAACCGGCCGGAGGCGATGAACTCCCTCGACACCCCCACGAAGGAGGCCCTGCTCGCGGCCCTGACGGAGGTGGCCGCCGACTCCACGGTCCGGTGCGTCGTGCTCACCGGCAGCGGTCGCGCCTTCTGCGTCGGCCAGGACCTCAAGGAGCACATCCGGCTCCAGCAGTCCGACGACCCGTCCCTGTGGGAGACCGTCCCCAAGCACTACAACCCGATCGTCGAGCTGCTGACGACGATGAACAAGCCGGTCGTGGCCGCGGTCAACGGGGTCGCGGCAGGTGCCGGCGCCGCCTTCGCGATGGCGGCGGACTTCCGGGTGATGGTGGACACGGCAGGCTTCAACCTGGCGTTCGCCGGGATCGCACTGTCCTGCGACTCGGGTTCGTCCTGGAGCCTCCAGCGGCTCGTCGGCCCGGCCCGCGCCAAGGAGCTGCTCCTGCTGCCGCGCACGGTCCCCGCCGACGAGTGCCTCTCCCTCGGCCTGGTCACCCGGGTCGTCGCCGCGGCCGACCTCGACGCCGCCGTGCTGGAGCTGGCGACCACCCTGGCCGACGGCCCGACACTGGCGTACGGCTCGATCCGCCAGGCCGTCGCGTTCGCCGCCGGCCACGGCCTGGGCGAGTCCCTCGAGCGGGAGGGCGAGTACATGGCGCTCACCGGTGCCAGTGCCGACCACAAGGCGGCGGTGGCTGCGTTCCTCGCGAAGGAGAAGCCGGTGTTCACCGGCGAGTGACCGGCTGACGGACCGGCGGGCGGCCAGCGACCGGCGACACGGTCAGGGCGGGGCTGCCGCCCACGGCGTGTACGTCAGCAGGGTGCAGGTGAACCAGAACATGCCCCCGAGCAGGACGAGGGCCACGACGGCGACCCGGCGCCGCCAGTGCGGCACCACCCGCTCCCCCGTCGAGGTCCGCATCGCCACGGACGCCACGAGCGCGGCGATGGGGAAGTCGAGCAGCAGGAACCGCCACATGCTCGTGATCGGCCGGACGACCGCCAGCAGGTAGAGCGGGTAGGCCAGGGCCCAGACCCGCAGCTCGATCGCCAGCCAGCGGCCGTGGCGGCCGACGATGAGGGCGATGTACGTCGCCACGAGGCCGACGAGGACCGCCACCCCGACGACGCCGTGGCCGTCCCACGCCCACGACAGCCACAGCACGAACGGCCCCGACTCCGGCCTCTGCCCCCAGGCGGCCTGCACGTCGAAGAACGCCATCGGCAGCCCGCTGGCGATCCCGACGACGACGGGCCAGGCGATGGAGGAGGCGGCCGTCGCCAGCAGCATCAGGGCCGCGGTCGTCCGCTGCCCGGTCAGCGGCCGGGTGCCCGCCGCCCGGTCCTCGCGCCAGCGCAGGGCGAGGTGCGCGATCGCGGCACAGGCGATCGCAGGGGCGGCGGCACGCGTGAACCCGAGCCCGATCGTGACCAGCGCGACGAGGGCGTACTGCCGCCGCATCAGCAGGAGCAGCGACCCGGCGATGAGCACGCCCGCGAGGGCCTCGGTGTACGGCATAACCAGCACCGAGGTCGCGGGGTAGAGGCACCAGAGGATGCCCGCGACGAGGGCCAGCCGCTCGCGGGCCGGCTGCGGGGCCGCGTGGAGGGCGAAGTTGAGGCACTTCCAGACGAGGATCGTGCAGACCGCACCGAGGACGAGGTTGAGCAGGACCGCGGACACCTCGAACGACATCCCCGTGACCATGAGGGCGCGGACGAGCATCGGGAACGCCGGGTAGAACGCCCATGCGCTGTAGGTCAGCAGCCCGGTGTCGGGGTCGGCAGGCAGTGGCACGGGGTAGCCGTCGACGGCCACCCGGCGGTACCAGACGCTGTCCCACCCACCGAGGACGTCACCGATCGTCGGGTGGAGGTGGCCCACCCCCGCAGGGGTCTGGAACCACGTCGCGGCGACCGCCATGGTGACGAACACGAGGACCCGCGTCACGGCATACCAGAGGAGCAGGAAGACGACGGGGCGGCGCAGGGCCCACCCGGCGGCGGCGCTGCGGCCGCTGGAGGTGAGCAGGGAGGAGGTCAGCAGGGACGGGACGCTGCGGACGCGGGCGACGGCGGTCACGGCGGGTAGTCCGCCGGCGCGTGGTAGACGAGCAGCTTCCAGATCCAGGCGACCTGGCCCACGATGCCCGCAGCCACGAGGAAGCCGACGCGGACGGTCAGGTGGCGCGCGGCCCGCTCGAGCCAGCCGCCGCCCAGCACCACGACGAGCAGCGGGAACAGTGGCAGGGCGTAGCGGAAGATGCTCGTGAAGGGGTCGAGGACGACCGCGAGGTAGGCGGGGTACGCCAGGCACCAGACCCTCAGCTCGGGGCCGAGCCTGGTCGCCCAGGGGCCGCAGGTGAGCACGACGATGGTCGTCACGAGGGCGGCCAGCCCCACGGGGCCGTAGACGGCGGCACCGTCGAAGTCGCGGAAGGCCCACTGCGACATGCCCAGCCAGGGCTTGAGCGGGGTGATCTCACCTCCGGCGCGCCACGCGGCCATGGTGTCGGTGTATGCCGTGCGGGACCCGGTCACCTGCCAGGCGATGAGGGGCCACAGCACTGCGCCCACCGCGGTGGTGGCAAGCGCGGCCAGGGCCGAGACGAGCTCACCCCGGGTGACGTTCTGCTGGCGGCGCCTTCGCCACAGCAGGAGCACGGAGACACCGACCACGACGACCACCGGCACGGCGATGGGCCGGGTGAGGCCCAGCAGCAGCGAGAGCCCGGCCACCATCCCCCAGCTGCGTCGGACCAGCGCCCAGAGCAGGCCGCACAGGACGAACATCGCGAGCGACTCGGTGTACGCGAGCTGGAGGGACACCGCCGCCGGGAACGCGGCCCAGACGGCGACGGCGCCGAGGGCGACCCTGTCGCCCACCTTCTCGGCCAGCAGGCGGGCCATGAGGACGCTCGCGCCGAGCCCGGCGAGGAGGGCCAGGGTCGAGGCCACCACGGGGAACCCCAGACCCGTGGCCGACATGAGCATCCGCGCCAGGAGGGGGAAGAGCGGGTAGAACGCCCAGGCGTTCTGCGCGACGTGTCCGCTGGCCTGGTCGACGGGCAGCGGGTTGGGGTAGCCCTGCTCCGCCACGTTGCGGTACCAGCTGCCGTCCCAGAGGACGGTCATGTCGATCGGCTCGACGGTCGGGCCGGTCCAGTCCGGCATCACCGCCTGGTCCCGGCTGGCCAGCACGAGGAGCAGGCCCGACACGGCCCGCAGGGCGAGGTAGACCAGCGCTGTCCTGACGGTCAGCGACCTGAGGAGGACGGCGCCCCTGCTCATGCGGGGCCCTGGTCCGCCCCGGCACCGACCCCCGACCGGTGGCAGCCCACGACGTGGTCGTCCACGAGGCCGCACGCCTGCATGGCGGCATACATCGTCGTGGGGCCGACGAACACGAACCCCGCCTTCTTGAGGCCCTTGGCGAGGGCGACGCTCTCCGGGCTGGTCGCCCGGAAGTCCTCGGCCGACCTCGGCGGTGCGTGGTCGGCCGGCGCGTGCGACCAGACGAGGGCGTCGAGCCCGCCGTGCTCCCGCAGCGCGAGCACGGCGGCGGCGTTGTGGATGGCGGCGTCGACCTTGAGGCGGTTGCGGACGATGCCCACATCGGCCATCAGCCGGGCCCGATCGGCGTCGCCGAAGGTCGCGACCACCTCGGCGTCGAAGCCTGCGAACGCGGCGCGGAAGGCCTCGCGCTTGCGCAGGATGGTGATCCAGGACAGCCCGGACTGGAAGGCCTCGAGGGTGAGGCGTTCGTACAGCGCCTGCTCGCCGTGGACCGGCACACCCCACTCGGTGTCGTGGTAGGTGAGGTAGTCCGGGGTCGACCCGGCCCACGCGCAGCGCGCCAACCCGTCCGAGCCGACGAGGAGGCCGCTCACCGTCGGGACCCGGCGGCCCGCGCGAGCATGGCGTCGACGGCACGTCCGTAGAGCCACGTGCTGGCGCGGTCCAGCACCGGCTCGAACAGGCGCTTGAACGGCAGTGGACGCACGACGACGTCCTCGACCCAGTCGAGCCGAGAACCCAGCACACCCGGGCTGCCGATGTGTGGTTCGGGGGTCACCGTCACCTCGGCCCACCCACCGAGCAGGCGTCCGGTCTTGACCACCCGGAACACCGCGGGGGCGGCGGGGTCGCTGTCGGGCGATGGTGGGTCCCACCGGGTGACGAGCATGGAGTCGGAGAAGACGAGCGGACCGGGCCCGCTGAGCCCCGCGAACCCCCAGCCGACCCGCGGCTCCCCCGCGTCCGTGGTCATCCGGGTCATCGGCATCCAGTCGCCGTAGCCCGCGAAGTCGGCGACGACGTCCCACACGGCGGCAGGACTCGCCGCGGTGTGCCGGGTGAGGTGGAGGGTGGCCATCTGCTCAGCGCACCGTGTCGCGGGGGCTCTCCGGCTCGGTGGCCGCGCGCGGACCCTCCAGCTCGGCGAGGCGGGACTGCAACCGGTCGAGGACGGCATCGACCTGGTCCATGCGGTAACCGCGCAGGGCGGTGTCGAAGCGCACGGCGGAGATCTCGTCGGACGCGAATCCGTCGGACAGGGCTGGTGAGCTCTGGGTGCTCGTCGCGTCCGCCATCGGGTCGTAGCCCAGCCGGCCCGTCACGAGCGCGGCGAAGCCGCCGATGAGCAGCACGGCGATGACGGTGAAGAAGACCCAGATCACGCAGGTGATCGTCGCACGAACTGCTGGGAGCGTCCTATTCAGCCTGCCGTCTCGAGGGCGCGGGCGTCCTCCCCCGACGCGGCGGGGGTCAGCGCACTGCGCGCGAGCATCTCCACGACCGCGGGGACGTCCTCGGCCAGGAGACGGACCGTCGCCCTGCACACGGTGTCCTGCCAGATCGACAGCACCACCCGCCCGCTCTCCGGGTGACCGGAGATCCGCAGCGTCCGGCCGGCGACGTCGCGACCGACCACGACGTCACCCTGCCGTGGCAGCGGTGAGATGTTCACGGGTCCATCATCGCCCCCGGCCGGCCCCGGAGTCCATGGGTCGATCGGGCCGGACGTCACTCGGGACGCTTGGCCGCCACCGTCTGGTCGGTCGAGGTGACGATGCGGACGGCCTCGTCGACGTCGTCGGTGAGGTGCAGGAGTTCGATGTCCTTCTCGCTGACCGTGCCCGCATCGAGGACCGTGCCGCGCAACCAGTCCAGCAGCCCGCCCCAGTACTCGGTGCCCATCAGGACGATCGGGAAGGACGTGACCTTGCGGGTCTGCACGAGGGTGACGGCCTCGAACAGCTCGTCGAGGGTGCCGAACCCGCCCGGCAGGACGATGAACCCCTGCGCGTACTTGACGAACATCGTCTTGCGCGCGAAGAAGTAGCGGAAGTTCACCCCCAGGTTCACGTGCTCGTTCAGCCCCTGCTCGAACGGCAGCTCGATCCCCAGGCCGACCGAGGCCCCGCCCGCCTCACGGGCACCCTTGTTCGCCGCCTCCATGGCGCCGGGCCCGCCACCGGTGATCACGGCATACCCGGCCTCGACCAGGGCCCGCCCCACATGGGTGCCGAGCTCGTAGAAGGGCGTGCCGGGCTTCGTCCGGGCCGAACCGAACACGCTCACCGCCGGGCCGAGCTCGGCGAGCGCCCCGAACCCCTCGACGAACTCGCTCTGGATCCGCATCACCCGCCACGGGTCGGTGTGCAGCCACTCGCTGGAGCCGCGGCTGTCGAGCAGTCGCTGGTCGGTGGTTGTCCCGGGGACGCGCGAACCCCGAAGGGTCACCGGGCCGGTGTGGTACTCGTAGTCGCTCGCGCTGGTGATGTCCGTCGTCTCGTCACTCACGCGATCAACCTATGCGAGCCAACGCAGCAGGGCCGCCTCGGCGGACACTAGCTGCGAGACGGGACACCGCTCGTCGTCGTGGTGCGCGAGGTTGGGGTCACCGGGGCCGAAGTTCACCGCGGCGATGTCCATGGCCGAGAAGCGGGCGACGTCGGTCCAGCCCTCCTTGGCGATGACGGGCAGCCCGAGCGCCTCGACGAACGCCTTGGCGGCCGGGAGGTCCAGGCCGGGGCGGGCGCCGGGGGCGTTGTCGAGCTCGACGAGGTCATAGCCCTCGAACAGCTCGGCCACGTGGGCCAGCGCGACCTCCGGCGACTTGTCGGGGGCGTACCGGTAGTTGACCGTGAGGACGCACTCGTCCGGGATGACGTTGCCCGCGATGCCGCCACGGATCCCCGTGGCGTTGAGTGCCTCGTGGTAGTCCAGGCCGTCGACCGTCACCGTGGCCGGCTCGTATGCCGTGAGGCGGTTCAGCAGGTCGGCGGCGGCGTGGATCGCGTTGCGCCCGTTCCATGGTCGGGCCGAGTGCGCCGCGACGCCACGGGCGGTCACGTCGACCCGCAGGGTGCCCTTGCAGCCACCTTCGACCTGGCTGGCGGTCGGCTCGAGGAGGACGGCGAAGTCGGCGTCGGCGATCAGCTCGGGGCGCTGCTGCTGGACGTGCAGGAGGCCGTTGTGCTCGCTGTCGATCTCCTCCCCCTCGTAGAAGACGAAGGTGAGGTCGCGGCTCGGCTCGGTGACCAGGGCGGCCTTGAGCTGGACGGCGACGCCGCCCTTCATGTCGACGGTGCCGCGGCCCACGAGGTCGTCGCCCTCGCGACGGGTCGGCAGGTTGGCGGGAGCCTTGGTCAGCGGGACCGTGTCGATGTGGCCGGCGAGGACGACGCGCTCGTCACGGCCGAGCTCGGTGCGCGCGACGAGGGTGTTGCCGATGCGGGTGACCGTGAGGTGCTCCAGCGGCACGAGCGCCGCCTCGATCGCGTCGCACACCCGTCGCTCGTCGAGGCTGACGGACTCGATGTCGCACAGCGCCGCGGTCAACGTCACGACGTCGGCGGACAGGTCCAGCGGGACGAGGTCGTGGGCGCTGTCCTGGGTGGTGTGCTGGGGGGTGTCCTGAGAAGGGTTCGCCATGCCCACGACCCTATCCAGCGTCCGAATCCTCAGCCTCGCTCCCCTAGGCTTGCCCGCATGAGCAGTGAGCGCAGCGCATGGGGTTTCGGACTGGCCACCACGACCGTCGACGGCGTGGTCCTCGACACCTGGTACCCCGAGCCGGCGCTCGGCGCACGCCCTGCCGGTGCGAGCGTCCCCGAGGAGCTGCGCGCCCTCGCCGGCGCCGACGAGCTCCGTCGGGTGCGACGCACCGTCGTGGACGTGCAGGTCGACCTCGACGCGGCGCCGGCCGACCCCTCCGACGCGTACCTGCGCCTGCACCTGCTCTCGCACTGCCTGGTCGAGCCCAACAGCATCAACCTCGACGGCATCTTCGGGGTCCTCGCCAACGTCGTCTGGACGACCCAGGGCCCGTGCGCGGTCGACGGTTTCGAGATGACGCGCGCCCGGCTGCGCCTGCGCGGGACGGTCAACGTGCTGGGCATCGACAAGTTCCCCCGGATGGTCGACTACGTCGTCCCCACGGGCGTCCGCATCGCCGACGCCGACCGGGTTCGCCTGGGCGCGCACCTGGCGCCGGGCACCACGGTGATGCACGAGGGGTTCGTCAACTACAACGCCGGGACGCTCGGCAGCTCGATGGTCGAGGGCCGGATCTCCCAGGGTGTCGTCGTGGGCGACGGGTCCGACATCGGTGGCGGCGCCTCGACGATGGGCACCTTGTCGGGGGGCGGCACCGAGCGCGTGCGCGTCGGTGAGCGCTGCCTCCTCGGCGCCGAGGCCGGTCTCGGGATCGCCCTGGGTGACGACTGCGTGGTGGAGGCGGGCCTCTACCTCACGGCGGGTACCAAGGTCACCCTCGCGGACGGGCGGGTCGTCAAGGCCCGCGAGCTGTCCGGTCACGACAACCTCCTGTTCATCCGCAACTCGGTGACCGGCACCGTCGAGGCCAAGGCACGGGACGGGCACGGCATCGTGCTCAACTCCGCGCTGCACGCCAACGACTAGCCGTGCCCAGCACCAAGCGGGGCACCGTCCTCTCCGAGCACAGGCCCCCGTCGCGGACCCGGCGCCTCGTCACCCGGGTCGTGCTGCTGCTGTTCGTCGCGGGACTCGTGGGTGCCGGCTGGATCGGGCTGCGCGGCACCCTGCACAACCTGGGCGGCCCCCGGTGCCAGGCCACCGCGCTGGGCACCAGCGTGGACTTCGACCCCAGCCAGACCGCATACGCCGCAACGATCGTGGCCATCGCGGAGAAGCGCGGCCTGCCCGCCCGGGCCGGCACGATCGCCATCGCCACGGCGATCCAGGAGTCCAAGCTGCGCAACCTGACCTACGGCGACCGGGACTCGGTCGGGCTGTTCCAGCAGCGGCCGAGCCAGGGGTGGGGCACGGAGAAGCAGATCCTCGACCCGGTCTACGCCACGAACAAGTTCTACGACGCGCTCGTCAAGGTCGACGGGTACGAGCAGATGCGCATCACCGAGATCGCCCAGAAGGTGCAGCGCTCGGCCTATCCCGAGGCGTACGCCGACCACGAGCAGGAGGGCCGCCTCATGGCCTCGACGCTCAGCGGCCACTCCCCCGGCGGCCTCGGCTGCCGCCTCGACGACGCCACGGGTGGCCGGCCCGCCGACCTGAGGGCCGCGTTGTCGAAGGAGCTCGGGGTGAAGGGCTCGGTCAAGGGCAGGGTCCTCACCGTCAAGGCAGGCTCCGAGCGGCAGGCGTGGAGCACGGGGTCGTTCGCGGTCGCCAAGGCGGCGCAGTACGGCGCCACGAAGGTCCGGGTCGGCTCGAAGGAGTGGACCCGCACCCGCGACACCGACGGCTGGACGTGGAAGTCGGTCAAGGGCGGCGCCGGCACCACCGTGACCGTCACCTTCCCGACCACCAGCTGACCCGACGTCGTCTGGCGAGTCGTCCGCATCACCACTGCGGACCTGCGCGACCCCCGCCTGCGGCGAGAGCTCCTCGTCCTCCTGCACACCCTGGTGGGCTGAGGCACGTTCGGTGAGCGCCAACCGTCGCCCTGGCGGCGCCATACCGACAGTTGGCGCTCGCCGAACGCGGTGGGGTGGAACACCCGGTGGCGCCCTCCGCGCGGGCGGGCCGGAGGGACCCGGGTATGGCGCGAGGCCCGGTTCCGTGGGGAACCGGGCCTCGCGCCGTACCTGATGGCGGGGTGGGTCAGCGGGCGCTGAAGTCCACGTAGTCGCGCTCGGTGTGACCGGTGTAGATCTGGCGCGGGCGACCGATCTTGGTCTGCGGGTCCTCGATCATCTCGCGCCACTGGGCGATCCAGCCCGGCAGGCGACCGAGGGCGAACAGGACCGTGAACATCTTGGTCGGGAAGCCCATGGCCTTGTAGATCAGGCCGGTGTAGAAGTCGACGTTCGGGTAGAGCTTGCGCTCCACGAAGTAGTCGTCCTCGAGGGCGCGCTGCTCGAGCTGCAGCGCGATGTCGAGCAACGGGTCCTTCACGCCGTCCTTGTTGATGATGGTGTCGGCGGTCTTCTTGATGATCGCCGCGCGCGGGTCGTAGTTCTTGTAGACCCGGTGGCCGAAGCCCATCAGCTTGACGCCGTCCTCCTTGTTCTTCACCTTGCGTACGAACGCATCGACGTCGCCACCGTCCTTGGCGATCCCGTCGAGCATCTCGAGGACGGCCGAGTTGGCGCCGCCGTGCAGCGGGCCGGAAAGGGCGTGGATGCCGGCGGAGACCGAGTTGAACAGGTTGGCCTGGGCGGATCCGACGAGGCGGACCGTCGACGTCGAGCAGTTCTGCTCGTGGTCGGCGTGCAGGATGAGCAGGAGGTCCAGCGCCTTGACCATGTCGGGGTCGAGGTCGTACGGCTCGGCCGGGAAGCCGAACGTCATGCGCAGGAAGTTCTCGGTGACCGACAGGGAGTTGTCGGGGTAGAGGAACGGCTGACCGACCGACTTCTTGTAGGCGTAGGCCGCGATGGTCGGCAGCTTGGCCAGCAGGCGCACGGTCGAGATCTCGACCTGCTCCTTGTCGAACGGGTCCAGGCTGTCCTGGTAGAAGGTGCCGAGCGCAGACACGGCTGACGACAGCACCGGCATCGGGTGCGCATCACGCGGGAACCCACCGAAGAAGGCCTTGAGGTCCTCGTGCAGCAGCGTGTGGCGACGGATCTTGGAGTCGAAGTCGTCGAGCTCGGTCTGCGTCGGCAGCTCGCCGTAGATGAGCAGGTAGGAGACCTCGAGGAAGCTCGACTTCTCGGCGAGCTGCTCGATCGGGTACCCGCGGTAGCGCAGGATGCCCTGGTCGCCGTCGATGTAGGTCACCGCACTGTTGCAGGAGGCGGTGTTGACGAACCCGATGTCGAGGGTGGTGTTGCCGGTCTCCTTCATCAGCTTGCTGATGTCGTAGCCGTCGTTGCCCTCGGCTGCCTTGACCAGGGGGAGGTCGAGTTCCGTGGTGCCGGCCTTCAGCGTGGCGCCGGTGGATCCGTCATTGCTCATGCGTAACCATCCTCAAATGTCCCGGGGCGGGCACCCTTCACACGGCGTGCCTCGCGCACGCTCGACGCTACCCCAACCCACCGCACGGGCGGAAAACGGGCACCTCAGGCGAGGAGCCTGCCGACCGCGGCGTCGATGCGCTCGTCGGTCGCGGTCAGGGCGATCCGCACGTGCTCGCGCCCGACGTGACCGTAGAAGGTGCCCGGTGCCACGAGGATCCCGCGCGAGGCTAGGGCGTCGACCGTCTGCCAGGCGTCCTCGCCCCGCGTCGCCCAGAGGTACAGGCCCGCGTCGGAGTGGTCCACGCGGAGGCCGAACGCCTCGACCGCTTCGCGCAGGGCGGCACGCCGCGCGCCATACCTGGCCTTCTGCTCGGCCACGTGGGTGTCGTCACCGAGCGCGGCCGTGAGGGCGGCCTGCACCGGCCACGGCACGATCATGCCGGCGTGCTTGCGGACCTCGAGCAGCTGACGAACGAGGGTCACGTCCCCCGCGACGAACGCGGCGCGGTACCCGGCGAGGTTGGACTGCTTGCTCAGCGAGTAGACGGCGAGCAGGCCCTCGTGGCTGCCGCCGCAGACCCGTGGGTCGAGGATGCTCGGGGTGGTCGGCTCGGTCGAGTCGCTGCGCCAGTCCAGCTCGGCGTAGCACTCGTCCGAGGCGACGACCACGCCGTGCTGGCGGGCCCAGGCCACGACCTTGGCGAGGTGGTCGATGCCGAGGACGCGACCGGTGGGGTTGCTGGGGGTGTTGAGCCACAACAGCTTCGGTGTCGTGGCGGCCGTCAGCGGCCCGAGCGCGTTGAGCCCGTCGACGACCTGGGGGGTCGCCCCGGCGAGGCGGGCGCCGACGTCGTAGGTCGGGTAGGCGATGCCGGGGAACCCCACGACGTCACCCGCGCCCAGGCCGAGCAGGGTCGGCAGCCACGCGACCAGCTCCTTGGACCCGACGGTCGGCAGGACACCGTCGGGGTCGAGGTCCGGGACCCCCCGGCGACGGGCGAACCACGTGGCGACCGCTTCACGCAGGGCCGGGGTGCCGTAGGTCTGCGGGTAGCCGGGAGCGTCGGCGGCAGCACGCAGCGCCTCCTGCACGACACCCGGCGTGGGGTCGACGGGGGTGCCCACCGACAGGTCGACGATCCCGCCCGGGACAGCGGAACTCGCCCGCTCCTTGTACGGAGCGAGCGAGTCCCAGGGAAAGTCGGGGAGCGAGCGGATGCTCACTCGTCGTGCTCCTGCGGGGGCAGGTCGGCGATGATCGGGTGGTCCTTGTTGATGATGCCGAGCTTGGCGGCACCGCCGGGGCTGCCGAGGTCGTCGAAGAACTCGACGTTCGCCTTGTAGTACTCGGCCCACTGCTCGGGCACGTCGTCCTCGTAGTAGATCGCCTCGACGGGGCACACCGGCTCGCAGGCGCCGCAGTCGACGCACTCGTCCGGGTGGATGTAGAGGGACCGCTCACCTTCGTAGATGCAGTCGACCGGGCATTCCTCGATGCAGGCCTTGTCCTTGAGGTCAACGCAAGGCTGGGCGATCACGTACGTCATGGCGGACATACTATGCGGCCTGTGCCAGCAGACGTGCGGAGGATCCCCCTCGGGTCCCGAGTGGTGGTCAGGTGGCGCCTCGACGCCCCCGACGAGGCCACCGGGGCGACCCTGACCGACAGCGTGGGAACCCTTGCGGAGCGCGACGCGCAGCATGTGGTCGTCGAGACCTCGCGCGGCCCCGTCACCATCGCGCTGGCGCGGGTGACCACCGCCAAGGAGGTCCCCCCGAAGCCGTCGCGCCGCGGCGCACCCCACCTGGCCCTGACCATCGAGGACCTCCAGCGCGTCATGGTGCCGGCCTGGGGCGCGGTCGAGCGCGGAGCCCTCGGTGACTGGCAGCTGCGCGCCTCGGCGGGGTACACCCAGCGCGGCAACTCGGTCGTCCCGGTGGGGAGCCCCGGGAGGCCCCTCGCCGCCGCGGTGGAGGAGGTGGAGCACTGGTATGCCGGGCGAGGTCTCCCAGCGAAGTTCGCCCTCGCCGGACCTCAGGGGTTCGAGCCCGCCGGTGGCTCGCTGGGGGCGCTGCTCCTGGCCCGTGGCTACACCGTCGGCAGCCGCACGCTGAACCTCACTGCCGCCCGGGAGACCATCGCCGCTGCCGACCCCGGCGGACCGGCGGTCACGATCGCGGACGACCTGTCCCCTTCGTGGCTGGAGGCCTACCACCGCACCCGGGCCACGGTGCCGGGCGCCACGGAGGCGGTCCTGAGCGGCAGCCCGCGCGTGCTGTTCGGCAGCATCACCCCCGGTGGCGGGCTCTCCCAGCAGCTGGGGCTCAGGGCTGGCGATGCGGCCGGTACCGCACCGATCGCCTTGGCACGACTGGGGATCGGCGCCGGGTGGGGCGGCCTGGGTGCGGTCTGGACCGACCCGGCATACCGGGGGCGCGGGCTGGCCGCGCATCTCACCGCGCGCCTCGCCGTCGCGCTCCGCGAGGAGGGCGTCTCGTTGCTCCACCTGCAGGTGGAGCACGACAACGAGACGGCGATCCGCCTGTACCGACGGCTGGGGTTCGTCGTGCACTCGTCCTACGCGTACCTCACGTCGCCGCAAACCGGTGGCGCACGGCAAGGGTCGGCGGGAAGAGTGGCGCCATGACGTCACGCATCTCGCACACCACGTTGGACTCCCGCGACGCCCACGCCCAGTCGGTCTGGTGGGCCGGGGTCCTCGGCTTCGGCGAGGACCCGCAGGACCCCAACCTGCCGGGGCACGAGGAGTGCATGATCTTCTCGCCCGACGGGCGTCAGCGGGTGCTGTTCATCGAGGTGCCCGAGGCGAAGACGGTCAAGAACCGCATCCACTTCGACCTCTGGCCCACCGACCGGACGATGGACGAAGAGGTCGAGCGCCTGCTCGGCGCCGGGGCCACGATGGTCCACGACCTGCGGGACCACCGTGGCCCGGGCACCGGCTGGGCGACGCTCGCCGACCCGGAGGGCAACGAGTTCTGCGTGCTGCGCAGCGAGTCCGAGCGACCGGACCCCTACGCCCACCTGGTGCGGTAGGGCACCCAGCCGTCAGGCTGCGGCGACCGTGGCGTCCGGGACGAGCGTGCCACCGGTCCGGACCACCTTGGGCTTGCCCGCCCAGTTGCCACCCATGCCCATGACGCGGGAGACGTAGGCGGCGCCACCGGACACGGCGACGACCGGCACCGACTCCGGCGTGGCCGTGGCGCGGTTGGTCCACGTGTTCGTGATCAGTGCGGTGCCGCCCTGGACCATGATCAGCGCGGTGTCCTTCTGGTCCTTGAAGTCGGTGGGGCGGGCCATGCCGAAGTTGAGCTTGGTGTTCGTCAGCGAGACGCCGCCGCCCTTGACGACGATCAGGGCACCCATGGCGGGGTCGCCCGCGTTCTGGCCCTCGATGACGCAGTCACTGATGTCCAGGCCGCCCTGCTGGGAGGCCGGGCCCTCGACGAGGACCGCGCGGGAGCCACCGCGGGCCGTCAGGTAGAGGTGGCGCACCGCGGTCTTGGCCAGGTTGCTGAACCGCATGAGGTACTTGCCGCCGTTGGCGCCGGCCCAGCCGTAGTTCATGTCGCCGGCGACCCACAGGAAGTTGTCGGAGCCGCGCAGGGAGAACTGCGTGTCCTGCACCGCGACGCAGGTCCAGGAGCCCTTGGTGGTGACCAGCGTCATCGAGAACGGGTCGGCCGGGGTGCCCAGGACGTGCTTGAACCCGTAGAACGACAGGGTGTCGAAGGTGGCGGCGTAGCACGTCCCGGCACTGATCGGGTGGTGGTAGAACTGCGTCACGGCGTTCGAGGACTTGAGCGTGATGCCGGCGACCATGACGTTGTACGTCGTGGCGGTGCCGACCAGCCACGACTTCGCGCCGTTGCCGCAGTTGAGCGTGACGGTGCACTGCGGGAGGCAGCCACTGGTTCCGGCGATCTCGGGGTTCTGCCAGCCGACGTTCGGGCCGAGGATCCGCAGGCCGGAGAACGTCGTTCGCGTCTGCGTGAACGTGTGGGCGCGGCCGGCGAGCCGGATGGCTCGACGGGGACTCGACGACTTGGCGACCGTGAGGGCCTTGGTCAGCCTCTCGTCGTCGGTGCCGGTGAACGAGTCGAGCAGGATGTCGTCCTCGGCGACGGCGGCGGAGGCCGAGGAGGCTCCGACGACGGCCGCTCCGGAGGAGACGAGGGCTGCGGCACCGAGGTGCTTGAGGACGGTACGACGGGGGGTGGACATGCTTCTCCTTGCGCGCGGGGGGACGCTTGGGGGGGACGCCCGACTCCCGCCGGAGCGGGCCTGAGGGGCGCCTGTCTGCCCCACGCAGGAGCGTGGGTCGCACGGAGCAGTGGTGCATCACGGCGGACGCGGTACCGGCAGGCCACCTCCCTGCAGGGGCGCTCCGGTCACTGTCTCCGGCTGCGTGGAACGGTTCCACGCGCAGACTCGAACAGGGCGAAACCGTAGCCCGACAGCTCCGGGTCGCGAAATCGAGGACACACGCAAACGACACGAAAATGGGTTCATATCGGGACAGAACCACCCAGCTCGAACTGGCGGGTTCCCGACGATCCGGACCACCCGACACCGGGTGTGGCGCCCTCCCGACACGGCCCGACCCCTGTCCCCGGATCGGGACGTTTCGGCTGGTCAGCCGTGCGTCACCCGCCGGTGCAGGTGACCTTGTCCTCGGGGATGTAGTGGGTGTTGAACTGCGACGTCCGCACCGTCTTGCCGGCCTTCTTGAAGATTCGCGTCACCGTGACGTCGAAGCCGGGCGTCGGGGTCTGCGTCACGCAGCCCTTGGAGTCGTCGACGATGGTCTTCGGCTGCACGACGTTGCGCCGATCCCCCTTGGAGGCCTCGACGTCCCAGACCTTGGTGCCGTGGAAGGTCACCGTCACCGAGCTGCCCGACACGTACGCCTGGATGAGGATGCCGTAGCCGCTGTCGTTGGTGAACCGGTTGTCGACGTCGGGCCAGGAGATCGTGGCCTCGCGTCCCTCGGGGTAGCGCGAGATGTAGAAGCTGTGGGGGTGGTGCTCCTCGATCTTCACGCCCGAGAAGAACACCGCGTTGAACAGCGTGGTCGACAGCTGCGAGATGCCGCCGCCGTAGTCCTTGGTCAGTCGGCCGTTGACGATGACCGGCGCCGAGTTGTAGCCCTTGGCCGCCGTCCGCTGGCCGAGTCGCTGGTTGAGGCTGAACGTCTCCCCCGGCGCGACGTACGTGCCGTTGAGGGTCCGCGCAGCGATGGTGATGTTCTCGGTGCGCGGGGGGTTGAACGGGAAGACCGAGGTGAACGAGGAGATGATCTCCTTGGGCTTGATCTTGTTCGCCTGCGCGGTCGTGAGCTTGGGCTGGACGGCCTTCGCGGTGACGGTGGCCGTCCGCGACGGTGACGTCAGGGCCGGGACCACGGCGGCGACGACCGAGGCGTCGTCGAGGGTGGAGCCCGTGGCTGACGGTATGACGACGGGCTTGGTGCCGCTGAACGTGATCTTCGCGTCGCGGGCCTTGGTTTCCAGACCGGCGGCCGAGGCGGCCGCGCGGACGGCGGCCACGAGCTTGGTGTCGTCCACAGCAGGGACGAGCTTGCCGTCCTGGACCTTCATCGACAGGGCCGGAGCGTAGTCGGCCGGCTTCACCGGGAACTTCTTGTCGGCGACCTCGACCGTGACGGGACCGGACATGGCCGGCGTCGCGAACTCCGTTGCGGCGCGCTGCACCTCGTCAGCAGTCACGTCGGGCTCGACGGTGTCGAACTTGGCCCCGATCGGTCCCTTGGCGGGCCAGCGGGCGGCCACCTCGTCAGCGGTGCCGGGCACCGAGAGGGTCGCGCCGGCCACCGGCTGCACCACCGCGGCCCTGCCATCGGGGAACGTGATGGCGCCCTGGACGACCTGGGTGTCGAGCGTCGACTCGATGCCCTTGACGGCCGCCTCGAGCTTCGCGCGGTCCACTGACGTCTTGAGCTGCTCCGCGTCCCCACCGGTGAGGTGGTTCCAGAGGTCGGAGGGTTTGAGGCTGAACCCCGTGAGCTCCCCCACCGTGCCCGGGAGGTCGAGCGCGAGGCCGGCGTCCGTGGGGCTCAGCTGGGCCGACTTCTCGCCGGCGGTGACGGTGATCGCGGCGTCCTGCCGGGCACCCAACGAGCGCGACAGGGTCCGCTCTGCGGCCGCCGGCGACATCCCGCCGATCGGCACGCCCGACACTGACGTGTTGGCGGGCACGTGCCGCCCGAGGAACCAGGCCGTGCCGAGGTAGGCGGCGAACAGGACCGCCAGCGCGACCCCGAACCTCAGACCGGCGGAGCCGCTCTCCTTCACGCCCTGCCCTCCCATCACTTCAGCGCCTGGTAGCGGCTGCGGTAGTACACCAGCGCGGCCGCGGGGTGCTCGTTGCTCGAGAGGGACACTACTTCGCCGACCACGATGCTGTGGTCACCGGCGGGGTGCACGTCCGTGGTTCGACACTCGATCGTTGCCATCGCGCCGTCCAGGAGGGCCACGCCCGTGGCCGCACCGCGGTGGTGGGGTATGCGGTCGAGCTGGCCGTGCAGGGGTCGGCCCTGGGTCGAGAGCCACTGCGCCACGGGCCGCTGCTCGGCCCCGAGGATGCTCACACCCCAGATGCCTGCGTCGGTGACGGCCTCGTGGAAGCGCGCGTCGACCTCGACGCACACGAGCACCAACAGGGGGTCGATCGAGACGGAGGTGATGGCGTTGGCCGTCATCGCGTGGTCGTGCTCGCCGCTGCGGGTGGTCAGCACCGTCACACCGGTGGCGAACCGCCCCATCGCCAGGCGGAACTGGTCGGTGTCGACGGCCGGGAGGTCGGTGCTCACGCGGGAGCTCCTGTCAGGTCGGTGCGACGGGACCCCGGCGGGGCGCCCGTCCGGGAGTGGTCGACCGGGTGCAGGTCCGCGCCGGTGACGAGGTGTCCGGTCTCGGGGTCGAGCAGGGCGAAGCCCTCACGCCCCGACAGCCGGGCCGCGATGTCGTTGGACAGGGCGTAGGTCTCACCGTCCACGGTCACCTGGGTGGCGTGGGCGCGAAGCGCCCGAGCCTGGACGGGGACGAGGGTGGGCTCGACGACCTCGTGGGTCACGAGCTCGTCGGCCACCACTGACGGCGGGTACTCGCCGTCGGGGTCCGGCAGCGACCACGGGGAGTCGGGTGGGAGGTGCTCTGCCAGCCACTGCCGGTCCTCACGGGCCCACGAGCGCGGCGTCAGCACGGCATACAGGAGGGGGCGCTGCTCGCGGGGCAGGGAGGCCACGGCCGCACAGGTGACGCGGTGGGTCTGGACGTGGTCCGGGTGGAGGTAGCCACCGTGCTCGTCGTAGGTGACGACGACGGCGGGCCGGACCCGTCGCAGGACGTCGACGACCAGGGACACGGCCTCCTCCGGGTCGGCGCGCACGAAGGTCCCGGGGCCGGGTGGCGAGTCCAGCCCGGCCATCCCGGAGTCGCGGTAGGCGGACAGGCGGCTCTCGTCCTCCCCCAGCACCTCGTGGCTCACGCCGAGGGCGGCCATGGCGGCGCGCAGCTCCTCGCGGCGGTACGGCCCGAGGGCGTCGTCGTGGTGCACGTCGAGGTGCAGCAGCTCGGGCGGGATCACCTCGCCCTCCTCCCCCAGGGTGCAGGTGAGGACGTGGACCGGGTGCCCCTCCTGCGCATGACGGGCCATGGTGATGCCCGTCGTCAAGGTCTCGTCGTCCGGGTGCGCGTGGACGAACAGCAGGGGTGCCGCGGGCGCAGGGTCGGGGGTCGTCACCTGGCTATTCCACACCGATGGTCGCCAGGTCCACGAACCCACCCAGGGCCTCGTTGGCGCTGAGCCCGCTCACGGCGCTCCCGGCGATGAACAACGAACGGCGCTGCGCCAAGGCGATGTAGGCGCCACGCTTGGCCAGCGAGGTGTCGAGGTCGGCCCACGCCGCCGCCTGCGCCGTAGGGTCCTTCACCGTCGAGATCCGGGTGATCTCCTTGTCGACGCCGTCGTCCGCGAAGGCGCCCAGGTCGCGGCCGGTCCCGCTGTCCGAGAGGTTCAGGCGGCTGTCGAACAGCGGGGGGATCACCGTGGAGGCCGCCGGCCAGGCCGGCGCCCAGTTGGCCCAGAAGACATCGGTGTCGGCCGCGCGGCCGGGCCTGGACGCCGCCGAGAAGTAGTCCTTCTCGATGGGCTGCAGCGTGACCTGGAAACCGGCCTGCTCCCAGCCGTTGAGCAGCGCCGCCATCGCCTTGTCCGCGGTCGGGGTCGAGCGGTAGGCGACCGTGATCTTCACCGGGAGCGTCAGCCCCGACGCCTGGAGGGCCGCCCGGGCCCCGGCCGGGTCGCCCGACGGTGAGGCACCGAGCGGGTCGGTGTCGCGGTGACCGGCGATGGCGGGGCCCAGCAGGGTCGACGTGGGTTCGGCTGCGCTCGTTCCGCCCAGGGCGGTGACGTACCCGTCACGGTTGGTCGCCAGCGCCAGGGCCCGTCGCACGTCCGCGTTGCGCATGACCGGGGAGGCGAAGCTCGGCGCGAGGTAGTCGACGAACTGCGCGGTGGGGTTGATCGAGCGGCTGGTCAACCCTTTGTCGGCGAGCACCTGCTGCTGCATCGCCGGGGGAGCCGAGTCGAGGGTGACGGCGCGTCGGCGGTCGCCCTCGTCGTTGATGACCTGCTGGACGGCCGTCTGGGACTCGGTGCCCTCGACGTACCGGATCGAGTCAGGCGCGGCGCGGCGGATGGGGTCGGAACCCTTGTCCCACTTGGGGTTTCGCTCGAATACCCCACCGGTGCTGGGATCCCACTCGCCCTTGAGCTGGTAGGGCCCATTGGAGAACACGGCATACGTGGCGTCGGCCTTGCCGTCCCGGGACTTCTTGACGGGCGCGAAGGCGGGCAGCGCCACGACCTGGTTGAAGTCGACCATCGGCGTGCTGAGGCGGAAGGTGATCTTGGACCCGTCGCAGGTGACCGCCTTGTCGAACGCCGCCTGGCCCGAGCCGCCGAACGGTCCGGCGTAGGTCGACGTCCCGTCGGCCTTGCGCGGGATGTCGAGGTAGGCCAGGGGGTAGTTGAGGCCCTCGTCGGCCCACGGCTTCGCGAACGACCGTGAGACGCCGTAGCGCACATCCTCGCAGGTGACCGGCGAACCGTCCTGCCACGTGGTCCCGCTGCGCAGCGTGAACGCCCAGACCTTGAGCGAGTCGTCGGGTCGGCCGGCATCGGTGGCGAGGTCACCGACGACGTCCCGCTGGGCTGCCGCGTCGGTGCCCGCCGGGTGGGCCGTCAGGGTGCGGATGAAGGTCCGCCCCGCGAAGGCGACGTCCTGCGGCGTGGTCATGCGCTGGGGGTCCCAGCTCGCCACGGGGCCCAGGGACAGCACCGAGAGCTGCCCGGCCACACCCGTGTCCGGCGCCGAGGCGTCGCCGGCGGTGCACCCGGACACCATGAGGGCGACCGCCACGAGGGCGGTCACCACCCCGGGTCGCCGGAAGGGCCTGCACGGGGGCAGGCCCGACCGGCGTGATGGCAGCAGGCGTCGGTGGAGCACGCTCACCAGCCTGCCGCGATCAGGCGTTGCGCGCCCGGGACGCGGCGCGGGCGCGCAGGGTCTGGTCGAGCTCGACCTTGCGGATGCGCACGGCCTCCGGGGTCACCTCGACGCACTCGTCCTCGCGGCAGAACTCGAGTGACTGCTCGAGGCTCAGCTTGCGCGGGGGCACGATCTTCTCGAAGTTGTCCGAGGAGGAGGCGCGCACGTTGGTGAGCTTCTTCTCCTTGGTGATGTTGACGTCCATGTCGTCGGCGCGGGAGTTCTCGCCGATGATCATGCCCTCGTAGACCTCGGTCGTCGGGTCGACGAACAGCGTCCCGCGCTCCTGGAGGTTGACCATGGCGTAGGCCGTGACGACACCGGTGCGGTCGGAGACGAGCGAACCGCTGGTGCGGGTCACGATCGGGCCGAACCACGGCTCGTAGTCCTCGAACACGTGGTGGGCGATGCCCGTGCCGCGGGTCTCGGTGAGGAACTCGGTGCGGAAGCCGATGAGCCCGCGCGACGGCACGAGGAACTCCATGCGGATCCAGCCGGTGCCGTGGTTGGTCATCTGCTCCATGCGGCCCTTGCGGGCAGCCATGATCTGCGTGATCGGGCCGAGGAACTCCTCGGGGGTGTCGATCGTGAGGCGCTCGACCGGCTCGTGGGTCTTGCCGTCGATCTCGCGGGTGACCACCTGGGGCTTGCCGACCGTGAGCTCGTAGCCCTCACGCTTCATCTGCTCGACGAGGATGGCGAGCGCGAGCTCTCCACGGCCCTGGACCTCCCACGCGTCGGGACGCTCGGTCGTCAGGACGCGCAGCGACACGTTGCCGATGAGCTCCTTGTCGAGGCGGTCCTTGACCATGCGGGCGGTGACCTTCGAGCCACGGACACGGCCCACCATCGGGCTGGTGTTGGTGCCGATGGTCATGGAGATGGCCGGCTCGTCGACGGTGATGACCGGAAGCGGGATGGGGTTCTCCGCGTCGGCGAGGGTCTCGCCGATCATGATCTCGGGGATGCCGGCGATGGCGATGATGTCGCCGGGGCCGGCCGACTCGGCGGGCTTGCGCTCGAGGGCCTCGGTCATGAGGAGCTCGGTGATCTTCACGCGCTCGACGGTGCCGTCGACCTTGCACCAGGCGACGTGCTGGCCCTTCCTGATCGTGCCGTTGTGCACGCGCAGGAGGGCGAGGCGACCGAGGAAGTTGGAGGCGTCGAGGTTGGTGACGTGCGCCTGCAGGGGCGCCTCGTCGTCGTACGTCGGCGCGGGGATCGTCGACAGGATCGTCTCGAAGAGTGCCTCGAGGTCGTCGGCGTCCGGCAGGCCACCGTTCTCGGGACGGGTCATCGACGCGCGGCCGTTCTTGGCGGAGGCGTAGACGATCGGGAACTCGATCTGGTGCTCGTCGGCGTCGAGGTCCATGAACAGCTCGTAGACCTCGTCGACGACCTCGGCGATGCGCGAGTCGGGGCGGTCGACCTTGTTGATGCACAGGACGACGGGCATCTTGGCGGCGAGCGCCTTGCGCAGCACGAAGCGGGTCTGGGGCAGCGGGCCCTCGGACGCGTCGACGAGCAGGACGACACCGTCGACCATCGACAGGCCGCGCTCGACCTCGCCACCGAAGTCGGCGTGGCCGGGGGTGTCGATGATGTTGATCGTGGCGCCATCGGCGAGGCCGGCCTCTGCGGCGGCCTTGCCGGCGTAGTGGATCGCGGTGTTCTTCGCGAGGATGGTGATGCCCTTCTCGCGCTCGAGGTCACCGGAGTCCATCGCGCGCTCGTCGACGTGCTGGTGCTCGCCGAACGCGCCGGCCTCCCAGAGCATCTTGTCGACCAGGGTGGTCTTTCCGTGGTCGACGTGGGCAACGATGGCGACATTGCGGATGTCACCGCGGGTCTTCATGGGCATGAGCACCATTGTCTCAGGCTTTCGAGCACGTCAGGACCACCCCGCCCGTGCGTGGTGACCACCCCCACAAGCGGGGTGCGCGGTGGGGCCGCCCGCCGCCATACCTCCCGGTGGTGCCGGCTCACCACCGGACGGGTCCCTGAGCGCCCGGGAGGCGGCACTGTCGGTTGTTTGGCTGCGGTTGGCGCGACTCAGCGCAGCCGGGTGGCGATCACGTCGACGATCGGGAGGTCGGCGGGCAGCCACGGCACGTCGTGGAGGTCGTCGGCGGTGAGCCACCGGAGGGCGTCGTGGTCCTCCAACGGGGCAGGCTCGCCCGACTCGACCACGGCCCACCACACCGTCATCGCGTACGCCTCCCCCAGCGGCCACCGGCCGTCCCGGGGCCCGCGGAGCACGGCTCCGAGGCGCACCGTCACCCCCAGCTCCTCGCGCAGCTCGCGGTGCAGGGCCTGCTCGTCGGTCTCGCCCGGGTCGACCTTGCCACCGGGGAACTCCCACCCGCCGGCCAGCGCCGGGGGCTCGGTCCGACGGGCGCTCAACAGGCGCGTCGGGTGGTCGAGGTCGTCGACGATCGCGGCGCCGACGACGGCGCGCACCAACGGGAACCGTGCTCTTTCCGGCATGTGTCTCACTTTTGTTAATTTCCGCGGCGGAGCGGTGCGGGCACCGCAGTTCTCGCTAGGGTCTCGCACCAACCGTAGAAGGTTTGCGCACGCATGCCCCTCCGGACCGCACCACCTGCACCACCCCTGCTCCACCCCTGGCGCCCGACCGGGTCGACCAAAGTTCGCACACAAGCGAGGTATTCATGAAGCTCACGCGAAGGACGACTCCGGTCGTCTTGGCGACGACGCTGGCCCTCACCCTGACGGCCTGCGCCCAGTCAGACCGCGGGTCTGGCAGCGGTTCCTCCAGCGGTGGTGACACCAAGGACACCATCACGTTCGGCGCGGCAGGCGCCCCCGAGCTCTTCGACCCCTTCTACGCCACCGACGGTGAGACGTTCCGCGTCACCCGCCAGATGATGGAGGGCCTGGTCGGCATCAAGCCGGGCACCGCCGACATCGAGCCCGAGCTCGCCACCAGCTGGGAGGCCTCGGCCGACGGCAAGGAGTGGACGTTCAAGCTCCGCGAGGGCGTCAAGTTCTGGGACGGCGAGGCCTTCAACGCCGCAGCCGTCTGCTACAACTTCGAGCGCATGTTCGACCAGAACGAGGTCGCCCAGGGCGGCCCCGCCGGCTACTGGGCCGACGTCATGGGTTCGTTCAAGACCGACGCGGCCAACGCCCTCTACCAGGGCTGCACGGCCAAGGACGACATGACCGCGGTCATCAAGATCCTGCGCCCGACGTCGAAGTTCCCGACGGCCCTGTCGCTCGACTCGTTCTCCATGCAGTCGCCGAAGGCGCTGAAGGACGGCGACGCGAACAACGTCACCAAGCAGGGTGAGGGCTTCGGCTACCCCGCGTACTCGAAGAACCCGGTCGGCACCGGCCCGTACAAGCTCGACAAGTACGACGAGGCCAACAAGACGGTCACGCTCGTGCGCAACGACGCCTACTGGGGCGAGAAGGCGAAGACGGCCAAGCTCGTCTTCAAGATCATCCCCGACGAGAGCACCCGTCGCCAGGAGCTCGAGGCCGGCAGCATCGACGGCTACGACCTCCCCAACCCGGCTGACTGGAAGGGCCTGAAGGACGCCGGCAACGACGTGCTCGTCCGCCCCGCGTTCAACATCCTCTACATGGGCCTCAACCCGGCCAAGAACCCGAAGCTGAAGGACCTCAAGGTCCGCCAGGCCCTCTACTACGCCCTCAACCGTGAGCAGCTGGTCAAGACCCAGCTGCCCGAGGGCGCGACCGTCGCCACGCAGTTCGTCCCCGAGACGATCAAGGGCTACAACAAGGACCTGCAGCCGTACGCGTACGACAAGGCCAAGGCCATGTCGCTCCTCAAGGAGGCCGGCGCCGAGGGCATGAGCCTGACGTTCGCCTACCCGTCCGAGGTGTCGCGTCCGTACATGCCGGACCCCCAGAAGATCTACGAGGCCCTGCGCACCGACCTCGAGGCCGTCGGCATCAAGGTCAACGTGGTCACCAAGCCGTGGAACGGTGGCTACCTCGACACCGTCGACAACGGTGGCTACGACGCGTGGCTGCTCGGCTGGACCGGTGACTACAACTCGCCCGACAACTTCATCGGCACCTTCTTCGGCAGCCTGAAGACCAACGACTTCCACACCAGTGCGACGTCGTACGGCGCCCAGCTGTCCAAGGACCTCGAGGCGGCCGACGCCATCGTGGACGAGGGCCAGCGCACCGCTGCCTACGAGAAGCTCAACAAGACGATCATGGAAGACGACCTGCCGGGTCTGGCGATCAGCCACTCCCCGCCGGCCCTGGTCGTGAGCAAGAAGCTCAAGGGCCTGGTCGCCAGCCCGCTGACCGCCGAGACGTTCTCCTCGGTGACGGTGAGCAAGTGATCTGAGGTAGACCTCGGACAGCACTTCCTAAGACTGTGGCCGTCCCAGCAGAATCGCTGGGACGGCCACAGTCGTGTATGAACGTTCGTCGAACATGCACTTCCCCCCGTGCGAACCCGTCCGTCGACGCCGATGGTCGACCGTGAAGGAGATTGAGCCCCTGTGCTGAGATTCATCCTGCGAAGACTGCTGCAGATGGTGGGGGTGGTCGTCGTCCTGTCCCTGCTGGTCTTCCTCTGGCTGCGTTCGCTGCCGGGCGGCACCGTGTCCGCCATCCTCGGCGAGAAGGCGACACCGGCCCGACGGGCCGCCCTGGAGAAGGCCCTCGGCCTCGACCAGCCCCTCTACGTCCAGTACTGGCAGTTCCTCAAGCGTGCCGTCCAGGGCCAGTTCGGGTCGAGCACCGGCGTGCAGCCGGGTGTCGACGCCATGCAGGTGTTCGTGCAGCGGTTCCCCGCGACCCTGGAGCTGAGCTTCTTCGCCCTGCTGTTCGCGATCGCCGCCGGCATTCCCCTCGGGTACATGGCCGCTCGGCGCCGCACGTCGTGGTTCGACAACCTGTCGGTGGTCGGCTCCCTCATCGGTGTCGCCGTCCCGGTCTTCTTCCTCGCCTTCCTGCTGAAGTACTGGTTCGCGATCAACCTGCACTGGCTGCCGGTGTCCGGTCGCCAGGACCCGAGCCTCGACGCGACCCGGGTCACCGGGTTCTTCGTCTTCGACGGGCTCCTCACGCGTGAGTACGACGCCGCCTGGGACGCGCTGAAGCACCTGATCCTGCCGAGCCTTGCGCTGGCGACCATCCCCTTCGCGGTGATCTTCCGCATCACCCGCGCGTCCGTCCTGGACGTCATGGACGAGGACTACGTGCGCACCGCGGAGTCGAAGGGCCTGACCAACAAGGTCATCCGCGGCCGGCACATCCTGCGCAACGCCCTCCTGCCCGTGGTCACGACGATCGGCCTGCAGACCGGTGGCCTGCTCGTCGGCGCTGTGCTGACCGAGCGGGTGTTCTCCTGGGGCGGGATCGGCGAGGCCGTGGCGGTGGCGTTCACCCGTCGCGACTACGCCGTCCTGCAGGTGTGCATCCTCATGGCGGCGATCACGTTCGTCGTCATCAACCTTCTCGTCGACATCGCGTATGCCGTGATCGACCCCCGAGTCCGGACGAGGTGACCCCGGTGTCCAATCCCCTCAACCCTGACAACCTGGACCCCAGGAACAAGAAGCAGCGCATCGACGAGCTCGCAGCCCGCTCCGGCGGCACCGCGACGCTCACCGTCGACGACGCCGGTCACATCGAGGAGAGCACCGGCGTCTCGCTCATCGCGAGCGCGTGGCGCCGGCTGCGGCGCAACCCGGTCTTCCTCCTCGGCGCCGGCATCACCCTCCTGTTCGTCCTGCTGGCGATCTTCGCCCCCCTCATCGCGCCGCACGACCCCACCAAGGGGCTGCTGCTCGACAAGGTCCGTCCGCAGAGCAACCCCGTCCCGGGTCCGGAAGCCGGCTTCCCCCTCGGCGCCGACACCTCAGGACGTGACGTCCTCTCCCGCCTCATCGTCGGGAGCCGCCAGACGCTGATCGTGGGTGTCTTCGCCACGCTCTTCGGCCTGGCGGGCGGCATGTCGCTCGGTGTCCTCGCCGGTGCCTTCAGCGGGTGGGTCGACTCCCTCGTCATGCGCATCGTGGACGTGATGCTCTCGATCCCGTCGCTGCTGCTCGCGGTGTCCATCGCGGCGCTGGCCTCGCGACCGAGCCAGTGGACGGTCATCATCGCCATCGCGACGGTCCAGGTCCCGATCTT
This sequence comes from Pedococcus soli, assembly GCF_054782575.1. Classification (NCBI taxonomy): domain Bacteria; kingdom Bacillati; phylum Actinomycetota; class Actinomycetes; order Micrococcales; family Intrasporangiaceae; genus Pedococcus; species Pedococcus soli. Next base: position 97,329 of record NZ_BAAGSF010000003.1, on the reverse strand, counting down.
CGCCCGACTGCTGCGAGGCTCGATGCTGGCGCAGCGTTCCAGCGACCACGTCCTCGCAGCGAGGGCGCTCGGCGTGAAGCGGTCGGCCATCGTGTTCCGGCACATGCTGCCCAACTCGCTCGGCCCGGTCATCGTCCAGGCGACGCTCGTCATCGCCGGAGCGATCATCGACGCCGCGGCGCTGTCCTTCCTCGGTCTCGGCAACCCCGACGACCGGCAGCCCGAGTGGGGCCAGATGCTGGGCAAGGCCCAGAACAACATCTTCGACAACCCGGCCCTGGCCATCTGGCCGGCGCTGTGCATCATCGTCGTGGCGCTCGGCTTCACCCTCATGGGTGAGTCGCTGCGCGAGGCCCTCGACCCCAAGAGCAGGAGATGAGGGAGGCATGACCGAAACCATCGAGAACACCCGCACCCGAGGACACAGCGAGGAACCGCTGCTGTCGGTGCGCGACCTCACGGTCACCTTCACGCGGCAGGGCGAGAAGCCGTTCGTGGCCGTCGACGGCGTGAGCTTCGACGTCCGCCCCGGCCAGACCGTCGGCCTCGTCGGCGAGTCCGGCTGCGGCAAGTCCGTCACGTCCCTGGCGATCATGGGGCTGCTCCCCCAGCGCGGGGTCCGCGTCGAGGGCGAGGTCCTCTACGGCGGCACCAACCTGCTGACCCAGTCCAAGGAGCAGATGCGCGACCGCCGTGGACGCGACCTCGGCATGATCTTCCAGGACCCGTTGTCGTCGCTGAACCCCGTCGTGCCGATCGGCGTCCAGGTCACCGAGGTGCTGGAGCGCCACAAGGGCCTGTCCCGCAAGGCGGCCACGCCGCTGGCCCGCGAGATGCTCGACAAGGTCGGCATCCCCGACCCGAACCGCCGCCTCAAGGACTACCCGCACCAGCTCTCCGGCGGGATGCGCCAGCGCGCCCTCATCGCGATGGCACTGGCGTGCGCCCCCAAGGTCCTCATCGCCGACGAGCCGACCACGGCCCTCGACGTGACGATCCAGGCCCAGATCCTCGCCCTGCTCAAGGAGCTGGTCGAGGACAGCGGCACCGCCCTGGTCATGATCACCCACGACCTCGGCGTCGTCGCCGGGCTGGTGGACCGGATCAACGTCCTCTATGCCGGTCGCATCGTCGAGCGCGGTGACCGCCACCCGCTCTTCGCGCAGCCGCGGCACCCGTACACGCACGGCCTGCTCAGCTCCATACCCCGGCTCGACGGGGAGCGGGGCACCAAGCTGACCCCGATCCCCGGCTCGGTGTCGGACAACCTGCCGTGGGCGAACGCGTGTGCGTTCGCGCCCCGGTGCTCGCAGCCCATCGACGTCTGCGTCGAGAAGACCCCTGAGTTCGTGGAGGACGGCCCGCGGGCGCTCCGCTGCCACAACCCCGTGGAGGTGTCCCGGTGACCGTCAGCGACGAGATCCTCGTCGACGTCAAGGACGTCAAGGTCCACTTCCCCATCAAGCGGGGGGTCATCTTCGACAAGACGATCGGCCACGTCTACGCCGTGGACGGCGTCGACCTGCAGATCCGCAAGGGAGAGACCTACGGCCTGGTCGGCGAGTCCGGCTGCGGGAAGTCGACCCTGGGGCGGGCCATCCTCAACCTCGAACCGCCCACCTCGGGCTCGGTCGAGTTCGACGGGATCGACATCGCCGCGCTCAAGGGCGAGGAGCTGCGGCACAAGCGCCAGGACATCCAGATGGTGTTCCAGGACCCGATGGGCAGCCTCGACCCGCGCCAGACCGTCGAGTCCCTGCTGCTCGAGGGCATGAAGGCGCACGGGCTGACCAAGGACGAGAAGCAGGCGGCCACACGGCTGCGGGACCTGCTCAAGGCCGTCGGCCTGCCGGTGGCGGCGCTGAAGAAGTACCCCCACGAGTTCTCCGGCGGCCAGCGCCAGCGCATCGGCATCGCCCGGGCCCTGTCGGTGAACCCCAAGCTCATCGTCGCCGACGAGCCCGTCTCGGCGCTCGACGTGTCGGTGCAGGCGCAGGTCATCAACCTCCTCGAGGAGCTCCAGGACGAGTTCGGGCTGACCTACCTCGTCGTGGCCCACGACCTCGCCGTCGTGCGCCACATCAGCGACCGCATCGGGGTCATGTACCTCGGGGCGATCGCGGAGGAGGCCGACGCGGAGGACCTCTACACGAAGCCGCTGCACCCGTACACGCGGGCGCTCATGTCCGCCGTGCCGGTGCCCGACCCGCTGATCGAGGACCGACGCGAGCGGATCCTGCTGCAGGGCGACCTGCCCTCCCCCGCCAATCCGCCCACCGGCTGCCGGTTCCACACGCGCTGCCCGTGGCGGCAGGACACGAAGTGCGACACCGAGCGCCCCCAGCTGCGCACCCTGCAGATCGCCGGTGTCCCCGACTCGCACCGGGTCGCCTGCCACTGGGCCGAGCAGATCGAGTCCGGCGAGGTGGCGATGCACACCGTCAAGGCCTCCCTGACCTCGCAGACCGACCACACCTCCGGTGGGGACGACTTCCTCGGGCCGGCCTCGGTCCAGGAGGCCCTCTGAGGAGCCACCCGGCCGGACCGGCCGACCGAAGACCGCGGGTGTGCCGCGTGTGCACCTCGCGCACGCGGCACACCCGTCCCCGGGGGGGTGGTCGCCCGTCGACCTGCGTTCGGGTGGGTGAGGTGAGGCTGGGCTTCGGTGACAGAGGGGGCGTTCCTTGCCAGAGTGGGCGCATGTTCAGGTTGCTCACGCACGAGGAGATCGACCGCCAGCTGAACGACCTGCCCGGGTGGGCGGTCGACGGCACCCAGATCGTGGCGACGTTCGAGGCTCCCGACTTCCCCGCCGCGATCCGCCTCGTCGACGAGGTAGCCCTCGACGCGGAGTCGATGAACCACCACCCCGACATCGACATCCGTTGGCGCTCGGTGCGGTTCGTGCTCTCGACCCACGACCAGGGTGGCCTGACCCAGCTCGATGTCGAGCTCGCCCACCAGATCAACCAGGCCGCGGACCGGATCGGGGCGCAGCCGCGTGGCTGAGGTGGAGACCGACGTCGTCCCCCACGAGGGCGAGGAGCACGACCAGGGCATCGGCGCGAAGCTCAACTGGCTGCGGGCGGCCGTCCTCGGCGCCAACGACGGCATCGTCTCGACGGCCGGCATCGTGATCGGCGTGGCCGCCGCGACGACCGACCGTGGCGCCATCGTGACGGCCGGTGTCGCAGGCCTGGCTGCGGGTGCGATGAGCATGGCCGCGGGCGAGTACGTCTCGGTGAGCACCCAGCGGGACACCGAGAAGGCGTTGCTGGACAAGGAGACCCGAGAGCTGCGCGAGATGCCCGAGGAGGAGCTGCGCGAGCTCGCGGAGATCTACGAGGGCAAGGGCCTGTCATCCGAGCTCGCCCACGAGGTCGCGGTACAGCTGACGAAGCACGACGCCCTGGGCGCCCACGCCGAGGCCGAGCTCGGCATCGACCCGAACGAGCTGACCAACCCCTGGCACGCGGCGTGGGCCTCGATGTCTGCCTTCACGGGCGGGGCGCTGCTCCCCCTGGTCGCGATCCTCCTGCCGCCGCAGGGTGCCCGGGTCGTCGTCACGGCGCTGGCCGTCGTCGTCGCCCTCGCCGTCACCGGCGCGGTGAGCGCCGGCCTCGGGGGTGCACCGCGACAGCGCGCCGTCCTGCGCAACGTCGCGGGAGGCGTCCTCGCGATGGCGGTCACCTACGGCATCGGCGCCCTGGTGGGCACCCAGCTGTAAGGGCGCGACGGACGCCACGCCCGTACCGAGGTACGGGGCGGGTCCCGCGGTGGCACGGGCCCGGGAACGGGTCGTCGACCAACTTCTCGGGCCCGAGTGCATCCCGGGACGGGGGTACGGCGGAAGTAGGGGCAGGCGGCCCACGACGGACCGCCCCGAGCCCTGGAGGTCCACCGATGTACCTGCGCCGCAGAGTCAGCTCCGTCCTCGCCACCGCCGCCCTCGCCACCGCGCTCGTCGCGCCAGCGGCGAGCGCGGCACCGACCACGACCGCGTCCACCGGGACGAGGAGCCTGGCCGCCGTGCTCACGGCGGACGGCAACACCTTCGACCGCAACTGGTACGACTACGACATCCTCACCGAGGCGGTCCTCGCCGTGCTCGCTGCCAAGCCGGACAGCCCGGTCGGGGTCCTCGCCGACGGCACCGTCCCCCTGACCGCGTTCCTGCCCAACGACCGCGCGTTCCAGGTCCTCGTCGCCGACCTCACCAGGTCGTGGCCTAGGACGGAGCAGAAGACGTTCAGCACGCTGGCGAGCACCGTGGGCATCGACGCGATCGAGAAGGTGCTGCTCTACCACGTCGTCCCGGGCGTGACGATCGACTCCCGGACGGCGCTGCGGTCCGACGGGGCCTCGCTCGCGACCGCCCTCCCGGGCGCGTCCTTCACCGTCGACGTCCTCTCCGCCCGCTTCAAGCTCGTGGTGCTGCGCGACAACGACAAGAACGACGTCAACCCGATCCTCAACCCCCGCGCCCTCGACATCAACAAGGGCAACCGGCAGATCGCCCACGGCATCGTCTTCGTCCTCCGACCCGTCGACCTCTGACCAGACCATTCCACCGAACCCTTCGAGAGCTGAGGAACCCCCATGAAGATCACCCGCTTCCTCGCCGCCGCGCTCCTCGCGGTGGCAGCCACCGGGTCGGCCCTGCCGGCGCAGGCCGCCGGCGAAGCCACCGTCACCGTCGTCCACGGCATCCCCGGCGCCACGGTCGACGTCTACGCCAACGGTGACGCGTTGCTCACCGACTTCAAGCCCGGGACCGTCACCGACCCGGTGAAGCTCCCGGCCGGCACGTACGACCTCAAGGTCACCGCGGCCAACGCCGGGGCCGACGGCAAGGCCGTCGTCGAGGCCAAGGGTGTCGCCGTACCGGCCGGCGCCAACGTGTCCGTGGTCGCGCACCTCACGGCCGACGGCAAGCCCGTCCTCACCCCCTTCGTCAACGACGTCTCCAGGGTCGCGGCGGGGAAGGCCCGCCTGACGGTCCGGCACACGGCTGCCGCCCCGGCGGTGGACGTGCGGGCCAACGGTGTGGTGGCGTTCAAGGGTCTGACGAACCCCAAGGAGGCCAAGGCCGATCTCCCTGCCGGCACGATCAGCGCGGACGTGGTGCTCGCAGGCACCGACACGGTCGCGATCGGACCCGCCGACGTGACGCTGGCCGAGGGGAGCAACACGATCGTGTACGCCTACGGCAGCGCCACGGACGACACCCTCGCCCTGGCCGTCCAGACCATCTCCGGACTGCACTCCTCGCCCGGCGGCGTCCCCGCCGGCAACGGTGGGCAGGCGGCCGCGACGGCGGACCTCTCCCGCGCCGCCCTGGTGGCGGCGGCAGCGGTCGTCGCCGGTGGCGTGGTGCTGCTGCGTCGTCGCCCCGCCGTCGCCCGCGGCTGAGGCGGGCCGACGGTGTTCGTGAGGGCCTCCCACAGGAGGGTGGCGGCCGCGGTGGTCGCCGCCCTCCTCGCGGGGGCCCTCACGGCCTGGCTGACGCGCGACGCCGGTGAGGACGACCCTCGGGCGCTCGCGCGCACGGCCTCGACGGGCACGACGGCCGCGCCGCTGTACCGCCCGCTGCCCACGTCGTCGCCCACGCCGACACGCTCGGAGACGGGGCGCGACGCCATACCCGCCGCCGGCGTGGGCGCGACGGTCCGCTCCACACCTCCACCACCCACCCGCATCGTCGTCCCCCGGCTCGACGCGACGATGCGGGTGGCTCCCGTCGGGGTGGACCAGCGCGGCGACATGGTCATTCCTGCGGACCCGCGCGTGGCGGGGTGGTACCGGTTCGGGGCCGCACCGGGGAGCTCGTCCGGGGCGACCGTGATCGCGGCGCACGTCGACGACGCGCGCTACGGCATCGGTCCCCTGGCCCGCCTGGGGACGCTGCATCGCGGCGACACCGTGACGCTGACCGCCGGAAGGGACGAGCTGCGCTACCGCGTCACCAGGGTGCTGCGTCTCGACAAGGGAGAGCTGGACACCGACGACCTGTTCGACCGGGACGGACCGGCTCGCCTGCACCTGGTCACCTGCGGTGGCGCGTTCGACAGAACCACCGGGCACTACGAGGACAACATCGTCGTCGTGGCGACACCGGTGGGCTGAGATCCCCATGACTACAGTGGAAGGCGTGTTGGCCCTGGACGAGCTGGTCGCGGAGCAGGACGACCTCGCCGCCCGGTTCGCCTCGGGTTCGCGCGAGGCTCTCGCCGAGGTCTACGAACGCTGGTCGGCACTCGTCTACACGGTGGCCTTGAGGGCCCTGGACGACGCGCACGACGCGGAGGACGTCACCCAGCAGGTCTTCGTGTCGGCGTGGGGAAGCCGCCACACCCTGCGGCCGAGCGAGGGCGCCATACCGGCCTGGCTCGTAGGCATCACCCGCCACAAGGTCGCCGACGTCCGCACCCAGCGCTACCGCAGGGCTCGCAACCTGGCCGCCGTCGCCTCCGTCACGCCCGAGGCCGGGTCCCCGCCACCCGAGCCCGACATCGCCCAGCGTCTGCTCGTCGCCCACGAGGTCGACCGCCTGGGCGAGCCACGGGCGTCGGTGCTGCGGCTGGCCTTCATCGAGGACCGGCCGCAGGAGGAGATCGCCGAGCGGCTCGGCTTGCCGCTGGGCACCGTGAAGAGCCACGTCCGCCGAGGACTGGTGCAGCTGCGATCACGACTGGAGGAGGTGGACGATGACTCACCCCGATGAGGAGACCCTGGCCGGGCTGGCCCTGGGTGACGCCGCAGGGGCGTCCGACGACCTCGCCCACGTGGCCACGTGCCCCTCCTGCAGCGCCACGGTGGCCGACCTCCGCCGCGTGGCCGACGCGGTGTCCGTGTCGCCCCGACGCCTCGACCTCGCTGCTCCTCCCGCCGGCCTGTTCGACCGCATCGAGGCCCAGATCGACGACGAGGAGCGGGACTCCGAGGTCCTCGACCAGGCTCACGCCGTCGCTCCGTCACCCGACATCGCGCAGTCCCCTCCCACGCAACCGGTCGCAGCCCGGGCGAGACGCCGCTGGGGCCCGGTCGGGTGGGCGGCGGGCGCCGCTGCTGCCGGCATCGCCATCGGGTTGCTCGCGGGGTACGCGGTGTGGAACGAACCCGCACCCCCGGCACCCGTGGAGGTCGCGAGCACCCGGCTCGACACCCTCGACACCCGGCAGTGGCAGGGGATGGCCACGCTGTTGCGCGAGGACGACCAGGAGCTCCTCTCGGTCCGGACCGAGCGACTCGACGCCGGCTCCGGCTACCTCGAGGTGTGGCTGCTCAACCGCGACGGAAAGCGAATGGTGTCCCTCGGGGTGCTCCGGTCCGACGGCCGGTCGTCCTTCCCCGTCACCCAGCAGCTGATCGACGAGGGATACGTCATCGTCGACATCTCGCGGGAGGGGTTCGACGAGCGACCCGAGCACTCCGGCGACAGCCTGGTCCGGGGGACCCTGAAGAGCTGACCCCCACGTCGTCAGACGTCGAGCTTGCCCATGGCCGGCAGCGACAGGAGGGTCGAGACCGCGGCGACCCGGACCTGCGGCGGCGCGTGCACCGCCTCGATCGAGGAGCCGGTGCCGGTGACCGGCACGGACAGGGCTGCGGCGAGGACCGCGGCGGACGTGAGCCCGCGCGCGGTCAGGTGCGGGCGACGGAGGGTGGCTGCGGCGATGTTCATGGCACCACCGTGGTGGCAGGCGCTGGCGCGCGGGTGTGCCGCCACTGTGCCGTTCCTGTGAGGGTCGGACCACCGCGCGGGGCCCGCCTGCGCTTCAGCGTTCGCAGGCCAGCCCGTCGTGGTCACGGTCCTGGTACCAGTCGTACTCCGGGTCCACACCCTGCCGGTAGGGGCCGTAGCCGGCGGCGTTCGCCTCCCGGCACGTCCCGAACCGCGGGTCGGTGTGGGAGGGCGTGGGGGTCGACGGCTTGGGGGTGCTCCGGCTGCGGGCCGGGGTCGGTGTTGGGGTGGGGGTGGCCCCGGTGGGTCCGCCACCGAGCGGGATCGCCCTGGCCGTCGGCAGCGCCTGGCCGGGGCAGGCCCGGAGCACCCGGATGACCGCGTCGCGCTCGGCCGCCGTGACCCACAGGCCGTACCGGTGCTTGACCGCCACCTGTCGCGCGACGTAGGAGCAGCGACCGGCCTTGCGCGGAGGCAGCCAGGTGGCGGCGTCTCCGTCACCCTTGCCGGCGTTCGTGGGGCCGTCCACGGCAAGGAGGTTGAGCGGGTCGTTGGCGAACGCCGTTCGCTTGGCGGTCGACCACTGCTGGGCGCCCTTCTGCCACGCGTCCGAGAGTGCGACGACGTGGTCGATCTGGACGGCGTTGGAGGTACCCCGCCCACGGACGAAGTCGATCGCCGTGCCGGTGTAGGGATCCGCGAGGGTGCCGGACAGGACCAGGCAACCGTTCGTGCCCGCCTTTAGGGTGAAGCGCGTGAGGTCGCGCCGGAGGATGTCGTTGCGGGTGTCGCAGCCGTTGCGATCGACGTCGGCCCAGGCCTGGCCGAACCGGTCGCGGTCGTAGCCCGTCCTGGGCGCCCGACCCTTGACCGGCAGGGTGGCCAACGTCGTCACGGCGGTGCCCGGTCGTACCGTCGCGGTCGCCGCGTCCGGGGCGGGGGTGGTCGAGGCGGCGGGACGGGAGGTGTCGGTCGTCGCCGAGCGCGCCGGGTTCGTCGTCGGCGTCGTGGTGGTGGTCGGCGCAGGGGCCGACGCCGGCTGCGCCTCCTCGCCTGGCGGCGTGGAGCTCGTGGAGCTCGTGGGTCCCGTGAGAGTCGAGAAGGCCGGGGAGTCCGCGTTCGCCGGCACGCAGCCCGAGACCGCGACGACGAGCAGGACCCAGCCTGCGGCCGCTGGCCAGCGGAGCTCGGGACGGCGAATCATCAGGAGGGACAGACACTTTCGATGGGGGACGCTTCACGCTACGTCCTCACCGACCCCCGTCCCTGCGAACCCGACAACCCTGACCGAAGAGACGAGGATCGGCTGGTCCGGCCGGTCCGCTCCCCCCGGCCACGCCCAGGCGCTACACATGACCTCATGACGGACAAGGTGCAGCTGCTCTGGGAACGCGCAGTGATCGGCGGTCTGGTGTGGGCCGTGGGTGTGGCCGTGGTGGTGTGGGCGCTCGTCAGCGTCGGCGGGGGCTGGGGGTGTTCTGGACGTTCGTCGGCCTCGTGATCGTCGTGGCGGGCGGCACGTTCGCCCTGATCGGCACGATCGCCCTCGGCGTGAAGCTCGGGCGCGAAGCCGCCGCGCTCGACGAGCCCTAGGACGCCCGGACCGAGTAGTCGATCGGCTTGCACGTCCCGCCGTTGGACTTCTCCGCCGAGCAGGCCGTCAGGCCCACGTGCAGGTCCATCTCGGCCCGGACCGTGAAGCGGTCCCCCGCGGACGACGTGGGAGGGTCGATGTGCAGCTCTCCCGAGGGCTCGGGCCAGACGTTCATGAAGATGTTGAGCGTCGTGGACACCATGTCGGAGGTGATCCCGAACGGCGACAGGCCGGTCACGAGGTTCTCCAGGCAGCTGGGGTGGTAAGCGCCCTCGAACTCGGGGTAGAGCAGGTCGAAGGTCTGCTGGCTGCACGGCGTGAGCAGGAAGTCGTGCCGGCCGCAGGTGTCCTCGACGACCGTGAGCATGGGAGTGCTCCGGTTGCTGTAGAGGGTGTGCCCGGTGGTCAGGAAGATCGTGTTGGCGAAGTCGATCGTCCGGCCGCTCGACAACCACTCGTCGTGGTCCTCGGCGTTGAAGCAGAAGAGGTCGCTGACCTGACCGCCGGTCGGGTCGACCACCGTGAGCTGCTCCCCGGCGCGCAGCAGGAAGCCTGTGCCCGTCTGCGGTGCGAGCCGCTCGAGGCCGGTTCCCCCGTCCCGAGCCCTGGTGTCCTGGCCGTCGGTGTCGTGCGTGGTCACGGGTTCTCCTCGTCGAAGCTCACTGGGGCGGCCCAGTCGGTGGGGACGGCTCGGCCCGAGTACTGCCGGGCCTCCGAGCCGGCCCCGTGGTCGGCGACCATGGGGTTGACGTGGCCCTGCAGGGCGGTGTCCCGACGCCGGATGGTGTCTCGCATGCGCTCGAACCGCTCGGACGCGCGAAGGTCCTCGAACTGCTGGTGCAGGTTGAACACCAGGGTGGGCAGCGGGGTCCGCCGGGCGATGCGCGAGGCTGCGGGGTGCAGACCGACGACGAAGTACGCGGTCCCCGCGACGCTGAACGCGAAGTGGGGGTTGGCCGGGTCGTCGGACACGAGCGGGCTCCACGGCTGCTGGTCGGCCTCGTGCAGCTGCTCGAGCTGACGCCACAGCAGCGACTCGAAGGCGGTCTCGCTGTCCACCACCGTGTCCGGGAAGACCGCGACGAGGGACGCGAACCCCGCCCCCTGGTCGGTGTCCCGGCCGAAGGCGCACAGGGCGTCGTACAACAGGGCCGTCGCGCCCTCGGTCGCCATCTCGCCGAGGGCGACGACGGTCGCCCGGTCGCGGTTGAACACCGAACGAGCGCCCAGGCAGGGGTAGTCCGGGTGCAGCACCATCGTCTCGAGCGCGCCGGCCACCTCGTGCGGGCTGCGGCGGTCGGGGTCGAGGGCCAGCTCCCGGGTGAGCTCGTCGAGGCCGGGCTCGCCGCCGTGGTTCGGGTGGAGTGCCTCGGTCACCGTCAGGAGACCACCGCGTCGACGACCTTCTTCAGCGCGCTGGGCTGCGCCGGGGACCGGGGAGCGGTCTTCCTGGCCTCGAGGAGCCGCTCGCCGAGCTCGCTGAGCTGCTTGCGCCCCAGCCCTTCCCGGACCTTCGGGAACCAGTCGTTCTCCTCCTCGTCCATGTGGTGCCGCACGTTCTCGATGAGGACGGTGGTCTTGGCGTGGAACCGCTCGTCCGACGGCTTCATCGGCATGAGCTCCATGACCAGCACGTCCGCGACGTGGTGCTCCTCGTAGGACTCGAGGACGTCGTCCTCCAGGTCAGGCAGCAGGCGACGCACCTCGGGGTACATCACCTCGTTCTCGATGTAGGTGTGCACCGTCAGCAGCTCGATGCACTTCTTGACGATCGCCCCTTGGCGGGCAGGCGTCGTCGTCGACTTCTCGAACTCGCGGAAGAGCGCTCGGACCTCTTTGTGGTCGGCTCGCAGGATGGTGATGGCGTCGGTCGACATGGGGGCTCCAGACGTGAAGGGGTCGGGCCACGCGGCCCGACCCTGTGTCCTTACCCCCGCACCCCCACCCCAAACCCCCGGGTATGGCGCGGGGACCGGGACCTTGGCCCCTGCCGGTACGCGTGGTGGGCGTCGAGGCGGGGCCCCATGGCCTGCCGCGACGGGTAGCACCCTCCACGAGGTCGCCGGAGACGAGCCACGACCGGACGGCACGCGGGGGGGTCCCCTTCAGGAGCCTGCCCAGCGCCCCGCTCGTCGAGGCGGCGAAGGTGTGGTTCCACCGCCTCGTGGCCACGCCCCCGGCCTGCCCTCGCCGCCTCCGCGGTCGCACGCGCACGGTCGGCACCGTCGCGCAGCACGGTTCACCGCCCGTGAGCGGCTGCGGCCCTGCCGGCCGTACAGCGCTGGCGCGCAGCCCGGACGCCTTCCCTCGAAGGGTCAGACGGCCTGGCGCGCGCTCTGGCCGAGGCGGATGAGCTCGCGCTCCTCCGGCGTCGTGCCGCCCCACACGCCATACGCCTCACGCACGGACATGGCGTGCTCGAAGCACTGCTTGACCACAGGGCACTCGCGGCACAGGGCCTTGGCCCGCTCGTCGCGGCTGAGGCGTCGGTTGCCGCGCTCGGCCTCCTCGGCGAAGAACTCGTTGGGGTCGGTGTCGCGGCACGCGCCCTCGACCTGCCATTCGTAGGAGCTCAACAGCGGTTGGGGCAGTCGCTTGATGCTGGCCATGTCTGAACTCTTCTCATGTGGCGGTGAAGTGGTTCACAACTTATGCAAAACCTATTCAACATGCAACCCGCCTGAACAAGTTCTACAGTCGAACCATGCCCAACGACGTCACCGCCTCCATCCCGGGGCAGGCACCCGGGCTCCGAATCGCCGGCTCGACGCCGCTCCTCGTCCGCCCGTCACTGCTCGTGGTCCGCGCCGACGACACGGCACCACCTGAGGTCGAGTGGTCGGTGGGCGCGGTCTCCGAGCAGTGCGGCATCCCGACGGCGACCCTGCGCAGCTGGGACCGCCGGTACGGCATCGGACCGTCGCAGCGCACCAGCGGCGGCCACCGCCGCTACACCGACCTGGACATCTGCCGGGTTCAGGTGGTGCAACAGCTCAGCGACCGCGGAGTGCCCACCCAGACCGCGGCACGCGTCGCCCTGTCGATGGACGCAGGCCGCCTCGCTCGCGAGACCGCCGCTCCCTCCGCCTGACAGCCACCCCCGCCCCTCGCGCGCCGGACGCCCCGAGCAGGACCCCCGCGACCACGACCACCCCTCCGGCCACCTCGACGAGCGTGGGTCGCTCGTGCAGGACCAGCCCCGCGGTGGCCATCCCGACCACCGGGACGAGCATCGAGAACGGCCCGACGACGCCAGCAGGGTGCCGGGCGAGCAACCAGGTCCAGATCCCCGAGCCGACGACCGTCCCGACGAGCACGGTGTAGGCCAGCCCGGCCCAGGCGGGGGCTGCCCCGGCGGTGAACGAGGTGGACAGCGACCGCCCGATCGCCTCCGGACCCTCGAGGGCCAGGGACAGCGCGAGCATCGGCACGGGCACCACCACGGACATCCACAACGTCAGGTGCAACGGGTTGGGTGGCGCCGCGAGCCGGCTGGACAGGTTGCCCAGCGCCCACCCGAGCGCACCGAGCAGCACCAGGACGTAGGGAACGAGCTGGGCGACGCCCGCTCGCGAGACCCCCACGACGAGCATGCCGACCGCGGCCAGGGCCACCCCGAGCCACTGCCGTCGCCCCACCGCCTCCCCCAGCAGCAGGGCGCCCAGGACGAGGGTGAACGGGCCGGAGGCCTGCAGCACCAGCGACGCCAGACCGGACGGCATCCCCGCAGCCATCCCGGTGTACAGGAAGGTGAACTGGAGGACCCCGAACCCCAGGCCGTACCCCACCAGCCAGCGCGTGGGCACCTGCGGGCGAGGCACGAAGAGCAGGGTCGGGACCGCCAGCAGCGCGAAGCGCAGGGCCACGAGGAACAACGGCGGGAACTGCGCCAGCGACAGGTGGATCGCCAGGAAGTTCACGCCCCAGATGGCCGCGACCACGCAGGCCAGGACACGGTGCAGCGGTGGCAGTCCCTGGGTCATGACCCGAGCATGCGTGACGCGACGCCGTAGCACAATCACAAACTTCTGCAGAGACACTTAAGGTGTACTACATGGACGTTCGTCACCTGGACCTGCTGCGCGAGCTCGCCGACCGGGGCACCCTCACGGCCGTCGCCACCGCGACCCACCGGACCCCGTCCGCGGTGTCCCAGCAGCTGCGCGCGGCCGAGCGCGAAGCGGGTATGCCGCTCGTGGAGCCCCACGGGCGCGGCGTGCGGCTGACCCGGGCCGGGCTCCTGCTCGCCGAGGGCGCCATCGACGTCGCCACCGCCCTCGCCCGGGTGGGCGCGCAGCTCGACACCCTGCGGGACGCCCCGGTCGGCACCGTCACGATCGGGGCCCTGCCCAGTGCGGCCGAGGTCCTCGTGCCCGAGCTCCTCGCCCGCCTCGAGGGCAGCGGGTTGCTCGTCACGCTCGACGACTTCGACGTGGCGGAGTCGGACTTCGCCAGACTCGCGGCGGACCACGACATCGTCATCGGCCACACCATCACCGGCGACGCTCCCGAGGGCTCGGCCCACCTGCACCACCGCACCCTCGCCGAGGAGCCCCTCGACGTCGCCCTGCCCGTCGACCACCACCTCGCCCGGCGACGACACCTGACCCCTGAGCTCGTGGTCGGCGAACGCTGGGTCGGCGTGCCGGAGGGCTATCCCTTCGACACGGTCCTCGTGGCGATGGAGAACGCCACCGGGCGCCGGATCGAACGGGTCCAGCGCCTGCGGGACAACCGGGTGGTCGAGGCGATGGTGGCCCACGGCCTCGGGATCGCCCTGCTGCCCCGGTTCACCACGCGCCCCCGGGCCGGCGTGGTCAGCAAGCCGCTGGTCGGGGTTCGCGCCGCCCGACGGATTGTCGCCCTCTCGCGCCGGGACGTCGCCCAGCGAGTGGCCGTGCGAAGCGTCCTCGACCTGCTCGCCGACATCGGTGCGAGGGCGTCGCGCTGACCCCGCCGCTGCCGGACGTCCTCGTCAGACGTTGAAGCGGAACTCCACCACGTCGCCGTCGGCCATGACGTACTCCTTGCCCTCGATGCGGACCTTGCCGGCGGACTTGGCCGCCGCCATCGACCCCGCCTCGACGAGGTCGTCGAACGACACGATCTCGGCCTTGATGAACCCGCGCTGGAAGTCGGTGTGGATGACCCCGGCGGCCTGCGGGGCGGTCCAGCCCCGGCCGATCGTCCAGGCGCGCGACTCCTTGGGACCCGCGGTGAGGTAGGTCTGCAGGCCGAGCGTGTGGAACCCGGTGCGGGCGAGCTGGTCGAGCCCGGACTCGGTGGCACCGAACGACTCCAGCAGCTCCATCGCCTCGTCCGCCTCCATCTCCATGAGGTCCATCTCGAGCTTGGCGTTGAGGAACACCGCGTCCGCCGGCTCGACCAGCGAGCGCAGCGAGGCGTGCAGCTCGGCGTCGCCGAGCTGGTCCTCGTCGAGGTTGAACACGTAGATGAACGGCTTGGTCGTCAGCAGGCCGAGCTGACGCGCATCGGCGAGGTCGACCCCGGCGGCCGCCCCCGCGGCATACAGGGTGTGACCCTCCTCGAGGACCTTCTGGGCCGCCACGGCGTTCGCGTGGGAGGCCTTCTTCTCCTTCTGGATCCGCGACTCCTTCTCGAGGCGCGGCACGGCCTTCTCGAGGGTCTGCAGGTCGGCGAGGATGAGCTCGGTGTGGATCGTCTCGATGTCCGACGCCGGCGAGACCTTGCCGTCGACGTGGACGACGTCGCCGTCCTCGAACGCACGGACGACCTGGCAGATCGCGTCGGCCTCACGGATGTTGGCGAGGAACTTGTTGCCCAGCCCCTCCCCTTCGGAGGCGCCGCGGACGATCCCGGCGATGTCGACGAAGGACACCGTCGCCGGGAGGATCTTCTCCGAGGAGAAGATCTCGGCGAGCTTGCCCAGGCGGGCGTCCGGCAGGGGCACGACCCCGACGTTGGGCTCGATGGTCGCGAACGGGTAGTTCGCGGCGAGCACGTTGTTCTTGGTCAGGGCGTTGAACATCGTGGACTTGCCGACGTTGGGCAGACCGACGATTCCGATAGTGAGAGCCACAAGGCCGAGAGTCTACCGTCGCGGTGTGGCGGCCCTTGCCAGCTGCCGGGACAGGGCGACGAGCCGTCCCCGGCTGTCCCAGACCTCGGCGTCCTCCTCGAGGTAGCCGCCCGACATGGTGCGGCTGGTGAGGTTGACGCGCAGCCAGCCCGGTGCCGGACGCGCGCGTACGTGGGCGGTGAGCTCGAGGGTCGGCGCCCACCCCGGCAGGCCCAGCTCGAACGCCACGGGCGGCAGCGCGTCGACGGCGAGCAGGAGCAGCAGCGGGTCGGGCTCACGGCCGTCGACCATCCGCAGCCAGCCGCGGATGACCCCGTTGCCCGAGGGCCTGCCCATCGCCCACCCGGTCGTGGCGGGGTCGAGCCGCAGGTCGAGCCGCTCGAGGAGGGAGGCGGCCTTGAGGAACTGCGGCGGCGCCTGCTCGGTCGTGAGGCACTCGTCCGGCGGCGGGAGCTCCGGCGGCGTGGCCGTCGTCGTCGCCTCGTCGTCCATGATGGCGAGGTCACCGTAGGTGGCCAGCACCCGGATGCGTTCGACCTCACCGCCCGCGCCGTCGTCCTGGAGGAGGGACGCCTGGCCGTTCGACACGGCACGGCCTCGGCGCAGGACCGAGGTGCGCACCGTGGCAGGGCCGGGGACGCCGGGAGTCAGGTAGTAGGCGCTGATCGCGAGCGGGTGCGGGTGGGGTGGCCGGTCGCCGTCGGAGGTGCCGAGCTCCGCGGCGAGCGCCCGACCGGCGATCGACAGCAGCATCCCGCCGTTCACGCCCCCACCGATGCGCCACCCGTCCCCGAGCGCGGCGTCGTACGCTCCCTGCTCCTGCGCCCGTGCCACCACTGCTGAACCGTCGTCGAACTCGCTCACCCGCACAGTCTCACCCACGACCGCGGGTGCCGCGCGGCCGACGTGAAGAGGCTCACCTCAGAGGGCCGGCAGGCCGTCCTCGAGGTAGGCAGTGGGTCCGGTGTGCGTCGCGAGGAAGGCGAGCAGGCGTTGGTTGTATGGCGCGACGCGGTGTTCGAGGTCCTCCTCGCCCACCCAGTGCACGGCCCGGATCTCCCTCGGCTGCAACGTCGTCGAGGCGACGAAGTCGTCGTCCACGACCCCGAGGTCGAAGACGAACACGGTCGCGTCGGACCAGCCGCGCCACGGCGGGAGCCAGTTCACGGCGATCAGGCCGCGGACCTCGACCTCGACACCCAGCTCCTCACGCACCTCCCGGACGACGCAGTGGGCGGGTGACTCGTGCGGGTCCACGACACCACCGGGCAGGTCCCACTCCTGCTTGTAGACGAGCTCGCACAGCAGGACACGGTCCTGCCGGTCGCGCAGGACACCCTGGGCGATGGCCCGCTTGGTGGGCAGCGCCGAGTTGAGCTGGGCGATGAACCCCTCGCGGCTGTCCGGCGACGGGTCGTCGGCGAGCCCACCGAGGACCACCACGTCGCCCCTCCCTCCGGGCACGTTCTGGGAGCGGCTCACGCCCTCCTTGCGCAGCCCGGCCCGCATGGCGGCCCGCACCCCGTCGCGGTCCGCGTCCTGCACCCTCGCCTCGACGCGCAGCAGGCCGAGGTCGTCGAATGCCCACCGCAGGACCAGCCGCAGGGCCCGCTCGACGATGCCGACGGCGCGGTACTCGGGGACGAACACCCAGATGACCTCGGCGTCCCCGGTCTCGCCGAGGAGCAGCTCGACCCGTCCGACCCGCTCGTCCTGCCAACGCACCTCGAAGGCGCGCAGGTCGGCGGGATCCGCTCCGTCCTCGACCCCGCGCACCACGACGTCGCCATCAGCCAGGAGGGGTCGGCGGGAGTCGGCAGCGGTTTCGGACATGCCGGAACGCTACCCGCCGAGCGCCTCCCTCTCGCTGTCGGTGCGGTCTGCCACAGTCCTCGACATGGAACTCGTCCTCGCCCTCCTCGTCGGCCTCGCCCTCGGTGCCGTCGTGGCTGTCGCGGTGTGCCGCCAGCTCGGGACGGCCCGGGCGGCCGGCGTGAGCGCCGAGCGCGACCTGCTGCGCGAGCGCGTCATCGACCTCGAGGCCGCCCTGTCGGACGACGCCCAGACCGCCGCCGCGCTCGTCCCCCTGCGGGACGCACTGGGCCGCGTCGAGCAGCAGGTGGGCACGCTCGAGCGCGACCGGACCCACCAGTACGCAGCCCTCGAGCAGACGATCGCGCAGGTCCACGCCTCGACCTCGGCCCTGGGCCGTCAGACGCAGAGCCTGGCCGGGTCGCTCAACGCGTCCACCGTGCGAGGCGCCTGGGGCGAGGTCCAGCTGCGCCGCGTGCTGGAGCACGCCGGCCTGCTCTCCCGGTGCGACTTCGAGGAGCAGGTGCACCGCGTCAGCCGGCACGACCGGCAGGTGCGCCCCGACGTGGTGGTGCGACTCCCCGGGCAGAAGTTCCTCGTCGTGGACGCCAAGGCGCCGATGGTCTCGTTCCTCAAGGCCCAGGCCGACGACCTCCCCGCCGACGAGCGGGCCCGGCTGCTGCGCGAGCACGCGACGGCACTCCAGGGGCACGTCCGGGCCCTGGCGGCGAAGGACTACTGGTCGGCGTTCGAGACCTCACCCGAGATGGTGGTGTGCTTCGTGCCGAGCGAGGCGATGCTGTCCGCGGCACTCGCCGCCGACCCCAGCCTGCACGAGGACGCGATGGCACGACGGGTCGTCCTCGTCGGCCCGGGCGCGCTGATGGCCCTGCTGCGCACCGTGGCGTTCACGTGGCAGCAGGACGCCCTCACGGCCAACGCCCGCGAGCTGATGTCGGTGGGCCGCGAGCTCTACGCGAGGCTCGGCACCCTCGGTGCCCACACCGCCCGCATGGGTGGAGCGCTTCAGCGTTCGGTCGAGGCCTACAACCAGATGGTGGGGGCGCTCGAGTCGCGGGTCCTCGTCACGGCCCGGCGGATGCACGAGCTCCAGGTCGTCGAGGACGAGCTGCCCGTCGCCCGCCCCGTCGAGACCGGCCCACGGGTGCTCACCGCCGTGGAGCTGCTCGACGCGGCCACCGCCGAGGACGCCCGCCCTCAGCTGGACCTGTCGCCCGAGTCGCTGGGGCGGGCTCCTGAGGTGCTCGGCGACGACGGCACGCCCAGGTGGACCGGCAGGGAGTCGACCGCGTAGACGATCGACTGGTCGCGGAACCGCAGCGTCGACGGCTGGACCGCCAGCTCGAGGTCGGGGAACCGGCGGGCCAGCCGGGGAAAGGCCATCCGCAGCTCGAGGCGCGCGAGCTCCGCGCCGACGCACCGGTGGAACCCGTAGCCGAAGGCCAGGTGCGGTGACGGCGGGCGGAGCGGGTCGAAGGTGTCGAGGTTCGGCCCGATCCTGGCGTCCCGGTCACCGCGGGCGAGCTGGACGATGACGACGTCACCCTTGCGGACCTTGCGACCGAAGAGCTCGTGGTCCTCGAGGGCGAACCGGGGGAAGGCGATCTGGACCACGGACAGGTAGCGCAGCATCTCCTCCACCACCCGGTCGATCGCCGTGGGGTCGTCGCGGACGAGCTCGAAGTGGGGTCGGTCGCGCAGCAGGACCAGGGTTCCGAGGGCGAGCATGCTGGCCGTGGTCTCGTACCCGCCGGTGAAGACGCCGTCGGCGAGCCCCGCGATCTCCTCGTCACTCACCTCGTCGCCCGCCTCGGCGATGATCCTCCCCAGCAGGCCGTCCCCCGGGTCCCTGCGCTGGCGCCGCGTCGCCTCCAGGAGGAACTCCCTCGACGACGAGATCGCGCCGAAGGCCCCCGCGCCACCGGCGGACACGTCGAACCTCGCGTGCGACAGGGCCTGGAAGCGGGCGCGGTCCTCGGCCGGCAGCCCCAGGAGCTCGCAGATGACGAGGAACGGGATCGGGAAGGCGAAGTCCTCGACGATGTCGACGTCCGCGCCCTTGGCGGCCATCAGGTCGAGCTGGGTGTCGATGATCTGCTCGATCCGTGGGGTCAGCCGTTGGATCCGACGCATCGTGAACTCCGGCGTCAGCAGACCCCTCAGGCGGGTGTGCTCCGGCGGGTCGGTGAACCCCAGACCGCCGACGGCTCCGCCGCTGGCACCGACGTACGGCCGGACGTCGTTGCTGTAGCGCTTCTGGTCGGCCAGCACCGCCTTGCCCTCCGGGTGGCCGGAGACGAGCCAGATGTTCATCCCGAACATGTGCGCGAGGCGGTGGACCGGGTCAGCGGACCCCGGCCCCGAGCGGCGCACCGGGTCCAGGCCGTCCCGGCGCAGCGGGCGCAGCAGCCGCCGCGGCACGGAGTCCAGCAGGGACAGGTCGACCACGGCGGGCCCGCGGGCGACGAGCCGCTGCAGGATTCGGCGCTTGGTCGCCGACAGGTCGATCATGGTCAGACCGTACCCGCGCGGGCGTCCAGATCCGTGCAGTGCCCGCGCACGGCGCCGCGCGGCATCCGTCAGTGCAGGGAGCCGGCTTCCTCGAACGCGCCGTCGTGACGCATCTTGTCGCTCAGCCCACGGGCCTTGAGGTCACGACGGATCTCGTTGGGCAGCGAGAAGAGCAGGCTCTCCTGGGCGGCCACCACCGGGGTGACGTCGGCGTACCCGCGCTCGGCCAGGTAGGTGAGGACGTCGCGCACGAGGACCTCGGGCACCGACGCACCGGAGGTCACCCCCACGGTGGAGACGCCCTCCAGCCAGGTGGGGTCGATCTCGTCGGCGTAGTCGACGAGGTGACCGGCGCGTGAGCCGTGCTCGAGAGCCACCTCGACGAGTCGGACCGAGTTGGACGAGTTGCGCGACCCGACGACGATCATGAGGTCGCAGTCGGGGGCCATCTGCTTGACGGCGAGCTGGCGGTTCTGGGTGGCGTAGCAGATGTCGTCGCTGGGCGGGTCCTGCAGCGACGGGAACCGCTCGCGCAGTCGGCGGACGGTCTCCATGGTCTCGTCGACGGACAGCGTGGTCTGGGACAGCCAGACCACCTTCTCCGGGTCGCGCACGGTGACGTTGGCGACGTCGTCGGGGCCGTCGACGAGGGTGATGTGCTCAGGCGCCTCCCCCGACGTCCCGACGACCTCCTCGTGGCCCTCGTGACCGATGAGCAGGATGTCGAAGTCGTCGCCGGCGAACCGGACCGCCTCACGGTGCACCTTGGTGACCAGCGGGCAGGTGGCGTCGATGGTCTTCAGGCTCAGCGCCTTGGCCTCCTCGTGGACGACGGGGGCCACACCGTGGGCGCTGAAGATGACCGTCGCACCCTCGGGGACCTCGTCGGTCTCCTCCACGAAGATCGCCCCGCGCTTCTCGAGCGTGGTGACGACGTGCTTGTTGTGGACGATCTCCTTGCGGACGTAGACCGGCGGACCGTAGAGCTCGAGGGCCTTCTCCACCGTCACGACGGCGCGGTCGACGCCGGCGCAGTAGCCGCGGGGCGCGGCGAGGAGCACGCGCTGGGTGGGCTGTCCGATGGTGTCAGTCATGACTCCATCGTAGGTTGCCGCGCCGGGGCACCCCAATCGCCCACCACCGCTCAGAACGCCTGCGGCCCGAAGCGCTGCCACGCCACGAAGGCTGCGACGAGCAGGACCGGCACGTTGATCGCCAGCGCCTGGGGCTCGCCACGGCGCAGGTGGGTCACCGCGGCCAGGGCCATGACGACGGCGAGGCCGACAGCGGCAAGCGGGGTCAGGACCACGGCGATCCCGGTGGCTGCCGGGAGGACCAGCCCGATGGCGCCGAGGAGCTCCACGGCGCCGATGAACCGGACCGTCCCCGCCGAGAAGTCCTCCACCCAGGGGAGTCGGGCGCGCAGCTTCTCCTTGGGCTGGCTCAGCTTGGTCACCCCGGCCATGGCGAAGAAGAGGGCGAGCACGATCTGCAGGATCCAGAGCACGGTGTTCATCGGTCGACGTCCTTCGAGTCATCAAGTGGAGGCCATCCTCCACTCTGTCGGGAGGCACAACGCAAGAAGTGGAGGACCTATTCCGGTTAATGTGTGGACGTGACCACCCCACCCCCGTTGCGCGTCGACGCCGAGGCCAACCGGGCCCGCATCGTCCAGGCCGCGCAGGCGGTGTTCGCCGAGCAGGGCGTGTCCGCTCCACTGACCGAGGTCGCCGCACGGGCGGGTGTCGGGATCGCGACGCTGTACCGCCGCTTCCCCGACCGTGCCGACCTCGTGGCCGAGGCGTTCGACGACGCCCTCCGGCAGTACGAGGCCAGTGCCGACCTGGCGCTCACGGACGACGACCCGTGGGCCGGATTCGTGGGCCTGGTCGAACGGATGGCGGCGCTGCAGGCCGAGAACCGCGGGTTCACCCACCTCATCCAGTCCGTCCCGCTGGGGCGTGGTTCGTCGACGGCGGCGCATGGTTCGTCCGGGCGTCGCGAGCGCGGCTCGTCCGGACGTCGCGAGCGTGGCTACCGCACCGTCGTGGAGGTCATCGACCGGGCCAAGTCGTCCGGCGTCCTGCGGGCCGACTTCAGCCCGGAGGACCTCCCCGTCCTCACGTTCGCCGTCGCGGGCGTGATCGAGACGACCCGTGACGACCTCCCGGAAGCGTGGCGGCGGCACGTCGCGCTGTTCCTCGACGCGTGTCGCCCGATCGCGGCCACCCCGCTCCCACCGGCGCCCGAGCCGATCGCCCTGCAGCGCGCGATGCTGCGGGCCGCCCGCCGGCGCCAGACCCGCGGTCAGAGCGGGTAGGACCCGAACCGCGCCCAGGCCACCACGAGCGCCAGGACGGCCAGGACGACGTTGCCGGCGACCATGGGCCACTCGCGCAACCGCAGGTGCGTCGCGATGGCGCCCACCATCACCAGCACCAGGCCGCTGGCAGCCAGCGGCGTCAGCCACGTCAGCACGTCCAGCCACCCGGGGAGCACCAGGCCCAGCGCGCCCAGGACCTCGGCCAGCCCGATCCCGCGGATCGTGTCCTGGGAGAAGCCGTCGACCCAGCGCATCTGCTCGCGCAGCTTCTCCTTCGGCTGGACGAGCTTGAGGGCGCCCGTGGCCAGGAACACCAGCGCCAGCACGACCTGGAGGATCCACACGAAGGTGTTCATGGGCCGATCCTGCGCCCAGGGCGACCGGCAGGGGCGTCGACACGCGAGGCCGTCGGTGCCGTCTCCTAGAGTGAGCCCCGTGACCGGCCCCGAGCAGCGCCCGACCCTGCCCGAGCGGGCCGGCGACACGACGGCCGAGTCGCCCTGGCCGGTGCGGCTGCTGAGCATGAAGATCGCCGAGTACGTCGAGAAGATGTCGGTCCTGTGGGTCGAGGGCCAGGTCGTGCAGCTCACCCGCCGACCGGGGTCCCGGACGGCCTACCTCACCCTGCGCGACCCGGACGTCGACATGTCCCTGTCGGTCGCGATCTCGACCAACGCCCTCGACGCGATGCCGGTCCCGGTCGCCCAGGGGGCCCGGGTCGTCCTGCAGGCGAAGCCCGTCTTCTGGACCCAGCGCGGTTCGCTGATGCTCGACGCCCGGCAGATCCGACCGGTCGGGGTCGGCGAGCTGCTCGCGCGGGTCGAGCACCTCAAGCGCACGCTCGCCTCCGAGGGCCTGTTCGACCCCGACCGCAAGAAGTCGCTGCCCTTCCTCCCGCGGACCGTCGGCCTCGTCTGCGGGCGGGCGAGCGCGGCGGAGAAGGACGTCGTCGAGAACGCCCGGCGGCGCTGGCCCACCGTCCGCTTCGAGATCCGTGAGGTCGCCGTCCAGGGGCCGCAGGCCGTGCAAGAGGTGATGGCCGCGCTCGCCGAGCTCGACGCCGTCGCCGGGGTCGACGTCATCGTCATCGCCCGCGGTGGGGGTTCGGTCGAGGACCTCCTGCCGTTCAGCAACGAGGCGCTCCTGCGCGCCGTCGCCGCCGCCCGCACCCCTGTCGTCTCGGCCATCGGCCACGACGTGGACACCCCGCTGCTGGACCACGTCGCCGACTGGCGCGCCTCCACCCCCACCGACGCCGGCAAGCGGGTGGTGCCGGACGCGCAGG
This sequence comes from Pedococcus soli, assembly GCF_054782575.1. NCBI lineage: Bacteria > Bacillati > Actinomycetota > Actinomycetes > Micrococcales > Intrasporangiaceae > Pedococcus > Pedococcus soli. The sequence goes on along the minus strand of NZ_BAAGSF010000003.1, from coordinate 74,038 downwards.
AGGAGCGGCACGGCATACGCCAGTCGCGTGAGCGGGCCCGACGGGCCCTCGCGGGTCACGTCGCGAGCGAGCGACGTCACCTCGTGGCGCTGCGTTCGCGGCCCGTCGTCGCCAACCCCGCCGCGATGATCGACGCGCGGCGGGCCGAGCTCGATGCGCTCACCGCACGCTCGCAGCGCCGCGTCCTCGCCTCCGTCCACCGGGCCACCGACCACATCGGCCACCTCCGTGCCCAGGTCCGCACCCTCTCGCCGTTGTCCACCCTCGAGCGTGGGTATGCCGTGGTGCAGCACCGCGACGGCCGCGTGGTCATGGACCAGGACGACGTCGCCCCCGACGAGCTCCTTCGGGTCCGGGTGGCCCGGGGTGACTTCGCGACCCGCGTCGTGGGCCTGCCGGCGGGCCAGCCGGCCGAGGCCGGTTAGGCTCCTGCCCCATGGCCAAGGGAGCAGAGCAGACCTCGTCCACCGACCAGTTCCCCGACGTGGCGGAGCTGTCCTACGAGGCGGCTCGCGACGAGCTCATCGGCATCGTCGCCCAGCTCGAGGGGGGCCAGGTGGGTCTCGAGGAGAGCATGCGGCTCTGGAAGCGCGGCGAGGCGCTCGCGGCCCACTGCAGCACCTGGCTCGACGACGCCGAGGCAGCCCTCACCGAGGACGTCGACGGCTCCTGAGCCGGCGGGGCACCGCGGCGGCGTCAGCCTGCAGGAGCCTTCTGCAGGGTCCCGGCGAAGGCGCTCAGCTCGTCGAGCGTGCCGGTTCCGGTGACGATCGTCGTCAGCTCCTCACCCGCTCCCGCTTGGTGGACGAGGCTGTTCTGGACCTTGCCGCTGCGGACGTACGTCGTCCATGTGCGACCACCGGCTTCGACCGTGCCCTTCGCCGCGGCACGGTTGGTCTGCGCCTCGATCCACTTCGCGGTGGCGTCCTTCGTCTGCTCGATCGCGACGTAGTTCCCCGTGGGCGACTGGTAGCCGGCGTGCCAGACCATCAGGCCGTCGGTGGAGCGTTCGTACCGCACGCTCGTCGCCCGCCACCCGTCGGGCAGGTTCGTCGGCACCTCGATGGGCCAGCCGCTCTCACGCGCGACCTCCACGGACGCCCCCGCGACGTCGACCGGCGGCTGGGTGACGTTGTTGACGCGAGGCACCACCGCCACCAGGACCGCGACCAGGGCACCGATCACGAGCAGGGACCGGATCATGTTGGGCACGGAGCCGTTGGCGTAGGAACTGCGGGGTGCCTGGGTGCTCACGGCACCATCGTCCCTGACGCGGACCGCTGGGCGCCAACTGCCCCTGCCACCGATAGTCTCGGGGCACTCACCCGCCGCCGCGTGAAGGATCTGATGCATGTCCGAGCAGCACCTCCCCTCATCCCTTCGCGTCGGCAGGGAGGCCCCTGACCGCAACCTCGCGCTCGAGCTCGTCCGCGTCACCGAGGCCGCCGCCATGGCCGGTGGCCGTTGGGTCGGGCGGGGTGACAAGAACGGCGCGGACGGCGCAGCGGTCGAGGCCATGCGGACCCTCATCTCGACGGTCTCGATGAAGGGCGTCGTCGTCATCGGCGAGGGCGAGAAGGACGACGCGCCCATGCTCTACAACGGCGAGGAGGTCGGCGACGGCAACGGTCCCGAGTGCGACGTCGCGGTCGACCCCATCGACGGGACGACGCTGACGGCCAAGGGTCAGTCCAACGCCGTCGCGGTGCTGGCCGTGGCTGACCGGGGCAGCATGTACGACCCCTCTGCGGTGTTCTACATGGACAAGCTCGTCACCGGCCCCGAGGCCGCCGACGCCGTCGACATCCGCCTCCCCGTCGCCGAGAACATCCGCCGGGTCGCCAAGGCCAAGCGCGAGACCGTGGAGGACGTCACGGTGGTCATGCTCGACCGCCCGCGCCACGACAAGCTGGCCGCCGAGGTCCGCGAGGCGGGGGCGCGCCTGCGCCTCATCTCCGACGGCGACGTCGCCGGGGCGATCATGGCCGCCCGCGACGAGACCGGCATCGACCTGCTGCTCGGTGTCGGCGGCACCCCCGAGGGGATCATCGCCGCGTGTGCCATCAAGTGCATGGGTGGCGTCATCCAGGGACGCCTCGCGCCCAAGGACGACGAGGAGCGCCAGCGCGCCATCGACGCCGGTCACGACCTCGACCGCGTGCTGTCGACGAACGACCTGGTCAGCGGCGAGAACTGCTTCTTCGTCGCCACCGGGATCACCGACGGCGAGCTCCTCCGCGGGGTCCGCTACCGAGCCGGCGGCGTGACGACGCACTCCCTCGTCATGCGCAGCAAGTCCGGCACGATCCGGCTGATCGAGAGCCACCACCAGCTCGCCAAGCTGCGGGCCTACAGCTCCATCGACTTCGACCACGCCACCCCCCACCTCCAGGACGCCCCATGAGCCAGCGCCTGCTCGTCGTCGGCGAGGCACTCGTCGACATCGTCACCGATGCCAACGGCGAGTCCGCAGAGCACATCGGCGGCAGCCCGGCCAACGTCGCCGTCGGCCTGGCCCGGCTCGACCACCGGGTCGACTTCGCGACCTGGCTGGGCGACGACGAACGCGGCTCCCGCATCGCCGGTCACCTCAAGCGGCACGGCGTGCACGTGCTGCCGGCGAGCCTGGGCGCGGCCCGCACCTCCGTCGCAGCGGCGACCCTGGACCAGGGTGGCGCAGCGAGCTACGACTTCGACCTCCTCTGGGAGCTGCCGGAGGTCGTCCTCGAGCCGGGCACGAGCCACGTCCACACCGGCTCGATCGCCACGGTGCTCCAACCGGGGGCGCAGAGCGTCACCGCGGCCCTGCGCGCGGTCCGCGAGGTCGGCACCGTGTCCTACGACCCCAACATCCGCCCGAGCATCATGGGCGACCTCGACGCCGTCCGCGACCGCGTGGAGGAGCTGGTCGGCCTGTCCGACGTCGTCAAGGCGAGCGAGGACGACCTCGACCTGCTCTACCCCGACCGCTCCCCCGAGGAGGTCATGGCCCGGTGGGTCGAGCTCGGCGCAGGCATGACCCTGGTGACGCTCGGCGGTGAGGGCGTGGTCTACCGCGTGGCCGCCGGTGAGCAGGTCGTGACCGAGCCCGCGCGGGCGGACCGGGTCGTCGACACCGTCGGTGCCGGCGACTCCTTCATGGCCGGACTCGTGTCCGGGCTCGTCGTCGCCGGGCTGCTGGGTGACCCGGGTGCACGCGAGCGGCTGCGGAGCGCGACACTGGAGGACGTCAGCCCCGCCGTCGACCGCGGGCTGGCCACGAGTGGAGTCACCGTCGGGAAGGCCGGGGCCTACGCCCCCAGCCTCGACGAGCTCTAGTCACGAGCGGTAGTCACGAGCTGTTGTCGCTGCGGCGACCTGAGGACAGGAGCACCATGCCGGACACGCCGGAGAACCCGCCGGAGCCCGAGTTCCCCTACGAGGACCTGCTGCCGATCGGTCCCGACCAGACGGGGTACCGCCTGCTGACGACCGAGGGCGTCCGGACGGTCGAGGGGCCCGGGGGTCGCACCTTCCTCGAGGTGGCACCCGAGGCGCTGCGGCTGCTCACCGACACGGCGATGCACGACATCGCCCACTACCTGCGGCCGGCCCACCTGACGCAGCTGCGGCGCATCCTCGACGACCCGGAGGCGAGCAACAACGACAAGTTCGTCGCGCTCGACCTGCTCAAGAACGCCAACATCGCCGCCGGTGGCGTGCTGCCGATGTGCCAGGACACCGGCACCGCGATCGTCATGGGCAAGCGCGGCCAGCACGTCCTCACCGAGGGCACCGACGAGCGCGCGATCGCCCGCGGTGTCAGCGACGCGTACACCCGCCTCAACCTGCGCTACTCGCAGATGGCGCCGCTGACGACGTGGGAGGAGAAGAACACCGGCTCCAACCTCCCCGCGCAGATCGAGCTCTACGCCGACACCGCCGAGGGCCACGAGAACACCTACAAGTTCCTCTTCATGGCCAAGGGTGGCGGCAGCGCCAACAAGTCCTTCCTCTACCAGGAGACCAAGGCGATCCTGAACCCCGAGCGCATGCTCGCGTTCCTGGACGAGAAGCTGCGTTCCCTCGGCACGGCCGCCTGCCCGCCCTACCACCTGGCCATCGTCATTGGCGGCACGAGTGCCGAGTTCGCCCTGAAGACAGCCAAGTACGCGAGCGCGAAGTACCTCGACGACCTCCCACGCGAGGGGGCGATGACGGCTCGCGGGTTCCGTGACACCGAGCTCGAGGAGCAGGTGCTCGAGCTCACCCGCAACTTCGGGATCGGGGCGCAGTTCGGCGGCAAGTACTTCTGCCACGACGTCCGCGTCGTCCGCCTCCCCCGCCACGGGGCCTCCCTCCCGGTCGCCATCGCGGTGTCCTGCTCCGCGGACCGCCAGGCCCTCGGCAAGATCACTCCCGAGGGCGTCTTCATCGAGGTCCTCGAGACGGACCCGGCCCGCTTCCTCCCGGAGACGACCGACGAGCACCTCGAGGGCGAGGACGACGTCGTGCGCATCGACCTCAACCGCCCGATGGACGACATCCGTGCCGAGCTGACGAAATACCCTGTCAAGACACGGCTCTCGCTCAGCGGCCCCCTCGTCGTCGCGCGCGACATCGCGCACGCCAAGATCAAGGAACGCCTCGACGCCGGCGACGGCATGCCGCAGTACCTCAAGGACCACGCGGTCTACTACGCAGGTCCGGCCAAGACGCCCGAGGGCTACGCCAGCGGCTCGTTCGGCCCGACGACCGCCGGCCGGATGGACTCCTACGTCGACCAGTTCCAGGCCGCGGGCGGGTCGATGGTCATGCTGGCCAAGGGCAACCGCTCCAAGCAGGTGACCGATGCGTGCGACGCCCACGGCGGCTTCTACCTCGGGTCGATCGGTGGCCCGGCGGCCCGCCTCGCGCAGGACTGCATCAAGTCGGTCGAGGTCCTCGAGTACGCCGAGCTCGGCATGGAGGCGGTCTGGAAGATCGAGGTCGAGGACTTCCCCGCCTTCATCGTGGTCGACGACAAGGGCAACGACTTCTTTGCCTCCACCACCAAGCCGATGGCCATGTCCATCCCTAAGAGACCGGGGCTGCTGTGAGCGAATCACCCATCAGTGCACAAGGATTCGACGACCTGATCGAGGCGAACAAGCGTTACGCCGAGACCGAGTTCTCGACCGGCGGGTTCGACGGCATCGCGCACGCAGGTGTCGCGATCGTCACCTGCATGGACTCGCGGATCGACCCGCTGCGACTCGTCGGCCTCCAGCCCGGCGACGCCAAGATCTTCCGCAACCCCGGCGGGCGGGTGACCTCCAACGCCCTCGAGGCGCTGGTCCTCGGCGTCCACCTGCTCGGCGTCGAACGCATCCTCATCGTGCCCCACACCCGGTGCGCCATGGCCTCGAACAGCGAGCAGGAGCTGCGGGCGAAGATCGGCGAGTCGTCCGGGCAGGACGCCTCCTGGCAGGGCTTCCACGTGGTCACCGACCAGCGGGCCGCGCTCGGTGCGGACGTCGCCGCGGTCCGCAGCCACCCGCTCATCCCCGGCACGGTCTCCGTCGGCGGCTTCCTCTACGACGTCGACAGCGGCCTGCTCGACCAGCTGTTCTGACCGTCGGTCCCCACGACGGGACCCGGAGACGGAGGCACACACACAGAGGCGGGGTATGGCGCGTGGTGACCACGCGCCATACCCCGCCTGTGTGCTGTTGGGGACCGGGGTCAGATGCCCTTGGCCGAGATGGTGACGTCGATGTTGCCGCGCGTCGCCTTGGAGTAGGGGCAGAACTCGTGGGCGAGCTCGGCGAGGCGTTGGGCCGTCGCGTCATCGACCCCGGGGACCTCCGAGACGAGGGTGACCGCGAGGCCGAAGCCCGTGTCGGTCTTGCCGAAGGTCACGTCGGCGGTGGTGGTGGACGCGCTGGCGTCGACACCCTCACGGCCGGCGACGGCTGCGAGCGCGCCGTTGAAGCACGAGGCGTAGCCGGACGCGAACAGCGTCTCCGGGTTGGCCTTGGGGTTGCTCTTGCTGCCGGGCTTGCCCAGGGGCAGGTCGACGACGCCGTCCTCACTCTGCACGCGGCCCTCACGTCCACCCTGGGCGGAGGCGGCGATGGTGTAGAGGGTCTCGTTGACTGCTTCGAAAGGCATGGCTGTCCTGTCTGTCGGTGTACGGGTACGTCTGCGCAACTCGTGGGGAGGTGGGGCAATTCCCGGTGGTCCACGTCCCGAGACGTGTGCCTGCACACACCGGTCGGCCACGCCCGAGCCCCTCCCCACCTGCTGCTCGCTAGGTTGGTGGCATGTCCCCACCAGTCCGCGTCGTCGTCATCGGTGGCGGGATCCTGGGCCTCGCAGTCGCCGAGCGGTTGCTGCGCACGCGGCCGGGGACCGAGGTCACGGTGGTCGAGAAGGAGCAGGGCTGGGCGCGGCACCAGACGGGGCGCAACAGCGGCGTCATCCACTCCGGCCTGTACTACCCGCCCGGGTCGGCCAAGGCGAGGATGTGCCGGGCCGGGTCCGCCTCCATGGTCGCCCTCGCCCGCGAGGACGGCATCGCGCACGAGGTGTGCGGCAAGCTCGTGGTGGCCACCCGTGAGGACGAGCTCGCCGGCCTGCGCCGCCTGCACGAACGCGGCCTCGCCAACGGGCTGCAGGTCCGTGAGCTCGGCCCCGAGGAGGCCCGCGAGCACGAGCCACACGTCGCGGCGCTGGCTGCCCTGCACGTGGCCGAGACGGGGATCATCGACTACGGCGCGGTCTGCGCGGCGCTCGTGCATCGCCTCGAGTCCGGCGGTGCCGAGCTGCTGCTCGGCACCGAGGTGCTCGGCGCCCACGAGACCGTCACCGGTGGGACGGTCGTCCGCACCACCCGAGGCGACCTGCCTGCAGACCTCGTGGTCGCCTGTGCCGGGCTGCACGCCGATGCCGTCGCCCGGCGTCTGGGGCACGAGCCCTCGGCGCGGATCGTGCCCTTCCGCGGGGAGTACTACGAGCTGTCCCCCTCGGCCACCCCGCTCGTCCGGGGCCTAGTCTACCCCGTCCCCGACCCCGACTTCCCGTTCCTCGGCGTGCACCTCACCCGCGGCATCGACGGTCACGTCCACGCCGGGCCCAACGCGGTGCTGGCGTTCGCGCGTGAGGGGTACGACTGGCGCACCGCCTCCTGGGAGGACCTGCGCGGCACCCTGACCTTCCCCGGGTTCTGGCGGCTCGCGGGTCGGCACTACCGGGCCGGGGCCCGCGAGGTGGCCCGGTCGGCGTCCCGGCACCTCTTCGCCGACAGCCTGCGCCGCCTGGTCCCGGAGATCCACGACGACGACCTGGTGCCCGCAACAGCCGGGGTTCGCGCCCAGGCCGTGCGGGACGACGGCACGTTGGTCGACGACTTCCTCGTGGAGCGGGTCGGCAAGGTGGTGCACGTCCTCAACGCCCCCTCGCCGGCCGCGACGAGCGCCCTGGAGATCGCGCGCCACATCGTCGACGACCTCGTGGGACCGCACGAGCGCTGACGCGGGGCCGAGGTCTTGACAGCGCGGCTCGCTGGGTTGCATGGTTAGTTACATGAGTAATGAACCGGCTAACCGAGGGTCCGTCCGGTGATGGACGACGGTCGGCCGATCTTCCTCCAGATCGCCGAACAGATCGAGAACTCGATCGTCGACGGCTCGATCGACGAGGAGAGCCAGGTCCCCTCGACCAACGAGCTCGCCGCCTTCCACCGGATCAACCCGGCCACGGCGGCCAAGGGCGTGGCCCAGCTCGCGACCGACGGGGTCATCTACAAGAAGCGGGGGATCGGGATGTTCGTCGCCAGCGGGGCGCGCTCGCGCCTGCTCGAACGGCGCCGGGAGGACTTCGCCCGGCAGTTCGTCGAGCCGCTCATGACCGAGGCACGCAAGCTCGGCATCGAGCCCGACTACGTGAGGAAGCTGATCGACGTGTGGGAGGAAGACCAGTGAGCATCATCGAGCTCGACCACGTCAGCAAGCGGTTCGGAGACGTCACCGCGCTGGACGACGTCACGGTCCGCTTGGAGGAGAACGCCATCCACGGCCTCCTCGGACGCAACGGCGCCGGCAAGACCACCCTGATGCAGATCCTCACGGCCCAGGCCTTCGCGACCTCGGGCCGGGTGCGGGCCTTCGGGGAGGACCCGTGGGAGAACACCGGCGTCCTCGATCGGACCTGCTTCATCCGTGAGGGGCAGCGCTACCCCGACGCCTTCACGGTGCGCCACGTCCTCGCGGCCGGGCGGATCTCCTTCGCACAGTGGGACGACGACCTCGCGACCGAGCTGGTCGACCAGTTCCGGCTCAGGACGAACCAGCGGGTCAAGAAGCTGTCACGCGGCCAGCTGTCCGCGGTCGGTGTGGTCCTGGGGCTCGCCTCGCGCGCCCCGCTGACGATCTTCGACGAGCCCTACCTGGGGCTCGACGCGGTCGCGCGGCAGCTGTTCTACGACCGCCTGCTGGCCGACTTCGCCGAGCACCCGCGCACCATCGTGCTCTCGACCCACCTCATCGACGAGGTGAGCGACCTGCTCGACCACGTCGTGGTGCTCGACCAGGGGCGGGTGGTCGTCGACGAGGACACCGAGGCGCTGCGCGGGAGCCTCGTCGTGGTGAGCGGCCCGAGCGCGGCGGTCGACGACTTCGCCGCCGGTCTCGACGTCGTGCACCGCGAGAACCTCGGCGGCTTCACGCGGGCGACCGTCCGCCACGCCCCGACCGCCGACGCCGAGCGGCACGGGCTCCGGCTGGAGCCCGTCTCGCTCCAGCAGCTCGTCGTGCGCACCACGACCGGCCCAGCCCTGCCACCCGACACCGTCATCCGCCACGAGGAGGTCCACCTCTCATGACCGCCGCCCTGAAGGTCCTGCGCATCCACCTGCTCCCGGGGCCGATGGCCCTGTTCTGGCCGTGGCTCATCCTGGCCATCTCGTTCTTCGTGAACCTCGCCATCTTCGGCCTCACGGACGTCCCCGTGGCCGACCGGCAGACCGGCGGCATCGCCTCGCTCTACGGCGTGGCGATCTTCGCGAACCTCTCGCTGTGGACCCAGGTCTTCCCGCTCGCGATCGGGCTGAGCTCCACCCGTCGCAGCTTCTTCCACGGGACGTGCCTGTACGTCCTGGGGCAGTCCGTGCTCGCGGGGGTCGTCCTCACCGTCCTCCACGCGCTGGAGGGAGCGACGAACGGCTGGGGCGTCCACATGCGGTTCTTCACCCCGGGATTCCTGGAGGGGGGCAACCCCGCCGAGCTGTTCCTCACCTACTCGGTGCCGTTCGTGTGCGTCTCGGCGCTGGGGATGCTCATGGGCACCGTCTTCAAGCGGTGGGGGCAGACCGGGATGTACTCCCTGTCGACCGCCAGCCTCCTGCTGGGGTGCGGTGCGGCCGTGCTCGTCACGTGGCGTCACGCCTGGGGCGCCGTCGGGCGGTTCTTCACCGACACCGACCCGTTGGCCCTGACCAGCGGCTACCCGCTCGTGCTCGCCGTGGCCCTCGGCGCGGCGGCCTGGGTCGTGCTGCGACCCGTCACGCCCTGACGCCGGGGCCGAACGGCCCGCTGCGCTACCGAGCCGGGCCGGCCGGCCGGCCCGGCCCGAGCCAGCACGGTAGCCCGGCTGACCGGTGGCTCAGAGCGAGAGGCGCGCCGTGACGACGTCGACGAGGCGACCGGCCACGGCCTGGGCCTCGGCCTCGTCTGCGGCCTCGACCATGACGCGCACGACCGGCTCGGTGCCGGACTTGCGCAGCAGCACGCGGCCCGAGCCGGCCAGGGCCGCCTCCTCCTTGGCCACCGCCTCCTGCAGCTCCACGTCACTGTCGACACGGGACTTGTCCACGCCCTTGACGTTGATGAGCACCTGCGGCAGCCGGCGCATCACGGTGGCGAGGTCGGCCAGTGAACGCCCGGTGGCGCAGACACGGGCAGCCAGCATCAGGCCGGTGAGGACCCCGTCCCCGGTGGTGCCGTGGTCGAGGAAGATCACGTGGCCGCTCTGCTCGCCGCCCAGGGACAGGTCGGACGCCCGCATCTCCTCGAGGACGTAGCGGTCGCCGACGCCGGTCTGGCGGACGGCGACCCCCTCACGCTCCATCGCCTGGATGAGCCCGAGGTTGCTCATCACCGTGGCGACGAGGGTGTCCTGGGCGAGCGCGCCGCGCTCCTTCATGTCGACCGCGAGGATGGCCATGATCTGGTCACCGTCCACCTCGTTGCCGTCGGCGTCGACGGCCAGGCAGCGGTCGGCGTCACCGTCGTGGGCGATGCCGAGGTCGGCGCCCTTGGCCTTCACAGCGGCCTTGATGTGGTCGAGGTGCGTCGAGCCGTACCCGTCGTTGATGTTGAGCCCGTCCGGCTCGGTGCCGATCTCGTGCACCGTGGCGCCGGCGAGGCGGAACACCTCGGGCGAGACCGAGCTCGCGGCGCCGTGCGCGCCGTCGATCACGACGGTGATCCCGTCGAGCCGGTTCGGCAGCACGGCGAGCAGGTGGGAGATGTAGCGCGTGTGGCCGTCGGGCATCGTCACGACCCGGCCCACGTCTGCGCCGGTCGGGCGGTCCCACTCCTGGTCGAGCAGGGCCGCGATCTCGTCCTCGACGGCGTCGTCGAGCTTGTGCCCACCGGTGGCGAAGAACTTGATGCCGTTGTCCGGCATGGCGTTGTGCGAGGCGGACAACATCACGCCGAAGTCGGCGTGGGTGTCGGCGGTGAGGAACGCGATCGCCGGGGTCGGCAGGACGTTGGCGTGGTAGACGTCGACCCCTGCCGAGGCGAGGCCGGCGATGACGGCGGCCGAGAGGAACTCGCCGGACGCCCGGGGGTCGCGACCGACGACGGCCTTGGGGCGGCGGCCGTTCCTGCGGGCCCCGTCCCCGAGGACGTGGGCCGCGGCGACGCTCAGCTTCAGGGCGAGCTCGGCGGTGATGTCGACGTTGGCGAGGCCGCGGACCCCGTCGGTCCCGAACAGTCGTGCCGGAGTGGCCATGGGTGGTGAACCTTTCGGTGGTCAGGCGCCCATGCGGCATACGGGAGGACCGCAACCGGGTGGCGCCCGCGAACACGGGCATCTCGAGGAACCTACTCCCCCGAACGCCGCGATGGCGGCACCCGACGTGCGGGTGCCGCCATCGCGGTGGTGAGACGGCAGGCGCCGAGGCGACGCCCACGCTGATCTGTCAGCACATGCGGAGCCAAGCGGTGAGCCTGGCGCCAGCCAGGATCAGCGCTTGCTGTACTGAGGCGCCTTGCGGGCCTTCTTGAGACCAGCCTTCTTGCGCTCCGGGACGCGGGAGTCGCGCTTGAGGAAGCCGGCCTTCTTGAGTGCGGGACGGTTCAGCTCCTCGTCGATCCCGTTCAGCGAGCGGGCGACGCCGAGGCGCACCGCGCCGGCCTGGCCGGAGGGGCCACCGCCGTGGACGCGCACGAGCACGTCGTAGGCACCGTCGAGCTCGAGCAGCGTGAGCGGCTCGTTGACGATCTGCTGGTGGACCTTGTTCGGGAAGTAGTGCTCGAGCGTGCGCCCGTTGATCTTCCACTCGCCGGTGCCGGGGACGATGCGCACGCGGGCGATGGCCTGCTTGCGTCGGCCGGTCGCCGCGCCGGGCGCCGTGGCGCTCGCACGTCGCGTGGGCTCGTCGGAGACGGGACCCTCGGACTCGGAGGTGTACTCGGTGAGCTCGACCTCGTCGGTCGAGTCGATGTTCTCGGTGGTGTCAGCCACGTGATGTCCTCAATTCGCTTTCTTGCACAGGTCCTTGCGGACTTACTGCGCGACCTGTGAGATCTCGAAGGGCTTCGGCTGCTGGGCCGCGTGGGGGTGCTCGCCGCCGGCGTAGACCTTGAGGTGAGTCAGCTGCTCGCGCCCGAGGGTCGTGTGGGGAAGCATGCCGCGGACGGCCTTCTCCACAGCCTTCTCGGGGCTCTTCGCGAGGAGCTCGGTGTAGGAGGTGCTCCGCAGGCCGCCCGGGAAACCGGAGTGGCGGTACGCCTTCTTCTGCTCGAGCTTGGCGCCGGTGAGGGCGACCTTGTCGGCGTTGATGATGATGACGAAGTCACCACCGTCGACGTGCGGCGCGAAGGTGGTCTTGTGCTTGCCGCGCAGGAGGATCGCGGTCTGGCTCGCCAGGCGACCCAGGACGACGTCCGTGGCGTCGATGACGTGCCAGGTCCGAGTGACCTCGGCCGGCTTCGGGGTAAAAGTGCGCAATGTACTGGCCCTTTGCTTGCTGGGAAGGATCCGTGTGCCGTGGGCGCCCGAGGCGCTGATGTGTCGCCTTGCGAGGGCGCACGGCACAACAGTGCTCAAGTTTACGGGTGGGGTGCGGTGGACCCAAATCGCCCCCGGGGCAGCCGGGAATGGCACCTGACCTGCGAGAACACGCTTTCGGAGCACCCGTGCACAGATCTTGTGCAAACAGAGTGTGCACATGTATTGTGCACACATGGCTCCCGATGAACCCTCCACGAGTGCCGGCCTGACCGGCTTCCGGCTCGATGCGACCTCACTGAAGGTCCTCGCCCACCCCCTGCGCTCGCGCCTGCTCTCGCGCCTGCGGATCGGGGGTCCGGCCACGGCGACCGACCTGGCGACCCAGCTCGGCACCAACTCCGGCGCCACCTCGTACCACCTGCGCAAGCTGGAGTCGGTGGGCCTCGTGAGCGACACCGGTGACGGTGAGGGCAAGCGGCGGCTGTGGCAGGCGGCCACCGAGAGCCACCAGTTCGAGCCGAGCGACTTCGCCGGCGACGAGGACTCCGAGACAGCCCTCAACTGGCTGGTCCGCGACTACGCGCGGCACTTCTCCGAGCGGTTCGAGAAGTGGCTCGACGTCGAGGCCGACTGGCCCATGGAGTGGCGCGACGCCGTGGGGCTCAACGACTCCTTCATCGTCGCCACGGCCGCGCAGGTGGAGGAGCTCAAGGTGGAGATCGACGAGCTCATCGCCCGCTACCGGCGGGTGGGACAGGGCAACCCCAACGCGCGTCGCCTTGCCGTCTACACCGCCACCTACCCGCTGGACCTCGACCGGGTCCCCCGAGGGACGGACCAGTCATGACCGCCTCCCCCGTGACCGCCCTGCAGGCCCGCCGGGTCCTGCTGCTGCTCACCTTCACCCGGTGGTTCCCGGTGGGACTCACCATCGGTGTGACGACGCTGCTCGTCCTCGAGCGCGGCATGAGCCTGGCCCAGCTCGGTGTCATCTTCTCGATGCAGGGCTTCGTCGTCCTCGGCCTCGAGCTGCCGACGGGCGGGTTCGCCGACGCGCTGGGCCGCCGCCCGGTGCTCGTGGCCTCGGCCGTGGTCGCCCTCGTCTCGGGCCTCGTGTTCATCACCTCCCACACCTTCACGGGGTTCGTCGTGGCGCTGCTGCTGCAGGGCGTGTTCCGTGCGCTGGACTCCGGGCCGCTGGAGTCCTGGTACGTCGACACCGCCCACGCCGAGGACCCGGCCATCCCGGTCGAGGACGGGCTCTCCCGCGCGGGCACGGTCCTCGGGCTGGCCATCGCCTCCGGCGCGCTGGTCTCCGGCGGCCTCATCGCCTGGCACCCGGTGCGGGCGCTGAGGGCCCTGGAGTTCCCGTACTGGTGCGCGATCGGCTTCTACGCCGTCCACCTCGCCGCCGTGGCGGTGCTCGTGCGCGAGCCCGTGACCCACGTCGACTCCACCGGGTTCCACCGCGCCCTGGCCTCGGCCAGGCAGGCACCGACGGTCGTCGTCGACGGCCTGCGCACGCTCCGCACATCACGCGTGCTGCTGGCGCTCGTGCTCGTGGAGGTGTTCTGGTCGGTCGGCATGATCGCGTTCGAGACGTTCATGCCGGTGCGGCTGGCCGAGCTCGCCGGGGGCGAGACGGAGGCGGGCGCGCTCATGGGGCCGGTGTCGGCCGCCGCCTGGGGCCTGTTCGCCGTCGGGTCGGCTGCTGCGGGGCTCGCGAGCCGCCGCATCGGCGTCGCCTGGACCGCGGTCCTCGCCCGCGTGCTCAACGGCGCCTTCATCGTCGTCATGGGCCTGATGCTCGGGACGGTCGGCCTGATCACCGCCTTCCTCGTCACCTACACGTTGCACGGTTCCGGCGGCCCGGTGCACAGCACCCTGCTGCACCGCCAGGCCGAGGCCCGCAACCGCACCACGGTCCTGTCGATGAACTCGATGATCGCCGGCGGCGCGTTCAGCCTCGGGATGCTCGTCCTCGGCCCGTTCGCCGAGAGCACCAGCACGGCGATGGCCATCATCGTGGCGGGAGCCTTCAGCATCCTCGGCGCCGCCCTGTACCTCCCCGCCATCCGCCAGGAACGCCACCAGGACCGGTCCGTCACCGAGCCAGCCCCCGCCTGAGCCCACAGACTGGGCACATGCGTTCCTTCCTCGCCGGAGTCCTCACCACCCTCGTGGCCCTCGCCGTCGCGGCCGTGGTCGTCGTGGGCACGCTGCCCGTCGCCGACCCGGCTCCAGCGACGTCGTCGCCCTCCCCCGCCCCCTCGGGGGCACCGGCGAGCGTCGCACAGGGTGAGACCTGGCTCAGCGACGTCGACCTCTCCAGCAGCACGGTCCTGACCTCCGACGGCCCCCTCACCGACGTGCGGGCGACCGGCGCCGGAGTGCGCCTCACCGCCGACGGGCTGAGGGCCCAGCGGCTCGACCTCGGGGCGGTCCTCCCGTTCGCCACCGCCGCGCGCCAGATCGGTGACGTCGAGCTGTATGCCGCCGGCAACGGCCGGGCGGGCGTCCGCCGGACTGCGAGCATCCTGGGGCGCGACCTCTCCGTCCGCGCCACGGGAACGGTGCGAGCCGTCGACGGCCAGCTGGTCATCGAGCCCGAGAGCGTCGACCTGGGCGGCCCCGGCCTGGTCGACACGGCCCTGTCCGCCGCCGCCAGGCGGTTCGTGACGATCCGCCACACGGTGACCGGGCTGCCCGCCGGGATGCGCCTGACCGGGGTCTCGGTGCAGCAGAACGGGTTCCGGGCCACGCTGTCCGGCACCGACGTGGTCCTCACCCAGTAGGCAGCGGCCCGTCGCACGACCGAAGCCCCCTGAGCGAGCGCGCTCAGGGGGCCTCGGTGGTGTCGTCGGTCAGCGCTGGACGAACACCGCGACGGTGCGCGGCGGCACCGTGGCCGTGCCGGCCGTCGCGTTCCACGACGAGGACTTGACGACCGGGTCGGCTCCGGTCGCCTGCACCGGGGACAGCGCCAGGGAGGCACCGGCCAGGCCGGGCACCTTCTGGGTCACGGCCGTCGGCGAGGCGTTGATGACGACGACCAGGCCCTTGAGCCGCGGGTCGACGTCGGCGCCGACGGTGTCATCGATCCGCATGGCGATCACGCCGGCCACCGCATCGGCCGTGCCGCTCGCCGGGTAGGAGACCTTGGCCCGGATCGCGTCGGCGTTGCCGAGCCGGAACAGCGGGGTGGAGAACCGCAGCCGGAGCAGCTCCTGCGCCTGGGCGCTGGCGGACTGCACGTCGTTCGCCGTCGGCTTGAGCGCCGGGTCGGCGAGCAGGGGCTTCATGTACGGCCACTTCGCCTCGTTGTCGCCCTTGAGCGGCAACCCGTGCCCGAAGCCGTTGTCGGCACCGGTCCAGTCGAGGGTGTTGAACCAGTCACCGCTGTCGTAGCTGTTGCGGTCGAGCGACTTGCTGCGCAGCAGGTCGGCGCCCGCGTGCCAGAACGACGGCGTCTGCGCGAGGGCCGTCGTGGCCAACGAGACCGAGTTCATCCGCACCCGGTCCTTCATCGTCGTGGCCTGCGGCAGCTTGAAGGCCAGGCTGTCGAACAACGTCTCGTTGTCGTGGGCGTCGACGTAGCTGATGACCTCGTCGGGCTGGTCGGCGTACCCCGCCGGCGCGCCGTTGTAGTCGACGTCCTTGCCCTGGGCGACCTTGCCGTTCTCGTTGAGCCGGAAGGCGAACGAACGCAGGTTGCCCGCCATACCGAGCTGAACGAGGTCGGTGTCGTGCTTGAGTCGCGTTGCGGCAGAAGGGTTTGCCCCACTGTCACCGTTGGGGTCGGTCGCTTCGCCGCTGCCGAAGCCCTGGGTGCGCGGGTCGTCGTCGAACGGCCCACCGCCACGGACGGCGTCCCTCAGGCGGTCGGAGAACGTCCCGATGCCGGTGCCCCCGAGCTGGCCCTGGGTGGCCTGCACGAAGCGCGCGTTGTCGGCGACCTCGCCGAAGTTCCAGCCCTCGCCGTAGAGGTAGACCTTCTTCCCGTCCACCCCGTCCCGGGCCAGGGTCAGCTTGTCGAGGGCGCCCCGGATCGCGAGCATGTTCGCCTTGCTGTGATGACCCATGAGGTCGAAGCGGAACCCGTCGACCTTGTAGTCCTTGGCCCACAGGACGACGGCGTCGACCATGGCCTTCTGGGCCATGGCGTGCTCGGTGGCGACGTTCTGGCAGCAGGTCGACGTCTCGACGCCGCCCGTGGCGTTCAGTCGCTGGTAGTACCCGGGGACGACCTTGTCGAGGACGCTGGTCGGCGCCTGGCCCGAGCTGGGCGTGTGGTTGAAGACCTGGTCGAGGACGACCCGCAGCCCGTCGCGGTGCAGCGCACCGACCATGGTGCGGAACTCGGCGACGCGGGCGCCACCGTCGGCCTTGGCCGGGGTGGAGGCGTAGGAGCCCTCGGGCGCCATCCAGTGCCACGGGTCGTAGCCCCAGTTGAAGGCGTCGCCCGAGCGGGTGGGCTCGATGCAGGCCTGCTGCTGCTCGCTGTCCGGGGCGTACGACTTCAGGTTGCACGCGGGCTTGGCCTGCTTGGCCGGGTCCTCCTCGATCGAGGCGATGTCGAAGGTCGGCAGCAGGTGCACCGTGTTGAGTCCGGCGGCCGCGAGCGCCTTGAGGTGCTTGGTGCCGTTGCCGTTCTCCGCGAACGCGAGGTAGGAGCCGCGGTTCTCGGCGCTCACCGTCGTGTCGTTGACGGAGAAGTCGCGCACGTGCAGCTCGTAGATGGTCGAGTCGACATCCTGCTTCAGCGCGGGCGCCTTCGTCGTCGACCACAGGGCCGGACGGTATGCCGGGTCCCGCAGGTCCACGGCGACCGACCGGGTCGAGTTGAGCGTCAGGGCCACCGAGTAGGGGTCGGTGACCTGGGTGGTCTCGACCTTGCCCGTGGACGGCACCCAGACGGTCACCTCGTACAGGTAGCGCGCGTTGCGCCATCCGGCCATGGCCGACCACGACCCGTCGTCCGCCCGGGTCATCGCGGTGCGCTTGGCAGCACTGGTCGGGGCGTTCGCCTTCGCGTCGGGCGCCCACGTGAGGACGTCGACCTTCTGCGCGGTCGGTGCCCACAGCCGGAACACCGGCTTGCGACCCTGGAAGGTGACGCCGTAGGCGCGCTTGCTCGCCCCGGCGGCATACAGGTCGTCCAGGGCGTAGGCGTTCTGGGTCCCGGTGGCGTCGAGCAGCCGGTTCAGCGAGTCGTACATGCCGACGGCGACCTGTCCGCGCAGGATCACGGGGACGGCGTTCGCGGTGCGCTTGTCGAGGTTCAGGGCGAGGTAGCCCTTGAGCTCGGGGTGCGCCGTCGTGACCTTCGCAGGCAGGCCCGCGGGGTCGAACGTCAGCGGGGCGGACGAGCCACCGGTGATGTCCTCGGCATCGACCGTGAGCCCACCCTTGGCGGACCATGCGAGGCGCCACTTGAGCAGGGCCGGGTTGGCACCGTCGGGGACCATGTCGGCGGGCCAGGCGACGGTGTCGCGGTCGACCCAGATGGCGCGCTGCTTGGTCAGGTCGGGAGCCGAGCCGGCCCGGACCACCTTGGTGGTCGCCACGTGCGTCGCGAGGTCGTAGGAGATCGACGTGATCATCCCGGCCGCGGGGACGGTCACCGAGAGGTTCGCTCCGCCGGGTGCGCCACCCGCGCCGTAGTTCTCGTCCCAGTTCAGGCCGTGGGCGATCTTGAACTCGTAGGTACCGGGCGGGAGCTGGTCGGTCGACCACGTGTACGTCTTGTCGCCGTCCGGGTCCTGCAGCCACGGCTGCATGCAGTCCGGGCTCCAGTCAGCCGGGCAGCCCAGCTCGCTCTGGAAGGCACCCGGGGCCGTGATGATCGGTCCCTGGGCGTCGGAGGTGGCCCAGTGCGTGGCGTGGTCGTAGTAGAACGTCACCGGTCCGCTCGGCGCGGTGTAGCTGATGTTGTCGCCGTTGGGGCGGCCGCCGGCGCCGTAGTTCTCGTCCCACTTCTTGTCGATCGCCGCCTTGTAGGCGTGCTCGGCCGGAGGGAGCGTGTACGTCCCCTTCCAGACGTGGTCCTTCGGGTCGAGCGTGAGCTGGGCCTGGTCGCAGTCGGGCGCCCAGTCGGCGGCACAGCCCATCTCGCTGTTGTGGTCACCGGGAACGCTGACGTTCGCCGGCTGGGTCACCGGACCGACGCCACCACCGTCGCCGCCACCAGCCGGCTTGGGGTCGCCGACGATGCCGTAGGACGAGGAGGCAGAGACGTGCCCGGCGCTGTCCTTGGCGACGGCGCGGTACTCCAGCAGGGTCCCCTTGGCCATCCCGCTCACGTCGTGGAAGACGCGGTACGGCGCGTTGTCGTCCGTGCCGAGCTTCTGCCAGGCCGTGGTGCCGACCGGGCGGTAGAGGAAGCTCACCTGGGCGAAGGTGTTGTCCGGGATGGCGGCGCCGATCTCGGCGCGACCGCCGACGACGTCGCCGGCGCCCGGCGAGGTGAGGTAGACCGCCGGGGCCGACTTCGGCTTGTCCATCGGGGACGTCGCCTTCCAGACCGACACGGACTGGGCGGGGACGCTCACCGTGACGCGACCGTCCTTGGCCGACCGGACCAGCCGCGAGGTCCCGTACACGGGCTTGAAGGTCTGGTTGTGCCCGTAGGTGGCGAACGTCGCCGACTTCGTGGTGGTCGCGTTGTTGGCGGCGACGACGTACTCCACGCGCTTGCCCTCGTCGATCCGGGAGAAGGCGAAGACACCGGCGTTGCTGCTGGCGTAGCGGTGGACCTGGGCTCCGTCCGCCAGGGCCGGGTTCGCGGCGCGGACCGCCGCCAGCGACTTGATGTGCTGGTAGAGCGGGGCGCTCGTCGAGTAGCGGTCCTTGGAGCCGGCGGTCCCGCCGAGGACGGGCTGCGTGGTGTAGCCGGGGTCGGTGCCACCACCCGCCTTGGGCCGGTCGGCGACCTTGGAGGCGAACATGTCCTGCCGGGCGTCCTTGTCACCGCCGTAGCCGACGAAGCCCTGCTCGTCGCCGTAGTAGGTGATGGGTTGGCCACGCGTGAGGTACATCAGGGAGTCGGCGAGCTTGACCTTCGACATCAGCGCCGGTCCGACCGGGTCGGCCCCCTTGAGGAGGTAGCCGACGCGACCCATGTCGTGGTTGCCGAGGAAGGTCGGCAGCTCGTACGCGTTCGAGTCGGTGTCCGTGTAGTAGTCGTCGTCGGCATAGAGGTCGCGCAGGTCCGTCCCCGCCTTGCCCTGGGCCCAGTTGGTGGCCTGCGCCTGGAACCCGAAGTCGAGGGTGGCCTGCAGCTTCCCGGTCGTCGTGAACTGCGACATGTACGAGGGCCGTGCGTCGTAGACCTCGCCGAACATGAAGAAGTCGTCGTTCTTGCGGGCCTTGGCCTGGGCGATCATCGCCGGGCTGAACGACTGCCAGAACTCCATGTTGACGTGCTTGACCGTGTCGATGCGGAAGCCGTCGACCCCGAAGTCGACCCACGCCTTGTAGATGTCCTCCATGCCCTTCTCGACGTCCTGCTGCTCGGTGAACAGGTCGTCGAGGCCGACGAAGTCGCCGTACTCCGAGGACTCACCGGCGAAGGTCGAGTCACCACGGTTGTGGTAGTTCGTCGGGTCGTTGAGCCACGCCGGGACCTTGGCCGTGGAGTCGCCGGGGTTGGTGAAGACCGGGGTGTAGGGGAACGAGGTCCTGGGGTCGAGCTTCGGGAAGCCGGGCTTGCCCGCGTACGCCTTGTCGTCGAAGACGGTGCCGTCGGCGTCCTTGTAGGGGAAGGCCGTCTTGTCGCGGTAGGTGTACTGGTTCTCCTTGTAGTTGATGACGTCCGCGGTGTGGTTGGTGATGATGTCGAAGAAGACCTTCATCCCCTTGGCGTGCGCCGCGGCGATCAGGGCCTTGAGGTCGGCGTTGGTGCCGAGGTGCGGGTCGACCTGGGTGAAGTCGGTGATCCAGTAGCCGTGGTAGCCCGCGCTCTCGTTGCCCGCGGAACCCTGAACCGGCTTGTTCTTGAACGACGGGGTCAGCCAGATCGCCGTCGTGCCCAGGCCCTTGATGTAGTCGAGCTTGCCCTCGATGCCCTTGAGGTCACCACCGTGGTAGAAGCCCTTGTCCGTCGGGTCGTAACCCGTCGCGAGCCGTCCGCCCGTCAGCCCGCCGAGGTCGTTCCCCTTGTCCCCGTTGGCGAACCGGTCCGCCATGACGAAGTAGTAGCGCTCCTTGGTGAGCGGCTGGCGCAGCGAGTCCGCGGCATACGCCTTGTCGGCGGTGGTGGCCGGCCCGGACAGGGTCACGGGGCGGACACCGACCTGGTGCGACACGTCGTCGTAGGTGAACTCGAGCCTGGCCGGCCCCTTGAGGACCAGCGGGAGGTTCGCTCCGCCCTTGGCGCCACCGGCGCCGTAGCTCTCGTCCCACGAGTGGTCGATGGCGACCTTGTACTCGTAGGTGCCCGCGGGGACGGTCACGGTCTTCGCGTAGGTCGTGCCGGTGCCGACCCGCGTCAGGTCGGTCGCGGTGCAGGCGGGGGCCCAGTCCGCATCGCAGCCGAGCTCGGACTGGAGCGACCCGACGAGGGTCACCGTCCGTTCGGCCGCTGCGGCCGGGGCCGCGGTGAGCGGGACGAGCGCCCCGGAGAGGACCAGCGCTGCGCCGCTGACGGCGGCGACGACGGACGAACGGACCATTGACAGCTCCTTTGCTGCGGGGGTGCCGGCACACCCTATGACCCTGTTCGTCCGACTCGCCAGAGTGCGTTGCAACTTGCTGCAAGAAATTGCGATCTCTTGACCTGCGGCAACGCGATCGCCGTCGCCACGGTGGCGTCACGGTGTGACCTGGGTCACCATGAACGATGGGCCGCTGCCATCCCGCAGCCTCCGCCGAGCACAAAGGAGTGCCATGTCCAGGAAAGTCACACCACGGATGCCCCGAGGCACCCGCACACGGACGGCCCTCGTGGCCGGGACCGTCCTGACCGTCGGGCTCGCGATGGGCATCCCGTCATCGGTCACCTCCGCCCAGGGCGACGGCAACCGCACCGAGGTTCCCGGCGTCACGGCAAACCTCTTCGAGTGGAACTGGGACTCGGTCGGCAACGAGTGCACCACGGTGCTCGGGCCCGGGGGCTACCAGGGCGTCCAGGTCTCGGCGCCGGCGGACTCCCTCAAGCGGATCGCCCTGGGCGACGGCAGCAACACCGTCCTCCACCCCTGGTGGGAGGTCTACCAGCCCGTCGACTACGCCCTCACCAGCCGGATGGGCTCCGAGGCGCAGTTCAGGTCCATGGTCACCACCTGTCGCAAGGCAGGCGTGAAGGTCTACGTCGACGCGGTCATCAACCACATGACGGGGCAGGGCAGCACGTCCTACGGCGGCCAGACCTACACCCACTTCAACTACCCGGGCGTGTACTCGGAGACCGACTTCCACCACAAGGGCACCGGGCCCGACGACTGCACCTCCGCCTCGGGTGGCATAGAGGACTTCAACAACATGCACCAGGTGTTCACCTGCGAGCTGGTGGGACTGGCGGACCTCGACACGTCGAGCCCGACGGTCCAGGACCGACTTGCCGCCTACCTCAACACGCTGATCGGCTACGGCGTCTCCGGGTTCCGCGTCGACGCGGCGAAGCACGTCGGCCAGACCGACCTCGATGCCATCTACGCCAAGCTCCACCGCACGCGGGACAAGGTGAAGCCGTACTGGGCCCTCGAGGTGTTCGGCGGCGGACCCGGCGTCCTGTCGCCCCAGGCCTTCACGAGCAGTGGTGACGTGCTCGGCCTCGACGGGGTCAAGCAGATCCGCGATGCCTTCAAGAGCTACCCGGCAGAGCACATCGGCAGCCTCGCGACCCTGCAGGTCTTCGGTTCCGGCTCGGGGCTCACCCCGGCGGCGAAGACACTGTCCTTCGTCACGAACCACGACACGGAGCGCAACGGCGACGCCCTCAACTACAAGGACGGCGCGCGCTACGTGCTGGCCAACGAGTGGCTCCTCGCCGACGGGTACGGCCATCCGCAGGTCTTCTCGGGCTTCACCTGGAACACGACGGACGACTCCCCACCCTCCGACGCCAACGGGATCATCACCAACACCGACTGCGCCAACGGCCAGTGGACCTGCACGCACCGCAACCCGGGCATCCTCGGGATGGTGGGCTGGCACAACTACGTCGGCACCGCTCGCCGGGGCAACTTCTGGACCGACGGCGACAACGTCATCTCCTTCAGCCGGGGCGACCGGGGATGGGTGGCGTTCAACAACGGTCCAGCGGCGAAGACGATCACCGTGCAGACCGGACTGCCCCGGGGCCACTACTGCAACGTGCTCGAGGGCAAGGCGACACGGGCCGGCTGCGCCAACGGCAGCGCACCCGTCCAGGTGAACGGCCGCGGGTACGCCACGGTCACCGTGGGAGCCACCGGCGCGGTGGCGCTCGACCGGCAGAACAGGACCTGACCCTCGCCACCACGCGGGCCAGGACGTCGGGGATCCGAGCGTCCTGGCCCGCCCAGCACCGGGCAGCTCAGCGGCTGCGGACGACGCGACCCTCGTCCCAGACCGGCTCGTCGCTCTCGTAGACGCGGCCGTCGGCGCCGAAGACGAGGAACCGGTCGAAGCCGCGGGAGAACCAGCGGTCGTGGGTCACCGCGATGACCGTCCCCTCGAACGCAGCCAGCCCCTCCTCCAGGGCCTCGGCCGAGTGCAGGTCGAGGTTGTCCGTGGGTTCGTCCAGCAGCAGGCACGTGGCACCTGACAGCTCGAGCAGCAGGATCTGGAACCGCGCCTGCTGCCCACCGGAGAGCGACTCGAAGGTCTGCTCGCTGGCCCGCGCCAGGCCGTAGCGGTCCAGCGCCCGGGCCGCCTCCTCGCGAGGCTTCCCGGCCCGGTGCTCGTCACCGCGGTGCAGGATCTCCAGCAGCGTCCGTCCGGTCAGCGACGGCTGCTCGTGCGTCTGCGCGAACCACCCCGGCCGCACCCTCGACCCGAGGCGGAGCCGCCCGGTGTGCTCGACGGGGCGGGGGACGACGTCGCCGACCGGCTGGTGCTCCACGTCGGGGTCGCTGCCGCCGCACGCCACGAGGCGCAGGAAGTGCGACTTGCCCGACCCGTTGCTCCCGAGGACCGCGACCCGCTCCCCGAACCAGACCTCGAGGTCGAAGGGACGCATCAACCCGGTGAGCTCGAGACCCTCGGCGATGACCGCGCGCTTGGCCGTGCGCCCACCCTGCAGGCGCATCCTGACGTTCTGCCGCAACGGGATCGCCTCGGGCGGCCCCGCCTCGACGAACCGCCGCAAGCGCGTCTCGGCCGCCTGCAGCTTGGGCGCCATGTCGGAGTTGTACGAGGCCTTCTGCCGGTACATGACGACCAGCGCCTTGAGCTTGAGGTGCTCCTCGTCCCAGCGGCGGGCGAGCTCCTCGAGGCGGGAGTTCCGGTCCTCACGAGCCTGCTGGTAGGTCGCGAAGCGGCCCGGGTGCACCCAGAGGCTCGACCCGGCGCTCCCGGGCTCGAGCGTCGCGATGCGGGTGGCGACGCGGTCGAGCAGCTCGCGGTCGTGGCTGACGAACAGCACCGTCTTCGGCGAGGCGATGAGCTGGTCCTCGAGCCAGCGCTTGGCGGGGACGTCGAGGTAGTTGTCCGGCTCGTCGAGCAGCAGGACCTCCTCGGGCCCGCGCAGGAGCGCCTCGAGGACCACGCGCTTCTGCTCCCCGCCCGAGAGGGTGGTGACCTTGCGCCACTGGGCCTTGTCGAACGGCATACCGAGGGCTGCCACGGTGCACACGTCCCAGAGCGTCTCGTAGTCGTAGCCTCCGACGTCGCCCCACGTGACCAGCGCCTGCGCGTAGGCCATCTGGTCCGACTCCTCGTCGCGCTCCATCATGGCCAGCTCGGTCCGGTCGATCTCGGCGGCAGCGGCGCGGATCGCGGCCGGTGCCACGGAGACGAGCAGGTCGCGGACGGTGGAGTCGTCCCGGACCGAGCCGATGAACTGGCGCATCACCCCGAGCCCGCCAGAACGCGTCACGGCACCGTCGTTCGCCGTCAGGTCCCCGGCGATGATCCGCCCCAGGGTCGTCTTGCCCGTGCCGTTGGGACCGATGAGCGCGACCTTGGCGCCCTCCCCCACCCGGAGCGAGACGTCGCCGAGCAGCGGCCTGCCGTCGGGCAGGACGAAGCTGACGGAGTTGACGTCGATGTGGCCCACGGGACAAGGGTGCTGCACCGCGTGCCCTGCCGTCACCTCGATATCGCCGGCTGGCGCCGGCCGGGCTCCCCCGTGCCCGGCCCCGGCCGTCGGCGCAAGCCCGCGCGGACATCCGCACCACAAGGGGGGTGCGCGGGTGACCGTACGGAGGAGGCAACGGTCAAGGCTTGCCCAAGTCGGCTCAGGGGACCCGCCCACCACGGCAACCATCGAGGTGTCGTCGAAAGGTCTCCCCGTGCCCCGTCCCACCACCGCGTTGCGCGCCGTCGTTATGGTCAGCCTCGTGTCCCTCATCGGCATCATCGGCGTGAGCGCTGCCGCGCAGGCCAGTGCCGCCCAGAACGGCCCGAAGGCCGCCCCGGCCGCCGGGACGGCCTCGCCGACCCGCGCGAAGAGCCCCCAGGGAACCAAGGCCACCAAGGTCCGCAGGACCCGGCCCGTCCCGGGCGCCGTCGCCGCCGCCACCCCCGCGATCCCTGCCGCGCGCGCCATGTACGTGTGGGACACCTCCGACGCGCAGGCCGTCGTCGCCCTGGCCACCTCCCGCGGCATCGGCCAGCTGTATGCCGCCGTCCCCGCCCACGTGGACAGCTCGCCGAAGCTCGCGGAGCTGCGTGCGCTGGTCACCCTGGCCCGGGCGTCAGGCCTGAGGGTCGACGCGCTCGGCGGCGACCCCGGCTGGGTCGACAACCCCTCGGCCGCCGTCACGAGCTGGCTGCGCCCCACTCTCGCCACCGGGCTGTTCACCGGTGTCCACGTCGACATCGAGCCCTACAACACCCCCGCGTGGACGAAGAAGCGGTCCACCGTCGTGACGAAGTACCTGGCCACCCTCGACGCCTTCCGTGCGACCGCGGGCAGCACCCCCCTCGAGGCGGACATCCCGTTCTGGTTCGACGAGATCCCGGCCAACAGGTCGACCTTCGACCGGGAGGTCATGAAGCGCACGGACGGCGTCACGGTGATGGCCTACCGTCGCCTCGCGAGCGGCGTCGACGGGTCGATCGCGCTGTCCGCCAACGAAGTCCGCGCCGGCGCCGAGCTCGGCGTCCCGGTCCGCATCGGCCAGGAGACCAACCACCTCGGTGACGACCCGGTGTCGGTGAAGCAGTCCTTCTACGGTGGGACGATGGCGCAGATGGAGGTGCAGCTCGACCTCGTCGTGGGGGCCTACTCCGGCTCACCGTCGTTCGCCGGCCTCGCGATCCACGACGCGATCGGCTACGCCGCCATCCGGGACTGAGCCCGTCGGGACGCGGCCGTTCACGGGGTGGGTGGGGCCGTCCCGACCAGGAGCAGCCGGCACCACAGGTCCGCGAGGAGGTCGGCATAACGCTGTCGTGACCAACCTCGGGACTGCAGCAGCAACCAGTACTCGTGGGCGTTGGTCGACCAGATGATGTCCGCGACGTCCCGGTCGACGAGCTCCGCACGCAGCTCACCCGTCGCCCGCAGGTCGGCTGCCAGCAGCATCATGTTCGCCGCCCGCCGGTCCACCACCGCAGCCCAGGCTCGGGCGCACTCGTCGTCGTTCTCGCCGGCGCGCCGCAAGGCGTCCATGAGGGGAGCCGTGCCGGGGACCACCTCACCCACGGCAGCGGCATACAGCTCGAGCTTGCGGCGGGCGTCCTCAGCGGCACGGACCGCCCTGACGTACGCACGCTCCTCGGCGGCCAGCGGCTCGTCGGACGACCCCAGCACCATGTCCACCACCGCGACGGTGAGCTGGGGCTTGCGGCCCACGCTGGCGTACACGGTGTCGACGGAGACGCCTGCGCGCTCGGCGACCATGGCCACCGTCGTGGCGTCGTACCCGAGCTGCCCCAGCAGCTCCCGAGCGGCCACCAGGACGCGGTGGCGGGTCCGGGCGGCTCGCTCGGCACGCACCGTCGAGCGGTAGGCGCGGGTCTTGACGGTCTCGGACATCGCCCCTACCGTACCAATATTCGCCTGAATCTGGTTCGGACGAAATCTGCGAGGAGGCCGTCATGGCTCGACCCGAACCCGTGGGCACCGCCGGCCGGGTGGTCCACCGCCGCGCCGGCACCGGTCCGGCCACCTGGGCGATGGGGAGCCTGTTCGAGCACCTCCTCACCGCTGAGGAGTCCGGCGGACGGGTGGGTGTCGCCCTCGTGACGCAACCGCCCGGCACCGCCACACCGCTGCACCGGCACGCGAACGAGGCCGAGGGCTTCTACCTCCTGGACGGCTCGATGACCTACCGCGCGGGCGACGAGGTGTTCGAGCTCGGTGCCGGCGACCTCATCTGGCTGCCCGCCGGCATCCCGCACGCCTTCCGCGTCACCGGCGAGCAGGCGGTCCGCTTCGTCGGCCTCAGCGATCCCGGGCACCTCTTCGACCTCTACCCGGAGGTGGGCCTGCCGGCCGCCGAGCGACGCCTGCCCGGCCCCGACGGCCGTCCCATGGGCGAGGAGATCGCCCGGTGGAACGAGGTCGGACCGCGCTACGGCCTCGAGGTGGTGGGGCCGCCGCTCCCGGAGTCCCCCGGGCCCGGCAGCGAGCGCACCGAGCGGGACTCGGACGCCCTCGCCGCGAGACCCGCGGCGTCGGGGTAGACGACCTCCTCGAGGGAGAGCCCGTGGGGCGGCATCACGCTGACGGCCGCGTCCCGCCGGGAGGCGCGCAGCACCTCGGCGGGCCAGTCGAGCGGCCGTCGCCCCTCGCCCACGGGCACCACGACCCCCACGAGCGACCGCACCATGGAGTGGCAGAACGCATCGGCCACCACCGTCGCTGCCAGGGTCCCGTCCTCCTGCCGCTCCCACGAGTACTCCAGCAGGGTGCGGACCGTCGTGGCCCCCTCCCGCTTCTTGCAGAACGCCGCGAAGTCGTTGAGCCCCACGAGAGTCCGGGCCGCGGCATCCATGGCAGCCACGTCCAGCCCGCGCTTGGTGTGCACGGTGTCCCGCCGACGCAGGGGGTCGGCGGCGGCGGGGTCGTCGCACAAGCGGTAGAGGTAGCGGCGGCGCAGGGCCGAGAAGCGGGCGTCGAACCCGTCCGGCGCCTCGGTCACCGCGTGCACGACCACGTCCGGTGGCAGGATCCCGCCGAGGCGGGTCCGGGCGGCGACCCCCGGCTCACGGTCGGACCGACCCGGGACGCGCGCCCAGGCCTCGGCGTCCACGTCGGCGTGCACCACCTGCCCGCGGGCGTGGACCCCCGCGTCGGTGCGCCCGGCGACCGTGAGCCGCACGGGAGCAGGCGCGCGGAGCAACGTCGTCAACGCCGCCGACAGCTCGCCCTCGACCGTGCGCAGGCCGGGCTGGGCGGCCCACCCGGAGAAGTCGGTCCCGTCGTAGGCGAGGTCCAGCCGGACCCGGAGCGTGCGACCGCCCGACCCCGCGTCCTCGACCATGCCGCCAGCCTAGCGACGCGCAGCACGTACCCCGCCGACCCGGTCGGGGTACGTGGTGGGTCGGGTCGAGCCGACGGCTCGGGCCGGACGGCTCGGTCCGGGGCGACTGCACCCCACCGCCCGGCCCCGTCTGCCACAGTGTCCCGGTGAGCGATCCGCGGACCACGACCCCGGCCACCTCGGAGGCCGCCCTGACCCGGCAGCGGCTGGGCATCGCCGCGACGTTCGCCACCCAGGGACTGCTGTTCATCTCGGTGACGACCCGCCTGCCACGCTTCCAGGACCGCTGGGACCTCGACGAGCTGTTCATCACCGGGCTCCTGCTCATGGTCGTCCTGCTCGCGGGGGTGGGCTCGGTCCTCACCGAACCCGGTGCCCGCCGGCTGGGCAGCGCGACCGTGCTGCGGGTCGCCTTCGGCCTGATCACGGTGGGGCTCGCCCTGGTCGCCCTCGCTCCCCAGCGGCCGGTGTTCGTCGCGGGACTGGCCGTCTACGGCCTCGGGCTCGGTGCGGTGGACGCCGCGGGCAACATGCAGGCCGTGGCCCTCGAGCACCGGTGGGGACGCACGATCCTGCCCTCCTTCCACGGTGCGTGGACGGTCGGCGGCATCATCGGCACGCTCGTCGCCATCGCCGTGACGAACGCCGGGCTCACCGCAGGGCTCCTCCCCCTCGCTGCCGTGGCAGCCCTGGCCATCGGTGCACCACTGCTGCCCCACGCCGTCTCCGCGGTCGGCGACGCACCCCCGGCCGTGGCGATCGACATCCCGTGGCGACGGATCGGCCTGCTCGGGGCCGCGATGGTGCTCTTCTACACGGTCGACACGGCCGCGACGACGTGGGGACCGGTCTTCCTCAAGTCCGCCCACGACGCGCCGGCCTGGCTGCTCCCGCTGGCCACGCTCCCCTACCTCGTCGCCAGCGGCCTGACACGGCTCCTCGGCGACCGGGCCGTGGAACGGTTCGGCGCGGTCCCCCTCGTGCGCGGGGGCGCCGTGGCGGCGAGCCTGGGTCTGGCCGTGATCGTCTTCTCACCCACCTGGCCCGTGGCGGTGGTCGGCTTCACGGTCGTGGGCGCCTCGGTCGCGGTGATCGCCCCCCTGAGCTTCTCCGCCGCCGCGGTGGTGGCCGGTGACGGCGTGGACGGGGAGGCGCGTCGTGCCCGCGTGGACGCGGTCATCGCCCGCTTCAACCAGTTCAACTACGTCGGGGGCCTGCTCGGGGCGGTGCTCACCGGTGCCGTCGGCCAGGACTCCCTGCGCGTCGGCTTCGCGGTCCCCATGGTGCTGGTCCTGCTCATCCTCCCCCTCGCCGGCGTCTTCCGGGCCCGCCGCACCTGACCCGGCGTCCCCACCCGGCGAGTTTGAAGCGTCAGCGACGTCCTGACGTCGCTGACGCTTCAGTCTCGGCGACCCGACGCCCGGGCGCTCGCCCGTAGGGTGCCCGGGCACGGCGAAGGGCCGCCCACCCCGTGGGGGTGAACGGCCCTTCGACGGTCAGCCAGTGGCTACCGGATCAGGAACCGGCCTTGGTGAAGCCAGCCTTCTCGGCGTCCTCGGCGGACTTGAACCAGAACTCGGCGTGCGTCTGCTCGAACCACTGGCCGTCGGCCTCGTGGTACTTGCCGGAGTCGGCGTTGCCCTTGACGACGTAGGCCTCGTCGGGGGTGGAACCATCCTCGTTGGCAGCGATCGCACCCTCGGGCAGCGCAGCCGCCTCGGTGGTCTCGGTCGCCTCGGTGGTCTCGGCCTTCGCCTCGTCCTCGGCGGCCTTGGTCTCGACCGCGGCCTCCTTGGCCTCGGCCTGCTTGGCGGAGCGCTTGGTGGCGGCCTCCGCCTCCTTGACCGTGGCCTTCTTCGCGATGGGCTCGCGGACGAGCTCGATCACGGCCATGGGCGCGTTGTCACCCTTGCGGGCGCCGATCTTGGTGATGCGGGTGTAGCCACCGGGACGCTCGGCCATGTCGGGCGCGATCTCGGTGAAGAGGCGGTGGACGACACCCTTGTCCTCGATGACCGACATGACGCGGCGACGCGCGTGCAGGTCACCGCGCTTGGCGAACGTCACCAGACGCTCGGCCAGCGGGCGAAGGCGCTTGGCCTTGGCCTCGGTGGTGGTGATGGAGTCGTGCTCGAACAGGGAAGCGGCCAGGTTCGCCAGGATGTGGCGCTCGTGAGCCGGACCGCCGCCGAGACGGGGACCCTTGGTGGGCGTAGGCATGTTTGGGTTCTCCTTGGTGTGTGAGGTGGCGGTGTTCAGACCGCCACCTCAGCGGCGGTTGGTCAGAGCTGCTCGTCTTCGGCCAGCGCGCGGCCGTCGTCAGCGAAGTCGTCGTCGTAGTCGCCGTAGTTGTCAGCGATCGCGCTCGGGTCGAACCCGGGCGGGCTGTCCTTGAGCGCCAGGCCCATGCCGACGAGCTTGGCCTTGACCTCGTCGATCGACTTCGCACCGAAGTTGCGGATGTCGAGCAGGTCCGCCTCGCTGCGACCCACGAGCTCACCCACGGTGTGGATGCCCTCGCGCTTGAGGCAGTTGTACGAACGCACGGTGAGGTCGAGGTCCTCGATCGGCAGCGCCAGGTCGGCGGCCAGGGCGGCGTCGGTCGGCGACGGGCCCATGTCGATGCCCTCGGCCTCGACGTTGAGCTCGCGGGCCAGGCCGAACAGCTCGACCAGGGTCTTGCCGGCGGAGGCCATGGCGTCACGGGGAGCCATCGAGTTCTTGGTCTCGACGTCCACGATCAGCTTGTCGAAGTCGGTGCGCTGCTCGACACGGGTCGCCTCGACCTTGTAGGTCACGGCGAGCACGGGCGAGTAGATGGAGTCGACCGGGATGCGGCCGATCTCCTGGTCGCCGGACTTGTTCTGGTTGGCCGAGACGTAACCGCGACCGCGCTCGACGGTCAGCTCCATCTCGACCTTGCCCTTGCCGTTGAGCGTGGCGATGTGCAGGTGGGGGTTGTGGACCTCGACACCGGCCGGGGGCGCGATGTCGGCGGCGGTGACCGGGCCGGAGCCGGTCTTGCGCAGGTACATGACCACGGGCTCGTCGTGCTCCGAGGAGACGACCAGGCCCTTGATGTTGAGGATGATCTCGGTGACGTCTTCCTTGACCCCGGGGATCGTGGAGAACTCGTGCAGCACACCGTCGATGCGGATGCTGGTCACGGCGGCACCGGGGATGCTCGACAGGAGCGTGCGGCGCATGGAGTTGCCGAGCGTGTAGCCGAAGCCGGGCTCGAGGGGCTCGATGACGAAGCGGCTGCGGTTGTCCGCAACGACCTCTTCGCTGAGTGAGGGGCGCTGTGCGATGAGCACGGGGTGATTCCTTTCTCGTCGGCGACCGCTATATGACGCCGATGAAGTCGCCGGTTCTCAACCGGCCGGCCGGCCCACCTCTGTCTGTGGTCCGGACCAGATCCGCTCCGTATGGCGCGGGCGCACGCGGCGCCCGCGCCATACGGAGGCGTGGATCAGTTCTTCGAGTAGAGCTCGACGATCAGCTGCTCGGTGAGGATCGTGTCGATCTGCTCACGGACGGGCAGCGAGTGGATCATGATCTGCAGCGTGCCCGGGACGACCTGGAGCCAGGCCGGGGTGGGGCGCTCGCCGAAGGTCTGGCGAGCCAGCTCGATCGGGAAGGTGTTCACGGACTTGGCGCGAACGGTGATGATGTCGTACTGCTCGACGCGGTAGGACGGGACGTCCACGCGCACGCCGTTGACCTCGAAGTGGCCGTGCGTGACGAGCTGGCGAGCCGCACGACGGGTGCGGGCCAGGCCGGCGCGGTAGACCACGTTGTCCAGGCGGGACTCGAGGATCTGCAGCAGGGTCTCACCGGTCTTGCCCGAGCGGCGCGAGGCCTCCTCGTAGTAACCGCGGAACTGCTTCTCCATGACGCCGTAGGTGAAGCGGGCCTTCTGCTTCTCCTGCAGCTGGGTGAGGTACTCCTTCTCCTGCATCCGGCGACGGCCGTGCTGGCCGGGCGGGAAGGGACGGAGCTCGAAGTTCTTGTCGCCGCCGACGAGGTCGACCTTGAGGCGACGCGACTTCTTGGTGATGGGGCCGGTGTAACGAGCCATGAGTTTTCTCTATCTCCCAGTTCTCAGACGCGACGGCGCTTGGGCGGGCGGACGCCGTTGTGCGGCGAGGGGGTGACGTCGCTGATCGCGCCGACCTCGAGGCCGGTGGCGGTCAGGGAGCGGATGGCGGTCTCACGACCGGAGCCCGGGCCCTTGACGAAGACGTCGACCTTGCGCATGCCGTGCTCCATCGCGCGACGGGCGGCAGCCTCGGCAGCCATCTGCGCCGCGAACGGGGTGGACTTGCGCGAGCCCTTGAAGCCGACCTGGCCGGCAGAGGCCCACGAGATCACGGCGCCCGAGGGGTCCGTGATCGAGATGATGGTGTTGTTGAACGTGCTCTTGATGTGAGCGTGCCCGTGGGCGACGTTCTTCTTCTCCTTGCGGCGCACCTTCTTGGCGCCAGCGGTACGAGCCTTGGGAGGCATTACTTACCAACCTTCTTCTTGCCGGCGACGGTGCGCTTCGGGCCCTTGCGGGTGCGCGCGTTGGTCTTGGTGCGCTGACCACGCACGGGAAGGCCGCGACGGTGGCGCAGACCCTCGTAGGAACCGATCTCGACCTTGCGGCGGATGTCGGCGGCGACCTCACGGCGGAGGTCACCTTCGATCTTGACGTTGGCCTCGAGGTAGTCACGGAGCTGGACCAGCTCGGTGTCGGAGAGGTCGCGGACGCGGGTGTTCGGGTTGACACCCGTGGCTGCCAGCGCCTGCTGGGAGCGGGTGCGACCCACTCCGAAGATGTAGGTGAGAGCGATCTCGACGCGCTTCTCGCGCGGAAGATCCACACCAACAAGACGTGCCATGTTGTGTGTTCCTTTTGTTTCACCGGAGGTCTGGGGCAGTACCGTTCCGGGCTTGGTCCCGAAGCTTTCCTCGGGGCACCGGTCCTCGGCCTCCGGGCCGGGGGTGACGTCCTGGTCGGCATGGAGGTCGTCTGTCGACGACGCCGCGCACAGGGGCCGGGTACTGCGTCATTCACTTGTCTGCGCTTCTCGAAGAGATGCGACTCGTGCTCCGGGCGAACCCGGGGCGGAGGTCCCTGGTGGGGACCCAGGTCATGCTCAGCCCTGGCGCTGCTTGTGGCGCAGGTTCTCGCAGATGACCATGACCCGACCGTGACGGCGGATCACCTTGCACTTGTCGCAGATCTTCTTGACGCTCGGCTGAACCTTCATAGCCTCTGCTTCGAGTCGATCTGGCACTACGGACCCGGACGGGTCTG
The DNA here is from genome assembly GCF_054782575.1 of Pedococcus soli. Lineage (NCBI taxonomy): Bacteria > Bacillati > Actinomycetota > Actinomycetes > Micrococcales > Intrasporangiaceae > Pedococcus > Pedococcus soli. The sequence goes on along the minus strand of NZ_BAAGSF010000003.1, from coordinate 40,957 downwards.
CAGGTCTTGCGGGGTCGTGCTCAGCGGTAGCGGAAGACGATCCGGCCACGGGTCAGGTCGTACGGGCTGAGCTCCACCACCACGCGGTCCTCGGGGAGGATCCGGATGTAGTGCTGTCGCATCTTGCCCGAGATGTGAGCGAGAACCTTGTGACCGTTCGTGAGCTCGACCCGGAACATCGCGTTCGGGAGAGCCTCGACGATCGTGCCCTCGATCTCGATGACACCGTCCTTCTTGGCCATAGCCTCCACAATCTGCTGCATCGGTCTGCTCCAGGCTGGAACAGACACATCGACGTCGGCACGCGCACACACGCATGCCGACGTAACAGTCTACGTCAGGCCCCCCTCAGCGACGAAATCGCGCCGGGGCCCCAGTGCGGTCTCAGCCCTGGTCGAGCGGTGCGTATGGTGCGCCGGCGGCTGCCAGCCGCTCCTTGCCGCCGTCGAGGGCGGTGAGGACCCACAGCCCGTCGTCGGTGACCGCCACGGTGTTCTCCCAGTGGGCCGCACGCGAGCCGTCGGTGGTGACGACCGTCCAGTCGTCGGCCAGCACGCGGGTCTCCGCGGAACCGAGGGTCACCATCGGCTCGATCGCCACGGTGACCCCGGACCGCACGACCGGGCCCTTGTCACGGACGCGGTAGTTGGGGACCTGCGGGTCCATGTGCATGGCGGTGCCGATGCCGTGCCCGACGTAGTCCTCGATGATCCCGTAGTCGCGGCCGACCCGCTCCCCCGACGCGACGACGCTGTCCTCGACGCCGGCGCCGACCTCGTAGAGCGACTCCCCCACGCGGAGGGCGGCGATCCCGGCCCACATGGAGTCCTCGGTGGCGTCGATGAGCTCGAGGTCCTCCGGGCGCCCGGCCTCACGACCGCCGACGATCACGGAGATCGCCGCGTCGCCGTGCCAGCCCTCGACGATGGCTCCGCAGTCGATGGAGATGAGGTCGCCCTCGGCCAGCACCCGGCTGCCCGGGATGCCGTGGACGACCTCGTCGTTCACGGAGGTGCACAGCGAGCCCTTGAAGCCGTGGTAGCCCAGGAACGACGGCGTCGCCCCGCAGCCCCGGATGTGCTCCTCGGCCAGCTCGTCGAGCTGCTTGGTGGTCATGCCCGGGCGCACGGTCTGCGCCATGAGCTGCAGGGTCTGGCCCACGACCAGCCCGGCCCTGCGCATCAGCAGGAGCTGGTCGGTGGTCTTGGTGTCGATCTTGGACCGGCCGAACATCAGGAGCGAGCAACCCCTTCGAGGGCCTCGGAGATGCGTGCGAAGACCTCGTCGACCGAACCCATGCCGTCGACCTTCACGAGCAGCCCGCGCTCGGAGTACACGTCGGTGAGCGGGGCGGTCTCGCGGCGGTAGATGGCCTGACGCTCGCGGATGACCTCCTCGGTGTCGTCGTCACGGCCCTCGATCTCGGCCCGCTTGAGCAGCCGGGCCACGACGGCGTCCTCGTCCACGGTCAGCTCGAGGACGACCTCGAGGGTGTGGCCGTGCTCGGCGAGGATCGCGTCGAGGGCGTCGACCTGGGCCGAGGTCCGGGGGTAGCCGTCGAGGAGGAAGCCCTTCTCGGCGTCGTCCTCGAACAGGCGGTCGCGCACGATCGCGTTGGTGATGTCGTCGGTGACGTAGCCACCGGACGCCAGCACCTCCTTGACCTGCTTGCCCAGGGGGGTCTCGTTCTTGATGTTGGCGCGGAAGATGTCACCGGTGGAGATCGCGGGGATGCCGAAGGACTCGGCGATCCTGGCGGCCTGGGTGCCCTTACCGGCGCCCGGGGGGCCGAGGATGATCAGACGCATCAGCGGAGGAACCCTTCGTAGTGACGCTGCTGGAGCTGGCTCTCGATCTGCTTCACCGTCTCCAGGCCGACGCCGACGATGATGAGGATCGACGTGCCACCGAACGGGAAGTTCGAGTTGGCACCGACGGCCACGAGCGCGATGAGCGGGATGAGCGAGATGAGGCCCAGGTAGATGGCCCCGGGGACCGTGATGCGGGTGAGCACGTAGTCGAGGTACTCGGCCGTGGGTCGCCCGGCGCGGATACCTGGGATGAAGCCGCCGTAGCGCTTCATGTTGTCGGCGACCTCGACGGGGTTGAACGTGATCGACACGTAGAAGAACGTGAAGAACAGGATGAGGCCGACGTACATCAGCATGTAGATCGGGTGGTCTCCCCTGGTGAGGTTCTGGTCGATCCACGTCACCCAGCCGGGCTGGTTCCCGGTGGTCGACCTGTTGAACTGTGCCAGCAGCGTCGGCAGCGCGAGCAGCGACGAGGCGAAGATCACGGGGATGACGCCGGCCATGTTGACCTTGAGCGGGATGTAGGTGGACGTACCGCCATACATCTGGCGCCCGACCTGGCGCTTGGCGTACTGCACCGGGATGCGTCGCTGGCTCTGCTCGACGAAGACGACGAGGGCGATGATGAGGAACCCGAGCAGGATCACGCCGATGAAGACGTCCCAGCGGCCGTCCTGCTGCTGGATGGCCCACAGCGAGCTGGGGAAGCTCGAGGCGATCGAGGTGAAGATCAGCAGCGACATGCCGTTGCCGATGCCCTTGTCGGTGATGAGCTCACCGAGCCACATGACGACACCGGTGCCGGCGGTCATGGTGAGCACCATGATGACCAGGGTCGGGATCGAGTCGTCGGGCAGGATGCTCGTGCACTGGGGGCCGAAGAGGGCCGAGGGGTTCTGCGCGAAGGTGATCAGCGTCGAGGACTGCAGGATCGCCAGGCCGATGGTGAGGTAACGCGTGTACTGCGTCATCTTCGTCTGGCCCTGCTGGCCCTCCTTCTTGAGGGCCTCGAACCGCGGGATGACCACGGTGAGGAGCTGCACGATGATGCTCGCGGTGATGTACGGCATGATCCCGAGCGCGAAGATCGACAGCTGCAGGAGCGCGCCACCGCTGAAGAGGTTGGCCAGGCCCAGCACGCCGGTGGTCGCATCGGCACCCTTGATGCACGCCTGCACGGCGGTGTAGCTGACGCCCGGGACGGGCACGTGCGAACCCATCCGGAAGATGAGCACGATGGCGAGCGTGAAGAGCAGCTTCCTGCGCAGGTCCGGCGTCTTGAACGCACGGGTGAAGGCGGTGAGCACAGGTCCTCCTGGGTGACGCGGGCCGAGCGGCACGCGGTGAGACGGTCAGGCAATCCTAGGCACGATACCCCGACCGATGGTGAGGGGTGTGCATGCAAAACAGGTATGCCGCGGGCTCACCTTCTGCGGTGAGCCCGCGGCATACCGTGGAGCTGGGTGGATCAGGCGGAGGTGACCGAGCCGCCGGCGGCCTCGATCTTCTCCTTGGCGCTGGCCGAGAACTTGTCAGCGGTCACGGAGACCTTGACGCTGATCTCGCCGTCGCCGAGCACCTTGACCGGGAGGTTGTCCCGGACGGCACCCTTGGCCACGAGGTCGTCGACGGTCACGTCGCCGCCCTGCGGGTAGAGGGCGGAGAGCTTGTCCAGGTTCACGACCTGGTACTCCACCTTGAACGGGTTCTTGAAGCCGCGAAGCTTCGGCAGCCGCATGTGCAGCGGCATGGCGCCACCCTCGAAGCGCTCGGGCACCTGGTAACGAGCCTTGGTGCCCTTCGTGCCACGACCGGCGGTCTTGCCCTTGGAACCCTCACCGCGACCCACGCGGGTCTTGGCGGTCTTGGCTCCGGGGGCGGGACGCAGGTGGTGCAGCTTGAGAGCGGTGCCCTCGACGGACTTCTCCGACTTCGCAGCAGCGGCCTTGGTGGCCTTCTTCTCTGCCATGGTCAGTCAACCTCCTCGACGGCGACCAGGTGGGCCACCGTCTTGACCATCCCGCGGATCTCGGGACGGTCCTCCTTGACGACGACGTCGCCAATGCGCTTCAGACCGAGGCTGCGCAGGGTGTCACGCTGGTTCTGCTTGCCGCCGATCTCGGAACGGGTCTGGATCACCTTCAGACGCATCAGGCACCTGCCTTGGCGGCCTCGCGGCCAGCAGCCTGGGCGCGCAGCATGGCGGCCGGGGCGACACGGTCCACGGGGAGGCCGCGGCGTGCAGCCACCTCCTCCGGACGCTCGAGGCCCTTGAGGGCCGCGACCGTCGCGTGGACGATGTTGATCGCGTTGTCCGAGCCGAGCGACTTGCTCAGCACGTCGTGGATGCCGGCGCACTCGAGCACCGCGCGCACCGGACCGCCGGCGATGACACCGGTACCGGGAGCGGCGGGGCGCAGCATGACGACACCGGCAGCGGCCTCACCCTGCACGGGGTGCGGGATGGTGCCCTGGATGCGCGGGACCTTGAAGAACTCCTTCTTGGCCTCCTCGACACCCTTGGCGATCGCTGCGGGAACTTCCTTGGCCTTGCCGTAGCCGACACCGACGGTTCCGTCGCCGTCACCCACCACCACGAGGGCGGTGAAGCTGAAGCGGCGGCCGCCCTTGACGACCTTGGCGACGCGGTTGATGGTCACCACGCGCTCGACGTAGGCGCTCTTCTCGGCCTGGTCACGGCCACCTTGACGGTTGTCGCGGCCACCGCGGCGGTCGCCGCGCTCGCCACGAGCTGCGTCGCCGCCAGCAGCGGCACCAGTGCCTCGACGCTGGGGTCCGGGCATCAGATGTTCCTCATCTCAATAACAGTTGCGGTCACGGTGCTCACAGGGACAACCCACCCTCGCGGGCGCCCTCGGCGATGGCCGCGACGCGACCGTGGTAGCGGTTGCCGCCACGGTCGAACACGACGGCCTCGACGCCGGCGCTCTTGGCACGCTCGGCCAGCAGCTCGCCGACCTTGCGGGCCTTGGCGGTCTTGTCGCCCTCGAACGAGCGCAGGTCCGCCTCCATGGTGGAGGCCGACGCCACGGTCTTGCCGAGGGTGTCGTCGACGACCTGCACGAAGACGTGGCGCGACGAACGGGAGACGACCAGCCGCGGACGAACCGCGGTGCCGGTCACCTTCTTGCGCAGGCGCAGGTGGCGACGGCCGCGTGCAGCGGACTTGCCCTTGGCGCGCTTGACGATCATTGCCATGACTTACTTACCGGCCTTTCCGACCTTGCGACGGATGGTCTCGCCCGCGTAGCGCACGCCCTTGCCCTTGTACGGGTCGGGCTTGCGCAGCTTGCGGATGTTCGCGGCAACCTCGCCGACCAGCTGCTTGTCGATGCCCTGGACCGCGAAGCGGGTCGGGTTCTCGACGGTGAAGGAGATGCCCGCGGGGGCTTCGACGGTGATCGAGTGGCTGTAGCCGAGGGCGAACTCGAGCGTGCCGCCCTTGTTGACCACGCGGTAACCCGTGCCGTGGATCTCCATCTTCTTCTCGTAGCCCTCGGTGACACCGAGGACCATGTTGTTGATCAGCGAGCGGGTCAGGCCGTGCAGGGCACGGGACTGGCGCTCGTCGTTGGGCCGCTTGACCTCGAGGGCCTCGTCACCCTTCTCAACGGTGATCGGCTCGGCCACACGGTGGCTGAGCTCGCCCTTGGGGCCCTTCACCTTGACGGTCTGACCGTCGATGGTGATGTCGACACCGCTGGGGATGGAGACCGGGAGTCGTCCAATACGCGACATGTCGAATACCCCTTACCAGACGTAGGCGAGGACTTCCCCGCCCACACCCTTGGAAGCCGCCTGACGATCCGTGAGGAGTCCAGACGAGGTGGAAATGATGGCCACACCGAGTCCGCCGAGAACCTTGGGAAGGTTCGTCGACTTGGCGTAGACGCGCAGACCGGGCTTGGAGACACGGCGCACGCCAGCGATGGAACGCTCGCGGTTGGGGCCGTACTTCAGCTCGATTGTCAGCGTCTTGCCGACCTCGGCATCCTCGACCCTCCAGGAGGCGATGTAGCCCTCAGCCTGGAGGATCTCGGCAACGTGGGACTTCAGCTTGGAAAACGGCATGGAGACAGCGTCGTGGTGCGCCGAGTTGGCGTTCCGGACGCGCGTCAACATGTCCGCAATCGGGTCAGTCATGGTCATGGGCTTCTCCGGCCCTCTCTCACCGCGGTTTCACTGCGCTGTGCGCTGCGACCTGCGATGTAGAACGAAATCAATGGGTGGGGTGGTGCTGAGCTGCTTACCAGGAGCTCTTGGTGACGCCGGGCAGTTCACCGCGGTGAGCCATCTCGCGAAGGCAGATGCGGCACAGTCCGAACTTGCGGTAGACCGAGTGCGGTCGGCCGCAGCGCTGGCAACGGGTGTAGCCACGCACCTTGAACTTCGGCTTCTTGTTGGCCTTGTTGACCAGGGCGGTCTTCGCCATGTCAGTTCTCCTTGAAGGGGAAGCCGAGCGCCTTGAGCAGTGCGCGGCCCTCGTCGTCGTTGGTGGCGGTGGTCACCACGGTGATGTCCATGCCACGCACGCGGTCGATCCGGTCCTGGTCGATCTCGTGGAACATCGACTGCTCGGTCAGACCGAAGGTGTAGTTGCCGTTGCCGTCGAACTGCTTGGGCGACAGACCACGGAAGTCACGGATGCGGGGCAGCGCCGTGGACACCAGACGGTCGAGGAACTCCCACATGCGGTCGCCGCGCAGCGTGGTGTGCGCGCCGATCGGCATGCCCTCACGCAGCTTGAACTGGGCGATCGACTTGCGGGCCTTGGTGACGAGCGGCTTCTGGCCGGTGATCGCCGAGAGGTCGCGGATGGCGCCCTCGATGAGCTTGGCGTCCTTGGCGGCGTCACCGACACCCATGTTGACGACGACCTTGACGACGCCGGGGACCTGCATGACGTTCGCGTGGCCGAACTGCTGCTGCAGCTGGCCCTTGATCTCCTCGGCGTAGCGCGTCTTCAGACGCGGCGCCTGCTTGGTTGCAGTCTCAGTCATGTCTCTCACAGGTCCTTGCCCGAGCGCACCGCGACGCGGGTACGGACGGTCTTCTCGCGCCCGTTGCGCTCGACGGTCTCGACACGGGTCTTGACGCGGGTCGGCTTCTTGTCGGTGGGGTCGACGATGGCCACGTTGCTCACGTGGATCGCGGCCTCCTGGACGACCAGGCCACCGGTGCGGCTGCCGCGAGCGGTCTGGCCGGCCTTGGTGTGGCGGGTCACCCGGTTGACGCCCTCGACGAGCACGCGCTCGGTCTCGGGGTACACGGCGATGACCTTGCCCTGCTTGGTCTTGTCCTTGCCCGTGAGGACCTGGACGAGATCGCCCTTCTTGATCTTCATCTTCTTGGGGGCTGCCATGGCTCAGAGCACCTCCGGCGCCAGCGAAATGATCTTCATGAACTTCTTCTCGCGCAGCTCGCGGCCCACCGGGCCGAAGATGCGGGTACCACGCGGGTCCCCGTCACCCTTGAGGATGACGGCGGCGTTCTCGTCGAACTTGATGTAGCTGCCGTCGGAACGACGACGCTCCTTCGTGGTCCGGACGATGACGGCCTTGACGACGTCGCCCTTCTTGACGTTGCCGCCGGGGATGGCGTCCTTGACGGCGGCGACGATCACGTCACCGATGCCGGCGTAACGACGACCCGAACCACCGAGAACACGGATGCAAAGGATCTCCTTGGCACCAGTGTTGTCGGCGACACGCAGTCGCGACTCCTGCTGGATCACTGTCTAACTCCTGTCGTCGAGCTGGTTCTCACGCGCGGTGAGCCTTGCCGAACTGTGGGTGGTCTTGTTTCCGTCCCGCCGCGGCATACCCGGCCAGGTGGCCGGGCGCCGCGGTGGTGACGGTATGTCGTGGTGTTACTTGGCCTTCTCGAGGATCTCCACCACGCGCCAGCGCTTGGTGGCCGACAGCGGTCGGGTCTCCATGATCAGCACGCGGTCGCCGATGCCGGCGGCGTTCTGCTCGTCGTGGGCCTTGACCTTGCTCGAGCGACGCAGGACCTTGCCGTAGAGCGCGTGCTTGACGCGGTCCTCGACCTCGACCACGACGGTCTTGTCCATCTTGTCGCTGACCACGTAACCCTGACGGGTCTTGCGGTAGTTGCGGTCTGCAGCCGTCACGGCCTCATCCTTCACGTTCTCGGTCATGCCGACTCCTCCTTCGCGGGTGCGCCGATACCCAGCTCGCGCTCACGCAGCTCGGTGTAGATGCGGGCGATGTCCTTGCGGACCGCACGCAGGCGACCGTGGTTGTCCAGCTGGCCGGTGGCCGACTGGAACCGGAGGTTGAACAGCTCCTCCTTGGCCTTGCGGAGCTCGTCCACCAGGCGCTCGTCATCGAGACCACGCATGTTCTCGGACGTCAGGTCCTTGGATCCGACTGCCATCAGATGTCACCACCCTCACGCCGAACGAAGCGGCACTTCATGGGGAGCTTGTGCATCGCCAGACGCATCGCCTCGCGGGCGACCTCTTCCGACACACCGGAGATCTCGAACATCACGCGACCAGGCTTGACGTTGGCGATCCACCACTCGGGGGAACCCTTACCGGAACCCATGCGGGTCTCGGCGGGCTTCTTGGTCAGCGGGCGGTCGGGGTAGATGTTGATCCACACCTTTCCACCACGCTTCATGTAACGCGTCATCGCGATACGAGCGGACTCGATCTGACGGTTGGTGACGTAGGCGGGCTCGAGGGCCTGGATGCCGTAGTCGCCGAACGCGATCTTCGTGCCACCCTTCGCAGCGCCCGAGCGACCCGGGTGGTGCTGCTTGCGGTGCTTGACTCGACGAGGAATCAACATGTCAGGACTGCTCTCCCTCAGTGCTGGCAGCGGCTGCCGGGGCCGGGGCCTCGGTGGCGGGTGCTGCGGCAGCGGTCTCGGTGGCGGTGCCCTCCGGACGCTCGCGACGAGCGCGGGCCGGACGGTCGGCGCCGTCACGACGCGGGCCACGGCTCGGGCGCGGCGCAGCAGCCTGCTGCTGGGCCAGCTCGCGAGCGGTGACGTCGCCCTTGTAGATCCACACCTTGACGCCGATGCGACCGAAGGTGGTGCGGGCCTCGTAGAAGCCGTAGTCGATCTGCGCACGCAGGGTGTGCAGCGGGACGCGACCCTCACGGTAGAACTCCGTGCGGGACATCTCGGCGCCGCCGAGGCGACCGGAGACCTGGACACGGATGCCCTTGGCGCCGGCGCGGGTGGCGGACTGCATGCCCTTGCGCATCGCACGACGGAACGACACACGAGCAGAGAGCTGCTCGGCGATGCCCTGCGCGACGAGCTGGGAGTCGACCTCGGGGTTCTTGACCTCGAGGATGTTCAGCTGCACCTGCTTGCCCGTGAGCTTCTCGAGCTCGCCACGGATGCGGTCGGCCTCTGCGCCGCGCCGACCGATGACGATGCCGGGACGCGCGGTGTGGATGTCCACACGGACGCGGTCACGGGTGCGCTCGATCTCGACGCGGGAGATGCCGGCTCGCTCCATGCCCTCGGACATGAGCTTGCGGATGGCGACGTCTTCCTTGACGTAGTCGCGGTAACGCTGCCCTTCCTTGGTGGAGTCAGCGAACCAGCGGCTCTTGTGCTCGGTGGTGATGCCGAGGCGGAAGCCGTGCGGGTTGACCTTCTGGCCCATTAGCGGGTGCCTCCCTTGGTGGTCTTCGGCGTGACGACCACGGTGATGTGGCTGGTCCGCTTGTTGATGCGGGCCGCGCGGCCCTGGGCACGCGGGCGGAACCGCTTCATCGTCGGGCCCTCGTCGACGTAGGCGGCGCTGATGACGAGGTTGCGCTCGTCAAAGGCCTCCGACGCCTTGTCGGCCTTGACCCGGGCGTTGGCGATGGCGCTCTCGAGCACCTTCTGGATCGGGTCGGACGCGGACTGCGGCGCGAACTTCAGCACGCCGATGGCCTCGACGGCCTGCTTGCCGCGGATGAGGTCGACGATGCGACGCGCCTTCTGGGGCGTGACGCGGACGGACCGCGCAATCGCCTTGGCTTCCATCACGTTGTCCTTGTTCTCGGTGGGGGCGGCCATCAGCGACGACGCCCCTTCTTGTCTTCCTTCACGTGACCCTTGAACGTGCGGGTCGGCGCGAACTCGCCGAGCTTGTGGCCGACCATCGACTCGGTGACGAACACCGGGACGTGCTTGCGGCCGTCGTGGACGGCGAACGTGTGACCGAGCATGTCGGGGCTGATGACCGACCGACGTGACCAGGTCTTGATGACTGTCTTGGTGCCCGCTTCGTTCTGGACGTCGACCTTCTTCTGAAGGTGGCCGTCGATGAAGGGGCCCTTCTTCAAGCTACGAGGCATGGTTTCTCAGGCTCCTTCTCAGCGCTTCTTGCCAGTACGACGGCGACGGACGATCATCTTGTCGCTCGGCTTGCCGGGGCGGCGGGTGCGGCCCTCGGCCTGTCCCCACGGGCTGACCGGGTGGCGTCCACCGGAGGTCTTGCCCTCTCCACCACCGTGCGGGTGGTCGACCGGGTTCATGGCGACACCACGGACGGTCGGGCGCTTGCCCTTCCACCGCATGCGGCCGGCCTTGCCCCAGTTGATGTTGGACTGCTCGGCGTTGCCCACCTCGCCGACCGTGGCGCGGCAGCGCAGGTCGACGTTGCGGATCTCGCCGGACGGCATGCGCAGCTGGGCGTAGGGGCCGTCCTTGGCGACGAGCTGAACACGCACACCGGCCGATCGGGCGATCTTCGCGCCGCCGCCGGGCTTGAGCTCGACAGCGTGGATGACCGTACCGGTCGGGATGTTGCGCATCGGCAGGCTGTTGCCGGGCTTGATGTCGGCACCGGGGCCGTTCTCGATGTTGGCGCCCTGCTCCAGGCCCTTGGGGGCCAGGATGTAGCGCTTCTCACCGTCGGCGTAGTGCAGCAGGGCGATGCGTGCGGTGCGGTTGGGGTCGTACTCGATGTGAGCGACCTTGGCCGGCACGCCGTCCTTGTCGTGGCGACGGAAGTCGATGACGCGGTAGGCGCGCTTGTGACCTCCACCGATGTGACGGGTCGTGATGCGGCCGTTGCTGTTACGTCCACCGGACTTGGTCAGTGGACGAACCAGCGACTTTTCCGGAGTGGAGCGCGTGACCTCGACGAAGTCGGCAACGCTGGAGCCTCGACGGCCAGGCGTCGTCGGCTTGTACTTGCGGATACCCATGTTTGAAAGTCCCTAACGTCTCTTCAGCGTCCTGGTCAGGCGCCGGCACCGAAGATGTCGATCGAGCCCTCGCGGAGGGTGACGATCGCACGCTTGGTGTCCTTGCGCTTGCCGATGCCGAACCGCGTGCGACGGGTCTTGCCGACACGGTTGAGGGTGTGCACGGAGTCGACCTTGACACCGAAGACACGCTCAACGGCGATCTTGATCTCGGTCTTGTTGGCCCGCGGGTCGACGATGAAGGTGTACTTGCCCTGGTCGAGCAGCGAGTACGACTTCTCGGAAACGACCGGAGCGATCAGGATGTCGCGGGGGTCCTTGCCTGCAGCGAGCGAGCTCACTTGCCCTCCTCCTCATCCGCAGACTCGGCGGCCTTGGCAGCCTTCGTCGTCTTCGCGGGCTTGTCGGCCTTCTCGGCCTTCGCCGGCTTCTCAGCCTTTGCGGGCTTGTCGGCCTTCTCAGCCTTGTCGGCCTTCTTCTCGGTCTTCGTGGCGGGCTTCTCGACCGCGGCGGGCTCTGCAGCCTCGACCTCGATCTCGATGACGCCACCCACCGGCTGCGCACCGGAGACGAACGCCTCCAGGGCCGCCGTGGTGAAGACCACGTCGTCGGACATCAGCACGTCGTACGTGTTGAGCTGGTCGGCCGCGAGGACGTGGACGCCCTCGAGGTTGCGCACCGACTTCAGCGACACGAGGTCACTGCGGTCGAGGACCACGAGCACGTTGGTGCGGGTGGTCAGCGCGGCCAGCAGGCCGGCAGCGTCCTTGGTGGACGGAGCGGCTGCGGTCACCAGCGAGTCGACCACGTGGACGCGACCGTTGCGGGCCCGGTCGGAGAGGGCACCGCGCAGGGCGGCGGCCTTCATCTTCTTGGGGGTCCGCTGCGAGTAGTCACGCGGCTGCGGGCCGTGGACGACGCCACCGCCGGCGAACTGCGGAGCACGGGTCGAGCCCTGACGGGCGCGGCCGGTGCCCTTCTGGCGGTAGGGCTTGCGCCCACCGCCGCGGACCTCGCCGCGGGTCTTGGTCGAGTGCGTGCCCTGACGAGCGGCAGCCATCTGCGCGACGACGACCTGGTGGATCAGGGGGACGTTGACCTGGACGTCGAAGATCTCGGCGGGCAGGTCAGCAGCGACAGTCTTGGTAGCCATGATGATCAGGCTCCCTTCGCGGCCGTGCGGACGAGGACGGTGCCGCCACGGGGGCCGGGAACGGCACCCTTGACGAGCAGCAGGCCGCGCTCGACGTCCACGGCGTGGATCGTGAGGTTCTGGGTGGTCTGACGCACGCCGCCCATACGGCCGGCCATGCGCATGCCCTTGAAGACGCGACCCGGGGTGGCGCAGCCACCGATCGAGCCCGGCTTGCGGTGGTTCTTGTGCGAACCGTGGGAGGAGCTGACGCCGTGGAAGCCGTGACGCTTCATGACGCCGGCGAAGCCCTTGCCCTTGGTCGTGCCGGTGACGTCGATGTCCTGGCCGGCCTCGAAGGTCTCGACCGTGACTTCCTGGCCGAGCGAGTACTCGGCGGCGTCAGCGGTGCGGAGCTCCACGAGGTGGCGACGCGGGGTCACGCCGGCCTTCTCGAAGTGGCCGGTGAGGGGCTTGGTCACCTTGCGGGGGTCGATCGCGCCGAACGCGATCTGGACGGCGGCATAGCCGTCCGTGGCGGCATCGCGCACCTGCGTCACGACGCAGGGGCCGGCCTCGATGACGGTGACGGGGATGAGCCGGTTCTCGGCGTCCCACACCTGGGTCATGCCGAGCTTCTTGCCCAGCACACCCTTCACGGTCTTGGTAGCAGTGTCGGTCATTGTCGCCAGCCTCAGAGCTTGATCTCGATGTTGACGTCAGCCGGCAGGTCGAGGCGCATCAGCGAGTCGACGGCCTTCGGCGTCGGGTCGATGATGTCGATCAAGCGCTTGTGGGTGCGCATCTCGAAGTGCTCGCGGCTGTCCTTGTACTTGTGGGGCGAACGGATGACCACGAAGACATTCTTCTCCGTGGGCAGCGGCACAGGGCCGACCACCGTCGCGCCAGCACGGGTGACCGTGTCGACAATCTTGCGCGCCGAGTTGTCGATGACCTCGTGGTCATACGACTTCAAGCGGATGCGGATCTTCTGTCCCGCCATCTCCGTTACGTCTCTCTCTCGCCGAACATCTAACCGGCCCTGTGGTCTTCTCCGACCCCCGCGGTCGGGTGTGTCGCACCCGCTTCGCGGTCCGGCGACATGCGTTCGCACGCAGTGGTCACACAGATCGAATAGTTTCCGGCAGAGCCGGGGCTTGCGCTTCCCTGGAGTGTCGCCCCGAGCGCTCAGGCACTCGGTTCGAGGTGTGTCACCGGGGGTGGCGGCGTCGACATGGGTCAACGGCGCGCGTCAAGCAACCGGTCCAGTGTGCCAGAGCCCCCCGTGACCTACCAAATCGAGGTCGGGCCGCTCGGCAACTGGTGCCACGTGGCGCGTCGCACCACGTCCCTCCACTGTACGGCCTCCCCCGCGAGTCCCTGACCAGTCCCCTGCCGGCCCCCCACCGATCGACCCCCGTGTGCCGCGGGACCCGTTCACGGTCAAGGATCCCGCGGCCACGCTCACCCGCCACGACCGCTGCGGACCACGGTGGACGGTCCACGCGAAACCCGACGCGCGACGCCCACCGTTCACGGTGAACGGTGGGCGTCGGCGACAGGATGGGCCGCGTCAGGGGCGGGGGCCCCCGAGCACTCCGGCGTCGAAGGCCTTGAGGACAGACGCCTTGTCGGCGGCGGTGAGCTTGCCGTCCTTGACCGCACCGTCCAGACGGCTGGACAGGTCGGTGCGGCGGGCCGCCTCGTGGTCGGCCCTGACCGCGTCGAAGGCGGCCTGGACCTTGGCCTCGGAGAGGCCGAGCTGCTTCGCGAGGGCAGCCACCCGGGCCTTCTCGTGGGCGGTCCGCTCAGCCGCCGTCGGTGGGGTCGGCTTGGTGCCCTGGGCCGGCGGCGTCGCGGGGCGGGCCGGCCGGTTCGCGTCACGGACGGCGTCGAGCGCGGTGCGGAGCTTGGCCTCCGTGACCCCGAGCTCCTTCGCCAGGGCAGCCGCGTCGGCGCCGTCCGGGCCGTGTCCGCGGGTGCCGGGCCCGCCCGGTCCGCCCTTCCCCGCCGGGCCGGCGTCGCCCTGGGCAGGAGCCGAGCTCGTCGTCCCGCTCGGGGTGGGGGTGCTGGTGTCGGCCAGGGCCTGGCTGGCCCCGAGGCCCGCGGCGATGGCGGTCACCCCGGCGGCGCCGGCGATCTTCACGGACGTGCGGACTGGAGACATGCGTGGTTCCTCTCGTGGTGGGGACGGCCTCTGCGACGTCCCGCCGTCCCACCACCGTGCGCACAGGTCCTTGTGGCGAGCAGTGCGCCACCTGTCACGAACCTGTCAGCGGGGGCCGGCGACGCACAGGTTCCCGTGCCCGGACACGGGTTCGGCCGCCGAGCCGGTGACAAGATCGGCGCATGACGACCGCACCCCAGTCCCCCACCGGCCCGGACGCCCCACCCGAGGGTGCGGGCCGTCGACGGCAGGGGCTGATCTACCGCGCCGGGGTGCTCGGGCACCGGCCGGCCGTCCCCGCCGACGCGGCCGAGCTCGAGCGCCGCGCCGGCGCGGCGATGACCCCGCGCGCCCGGGCCTACGTCGGTGGTGGCGCCGGGGAGGGCGCCACCGTGCGGGCCAACCGGGAGGCCTTCGACCGTCGCCGGCTGGTGCCGCGCATGGCCTCGGGGCACACCACCCGCGACCTGTCGACGACCCTTCTCGGGACGAGGCTGGCCACGCCGCTGCTGCTGGCCCCGGTCGGGGCGCTCGGCCTGGTGTCACGGGGCAGCGACCTGCAGGTCGCCCGCGCGGCGGCGCAGACGGGCGTCCCCTACATCGTCTCCAACCAGGGCTGCTCCCCGATGGAGGAGGTCGCCACGGCCCTGGGCGACACGCCCTGGTGGTTCCAGCTCTACTGGTCCACCGACGAACGACTCGTCGACAGCCTCGTGGGCCGGGCCGAGCAGGCCGGCGCGAGCGCCATCGTCGTCACGCTCGACACGACCATGCTCGGCTGGCGTCCCCAGGACCTCAACCTCGGGTCGCTGCCCTTCTCGCAGGGCATCGGGATCGCGCAGTACACCTCCGACCCGCGGTTCCAGGAGATCGTCCGCGAGCGCGTTGCAGCCAAGGCCGCTGGCTCGGGGGGCTCGGGGGGCTCGGAGGGCTCGGACGACGTGAAGGTGACGCTGGGCGCCATCCGGTCGCTGCTGTCGATCAGCCGCGAGCACCCCGGGACGCTGCGCGACAACCTCCGCTCGCCCGCGCCGCGCGCCGCTGTGGAGGCCTTCCTGGACATCTACTCCAACCCCGGGCTGTCGTGGGACCTGCTCGCGACCCTGTCCCGACGCACCCACCTGCCGATCCTGCTCAAGGGGATCCTGCACCCCGACGACGCGCGCCGCGCCGCCGAGCTGGGGGTCGGCGGGATCGTGGTCAGCAACCACGGAGGCCGTCAGGTCGACGGGGCGGTGGCCTCGCTCGACGCCCTCGGTCCGATCCGCGCAGCAGTGGGACCAGGTATGCCGCTGGTGCTGGACAGCGGGGTGCGCACCGGTGCCGACGTGGTCAAGGCGCTCGCCTCCGGAGCCGACGCCGTGGCCCTGGGCCGCCCGTACGTGTACGGGCTGGCCCTCGCCGGCCAGGACGGGGTCCGTGACGTCGTCACCAACGTCGTGGCGGAGCTGGACCTCACGCTGGGGCTGTGCGGCGTGGGCTCGGTGGCCGAGCTGGGCCCCCACGTCCTCGCTGGGGACTGAGGCCGCGCGGCGGTCAGGGTGAGGGGTTCACGACCAGGTCGTCGACCGACATCGTGACCGGGCCGTTGGTCGCCGATCCCGAGAGGTAGCCGTAGAACCCCAGGCTCCCCGCGACCTGGAATCCGGCCGTCGCGTCCGTGACCGTCTTCTGCCACGTCGCGGGCTCGGTGGCCCCCACCTTCCAGACCCGGGCTCGGACGGTCGTGGGAGAGGTCCCGACGACCTGCACCCGCACCCGGAGCTGGTCCCCGGCTGCCAGCGTCACGCCCGGGACGGTCGTCTCGGCGGCCAGTGCCGTCTCGGCGCCTGCCGTCGTCGCCCGCTGCAGGGACAGGCCCACCCCACCGTTGGACGTGAGGTGCACCTTCGCGCGGTAGTCACCGGCAGTGCTGATGCGGCGGCCGAGCACCGAGACGTAGTGGCCGCTGCCGGTGGGCACCTTGTCCAGGGCGTAGGTCGTGAGGATGTCCACCCCCGACGAGCTCACCGAACCGAGCGCGACGGTCTGCCCGCTGCCCGCGGCCAGGCGGAGACGTCCGAAGCCACCACCGACCGAGAGGTTGGCCGCGGCCCCGGTCGAGGTCCAGGCCCCGCCCGTGTCGGCGGTGCCCCAGCCACTGGCGAGGGTGCGGCCGAACGCATCGGCGGCGACCACAGTGACCGGCGGCGGTGGCGTGGTGACGGTGACAGCGGTGGTGGTCGTCCCCGTGGCGCCCTGGTTGTCGGTGACGGTGAGCCGGACCGTGTAGGTGCCCGCTGCGGCGTAGGCGTGCACCGCCGAGGCCGTCGTGGCGGTGCCGCCGTCACCGAACTGCCAGGCCCACGAGGCGATCGTGCCGTCGGGGTCGGTCGACGGGCCGGCGTCGAACGCACAGCTGAGGTCGTCGCAGTCCCGGGTGAAGGCGGCCGTGGGTGACTGGTTGGCCGCGGCCACGGTGACCTGCTGGGTGGTGGTGCCCGTCGCTCCGGCGTCGTCGGTGACGGTGAGGGTGATCGTGTAGGTGCCGGCCGCGGCATACGTGTGGGTCGCGGTCTGACCGCTGCCGGTCGTCCCGTCGCCCCACTGCCACGCCCACGCGGTGACGGTGCCGTCGGGGTCGCCCGAGGCCGACGCGTCACCGGTGCAGGCGAGCTGCGCGCAGGTCGGGGTGAAGACGGCGACCGGGGCCTGGTTGGGCGGGGGCGGGCCGGCCGTCAGCGTGAACGCGTCCGCGAACGTGCCGCCGGAGGCCCGCGCGAAGGAGGCGCTGAGCTGGGTCGACGTCGCCGACACGTCGAGCACCCCCCACGTGGGGTTCTGGTTCAGGCCCGAGGTGGTCGCGAAGTACCCCGCCTCGGAGTCGGCGGCATTGACGTCGCGCAGGTTGATGCCCCCGGTGCCCACGGTGGCGAAGACCGTCCCGGCGCCCTTGAGCATCGTGCTGTCGGAGTCGGCGACGCAGGCACTGGTGAAGGTCCCCGGCGTCACGCTCGTGCAGCCGGTGCGCAGGGCGAGCTGCTTGGTGCGCTGGTAGAGGTGCTCGTGACCGGTGAGCACGAGGTCCACCCGCTTGGTCAGGAGCAGGTTGAGCAGGTCGGCGCCGGGGTCGCACGCGTAGTCACCCATGCTCAGGCACGGCTTGTGCATCGACACCACGACCCACGGGATCCCGGCGGCCCGGGCGCTGTCGATCGCCGCAGCCGTCCACTGGTAGCGCGGCGTCCCGGCGGCGTAGGACCAGGTGCTGTCCGGGAACGGCAGGTCGGGGGAGATCTGGATGAAGCGCACCAGCGGCGCCGACTGCGGCACGTCCATGAAGTACTGCCGGCCGTAGGTGCCCTTGGCGCCGGGCAGCTGGTTGGGCAGGCAGGCGGAGAAGTCGTTGATGTTGCCGTTCTGGCCGTTGCTCTCGTGGTTGCCCGACACGAGCTCGAACGGGTACCCCTCGCCCACCCCGGCCTTGACCAGGTCGCACCACTGCTGCTCGGCGCCGACGACGCCGTACGACAGGTCGCCCAGGGCCAGGTGCAGGTCGTTGTGCAGGCCGCCGATGGTGCTGAAGACGGACTGCGCCGCGGCCGAGGACGAGAAGTCCCCTGCGGCGCTGAACCGCACGGTGGGGTCACCCGGGGCCGAGGACCCGGGGAGGGCTACTGCTGTGAGGAGTACCGCCGCGGCAACGACCACGCGACGGAGGCGGCCCGTCATGTCCCTGAACGTAGGGGCTTGCCCCCACTTCGCGCCTCCCCCACCGGGCGTAGGCAGGAAGGGGCGCAAGCGGCATACCGGACACGACGACGCGGCGCCCCCACGAGGGGAGCGCCGCGCCGTCGTCAGGCGGTCCTGGTCGTCAGCGCTTGAGCGCCATCGACATGAGGAACGAGATCCCGTTCGGGCTGCCCACGCCGGTGACGTCGTCGTACCCCTTGCGGGTGTAGATCGTCCCCGTCTGGTTGAGCGTGCGCAGCGAGGTGAGCAGGCCGTCGCTGCTGTCGAAGCCGTTGGCGTAGTCGACCCGGACGACGGCGTCGGTGACGCTGCGCCCGTGGTTGACGTCCCGGAAGGCCGAGGTGCCGGACAGCGAGTACAGCTTCGGGTTGAGGAAGCCCAGCGAACCACGGTTGACTTGGTCGGCGACCGCCACCATGCCGGCGAACAGCGGCGAGGACAGGGACGTTCCGCCGATGCGGTACTCCGAGTACTTGATGGTGCCGTCGGGGAAGGTCTGGCTCTGGCCCACGAGGAACCCGGTGTTGGGGTCGCCGACCATCGCCACGTCCGGGACGACCCGGTGCGGGCCCTCGCGGAAGTAGTTGGCCAACGCCGCGGGGACGACCGGCTTCTGGTAGCTCGGCTCGGCGAACAGGTGCGTCGTGCCACCGCCACCGCCATAGAGGTAGGCCGGCTTGCTGGGCGACCAGGCGCCGTTGACGAGCGAGGACTTGCCGGTGCCCCAACCCTGCTCGAAGCCGTAACCGTTGCCCTGCGTCACGGCCAGGGCCGTCCCGCCGACGGCGGTGACCATCGGGTCGGAGGCCTGGAAGTCCGTCTGGCGCTGGCCGCTGGCAGCGATCTCGTCGCCGTCGTCACCGCTGGAGAAGACCATCGAGATGCCCTCGGCCGCAGCCTGCAGAGCGGTCTGGTGGCTGTTGACGAGGTCGGCCGGGGCCACCACGTCATCGGTCTCGCCGTAGGAGTTGGTGATGACCTGGGCGAGCTCGTTGTCCACCACCGTGTTGACGGCGGCGTTGATGTCGTCGTCGAAGCAGCTCTCGGCGCCGACGTAGAGGATCTTCGCGCCCGGTGCCGTGGCGTGGACCGCCTCGACGTCGAGGGTCTCCTCGCCGTACCAGCCACTCGCGCCGCACTCGTCGGTGTGGGTGAAGTTCGCCGGGAGGTTCTGGTCGAGCTGGTAGCTGCGCAGCGGGTGGCTGGGGTCGTTCAGCTGGGCGTACCGCGTGGCGTCGCCGAGGATGTACTGCGACGCGTAGGCGTCCACGACGGCGACCGTGGTGCCCCGACCGTCGTACCCCTGGGACTGGGCCACGTTGGTGCCGTAGGCGCCCCGCACCTGCGGCGGCTTGTAGCCGCACGGTGCGTACGGCTGCGGGTTCTTGACGAGCTGTGGCAGCGTCGTCGCCATCTTCTCCCCGTAGTACGAGGAGCAGGGCCGGGCGTTGCGGAACACGGCGTCCGGCGGCGGCAGCACCTCGGCGGGCCGGGTGCTCGCGGACGCGGCGTGCGCGGCCGCCTTCTGCTGCTGCGCCGTCGTGTCGGGCACGGCCCGCATCGGCGTCTTGCGGGCCGAGGTGTCCAGGCCCGCGACGCCCGCGACGATGCCGGCGAGCGAGGCCGGGACGGAGTATGCCGTGGTGGGCGCGGTGACCGTCTGGCCTGCCTTCCTGAAGGAGGAGAGCTTGGTGGCCAGCGCCTTCTGCGCCGTGGCGGCCGGTGCGGTCGCCTCGATGTAGCGGTGGTTGGCGGGCACGGAGCCGATCGTGAAGCCCTGGCCTCGCAGCCAGCTGGTCACGGAGGCGACCTGGCTCGACGTCGGGGCGAACCGTGAGCGCCAGGAGGCTGCCGAGACGAAGTGGCCGTACTGCGCCGAGCCCGGCGTGGAGACGGCGTCGGCCAGCGCCTGGGCGCCGGCGGCGTCACGCAGGTTGAGGACGAAGGTGAGGTGCTGCGTGGCCGAGGAGGCCACAGGCGCGACGCGCTGGGCGTGCGCCGTCCACGAGGGGGCGCTGCCCACCACGTGGCGGCTGGTCTCCCCCGAGGCCTGCGCGATGGTGGGGACCGCCATCGCGAGGGCCAGGGCCCCCGTGACCGCAAGTCCTGTCTGACTCCTGCTGGGACTTCTCATCCGAATGTGACCTCCGAGGTCGTGAGCCGGGTCGACCGGTCGACGACCCCTGCGCAGTGTCATCCCGTTCGACCGCCCCACCCATGGCAAATGTCACGATCTTCGGTCAGTCCGCGGAACATCTTGCGGACGACGAGGCTCCCCGGGGGCCCGAGCGCAACGCGAAGGGCCCCGCAGCCGAAGCTGCGGGGCCCTCCAGGTGGTGCGGTGTCGCGTCAGATCACCGGTGGCGAAGTCGCCGGGTGTTACTTGGTGATCTTGGTGACGCGACCGGCGCCGACGGTGCGACCGCCCTCGCGGATGGCGAACTTGAGGCCGTCCTCCATGGCGATGGGCTGGATGAGCTCGACGTTCATCTCGGTGTTGTCACCGGGCATGACCATCTCGGTGCCCTCGGGGAGGTGCACGACACCCGTCACGTCAGTCGTACGGAAGTAGAACTGGGGACGGTAGTTGTCGTAGAACGGCGTGTGACGGCCGCCCTCGTCCTTGGACAGGATGTAGACGTTGGCCTCGAAGTCGGTGTGCGGGGTGATGGAACCCGGCTTCACGATGACCTGGCCACGCTCGACGTCCTCGCGCTTGGTGCCACGAAGGAGCAGGCCGACGTTCTCGCCAGCGCGACCCTCGTCGAGGAGCTTGCGGAACATCTCGACACCGGTGACGGTGGTCTTGGCCGGCGGGCCGGTGTGGATGCCGACGATCTCGACCTCCTCGTTGACCTTGAGGATGCCGCGCTCGATACGACCGGTGACGACGGTGCCACGACCGGTGATCGTGAAGACGTCCTCGACGGGCATGAGGAACGGCTTGTCGACCTCGCGCTCGGGCTCCGGGATGTAGTTGTCCACGGCGTCCATGAGGTCGAGGACCGACTGGCCCCACTCGGCGTCGCCCTCGAGCGCCTTCAGCGCCGAGACCTTGACGACCGGGAGGTCGTCGCCGGGGAACTCGTAGGAGGACAGCAGCTCGCGGACCTCCATCTCGACGAGCTCCATGATCTCCTCGTCGTCGACCATGTCAGCCTTGTTGAGCGCAACGACGATGTAGGGGACGCCGACCTGCTTGGCCAGCAGGACGTGCTCCTTCGTCTGCGGCATCGGACCATCGGTGGCCGCAACCACGAGGATCGCACCGTCCATCTGCGCCGCACCCGTGATCATGTTCTTCACGTAGTCGGCGTGGCCGGGGCAGTCGACGTGGGCGTAGTGACGACCCTCCGTCTGGTACTCGATGTGCGCGATCGAGATCGTGATGCCGCGCTGCTTCTCTTCCGGCGCCTTGTCGATGTCGTCGAACGCGAACTGCGGGTTCAGGTCCGGGTACTTGTCGTGCAGGACCTTGGAAATCGCAGCCGTCAGCGTCGTCTTACCGTGGTCGATGTGACCGATGGTGCCGATGTTGACGTGCGGCTTGGTCCGCTCGAACTTTGCCTTCGCCACTTGGTGTCCTCCTCAGGACTCTGTACTTGGTGGTACGCCGCGTGCCCAGGTGGGACGTGACGCGATATGGGGGTGGAGCTGGGGTGAGTCAGATCGTGGTTCGACCGTTGATCCTAGCGGTCACTCACCACGGGTCTTCTTGATGATCTCCTCGGCCACAGCCTTGGGGACCTCGGCGTAGGAGTCAAACTCCATCGAGTAGCTCGCGCGACCCTGGGTCTTGGACCGCAGGTCACCGACGTAGCCGAACATCTCCGACAGCGGGACGAGGCCGCGGACGACCTTGGCACCACTGATGTCCTCCATGGCCTGGATCTGGCCACGACGGGAGTTGATGTCACCGATGACGTCGCCCATGTAGTCCTCGGGCGTACGCACCTCGACGGCCATCATCGGCTCGAGGAGCACGGGGTCGGCCTTGCGGACGGCCTCCTTGAGCGCCATGGAACCGGCGATCTTGAACGCCATCTCCGAGGAGTCGACGTCGTGGTAGGCACCGTCGAGCAGGGTCGCCTTGATCCCGACGAGCGGGTAGCCGGCGAGCACGCCGTACTGCATGGCGTCCTGGATTCCGGCGTCCACCGACGGGATGTACTCGCGCGGGACGCGACCACCGGTGACCTTGTTGGTGAACTCGTAGAGCTCGCCCTCGGCGGTGTCCAGCGGCTCGATCGAGATCTGGATCTTGGCGAACTGGCCGGAGCCACCCGTCTGCTTCTTGTGGGTGAAGTCGAGCTTCTCCACGGTGCGACGGATCGTCTCGCGGTAGGCCACCTGCGGCTTGCCGACGTTGGCCTCGACCTTGAACTCGCGCTTCATGCGGTCCACGAGGATGTCGAGGTGGAGCTCGCCCATGCCGGCGATGATGGTCTGGCCGGTCTCCTCGTCGTGGTGGACCTGGAAGGTCGGGTCCTCGGCGGAGAGCTTCTGGATGGCGGTGGAGAGCTTCTCCTGGTCACCCTTGGTCTTCGGCTCGATGGCCACCTGGATGACCGGGTCCGGGAACGTCATCGACTCGAGCACGATCTGCTCGTTCGGGTCGCTCAGGGTGTCACCGGTCGTGGTGTCCTTGAGGCCGATCGCCGCGTAGATGTGACCCGCGAGGGCCTCGTCCACCGGGTTCTCCTTGTTGGCGTGCATCTGGAAGAGCTTCCCGATGCGCTCCTTGCGGCCCTTGGTCGTGTTGACGACCGCGGAGCCGCTGGAGATCTGGCCGGAGTAGACGCGGATGAAGGTCAGCGTGCCGAAGAACGGGTGCGTCGCGACCTTGAACGCCAGGGCCGAGAACGGCTCCGTGGTGTCGGGCTTGCGCGTCATCTCGATCTCCTCGTGGTTCGGCTTGTGGCCGACCATCGGGGGGACGTCGAGCGGGGACGGCAGGTAGTCGACGACGGCGTCGAGCATCGGCTGCACACCGCGGTTCTTGAAGGCGGAGCCGCACAGGATCGGGTAGAGCTCGGAGTTGACCGTGAGCTTGCGGATCGCGCCCTTGATCTCCTCGGGCGTCAGCTCCTCGCCACCGAGGTACTTCTCCATGAGGACGTCGTCGGACTCGGCGACGCGCTCGACCAGGGCGTGGCGGTACTCCTCCACCTTCTCGACCATGTCGGCCGGGATCTCCTGGATCTCGTACTTGGCACCCATGGTGACGTCACCCTTGGCGTCACCGGGCCACACGAGGGCGCGACGGTAGATGAGGTCGACGACACCGACGAAGTCGTTCTCGGCGCCGATCGGCAGCTGGAGCACGAGGGGCTCCGCGCCGAGGCGGTCCTTGATGGTGTCGACGGTGAAGTAGAAGTCCGCGCCGAGCTTGTCCATCTTGTTGACGAACGCGATGCGGGGGACGTCGTACTTGTCGGCCTGGCGCCAGACGGTCTCGGACTGGGGCTCGACGCCCTCCTTGCCGTCGAACACCGCGACGGCGCCGTCGAGCACGCGCAGCGAACGCTCCACCTCGACGGTGAAGTCGACGTGCCCGGGGGTGTCGATGATGTTGATCTGGGTGCCCTCCCAGAAGGAGGTCACGGCGGCAGACGTGATCGTGATGCCGCGCTCCTTCTCCTGCTCCATCCAGTCGGTGGTGGAGGCACCGTCGTGGGTCTCACCGATCTTGTGGTTGACCCCGGTGTAGAAGAGGATGCGCTCAGTCGTCGTCGTCTTGCCGGCGTCGATGTGCGCCATGATCCCGATGTTGCGGACCTTGGTCAGGTCCGTCAGGACGTCGAGTGCCAATGTGATCGTCTCATCTCGCTCGTTACGAAAATTCGTGGTGGTGCGGGTGGCGCGTGAGCACCACGCACCTCCGGTGTGCCGCGCGCGCGGTCTGCAGCGCGCGGCACCCCGGTGCTGTTACCAGCGGTAGTGCGCGAAGGCCTTGTTGGACTCGGCCATCTTGTGGGTGTCCTCGCGACGCTTGACCGCGGCACCGAGGCCGTTGGACGCGTCGAGGATCTCGTTCATGAGGCGCTCGGTCATGGTCTTCTCACGACGCTGACGCGAGTAGCCGACCATCCAGCGCAGGGCCAGCGTGGTCGCGCGGTTGGGCTTGACCTCGATCGGCACCTGGTAGGTCGCGCCACCGACACGGCGGGACTTGACCTCGAGGGTGGGACGGATGTTGTCGAGGGCACGCTTGAGCGTGACCACGGGGTCGGAGCCGGTCTTCTCCTTGACGCCCTCGAGGGCGCCGTAGACGATCGTCTCGGCGATGGACTTCTTGCCGTCGAGGAGGATCTTGTTGACCAGCTGGGTCACCAACGGGGAGTTGTGGACCGGGTCGACGACGAGGGGGCGCTTGGGCGCGGGTCCCTTACGAGGCATTACTTCTTCTCCTTCTTCGCGCCGTAAAGGGAGCGGGCCTGCTTGCGGTTCTTGACACCCTGGGTGTCGAGCGAGCCGCGGACGATCTTGTAGCGCACGCCGGGAAGGTCCTTCACACGACCGCCACGCACGAGCACGATCGAGTGCTCCTGCAGGTTGTGGCCGACGCCGGGGATGTAGGCCGTGACCTCGATGCCGCTGGTGAGGCGCACGCGGGCGACCTTGCGCAGGGCAGAGTTCGGCTTCTTGGGGGTGGTGGTGTACACACGCGTGCACACACCACGGCGCTGGGGCGAGCCCTTGAGGGCAGGAGTCTTGGTCTTGGTGACCTTGTCCTGACGCCCCTTGCGCACAAGCTGGTTGATCGTAGGCAACCTGTTCTCCGTACGTAGTTGATGTTCTGCGCCGACTGGCTGACCAGCAGCCGTCCGGCACTCCTTGGTGTGGTGCTCCGCCCGACCCCCGCACTCGGGTGTGTCGGACTCGGCGCTCCCCCCTGCACTCCCCACGACGGACCCATGCGGATCTGACGTGGATTGCCCGGCGAGAGGTGGTGCTGGCCCACCTGCCGGTGACGGCGGCGGCTCCAGCGGGCGTGCCCGAGGTTTGGACCTCAGACACAGTGTTCAAAGATACCGCCTGCGTGGTGGCCCACCAAATCGGTATGGGCCCGCTCCCCCGCTGCGCGGCACCCCGGTCAACACCGGCGCGGCCCCGTGTATGCCGCCTGCTCCCCGGCGGGCGTCGCCCACCCGGCGTGCGGGTGGCCGGCACGCGAACGTCCGGGGCCGCGGGGCGGCACGACCGAGGGGGCCGGCCCGGCGAACCGGACCGACCCCCTCGGGTCACGCTCTGCGGGAACCTCAGTCGAGGCCCAGCTCGGCGTCGTCGAGGCGGATGGCCTCGCCGGAGCCCGGGCCGAAGACCGGGTAGTCGTACTCGTAGCTCGGCATCGAGTACATCGCAGCCTTGGCCTCTTCCGTGGCCTCGACCTTGATGTTCCGGTAGCGCGGGAGACCCGTGCCGGCCGGGATGAGCTTTCCGAGGATGACGTTCTCCTTCAGACCCAGCAGCGGGTCCGACTTCCCGTTCATCGCAGCCTCGGTGAGCACGCGGGTCGTCTCCTGGAAGGAGGCGGCCGACAGCCACGAGTCGGTCGCGAGCGACGCCTTGGTGATACCCATGAGCTCGGGGCGACCCGAGGCCGGGCGACCGTTCTCGGCGACGACGCGACGGTTCTCGTTCTCGAAGCGGCCACGCTCGGCCAGCTCACCGGGGAGCAGGTCGGCGTCACCGGACTCGATGATCGTGATCCGGCGCAGCATCTGCCGCACGATGACCTCGATGTGCTTGTCGTGGATCGACACACCCTGCTGGCGGTAGACGTGCTGGACCTCGTCGACCAGGTGCATCTGGACCGCACGCGGGCCGAGGATGCGCAGGACCTGCTTCGGGTCGATGGAACCGACCGTCAGCTGGTGGCCGACCTCGACGTGCTCGCCGTCCGCGACGAGCAGGCGCGCACGCTTGCTCACGGGGTAGGCGTGCTCCTCGGAGCCGTCGTCGGGGGTCAGCATCAGGCGACGCGTCTTGTCCGTGTCCTCGATCACGACGCGGCCGGAGGCCTCGGCGATCGGGGAGACACCCTTCGGGGTACGTGCCTCGAAGAGCTCGACGACACGCGGCAGACCCTGGGTGATGTCGTCACCGGCCACACCACCGGTGTGGAAGGTACGCATCGTCAGCTGGGTGCCGGGCTCACCGATGGACTGCGCGGCGATGATGCCGACCGCCTCACCGATGTCGACGAGCTTGCCGGTGGCCAGCGAACGGCCGTAGCAGGCGGCGCAGGTGCCGACGTGGGACTCACAGGTGAGCACCGAGCGGACCTTGACCTCCTCGACGCCGGCGGCGACGAGGGCGTCGATGACCACGTCACCGAGGTCGATACCGGCCTCGGCCAGGACGGAACCGTCCTTCTCGACGTCGGCGGCGAGCGTCCGCGCGTAGACCGAGGTCTCCACGTCGTCGTGCTCGACCAGCGCACCGGCCGCGTTCTTCTGCGCGATCGGCATGGTCAGGCCACGGTCGGTGCCGCAGTCGTCCTCGCGGATGATGACGTCCTGCGAGACGTCCACCAGACGACGGGTCAGGTAACCCGAGTCGGCGGTACGCAGCGCGGTGTCGGCCAGACCCTTGCGCGAGCCGTGCGTGGAGATGAAGAACTCGAGCACCGACAGACCCTCGCGGAAGTTCGCGCGGATCGGGCGGGGAATGATGTCGCCCTTCGGGTTGGACACCAGACCACGCATACCGGCGATCTGACGCAGCTGCATCCAGTTACCACGCGCACCCGAGGACACCATCTTGTAGATGGTGTTGGTCTTCGGGAGGTTGGCCTCCATCTCCTTGGCGACCTCGTTGGTGGCCTGGGTCCAGATCTCGATGAGCTCCTGGCGACGCTCGTCGTCGGTGATCAGACCGCGCTCGTACTGGACCTGGACCTTGGTGGCCTTGGTCTCGTACGCCTCGAGGATCTCGAGCTTGCGCGGCGGGGTCACGACGTCGGAGATGGCGACCGTGGTGCCCGAGCGGGTCGCCCAGTGGAAGCCGTACTCCTTGAGCGCGTCGAGGCTGGCCGCGACCTGCACCTTGCTGTAGCGCTCGGCGAGGTCGTTGACGATCGTCGAGAGGCGCTTCTTGTCCACGACGGCGTCGACGAACGGGTAGTCCACCGGCAGCGTCTGGTTGAACAGCGCGCGACCCAGGGTGGTCTCGAACGTCAGCGAGGGCACCTGGCCCTGCGCGTCCGCCTCGACACCCTCGGGCAGCTCGGTGCCCGGGATCGGCACGACGTCGACCAGGCGCAGCTTGATCTTGCTGCCGAGCTCGAGCGAGCCCGCGTCGAACGCCATCCGCGCCTCGTGGACCGAGGAGAACGCGCGACCGGTGCCGCGACCCTCCTCCACCTCGGA
Source organism: Pedococcus soli (assembly GCF_054782575.1). Taxonomy (NCBI): domain Bacteria; kingdom Bacillati; phylum Actinomycetota; class Actinomycetes; order Micrococcales; family Intrasporangiaceae; genus Pedococcus; species Pedococcus soli. The sequence goes on along the minus strand of NZ_BAAGSF010000003.1, from coordinate 13,530 downwards.
GGTGAGGTGGTAGAGGCCGATGATCATGTCCTGGGTGGGCATGGTCACCGGACGACCGTCGGCCGGCTTGAGGATGTTGTTGCTCGAGAGCATGAGGATGCGGGCCTCGGCCTGCGCCTCGGTGCTCAGCGGCACGTGGACAGCCATCTGGTCACCGTCGAAGTCGGCGTTGAAGGCCGAGCAGACGAGCGGGTGGATCTGGATGGCCTTGCCCTCGACCAGCTGGGGCTCGAACGCCTGGATGCCGAGTCGGTGCAGCGTGGGTGCACGGTTGAGCAGCACGGGGTGCTCGGTGATGACCTCTTCGAGGACGTCCCACACGACCGGACGGGCGCGCTCGACCATGCGCTTGGCCGACTTGATGTTCTGCGCGTGGTCGAGGTCGACCAGGCGCTTCATCACGAACGGCTTGAAGAGCTCCAGGGCCATCTGCTTGGGCAGACCGCACTGGTGCAGCTTGAGCTGCGGGCCGACGACGATGACCGAACGGCCGGAGTAGTCGACGCGCTTGCCGAGCAGGTTCTGGCGGAAACGACCCTGCTTGCCCTTGAGCATGTCGGACAGCGACTTGAGCGGACGGTTGCCGGGGCCCGTGACCGGGCGACCACGACGGCCGTTGTCGAAGAGGCTGTCGACAGCCTCCTGGAGCATCCGCTTCTCGTTGTTGACGATGATCTCGGGAGCACCGAGGTCGAGCAGCCGCTTGAGGCGGTTGTTGCGGTTGATCACGCGGCGGTACAGGTCGTTCAGGTCGGAGGTCGCGAAGCGGCCACCGTCCAGCTGCACCATCGGACGCAGGTCCGGCGGGATGACCGGGACGGCGTCGAGCACCATGCCGTCGGGCTTGTTGGTCGTGACCTGGAACGCGGTGACGACCTTGAGCCGCTTGAGGGCACGGGTCTTCTTCTGGCCCTTGCCGGTGGCGATGATCTCGCGCAGCACCTCCGCCTCGGCCTCGAGGTCGAAGGTCTGCAGGCGCTTCTGGATCGCCGCGGCGCCCATGCCGCCCTCGAAGTAGAGGCCGAACCGGTCGCGCATCTCGCGGTAGAGGATCTCGTCGCCCTCGAGGTCCTGGACCTTGAGGTTCTTGAACCGGTCCCAGACCTGCTCGAGGCGCTCGATCTGCTGGTCCGCACGCTTGCGGATCTGGTTCATCTCGCGCTCGGCGGACTCGCGGACCTTGCGGCGCGCGTCGGCCTTGGCACCCTCGGCCTCGAGCTCGGCGAGGTCGGACTCGAGGCGCTTGGCACGGGCCTCGACCTCGGAGTCGCGCTTGTTCGAGAACTCCTTCTTCTCGACCTCGATCTGCGCCTCGAGCGACGGCAGGTCCTTGTGGCGCTGCTCGTCGTCGACGGACGTGATCATGTAGGCCGCGAAGTAGATGACCTTCTCGAGGTCCTTCGGGGCCAGGTCGAGCAGGTAGCCCAGGCGCGACGGGACGCCCTTGAAGTACCAGATGTGGGTGACGGGGGCGGCGAGCTCGATGTGGCCCATCCGCTCACGACGCACCTTGGCGCGGGTGACCTCGACGCCACAGCGCTCACAGATGATGCCCTTGAAGCGGACTCGCTTGTACTTGCCGCAGTTGCACTCCCAGTCCCGGGTGGGGCCGAAGATGCGCTCGCAGAACAGGCCCTCCTTCTCGGGCTTGAGCGTGCGGTAGTTGATGGTTTCCGGCTTCTTCACCTCACCGTGGCTCCACTGACGGATGTCGTCAGCAGTGGCCAGGCCGATGCGCAGTTCGTCAAAGAAGTTGACGTCGAGCACGTGGTTCCTTCTTCCGTGTCTCTAGCTTTAAATCTGGGGTTGGTCGGGAGGAGGGGCGGTATGCCGCGCGCTCACCAGGGGTGCCCGCGCGGCATACCGACGCCTTAGACCTCTTCGACCGAACTGGGCTCGCGCCGGGACAGGTCGATTCCGAGCTCCTCCGCCGCGCGGAAGACGTCCTCGTCGGACTCCTTCAGCTCGATGGACGTGCCGTCGCTGCTGAGCACCTCGACGTTGAGGCACAGCGACTGCATCTCCTTGATGAGCACCTTGAAGGACTCGGGGATGCCGGGCTCGGGGATGTTGTCGCCCTTGACGATCGCCTCGTAGACCTTCACGCGGCCCTGGACGTCGTCGGACTTGATGGTGAGCAGCTCCTGCAGCGCGTAGGCGGCGCCGTAGGCCTCGAGGGCCCACACCTCCATCTCACCGAAGCGCTGGCCACCGAACTGCGCCTTACCACCCAGCGGCTGCTGCGTGATCATGGAGTACGGGCCGGTGCTGCGGGCGTGGATCTTGTCGTCCACGAGGTGGTGCAGCTTGAGGATGTACATGTAACCCACCGACACCGGCTCGGGGAACGGCTCGCCGGAGCGGCCGTCGAAGAGCCGGGACTTGCCGGAACCGTCGATGAGGCGCACGTCGTCGCGGGTCTTGGTCGTGGAGTCCAGCAGACCCACGATCTCGTCCTCGCGCACACCGTCGAACACCGGGGAGGCCACGCGCGTGCCGGCGGGCGCCTTGCGGGCGTCCTCCGGGATGAGCTTGGCCCAGTCCGGGTTGCCGGCGATCTCCCAGCCGCGCGAGGCGGCCCAGCCGAGGTGCAGCTCGAGGATCTGGCCGACGTTCATTCGACCGGGGACACCGAGCGGGTTGAGCACGACGTCCACGGGGGTGCCGTCCTCGAGGAACGGCATGTCCTCGACGGGCAGGATCTTGGAGATGACGCCCTTGTTGCCGTGACGGCCGGCGAGCTTGTCACCGTCGGTGATCTTGCGCTTGTTGGCGACGTAGACGCGCACGAGCTGGTTGACACCCGGGGGCAGGTCGTCGCCCTCGTCCTTGTCGAACACCTTCACGCCGATGACCGTGCCGGTCTCGCCGTGGGGCACCTTCAGGGACGTGTCGCGGACCTCGCGGGCCTTCTCGCCGAAGATGGCGCGCAGGAGGCGCTCCTCCGGCGTCAGCTCGGTCTCACCCTTGGGCGTGACCTTGCCGACGAGCAGGTCGCCGTCGCGGACCTCGGCGCCGATGCGGATGATGCCGCGCTCGTCGAGGTCGGCCAGGACCTCCTCGGAGACGTTCGGGATGTCCCGGGTGATCTCCTCCGGCCCGAGCTTGGTGTCACGGGCGTCGACCTCGTGCTCCTCGATGTGGATCGAGGAGAGGACGTCGTCCTGCACCAGGCGCTGGCTGAGGATGATCGCGTCCTCGTAGTTGTGGCCCTCCCAAGGCATGAACGCCACGAGCAGGTTGCGCCCGAGCGCCATCTCGCCACCGTCGGTCGCGGGACCGTCGGCGATGACGCCGCCGGTCTCGACCCGGTCGCCCTCGTTGACGACGACGACCTGGTTGTACGACGTGCCCTGGTTGGAGCGCGCGAACTTGGCGATGCGGTAGGTGCGGGTCGAGCCGTCGTCACCGGCGACGGTGACGAGGTCGGCGGAGACCTCGGTGACCACACCAGCGGCCTCGGCACGGACGACGTCGCCCGAGTCGAGCGCGGCGCGGTACTCCATGCCGGTGCCGACCAGCGGCGCCTCGGACTTGACGAGCGGCACCGCCTGGCGCTGCATGTTGGAACCCATGAGCGCGCGGTTGGCGTCGTCGTGCTCGAGGAACGGGATCAGCGCGGTCGCGGCGGACACCATCTGGCGGGCCGAGACGTCGATGAAGTCGACGTCCTCACCCGGGATGTAGTCGACCTCGCCGCCCTTGGTGCGGACCAGGACGCGCTCGTCGGTGAAGTTGCCCTCGGCGTCGATGACGGCGTTGGCCTGCGCGATGACGTGGCGGTCCTCCTCGTCGGCGGACAGGTACTGGATGTCGTCGGTGACGCGACCCTTGACGACCTTGCGGTAGGGGGTCTCGATGAAGCCGAAGGCGTTGATCCGACCGTAGGACGCCAGCGAGCCGATCAGGCCGATGTTCGGGCCTTCCGGGGTCTCGATGGGGCACATGCGGCCGTAGTGCGACGGGTGGACGTCACGGACCTCCATGCCGGCGCGGTCACGGGACAGACCACCCGGGCCGAGGGCCGACAGACGCCGCTTGTGCGTCAGGCCCGCGAGCGGGTTGTTCTGGTCCATGAACTGCGACAGCTGCGAGGTGCCGAAGAACTCCTTGATCGAGGCCACCACGGGGCGGATGTTGATCAGGGTCTGCGGCGTGATCGCCTCGACGTCCTGCGTGGTCATGCGCTCGCGGACGACGCGCTCCATGCGGGACAGGCCGGTGCGGACCTGGTTCTGGATGAGCTCGCCGACGTTGCGCAGGCGACGGTTGCCGAAGTGGTCGATGTCGTCGACCTCGACGACGACCTCGTCACCGTTCTTGCCGTTCAGGGTCGTCTCGCCGGCGTGCAGGGAGACGATGTACTTGATCGTCGCGACGATGTCGTCCACGGACAGGACCGAGTCGCCGAGCTCGGCGGCGACGCCGAGCTTGCGGTCGATCTTGTAGCGGCCGACCTTGGCGAGGTCGTAGCGCTTGGGGTTGAAGTAGAGGTTGTCCAGGAGGGTCTGGGCGGCCTCACGGGTCGGCGGTTCGCCCGGGCGAAGCTTGCGGTAGATGTCGAGCAGCGCGTCGTCCTGGCCGGCCGTGTGGTCCTTCTCCAGGGTGAGCCGCATCGACTCGTAGTCGCCGAACTCCTCGAGGATGTCGGCCTCGGACATGCCCAGGGCCTTGAGGAGCACCGTGACCGACTGCTTGCGCTTGCGGTCGACGCGGACGCCCACCATGTCGCGCTTGTCGATCTCGAACTCGAGCCACGCACCGCGGCTCGGGATGATCTTCGAGGTGTAGATGTCCTTGTCGGACGTCTTGTCGGGCGTGCGCTCGAAGTAGACGCCCGGGCTGCGGACCAGCTGGGAGACGACGACACGCTCGGTGCCGTTGATGACGAAGGTGCCGCGCTCGGTCATGAGCGGGAAGTCACCCATGAACACCGTCTGGCTCTTGATCTCGCCGGTGGTGGTGTTCATGAACTCCGCGGTGACGAACAGGGGCGCGGAGTAGGTCTGGTCGCGCTCCTTGCAGTCCTCGATGGAGTACTTGACCTCTTCGAAGCGGTGGTCACGGAACGACAGCGACATGGAGCCGCTGAAGTCCTCGATGGGAGAGATTTCCTCGAAGATCTCCTCGAGGCCGGAGCGATCCGGCACATCCCCCCGACCCGCGGCCTTGGCCTCTGCGACACGGGCCTGCCAGCGCTCGTTACCGAGCAGCCAGTCGAAGCTTTCCGTTTGCAGCGCCAAGAGGTCGGGGACCTCGAGGGGTTCGCGGATCTTCGCGAACGACAGACGGCCAGAAGCCGTCCGTGCGGTGGACACAGTCTGAGTCGCGTTGCGCGAGGCAGCCAAGGAGGGGTCCTTCCACGGGCCTGTCTTAAAACTGATGGTTCGAAACCGAATTGGCGCCGGCCGCCGTCACGATCCCGCCAGGAGGTGGCTCGTTTTCCGTGCCGGAGGGCACGACGAAGAGCTTCTGTCCGAGGTGGGGGCGCGAAAGAGGGCAGCGCAAAGGATGAGCATACACGTAGGAGGGCAGCCTCGTCCAACCGTGTCCAGCGGGCAGAGCCACAGCCTTGACGGGGGTCTCGCCCCCACAAGGGGCGGGTCGACGCAGACGAGGATGACGCGCCCGCGCCCCTGCGTCAAGGGCGGCACCCCGAGAAGGAGCCGAACGGTCCCCCGGCACGACTGCGGCGACGCCCCGCAGGGGACGTCGCCGCAGGTCAGCGGGGTGCTCCGAGGATCGTCAGAACGCGTCCACCCGGCTGATCAACCACCGGTCGCCGACCTTGGACAGCGTCGCGAGGACGCGGTTCTGGTCGACGACGGGCTGCTTCTGGTCGGTGCCGACCCGCGCCTGGTTGACGAAGGCCATCACCTTCACCGTCGTCGGGGACGAGCTCATCACGCCGACGTCGGAGACCCGGGCCTGCACGACGGTCTGGTTCTTGACGGCCAGCGGCTTGATCTCCTTGTCCATGGCGGTGGTGAACTCGGTCTTGAACGACCCGGTGAGCAGGCCCTCGATCTGGGCGGACTGCGCGTCGATGGTCTTGTAGTTGTAGCTGAGCATCTGCTCGATCGACGTGCGCGCCTGGCTGGTCGCTGCGCGCTCGGCGCGCGCGTCGGCGCCGGTGTCCTGGAGGCTGAGGCCGGCGACGGTGCCGAGCAGGGCGAGGCTGGCCACGAGGGCCACCGAGGGGGCCACCCAGCGGCGTCGACGCCCGGCGGGCACCTCCGAGGAGCCCGTGCCCTCTCCCGCCTCGAGCCCGGACATCGCCTCGGACGTCGCCTCGGACGTCGCCTCGGACGTGGGCTCTGCCGCGGCGCGCTGGTGCCGCGTGGGCAGGGTCAGCCGGCGTGGGGGACCAGCCGTGGCACCCTCGGCCGGGTCGCCGCTGCGCTCGACCACGGGTGCGTCCGTGGCGCCGGTCGCGGGGGCCGCGGCCGTGGCGGCCGCCGTGGGGGTGCCCGTCGTGCGGGCGCGTGAACGGTGCCCGGCGACCTTGGGGCGGGGACGAGGGGTGTCAGCCGACGAACTCAAGGTTCTCCACCTTCCATGCCGATCCGACCTTCCGGAGCTCCAGCCGCATCCGGTAGGTCTTGGTCTCCCCCGCGGGGACGGCGGTGTTCTTCGTCGGCGCGACCACCCCGACGAGCGCGACCGCAGAGTCGAGGTCACCGGAGACGAGGGCGGCCTCGGACCGCTGGACGGTCGAGACCGTCTTGTTGGCGACCAGCACCTTCTTGAGCTGGTCGACCGAGGTCGTGTAGCTCTTGAGGAACTCCCCCGTGGCACCGGCCCGGACCCGTGCGGTGTCTGCGTCGACCTTGGCGTAGTCGACGCTGACGAAGTTGATGGCCAGCTGCCTGGCCGCAGCCGTGGCGGCGGCGTTGGCCGCCGAGGTCTGCCGCGCGGCATACCAGTCCCGGCCGCGGGTGGCCCCGAGGGCCACCGAGGCGACGAGGGCGAGGGCCACCACCACCCACACGAGGCGGGGGGTGATGCGGGCGACGCCCGCGGTGGGCGCTGCGCGGCCCGCGGGGTCGGTGGTCGACCCGGTGGCGGGTTCGGCGTCGGCGTCGGTCATGCCCGCCATTGTGGTGGGCGTCGTGACGGGCGCGGTGGTGGTGGTGCTCATCGAGCGGCCTCCTTCATGATCCACAACCACGAGGCCTCACCGCCCGCACCGTCCGTCGGGGGGACGGGCACGGAGACCTGTGGTGTCGCCATGCCCAACGACGCGGCCATGCCCGGCGATACGGGCTGGTCGCCGAAAGCGAGCGGAACGGTCGCGTTGGCGGCCCCGCCCGAGGCCGGGGGCGCGTTCTGCGCACCGCGCACGGTCGTCCCCGACCCACGGGGGGCGGTGCAGCGGGCGCTGGTGTTCACCGGCGGCAGGTTGGTCGTGGTCTTCGGGTTGGTCCGCTTCGTGCCGCCGTAGCCCTGGGTGCAGACCGGCGGGTTCTGCGCGAGGGCCAGCCCGAAGTGGGCGGTGCCGTCACCGGGCACGACGGTGAAGCCGCCGGCCACGACGTCGGGGTACGTCACGAGCAGCTGCTGGATGCCGTCGACGCGCGCGGTGGTGACCTGGCCGACGGTGATGAGGTTGGCCAGCAGGGCCGCGAGGTTGCCCTTGTTGTCGCGGATCAGCGCCTCGAGCTCGGTCGAGGCCACGACGCCACGGTCGAGCACGAGACGCAGGTCGCCGTCCGAGGCCTTGAGGGTGTCGGCGAGGTCGGCGAAGTTCTTCGCGAAGGTCTTGACCTGGCCGGAGGTGTCGCGCTGGGTGTCCAGGACGATCCGGCCGTCGTCGAGCAGCTTCTTGGTCTCGGGCAGCGCCTCGGTGGCCGCCTGGGTGAGGGCGTCACCACTGTCGATGAGCCGCTGGAGGTCCTGCCCGCCGTCGGCGAACCCGTTCCCGAGCTCGTCGACCACCGTGGACAGGTCCTGCCGGTCGACGGAGTTGACGGTGTGGTCGAGGTCGAGCAGCAGCGTGTCGACCCGCAGGGGGAACTGGGTGTCCTTGCGCGGGATCGTGTCGCCGTCGGCGAGCACGGCCCCACCGTCGCTGCGCGGCTGGAAGTCGAGGTACTGCTCCCCCACCGCCGAGCGGTTCTCCACGACGACCTTGGTGTCCTTGGGGATCTTGACGCCGCGCTGGATCTTCGCGTCGACGACGACGCCGTCCTTGGACAGGCGCAGGTCGTCCACGCGGCCGACGGTGACCCCCCGGTAGGACACCTCGGAGCCGATGAAGATGCCACCGGACTGCGCGAAGTCGGCCGACACGTGGTACTGACCGCCGACCACCCGGTCGTAGAGGCCGACGTAGCGCGCCGACAGCACCGAGACCGTGAGGAGGGTGATGAGCATGAAGGCGAACAGCTGCACCTTCACCGAGCGGCGGATCATGCGTCACCTCCGTAGAGGGAGCGCCAGGAGCCGTCGGAGCTCGACTGCGACTGCTGCGGGCTCAGGCAGAGCGGCGGACAGACGGGGTTCCCGCTCGACGTCCGGCTCGACGACGTGCTGCTGGGCAGGGGCACCCCGGGGACGCTCGGCACCGAGATGGACGGGGTGGGCAGCGACGGCGTCACCGGCAGCGACGGCGTCGGCAGTCCCGGGAGCCCGGGGAGGCCACCCGTGGGCAGCCCGCCGGTGGGGAGACCGCCGGTGGGCAGGGTCGTCGGCAGGCCGAGGTTGCCCGCGAGGTTCTTGAGGTTGAGGTCCAGGTCGGCCGACAGGTTCGTGTAGTCGCCCTTGATCGCCCCGGTGGCGCTGTCGGGGAACGGGTAGGTCAGGAACAGCTGCAGGGACTTGGGCAGGTTGTCACCGGCCTTGGTGAGCTGGGCCAGGATGGGTTCGAGGGCCTTGAGGTTGGCCGTGGTGTCGGCCTTGCTCTGCGCGATGACGTCGGTACCCACCGCCCCGAGGCGGCTGAGCGCAGCGAGCAGCTGGACCAGCTGCTTGCGCTGGTCGGCGAGCACCTTCAGGCCCTGCGGCATCGTGGCCAGGGCCCGGTCGATGTCGTCCTTCTGGGCCGCGAGCCGGCTGGCGAGCTTGTCGATGTTGTCGATGGCCCGGACGATCTCGCTCTTCTGCTGGTCGAGCCCGCCGACGAACGTGTCGAGCTGCTTGATCAGGTCCTTGATCTCGGTCTGGTTGCCGGTCAGGGCGTGGTTGAGCTCGGTCTCGATCACCTTCAGCTGGGCGACGCCACCACCGTTGAGCAGCAACGACATCGCACTGAGGACCTCTTCGACCTCGGGGTTGCGGCCGGTCCGGTCGAGGGGGATGTTGTCGCCGTCGCCGAGGGCGCCCTCGGGGGTGCCCGTGGTCGGCGGTGAGAGCTCGACGTACTTCTCCCCCAGCAGGGACGTCTGCTTGAGCTCGGCCACCGCGTTGTCGGGGAGCTTCACGTCCTTGGGCAGGCGCAGCGTCACCCGGGCGGTCCAGCCGTTGAGCTCGATCTTCTCCACCGAGCCCACGGTCACCTGGTCCACCTTCACCGAGGACTGCGGGACGAGGTCGAGCACGTCGGCGAACTCGGCGGTGACGCGGATGATGTCGCCGCTGTTGGCGGCGCCACCGGGCAGGGGCAGGTCGAACGCACCCTGGCAGCCCGTCGTGGTCAGCACCGCGCCGGCCGCCAGCGCGGCGGCGAACAGGCGGCCACGCGGCATACGCGTCCGGGTGGTGGGTTCGCTGGAGTGCGCCATGGTGGTCACCGGTCCCCCTCGAGGAGCCCACCGAGGGTGGGGTCGGCGCCGCGCAGCTGCACGGCGGGCGTGGTCGGGGCTGCGGCCCCGACGGTGGTCGCCTCGGGCCCGGTGCCCCCCTGCGACCTCGGTATGGCGCTGAGCAGGTTGGTCGGGAGGACCACGCCCAGCCCCTTGAGCTTGTCGAGGAGGTCGGTCACGGGCTTGAGCACGCCCGCCACGGTGGTGCAGACGCTCGGCGGCTGGCCGCTCGCGGTGATGAGGTTGCACAGCAACGTCTGGAGCTTGAGGTTCTCGTTGAGGTTGGCGCGGGTGTCGAGCGTGCCGCTCTTGGGGTTGTAGGCGTTCTGGAGGTTGCTGATCGCGACCGGGGCGTCGGTCAGCGTCTCCGCCAGGGCGTCACGCTGCTTGGCGACCGTCCCGGTGACGGAGGCGAGCTGGCCGATGTTGGTCGTCAGCGACGCCCGGTTGTCGTGCACGAACGAGCTGACCTCGCTCAGCGCCACCGCGAGGTTCTTCAGGGCGGCGGCGAGGTCGTCCCGCTCGGCGTCGAGCTGGGTCGAGACGCTCGCGAGGTCGGCGTTGAGTCGGCGCACCTGGCTGTCGTTGGTGGCGAGCATCGAGGTGAAGGTCTGCAGGTTCTTCACCGTGCCGAACAGGTCGTTGCGCCCGCCCGACAGGGTCTGCAGGGCGAGGCTGAGGTCGTGGTTGGTGTCGTGGATCTTCTGGCCCTGGCCGTCGAGGTTCCTGGCTCCGGTGTCGAGGGCCGCCTGGAGGGCACCGTCCTTGTTGGCACCCGTGGGACCGAGGGCGACGAGCAGGTCGTCCAGGCTGGTGGAGATCCGGTCGAGCTCGACCGGGACGGCGGTGCGGTCCAGGCCGATCTGCGCGCGGTCCTTCATCACCGGCCCACCGGTGTAGGCAGGGAAGAGCTGGACGTAGCGGTCGCTGACCAGTGACGGAGCGACCACGGCGGCCTGGGCCTGGGCGGGCACCTTGTACTTGGCGTCGTACTCGAAGACCACCTCGACCTTGTCGCCCTTCGGGGTGACGTCCTTGACCTGCCCGACCTGCACGCCGAGGATGCGCACGTCGGAGCCAGGGAAGAGACCCACGGCGCGGGAGAACTCACCCGTGACCCGGACGGTCTCGTGGCGGGGCCAGAACGCGTACGCGCCCGCAGCCAGCGCCACCACGGTGAGCGCGGCGACGGCCTTCGGGACGAAGCCCCCGAGCGACGGGGTACGGCGGGCCATCACTTGCCTCCGAGTTCGACGGGCGTGGTGAGGTTCTCGATGTAGGTGTCAAACCACCGGCCGTTGCCCAGGACGTTGGCGAACAGCCGGGTGAAGGGCGCCATGGCGGCGATCGTGTCGCTGAGGTCCTTCTCGTGCTTCTGCAGCACCGCGAGGACCTTGGTCAGCTGGTCCAGGGCCGGCTTGAGCTGTGCCCGGTTGTCCCGGACCAGGCCGGTCACCTGCTGGGCCATCGCCGAGGTGTTGACGAAGAGGGTGTGGATGTCCTCCCGACGCGCCTCGAGCTCGACCAGCAGCAGGTCGGCGTTCTTGATGATCGACTCGATCGCCTTGTTCCGCTGGGCGACCGTGCCCGAGACGCTGTTCGCCGAGGCGAGCAGCTTCTTCAGCTCGGCGTCCCGCGAGGCGATCGTCCGCGACAGCCGGCTGAGGCCGTCGAGAGCGGCCTTGACGTCCTTCGGGCTGTCCTTGAACTCCGTGGCCAGGGTCGTCAGGGAGTCGGCCAGCTGACCCGTGTCGATGCGCTCGGTGGTCGTCGCGAGGTCGCTGAAGGCGTTGATGATGTCGTAGGACGAGACCGTGCGGTCGATCGGGATCTCGCTGTCCGCCTTGAGCTGCCCCGGACCGGCGGGCTCGAGCGCGAGGTACTTCTGGCCCAGCAGGGTCTTCATCCGCACCGACGCGGCGGTCTCCGTGCCGAATGCGGCCGGCTCGGTGACCTTGAACTGCACGACGACGTGGTCGCCCGCGAGGTCGACGGACTTCACCTTGCCGACCTTGACGCCGGCGATGCGGACGTCGTCGCCCTTGAGCAGGCCACCTGCCTCGCTGAAGGCGGCCCGGTAGGAGTCGCCCCCACCGATGAAGGGGATGCTCTGGATGTTGAAGGCCAGGAACAGCAGCACGGCGATGGAGAGCAGGCCGACCGCCCCGATCGGGACGGGGTTGCGCTCACGGAACGGGATGGCCATCAGGAGCACCTCGCAGCCGACAGCTGTTCGGGCTTGCCGAGGTTGACCGCAGGGCCGACCGGCAGCTTGATCGTGCCGCTGAAGTCGCACAGGTAGAAGTTGAACCACGAGCCGTACGTGGCGGTCCGGGTGATCGTGGAGATCTTCCCGGGTGAGGTCGACAGGAACTTCTCGAAGGTGGCCGTGTTGGCGGGCTCGTTGAGGTTGGTCGCGAGGGACCGCAGGTTGGCGATGTCCGACTTCAGCGGCGAGCGGGTCACCTTGAGCAGGTCCGCGGTCTGGGCCGTCAGCGAGTTGATGTTGGTCAGCGACGCACCGATGGTCTTGCGGTCGGCGGCCAAGCCGGAGACGAACCGCTGGAGCTGGTCGATCAGCTCCTTGAGCGCGGCGTCGCGGTCGTCGACCGTGCCGAGCACGGTGTTGAGGTTGCTGATGGTGCGCCCGATGACCGCGTCGCGGTCGGCCAGCGTCGAGGTCAGGGACGCGGTCTTGGCCAGCAGCGAGTTGATGTTGCCGCCCTCGCCCTGCAGGACGCTGACGATGTTGGCGGACAGCTCGTTGACGTCCTTGGGCGAGAGTGCGGCGAACAGCGGCTTGAACCCGTTGAAGAGCACGGTGAGGTCGAGCGCGGACTGGGTGTGGTCGAGCCCGAGGGTGGCGCCGTCCTTGAGGGGGGTGGCGCCCCCCACGTCCTGGGTGAGGGCGATGTAGCGCTCCCCGACGAGGTTGCGGTACTTGATCGTCGCCTTGGTCCCCTGGGTGAGGACGCTGGTCTTGAGCACCTTGAACTGGACGTCGGCGTGCACCCGGTCGCGGGCGACCTTGATGGCCTTGACCTCCCCGACGCGCACGCCGGCGATCCGCACCTCCTGGCCCGCGGCCAGGCCGGTGACGTCCTTGAACACGGCGGTGTACGTCGCCTTGTCACCGAACTGGATGTTGGCGATGGTCGCGGCCAGGGTGCCCGTCGCGAGCAGCGTCGCCACGACGAACACGATGAACTTCACGAGGCTGGAGCGAGTGCTCATCGGGGCCCCCGCGAAGTATCGGAGCGACGAAGGAGGGAAGAACCTTGTGGGGTGGTGTTCATCGCTGGCTCACCACCGTTCCGCGCAGCATCGGCCCGGCGAGCAGGGTCGTGATGGCGGACGGCTCGGCAGAGCCGTTCCCGGACAGCAGTGCCGCCACGACGCGCTGCTCCTCCTCGGTACCGGCCAGGCCCGCGTCGGGTCCGACGATGCTGGAGCCCGACGGACCGGTGAAGGCGGTGGGCAAGGCACTGCCTGCGCTGGCGCCGCCCGACCGGGTGCCGTCGTCGAAGTGCGGCCCCTGGTGGGGCTTGGCCTGGCTGCCACCGGGGTTGGGCAGCCCGAGGCAGTTCGGCCCGCGGCTCTCGCCCCAGCGCGGCTCCTCCCCCGGGGTGTACCCCGGACGCTGCGGCGCGACCTCCACCGTGATGTGGAACTGCGAGTCCCGGAACGCCTCGTCGATGCGGGGCTGCCAGTTGACCAGCGCCTCGGTGAAGCACGGGTACTGCGGCGAGTACTTCGCCAGCACCGCCAACGTCGGCCGCTGCACCTG
>NZ_BAAGSF010000002.1:0-15690 GCF_054782575.1 Pedococcus soli | reverse complement strand
GGCGACCACCACGACGATGAGCAGCCCCGCGACGGCGGCACGAGGACCGCTCAGCCGCGCGCCCACGAGCGACTGGGGCAGGGCGAAGAACCGCGGGCCCGGGGGCGTCGGTCGACGGTGCCGACCACCCGTCGAGGGCCGCTGCGGCGGGCGTCGGTCGACAGCAGGCGGACCCTTTACGTCCTCGAGCCAGTCACGGTCGGGCTGCCACGGGGTGACCGGTGGGGCCGCCGACGAGACCCCAGCCGGCGGAGGGTCAGCCGTGCCCCGAGCCGGCGGAGGGTCAGCCGTGCCCCGAGCCGGGAGGGCGCTGCCGGAGGCGAGCAGGGCCCGCAGTCGTGGAGAGGGCTCGGGCGGGCGGCGGCGCAACGGCATACGGGCACGCTAGGAAGCCCATCGCGGCTGGCCGAACCCGAAGGCTGGTCGTTGTGGACAGGGATCGCGGGGAGCTCAGGCTGTGGACGAGGAGCCGTCGCCGGACGTCGCGTCGCGACGGGCCGAGATCCACAGCTCGATGTTGCGCCGGTGGCGGTAGATGACGAGCAGGGCCAGCACGACGCACCAGGCACCCGTGTCACGCGAGCCGAACGGCACCCACCGCAGCCACGACACCAGGCCGAGGGCGAGGAGCAGCAGGCAGGCCGAGACGGACTCGAACCCTGTGGCCCGGTCGTAGAGCTTGGAGGCGACCTCGGCGTCCGCTCGTGCCTTGCCACCTTTTATGGCGTGCAAGAACTCAGGCTGCTTCTTCTTCCACGAATTGACGGTCCGCAACGAGACACCGAAGAAGTCGGCCATGGTCTCGTCGTCTGCACCGAGAAGACACAGCTTGCGCGCCTGGTCGGCGTACTCGTCTCGCCACGTTGATGGACGTCCCCCAGCCATCAGCTTGTCTCCACAGTGCCCTGAGCCCGCAGCTCGTCCGCTGTGAAGGTCTCTATGGGCGTGACCCAGCACTTGGTCTTCGTCATGCGCGTGATGCGGTACGTGCGCTTCTCGCCGTTCTGCATGAACTTCAGGACCTGGCCGGTCTTGAACTCGGCCATGGCCTTGGGGGTAAGGGCGTCGCTGATGTCGAGCCACTTGTGGTTGTACTTGCGGCTCACGCCTTACCCCAGAAGTAAGCGATGATCGTCGCGATCTGGCCGGCCGCGAATGCCATGAGGATGTGCTCACGCTTGCGCAGGTCCTTGGAGCGGCGTCCAGCGTTGTAGCCGTCCTGGTAGTCGTTGGATGGATCGAAGTCCACCTTGCGACCGTCTCGCTGGTAGGGCTCGCGCTCTACGGGTGCTGTCGCGTCATGAACGGCGTCTAGAAACTCTTTGTCGTTGTGCTGAGATTCAGCCATTGTGCAAGTGCCTTGATTACTATCCCCATTATGCGGCACTCGCTATACAATGACAATGAACCGCCCCCAGTCATCGCAAGTGCCTCGGGGCGGCCTTGTGTGCTGTAGCCTGCGCACATGACAGATACGCAGGGCGACTTCGAGCAGGTGGCAGATGATTACATCCGCACCTTCTCAGAGGAGTGGACGAACCAGATCAATTCATTGAACTTGGCAATGGACTCTAATTGGGCGCCGACTCCGGCGCAACGCGTCTTTACGCGACGATTCGCCTCTCTAGTAAATGACGTGGGAAGCCTCCTATTTGACGTTCAGACCGTCTACGCTTCTCCCGCAGTGTCGGCACTCACGATGCCAGAGTGTGAGGAATTGACCAACGCTCTACGCCTTGCTGTCCGCGAGAGCCACCGCGACGACTCTTCCTCGTTCTACACGAGTTTGCGCCATTTCATGAGCACGCTGGATCCGTTGCTCGTAAAAATTCAGATGACTGGCATTACAAAGTTTCCGACGGCCAAGGACGCCCGCGCCGATTTCCTGTCCAGGCTCAGTGAAGTTCAGCGCAAGATGTCTACACTAAAGAACGAAATCACACAGATTGAACTCGAAGAGCTCGTTGGCAGAGCGAATGAAGCTGTAGTCGACATTGCTGAATCACGCGCCGAGGCCCGTGAAGCCCGAGACGACACAGTGGAGGCAGCCGGCCAGACGGGTGCCGTAACGCTAGGGACCAACTTCAAGCGCTTCGGGCGATGGGAGGAGGTCCGGGCCTGGATCATGCGCGTCATCAGCGGCGCCTTGTTCGGCACCTCTGTCTACATTGGCATCAAGCTCTCGGAAGATCTTAAAGACGCCAAGTTCTTGTCCTGGGAGGTGGCGCGCTTCGCAGTCGTAGTACCAATCCTGCTCTTTGCCTACTACTTCCTTCGCGAAGCCGGCCACCACCGCGATGCCGCCCAAGAGGCCCGGCTCAACAACGTGCTCTTGCAGTCGATCAAGGCATACACGGACGAGCTCAGCGCTGATGACAAGTACGTAGTGCGTGCAGAACTGGGAAGGCGCGTCTTCGGCAAGCAGGACAAGGCTGCGGCCGTTCTTCCGGACGGTGCTGATCTCATCGACCCCAAGGACGCCACGTCTCTTGTCGGTGCGATCACCGCCCTGCTCGGTGTCGCGCTCAAGAAGTAGCAGCTAGCGGAGAAGCGCCCGTCCAATTAGGCCGATGAGTGTCATCACCACGGCGCTGATGATGAAGGCGACTGCGCCGACAGTCTCGAAGAGGCTGTCGCCCTGGAACAGCACGATGCCTTGCCAGATGCTGGGTGCCACAAGCAGCACGTACCAGCCAAGCGTCTTCAAGGTGCTGGAGTCCCTGACCATCGCGTGGCCTAGGACCATGCCTGCAAGCAGGCACAGGATCAGTGACACCATCACGCCGCCGACACTGGCTTCTAGCCATGCCCACTTGACGATGTGCGGCTCGTAGATCGGCGACGTGTCCGTCACTAGCTGAATCAGTGTTGTCATCGGTGTACCCACTCCCATGTCGCATACCGGTTCTTGTGCGACGTACGAGGCTGGTGGGCGTCGCTCCCGTTGTGGCTCTTGTCAGAAGAGCGCTCGTGTTGCATAACCAAGTCCATCGTCGAGGGTGCGGACCCAGTCGACTGGTTCGATTTTGGTATTACTTTGACAAGCGGTTGAGAAGATGAGGAAGTTATCTAGTCGGCACTACTGCCATCTATGATATTTCCAATTGACTCAATTGTCGCCAGACCTTCCACCATAGCGGCACGTTGAATCAATGTGTCCAGACGCGCATATTGAAAGGAGGCGAAATGCCGAACCTACCCATCCCAAATATCGAGAGGTATCCTGATGCCATGTCGATGTCATACGCCGAGTTCCTGGCGACTGAGACGACCCACACGGAGTTCTTCGATGGCGAGGCCACGGTGAACCCGCCCTCCCGCCAGCACCAGCGCATCATCCGGCGACTGGCCCGGCTCCTCGAGGACGCGGCTCCCGAGGGCTACGAGGTACTGAGCGAAGCGGGCTGGATGATGCGTCCGGGCTTCGTCTTCGAGCCGGACATCATGGTCGCTGACAAGGACGCTCCCGGCGCTGACCTGCTCCGCGTCGCTCCCCTGCTCGTGGTCGAAGTGGCTTCTCCGTCTACCAAGCACGTCGACCTCGGCCGCAAGACGCAGCTGTACGCCGAGGGCGGTCTGCCCTGGTACTGGATCGTCCAGCCGGACAACGAGTCGATCACCGTCCTGCACAACGAGGACGGGCGGTTCGTGACGGTGCGGGAGTACAGCCGGGGCGTCGTCACCTTGGACGAGCCGTTCGTCGTCACCTTGGACGTCGAGGCCGTCTTCTCGCACTGAGCGCCCACAACAAAGCCCCCGGCCTTCTCGGCTCGGGGGCTTCTTCTACTTCTTGGTGACACTTGTCGGCGGTGCCGCACCACGGTCGAGGTTTTTCCACCTTCCTCGCCGCTTCATTTCAGCCTTGATGAGTTCGTAGAGGCGTTGGCGGGGCTGCATCTTGTGCAGCTCTCGCTCTAGCTCGTTGAGGTTCATCATTGGTGGCGAGCCATCACATCCTGATGGTTGAGCTTTGCCTTCATGGCATTCACGGCCATCCTGAAGTCACGCTGGATGACCTGAAACTCGGTTATGTCGACGCCTCGCGCCACCTCGTTGTAGCCGCCCAGCAACGCGTATATGGCTCGCGCCTCCGTGTCGCCACTGAAGTAATCGGTGTTGATCTTGATGGTGGCTACCTTTGCCCCTATAGATAGTGACTTGACGCTCATTGCTATATCCCTTGCTTATGTATGTAAATTAACACGCCTTAACATACAGTGCAATACCTTTTCTTTACTTTTGTGCGAGTACGGCTCATATTCTGAGTTAGTGGCAAATGTCCACCGTACCTACACGAGAAGGGAGCCGTCATGGCTCGCAAGGAACTCATCGTCGATGACCTCGACGGCTCCGATGGCGCATCCACCGTCACGTTCAGCTTCGAGGACCACAAGTGGGAAATCGACCTGGCACCCGCCAACGTCGAGAAGCTGGCGAAGGTTCTCCAGCCCTTCGTGAACAAGGCCCGCGAGGTCGCCAAGAAGTCGTCCAGCAACGGCAACGGTGAGAGCGTCGCTGCCCGCCTCTGGGCGCAGCAGACCGGCATCGACATCGCGCCCAAGGGCAAGATACCCACGGACATCCTCGAGAAGTACCGTGCCTGGAAGCTCGAAGAGGGCAAGCGCCGGGCGGCTGAGATGACCGCCGGGAAGTCCGCGGACAAGCCCGCCACCACGGCGCCGGCCGAACCCGTCAAGCAGTAATCCCCCACATAACCCGCTACTTCGACTATCGAGGTAGCGGGCTTTACTTTTTGTGTGCTTGGATGACGATGCTCAAAACCCCAAGCATTAGGAGCACCAATGGCACAGCGCACGATCGTTCAGCTCACGGACGACATCGACGGTAGCGAGGCAACGCGCACCATCGACTTCGCCTTCTATGGCACCAGCTACGAAATCGACCTGAACGACAAGAACTTCAAGAAGTTCGATGAGGCTATCCGCCCGTACATGGAGAAAGCACGCAAGACGAGCGGTCGGCGCTCCTCTGGTCGTTCCACCTCCTCGGCGTCCAAGCAGGACCTGGGCGCTATCCGCGAGTGGGCACGCGCCAACGGGCACAAGGTGTCCGAGCGTGGACGTATCTCCCAAGAAGTGCAGGACGCCTACAAGGCGGCTCACTGACTCCAGGTACGCGAAAGCCGCCCATCTCTGCTGAGGTGGGCGGCTTTGTGTTGCAAGTGAAGCCTACGTGTCCAGGCGCTCCAATATCCGTGACAGGCGGCGGTTGTGATCTTCTATCACGATCAGATACCCATTGAGGGTCGCCACGAGAGGCGAGAAGTCCCCATTGATGGCTGCCTTCTCCACACGTTCGGAGTTGTAACCGGGGCCCTCTGGGTTAGATGGTCGCAGGACTTGCCCAAGTTGGTCCTCAAGGTTGCTGATGATCATGGCGCTCCGCGCCAATACCTTCTCGATATCTGAGTAGGGTATCCGGGTCGTCCGGATCGGATCTTCATCGACCAGACCGTAAGTTGCTCTCTCTTCCATTGATATATTCTCCGCTAATTCATTCATTGTCTTGGCCCTGGATCATCGCCCCATGCCCCAGCTGATCAGCAACCCGCCGATGATGCCGCCGTACATCCCGGCCAGGACTGCTAGCCACAAGATGCTCACCGCCACGATGCCGCGCACGACCCACTTGCTCGTCCAGAACGCGGCCTTGGCGGGCTTGCTGGTGAGGATGGCTGGGATCGTCACGCTGCCCTCCCCCGCCGAGAAGCCTTGCCACCCTTGGCTCCTGCTACCCGGGCGCGCTCTCGGCCGCCCTCTCCGACGAAGCCACCGCCTCTACTGATCGTCCCGCCCTTGCGCCCGATCATCTTGTAGAAGTCGAAGCCGTATCGAATCTTGTTGGTAGCCGCCGCCTTGGCACCACCCGTTCTTGTCCCTGCCATTACTCACCTCCCTCGTTCATGATTCGGTCCCGGCGCTGGTCCTCTGCCTCGCGCCTTGCCTTTGCTTTTGCCTGACGCGCTGCCACGCCCTTCTGGGATGCCGCTCGCTGCTGCTCAGGGCTCATCTTCGCGAAGCCCTTCGGCACTCTCGCGAGACCACCCATGAGGCCAGCACGGGCCTTGTGTGCGCGCTCAGCCATGTGAGTGCGCCTGAAGTCGCTTATCGACGTAGCCCTTGACCAGAGCCATGTCAGGAGTGTTGGCCATGGGCTCGAGAAGAGCCTTCATGGCGCCGAGCTCCCTGACCGCGGCGCTGTCACCACAGCCGTTCTGCGGTCGCTTCGTCCGATTGACGTCGAAGGGGGCTCCGCCTCTCCATCCGCCCGCCATTAGAACGGGATCTCGTCTAGGTCGATATCCCCTTCCGGCAGATCGTCTGGTGCGTTGTCACCAGCTTCGAGTGCTGCGAGCGTTGGCGAACCACTACCGACCTTCACGACGTCCGGCTGCTGTCCCGCGACGATCTCCTTGAGCGGCAGGCCTTTGCTGCGTTCTGCCATGTCGGGCAGCTGGTCCTTGAGGTCCTTCATCAGCGGCATCGTGCCTCCCTGCGGTACTCCCGTGACCGTGTACTTGGTATCGAACTGGCCAGTGCCCTGACGAACGATCTTGACGTCGAACGGTGCAGGCATGGCTGCTCCGTCCGGCCAGGACTCCACGATGGCCGCGATGTCCTTGAAGATGCCCTTGCCCTGCTCGAGGATGCGGACCTTGCTGAGGTTGTAGTCCCAGACCGGCCAGGAGAAGCGAGTCGATACATCGCCCCGTCGTACTGCCGGGTGGATACCCAAGGGTGATCCAGGATCCTGAGGTGAACCGGCCGGCCTGGCTCGATCTTCACGAACAGTCCGTCATCTAATTTGTTGAGTGCGTCTCCGTACATACCCATGTGTGTGGGTCCTTGTTTATGGTTAGCCGATCTTCTGCGTGAGCAGTTCCAGCTCCCACGGTTCCAGCGGTTGAAGGCCGGACGGCAGGTTGGCGGGATCTCTCTCGCTAGGCGTCACGATCCGGGTCATGCAGACCCACACCGTGCCCTCGTCGTCATCGTCCGAGTGGAGAAGGTGATAGCCGGGTGCGGGTGCGTACTTCCTCTCCCATGCCCTGAAGGGCACCTTGCGCTTCACGTAGCGCGCCTGGGCTGATTCCGGGTACCCGATGGGGAGTTCCTTCTTGCGGGCGCCGGTCGTACCGTCACCGATGGCTTGTAGCCCTAGGTCTCGGATGGGCTCATCCGTCTTCTCGATCTCGGCCAGTTCCTTGGTGTCGATCATCATGCTGAGTCGCTTCACGAGAACGGGCTCGCCGCGCTGCTTGGCCTGCATGACCATGGCGGCCTCGGCTGGCTTCAGGCGAAGAATCTCGCCGCCGTACTTGTAGGCGTTCCACCAGTAGTCGTTCATCGCTGCGGCTCACTGTCGTCAAACAGTTCTTGGCTGAGCAGCCAAGCGGCGACTGGCAAGACCCATATGGGAGCGGTGACGAGGATCAAGAAGGCCAGTAGGAACCGACCTGCGGCCTTCATCGCTCGTTCTCCCGGTAGCGGACCACGTACGCCGCTGCCAGTTCGACGAGATCCGGAGCCGGCACTTCCTCGTCGGCAGGAACATTGCAGGGCCAGTGCTCTAGCCGCCACTCGTTCTTGTTCAGGCGACCTTTGGCCCGGATCCACACGTGCTCGGTGGGGTGGTTGTAGCCCACTTCTTTGAGCGCTTTCCCGATCTCGTGGCTAACTAAATCCTCCATCACCGCCCCTCCGTCATCTGCCGAATAGCTTCATCCGTGTCGACGCTGCGGGAGTGCTTGCGGGCGTAGAGCTCTAGTCGGTTCCACTTGTCGCGTAGGTCTTCGAGGCTGACGATCTGCGGCACGTACTCCTGGTCCCGAGTAGCGGCGACGTACGCGATGGCTGCTGCCACACGGTCGTAGCCGTGCTGTTGCAGGAGCGTCTTGGCGGCTCGGCGCTGGAACTGTGCCCGTGGCATCTTCAGTTCAAGGTTCTGCTCGAAAGCTTTGACGATGCTGTTGATGTCCGCCTGGCCGTACGTCACGGTCTCCGGGTCGGACTGAATGCGCTGGATGCTCATAGCTCGCGCCCCATACCCCAGATGATGCCTGCGACGATCAGGAGCAGGAGGCCGAACATCACGTAGTTACCGATCAGCCTCTTGCGAGTGGCTGCAATCTCGAGCTCAGGGTGGCGGCTCTTAAAGTAATTCGGGCGTTGTTTAGTTATCACTGCGTTTCCTTTGCTTATGGAAATACTATAAGCATTTGCTTATGGTCATGCAATACCTTTATCCACAGCCTGCCGCACTTGTCGGCGTCCTGCCCTATGCTCCCCGGCATGAAGGGCAACCAGCAGGAGTACATGAACGCTGCGGCACAGATCATTCCTGTGCTTGTGCTGGCGCTTCTCGCCGACCGACGCCGCGACCCCGCTCGTACCTACGTAGTCCTGATCGCTCTTCTCGCTGGCGTCGTGGGTGAGGTCACGGCCCTCTACGCCATCGGGATGGGAACGAACGGCCGGGCCAACTTCGTGGTCAGCGTCGCGATGGCATTCTTGGGCGCAGCGATCCTGATGCCCCACCTCCCGACGTATGCCAAGAACGCGCTCTACAGCATCCCGCCACTCTGGCGATTCATCATCGCCCGCGCGTTCGAGGTGTACGTCCTCATACCCGGCCTCGTCATCACTACGTGGGGCCTCAAGTCACGCATGCACATCTTCACCGTGCTTGGCGTCATCTACTTCACGTTCAGTGGATGGCGCTCGGTGAAAGAGCGGAGGCAGTGGCTGAAGGACAACCCGCAGCAGGTCCGCTTCAACGTTTATACCGAGGCAGACCTCGATGCAGTCGACGTCATCGACCGCGACCTGGCCCGGGCGAACCTCGGACTCAGCCGAGAACAAGAAAGCGCCATGATCGAGAGCTTTCGAGAGCGGCGCGAGAGGAAGCGCCTGCGCAAGGAGAGGCGCCAGCTGAAGAAGCAACCGAAGTCTCCTGACAACGACTGACAAAGGCTCCCCCTCCCCCTCACCGCCTACGGCGGGGAGACCTGTTACTGACTCTGTGGCTTTCGCTGCTCCCTCCCTGCACCCCTTACGGGGTCGTGCAGTGGGCCTGGTGACTACATCCTCAAAGGTTGCACGGTACTCATTCCAAGCTGGTGCACCCCTAGACCACTTTCTACCCCTCGCGAGCGGCGTCAGTGAGACGGAATCGAACCGTCCGGGGAACATCAACTTGCAATGAGCGGTAGTCGGCTCTGGTCTTGCCAGTGCTTACCGTTATGCGCTTGTGTTCATGGGCTGGTACGGAGAGGGGTGTGATTCGCAATGCCTTGCCTACACACAACACTGGTTATCGGCTAGCCACTACCATTCAGCTCTTAGCCTGATGTTGCCCATCGCGTTAACTGGACTATCGACGCTGCAAACGCCTGCCCTCTCCGTATCAACCTATGAATGTACGCTGTCTCGGACGGTGCCGGATCGGTTGCGGGCGGATACCCCGACTGGCTACGAGCTGATGGGGATCGCCGAGGATGGTTGATACACTCGGTCAATCTCCCCTATAGGAACGCTCCATGGCTGGAAACGTTGGGATATCTCTATCCCCAACAGCCCGTAGGTCAGATTACAAACAGGAAGACCTTGAATCTCGCGGTCTTCCTGCTATTGTGAGTAGTAGAAGACGCGAGGTACATCCGTGTCTTTTGTTTGTATCTTCGACTATGCGCCAAGGCTCAAATGATTGCAAGCCCCCGACGACTGAACCCCGCCACGATGAGCGGGGTTCGTTTGCGAGTCAGCCAGGGCACTGCCCCCTGGACGGTGGATCTCGCCACTAAAGCGAAAGGATGCGCTTCACCACCAGCGAACCGTCTATCTTCCGGCACTGATCCGCTTCTCCATCGTGCACGAATGGAATGGCCATTGCAATGCACTGTGGCCGGTCGCATAATCGGTGCATACGGCCTGCCTGCCGTCGTACATCAGTCGGTAATACTCTCCTGAAGTGTTATGTGAAGACCGCCAGCATCTGCTCGGCGGTCTTTCGCGTACAGGCCCCCTGCCCGCTGGTAGCCTCACTCGACTCGTCAGGGAGGGCAGGGGCATGAAGGTTTTCATCAGCTGGTCAGGGACGCGGAGCAAGAAGACCGCAGCGCTGCTGTACAAGTGGCTGCCGCAGATCATCAACGAGATCGATCCGTGGATGAGCGACAAGGACCTCAAGTCCGGTGGCGACTGGGGTGGGGAGATTCGGGACGCTCTCGAACAGGCCAAGTTTGGGATCATCTGCGTTACCCCCGGCAACCGGAGGCGTGAGTGGCTTCAGTTCGAAGCCGGCGCACTCAGCAGAAGAGTCGACGATGCGCCGAACCGTGTCGCACCGTTCCTCATTGGGTTTGAGTCGAAGTCTGACCTCCCCATGCCGTTGGCACGCTTCCAGTCAACCGAGCCGACGCGTGAGGACATGAAGAAGCTGCTCCTGTCCATGAACGAGGAGTGCCTGAAGCCCAGGACCGTCGAGCAGATTGACGACGCGCTGGATCACTACTGGGACTCCTTCGCTGTTCCGTTTGAGGAAATCCGCTCTAGCGTTACTGAGCACACCGGAGACCGGCGCACGGATCGGCAGGTTCTAGACGACATCCTGGCGGCGGTTCGAGGCCTGGAGTCACGCGGTTCGTATGAACATGTCGACGAGATCACGCAGGCAGCGCGTCGTCGTATAGCTGCAAAGATGCTAGAGAATGCTGCCCCACCTCCGGTATGGAGCCTAGATAGGATGCCGGATAGTTTCTCAAGGCCGTCGAAATATGAGGCTGCGCTGAGGAGCCTCGGTTCGGAGATGGGCTTTCAAATAACCACGACAGCAGGCTCGGACCGAGTGACTGAAGTTGGCGTGATGGACGTAGGCGATCCTGGCAGTCTAACCGAGCGTCTCAACCACTTCACTAATGTGGCAGAGAATGCTCTACCCGGAACAAAGATATTCATCTACGTCGGGGGATAGCTCCCTGTCGCGCTATCGAGTTAACCGCATCATCGAACGTTGTGACCTGGAACAGCGAGGGTTCATCCTGCCTCCGCACCACGTTCTCTATGAACCGCGCCCGCTGGGCGTCCGGCACGATCCACAGGACAACAGGGAAGGTGTCCCCGTCCCTGTCGACGTCCCAGCGGTTGTACGCCGCGGTGTAGTGCCGCATCTTGCGTGACAGCTGAGAAGCGAACTCACTCCCCCGGTCCACCTCGATGAAGTACGGATCGGTGTAACCACCACCGGCCATCTCGACGTAGGCGTCAGGCTTCAGCTCGATCTGCCCCACGCGCATCTGCGCCCAGGCTTCTGGCTCGAACGTCTGAAGTTTCGTGCTGTTTAGCTCATCGGCTGTACTAGCCAACTGCACGTACAACTCCGTGATGTCCAACGTGTGCGGATCGGGCGTCCTGGCCTTGCTTGTCACCGGCAGGTAGGTGAAGCCGTCGCTGCCCCCGTTCCACCCGCCTACGGCGCGGTCGATGCGGTTCACCTGCCCCCAGCGGAACAGGCGGGCCATGGTGCGGTTGGTCTTGAAGCGAGCCGTCTTGTCGGAGCCGTCGCGGAAGTACAGCCGCTCCAACTGGCTTGAGGTGATCTGCCTGAAGCGGTTGACGTCCCGAATGATCGCCTTGTCCTTGGGGCTTAGGCGCTTGGGGTTCATAGCCTGGCCGCCGAACGGAGTGAGGGGGACAGGGGGTGGGTCCAGGGGCAGGGGCTGGTGGATTGACGGATGAGGCGAGGAACGAGATGAGGACGGCAAGACAGCCAGCCTGAGCACAAGCCCTCTGACCTGCGGAAACGCTCGTTCTGCCGTACCGCGACTGGTACGCCCATGCATACGGCGACGATTACTCTCACGAAGCGTCCCTCCGACGACCGATACCCGGCCTCTGTCGCTCTTCCTCACGGCTCCTGAATCGCTCGATGAACTCGGCTTCCACCTCTTTCACCGGCCTGCCGTACAGGGCCCGAGAAGCCGCCACGATGGCTGGTCCGTGGCCGGTACTGCGCGGTGCGGTGAGCGTCTTGGCCGTAGCGACCGGAGCTATGCCCTCCGGCGTCATCATGGACACCGCGACCTCGTACTGGCCAAGCAGTTGGAGGTCGCTGGCAGTGAGCGGTCCGAAAGACTTCGACAGGGCGTTGGCGTCCTTCTCCCCCAGCCCGAACACCACCTTCGTCCGGGCGTTGGCGATGAGCGACGACACCATGGAGTCGGGCCGCAGCTGATGCACGTACTGGTTGGCCAGGATCAGTCCCATGCCGTACGACCGCGACTGAGCCAACGCGTCCTCTATGGACACGGCAAGCCGCAGGAAGCGCTGGAACTCGTCGAGCATGAGGAACGTGGGCTCTTTGCCTGGGCGCCGGCCGACCTCGCTCCACACCTGAGACACGAGGATCGAGCCGAGCATCGCGACGTTCGACTCGTTGATGCGCTTCTCGTCGAGCGGCACCAACAGGATCTTGTTGTTGCGGACGATGTCGCGAATCGAGAGGCCGGACTTCTGCCCGACGATGTTGCGCATCATGGAGAAGCCCACGAAGGCGTCCAGCTTGTTGATCACCGAGTCGATTTGGTTGTCCGGACCCGTGTCGAGCCTGCGCCAGAAGTTGCGCACCTCTATGTCGTGGGTGCCCCGCACGACACGACTCCGGTACTCGGGATTGGTCAGCAGGTGCTTGACGTCGTAGAGCGTCAGTCCGTTCATGGCTGCCGTCTGCAGGCTCCATCGAAGGATGTAGTCGAGCCTCGCTCCCCACGAGTCGCTGTAGAGGCTTCTCATGAGGCCTGTGATGAAGGTAGCCGTATGCTCCGGATCGCTGCCGGCCAACACGTTCAGGCCTACCGGGTTGTCACTGTCAGTGGGATCGAACCAGACGACGTCCTGCATACGGTGACGCGGCACGCTCCCTAGAACGTCGCGAGCCAAGTCGCCCTTGGGCTCTATGAGGATGAGCCCGTGGCCCTGTTCCATGATCTGCACGGCTTCGTTATGGAGAAGCGTCGACTTGCCTGAACCTGTGCCGCCGAGCATCCACTGGTGCTGCAAGGCGCTGACCGGATCGAGGGCAATAGGCCGCATAGCGCCAGGGAAGGTACTCGTCCCGATGATGAAGCCGCTCGACGGGATCGAGGGCACCGCGATCAGCTTGCGCCCACTGCCGCGCTTGAGTCCCAGGATCTGCGGTGAGCCGATAGGAAGCCCTCCAACGACTGCCAGAGTGCGAGCCGACATTGTGGCGGGCCATTGGGCTAGCGGGCTTCTGGAGGCTTGTACGTGGGCCACAGCAGTACTCGGGAGCCGTTTGAACGAGAAGACGCCCAACGACCGGTAGGCCGCTTGGACCATGCCGATCCGCTGACGCGCCTTGATCTCGTGTCCGGCCGCTGCGATGCGTCCCTGGACGTAGAAGGGGTTGCCCTTGTCCCCCGCTAGTCCGGCACCGGTGGACGTGATGACGAGCTGCACCATGGCAGCTTCCTTGTCGGCCAGGTCCCTCATCGAAGTCAGCAGGATGCCGACCATCTTCTCGTCAGGCTCGACTTCGTTCTGCTCGTGGCGAGTCATCTCCACGACGTAGCGCCACGGGATGTGGGGACGGATTACTTCTTCCATCCCAATGTTCGGCACGATGCTGAGGAGGTGTCCGCGCACGGCAGGCTCGAGCTCCTTGGGAAAGCTGAGAAGGTGGTAGATCCCTCTAGGAGTACCCAACAGCTCCCACACGATCGTTGGCCGGCCGAACGGCTCGCCGTACTTGGATGGGTGCTTGTAGATCCCGCCTAGCGACGTGAACAGCAGGGCGGCAGGCTCCATATCGAGATCCGGAAACGTCAGGGACCATGTGGAACGTCGCATGTCGATCCTGTTCTGAAAGTAACGCCTCAAGAGCCAGTAGCCACTAATGGCACTGGCGGCAACGGCCACGAAAGCCAGGAACCATAACGAGGCGCTATCCATGCCTTCAGTTATAAACTTTTACGGGTGGCCTTACGAATGGCCGCTTCCGCGCGTTCGTAAGTGGTCCGCAGCCCAGCCTCGATGTACGCGGCCCGCTTGATTTCGTCGGCCACCTGCTTGCGGTAGGCGGCACGCTCGCGCATCTTTTCGAGCCACGATTCTCCCCGTTCCACGAGAAGCCACAGCACGACGTAAGCGGCTGCCAACCCTGCAAGGACGAGCCACAGCCACGGGTAGGAGTCCAGAAGGCTGCCGATGATGAAGATGATGACGATGGCTACCAGGGTTGGCATCGGTATGCCTCCCGCAAAATGGCGTTCGAGTCGTCGACGAAGCCGCACAGAATCTCGTAGTAGAACTGCGCCCGCATCGGAGAACATCCCTGAGCAATGACGCGCTCGATCTTGTCGAGAAGCTGGTCGGTGAGTCCGGCCTGCATAAGTCGCAGCTTGAAGGCGTTGTCGATCTTGAGGGCGAGCAGCATGGCGTCAAGCTGTGCCCTGTACGTCGCCATCTCGATAGCGTGGGTCAGGTCCTTGGACTGCCTGCGGCTCAAAGTCCCAGGCATCGTCGGCCTCGGTGGTTGATACGGCGTCAGGCTCATAGTCATCGTCCTTCCATCCGAAGTGCCGAAGGGTTGCTTTCCAGGCGGCATCACGCGGTGACGTCGTGCTTGTGGTGTCAGACCACCAGGACACGGGCTTCTCCCCTCGGCTGCTACGGCGACGGATACGCCGCCACAACCAAGTAGGCCAGCCACCCTCTTGGGCGACTGGCCTACGTTTGGTACTGCGGTTAAGCGGCTTCCCGCTCCTTCTCATCGGCTTCGAGCAGTGCCTTCGCGAGAATCTCGAGGAGGTCGTACTCGGGGCCGAACGGGCGACGCAGGGCTTCGATGCCGAGGTAGATGCCGAGCATCGGGAAGATGTTTTGGCGTCGGAAGTCGGCCGACTCATTGTTGTTATCGAGCCGGAGAAGCTTGGTGATGGCCCATCGCACCATCACCGGGTCGTCGTAGTTGCGGGCTTGCTCGTCAGTCAGGCGTTCGACACGGCTACGGAGGCAGATAATCAGCATCCGGTACTGCAGAGCCGGTGAACTCATCTCATCCAGTCCGAAGATTTCTCGGAGGAGAGGTCGGCGCTCTGTATGGAAGTGGATCTTGCTCGTCCCAATCAGCGAGCGGAGTTCCATCGTGAGGCCGATAATGCGGTCAGGGTTGATGCGTGTTGGTTCCATGAGAACCCCCTGTTTGACCCGGGCGCTTGTGCCCCGGCTTGTCCCGCCTATCCGCTAGTGCCACCTATGGCCGTGAGCGGAACTGCTGGGAGGGACAAGATCAAACGGAAGTGCTGTGAAACCCTCTCTGGTGAACAGGTGACGCGGACGTGCATGTCCGCCTCCCTTCTTCGAGAACCGACCGCTGGCTGCGGTAGGACTTGTCAGGGTGAGGCACCGAGAAGCTTCTGGTCAAGAGTTGCGTTGTTGATGCCCCCAGATGTCCGACTTGTGCCGCTTACGCTACGTCAGGTGTGCGTACGCTTGCACAGTCCAGGATGCGTTGGGCCAGCACCGGGCCGACGCCGGGCAGCTCCTCGAGCTCGGCGGCGGTCGCCCGGTTCAGGTCGACCTTCGCGCCGGGCGCACCGGCCGCACCCGTGCCCCCGCCCGTCGCTCCACCGCCCGGACCGCTGACCGGACC
>NZ_BAAGSF010000001.1:0-622835 GCF_054782575.1 Pedococcus soli | reverse complement strand
CAGGTGCAGCGGCCGACGTTGGCGGTGCTGGCGAAGTACTCGCCGCAGTACCCGTGCTTCACCGAGGCCCTCGTGGACTGGCGTCCGCGGATCGACGAGGCGTTCCGGGACTCGCAGTTCCACATCACGGTGGAGGTCGCGCCGCAGCGTCCGGGGTACACCCCGGGGGAGGAGCCGCGCTGGGGCGAGCACCGGCCGGCGAGCTGTGGGCTCCTGCCGCACCCGAGGACGTCCCAGGCCCGTCCCGTGCCGGGGAAGAAGTTCGACGACGGCACCGACAACGTGGGTGGTTACCCCTCCAACCCGTCGTTCTCCGCCCTGCCGTCGATGTTCGCTGGTCCGGCGGGGGCGGCGGTGGCCGATCCCGACGCAGGGCTGGCCGGCACCACCCAGGAGCAGGCCGTCGTGGGTGCCCTGCTGGACCCGGGGCGCGCGCCGTCCGCCATCACGACGTTGCTCGCAGGGCCCATGCTGCGCGGGACGACCGTCTCGCAGTCACCCGGCCGCTGACCGGCTCGAACGGCTGCTGACCGGCTCACCCGGCCGACGGCACCAGGGCCGCGAGGCCGCCCCACACGCTCGAGACGACGATGTCCGTGGCGTCCTCGACCCCGACGTCGGGCCGGGTGGTCCGCCACACGGCCAGCCGCTCGCAGGCACCGATGACCACCTCGGCATACCCCTCGAGCAGGGTCTCGGGGACGCCCGCGAGGGAGGGGGCGGCCCGGAAGGCCGCCACGGTCGCCGCGGACTGCTGCTCGCGGATGGACTCGATGAGCGGGCTCGCCTGGGAGGCGACGGCGCCCTCCTGCTGGATGAGCACGAACGCGGTCGCGTGGCCGTCGATGAAGGTGAAGAACGCGTGGATGCCGGCGCGGAAGACCTCCTCGAGCGAGGCCGTCGGGCCGACGGACTCCCACGCGGACTCGGTCGCCTCGCGCAGCTGGGTGCGGGCCCGGGTGATGCACGCCGACAGCAGCCCTTCCTTGGACCCGAAGTACTCGTAGATCAGGGGTTTGGTGACCCCGACCCGCTCGGCGATGTCCTCCATGGTCGTCGCGGAGTAGCCGTTCTCGGCGAACACGAGCTCGGCGACCGTGAGGATCTGCTCCTCGCGCTGGGCGCGCGGCATCCGGACCCGGGTGGGCCGTGCGGAGGTCCCGGTGCGGGAGGCAGGGGCTCGACGGGAGGAGGTGGACGTGGGCACGCCCCGCAGCCTACCGCTACCGCCGGTAACTTACTGATGGTAAGTTGCCTTCATGGCCACTCCCCACCACCGGGTCGTCATCGTCGGCACCGGATTCTCAGGGCTCGGTATGGCGGTCCGGCTCGCCCAGCGCGGCGAGGACTTCGCCGTCCTCGAGCGGGCGGACGACGTGGGCGGCACCTGGCGCGACAACCGCTACCCGGGCTGTGCCTGCGACGTGCCGTCCCGCCTGTACAGCTTCTCCTTCGACCAGAAGCCGGACTGGAGCCGCGACTACGCGACGGCCGACGAGATCTGGGGCTACCTGCGCGGGGTCGCCGACCGGTACGGCCTGCGCGACCGGATCACCTTCGGCGCCGACCTCGTGGCGGCCGAGTACGACGCAGAGCGGGAGCGCTGGGCGTTGACCGCGGCGGACGGGCGACGCTGGACCGCGGACGCCCTCGTCCTCGGGGTCGGTGCCCTGCACGAGCCTGCCCGTCCCGACATCCCCGGCCTGGACGACTTCGCCGGTGCGGTCATGCACACGGCGCAGTGGCCCGAGCGCGACGACCTGGACGGCCGACGCGTCGCGGTCGTCGGCACCGGTGCCAGCTCCGTGCAGCTCGTGCCCGAGCTCGCACCACGGGCAGGGCACACCACGGTGTTCCAGCGCACCCCGGCGTGGACCCTCCCCAAGCGCGACCTGCCGTGGAGCGCCCGGCGCAAGACGGCCTTCCGTCGGCACCCGGGTCTGCAGCGGGCGGTGCGCTGGCTCACGTACTGGCGGATGGAGGCGCAGGCGCCGTTGTTCGTGCGGTTCCCCGTCATCGCCCGGGTGGCCGAGCGCATCGCGCGACGGGAGCTCGCGAAGTCGGTGCGCGACCCGCAGGTCCGGGCCGCCCTCACCCCCGACTACACGTTGGGCTGCAAGCGGATCCTGCTCTCCAGCACCTACTGGCCGGCCTTCGACCGCGACGACGTCACCCTCGTGACCGACCCCATCGAGCGGATCGAGCCGCAGGCCGTCGTCACCGCGGGCGGAGCCCGGCACGAGGTGGACGCGATCGTCCTCGGCACCGGGTTCTCGCTCACCGGCAGCTACGACCGCATGGGCATCCGCGGGCTCGGGGGCCGCACCCTCGACGAGGCGTGGTCGCAGGGCGCGCACAGCCACCTCGGCATCACCGTCGCCGGGTTCCCCGAGCTCTACCTCCTGCTCGGGCCCAACACCGGGCTCGGCCACAGCTCGGTCGTCATGATGACCGAGTTCGCGAGCCGCTACATCCTGCAGGGACTCGACCGTGCCCGTCGCGGTGCGCGCGTGACGACCGAGGCCGCGCAGGACGCCTTCACCGAGGAGATGCGCCGCAGGTCGCGCCACACCGTATGGGCGACCGGCTGCAAGAGCTGGTACCTCGACCGGTTCGGCCACAACACCGCGCTCTGGCCCGGCTCGACCATCGCCTACTGGTGGCGCACACGGACGATGGACGACTCCGTGTTCGAGCCGGTCAGAGCAGAAACCGCCCGACGTCCCACGAAGGAATCCCTTGATGCGTAAGCCGTTCCAGCCCAAGGTCAGCATCGTCACCGGAGGCGCCTCCGGCATCGGCAAGGCCATCGCCGCGGAGCTCGTCGGTCGGGGCAGCCACGTCGTGCTGGCCGACCTCGACCTCGCGGGAGCCGAGGCGACGGCCGCCGAGCTCGGTCCGTGGTGCTCCGCCGTCGCCCTGGACGTGGCCGACGCGGCCGCCGTCCGGCAGGTCGTGCAGGACGTCGTCGCCGAGCACGGCCGCCTCGACGTGATGGTCAACAACGCCGGCATCGGCCTGGGCGGCCTCCTCGAGGAGCTCGACCAGCGGCACTGGGACAAGGCCATCGACGTCAACCTGCGCGGCGTCATCAACGGCGTCACGGCGGCCTACGAGGTGATGCGCGTGCAGCGCAGCGGCCACATCCTCAACACCGCCTCACTGGCCGGCCTCATCCCGGCACCGTCGATGCTGCCGTACACGACGACCAAGCACGCCGTGGTCGGGCTCTCGACGGCCCTGCGTGCCGAGGCCGCGTCGCTGGGCATCCAGGTCAGCGTGCTCTGCCCCGGTTTTGTCGACACCCCGCTGCTCGACTCGATGTACGAGGCGCCGGCGAGCTTCGGCGGCAGCAGCGTCCGGTCGCGGGTCAGGATGCTCCAGCCGCGGTTCCTCACGGCCGAGCTCACGGCCAGGCGTGGCGTCGACGGGCTCGCGGCCAACAAGGCCGTCATCCCGGTCGGGGCCATGGCGCACGTGACGTGGCGCGGCCTGCGGTACGTCCCGGTCGTGACGCGGGCGGTCATCCAGCTGCAGGCCAGCGGCGCCCGGCGACTCGCGTCCCGAGGGCGCTGAGCCGCGGCATACTGGGCCCGCCCCCGTGGCCCAACTGGCAGAGGCAGGCGACTTAAAATCGCCACAGGTGCGGGTTCGACCCCCGTCGGGGGCACCAGTGCACCAACCCCGTGCGCCTCGTGGCCCAGAGGTCGCTCAGAGGTCGACGTCCACCCACAGCGCCGCGTGGTCCGATGCGGCGTCCTGCTCGCGGGTCAGGGTCGGGTACATCTCCCAGCGCCGTGAGGCGGTCCAGACGCCCTTGCGGAAGATGCCACCGGCCGTGATCGACGTGAAGACGGCCGGCGAGCACAGGATGTAGTCGATCTTGTTGGCCGCCCGACCGGTTGTGTACGTGCCGGGGTAGCCGCCGTCGTCGAACGAGGGGTGCGCCGAGACGTCCCTGAGGTCCGACGGGGCGCTCGACGTGCCGACGAGCAGGGGTGCCAGGGGAGCCGAGCCCGGGAAGTCGTTGAGGTCGCCGAGGACGACCACGTGCTCGTGTCCCTCGGCCCGTCGCTGCCGGTAGATCTCCGCCACGCGCTCAGCCTGCCGACGTCGGCGGGTGTCCGACTCCGATGCCTTGCCGTACCCCTTGGACTTGAAGTGGTTGACCAGGACGAGGAGCCGCCCACCGCCGGGCAGGCTGACGGAGTACTCCGGGCAGTCCCGCCCGAAGATCGGGCCTGCGAGGTCGGCGTCGTCGACGTGGCTGACGATGCCCTCGATCGGGTGGTCCCCGCGCGTCATGATGCCGACGTCGATGCCCCGGTCGTCGTTGCCGTCGATGAGCATGACGTGGCCGTAGATGCGGTCGCTGACGGGGCGCAGCAGGTCGACGTTGAAGCGTTGCAGGGCGATGCGGCTCTCCGCCTCGACCACGCCCAGCACGTCCGCGGCCAGGTCGTGCACCACCAGCGCGGTGTGGTGGGTAGCGAGCTCGGTGACGGCCTGGGTCCGCAGCTCCAGCCAGCCGACCCAGTCGCGGCGTCCCTCGGCGACCACCGTGAGTCCGCCGGCGCGAGGCCGGCTGAGCAGCCGTCCGCGGTTCTGCCGGAGCGTGACGTAGGTCCCCGAGTCGGACTTCTCGAGGCCGAGGTCGACGAGCAGCAGGGCGATGAGCGCCTTGTCGTCCGCGGTGTACGCCGGCCGCTGCAGCAGCCGGGTCAGGCGCGCGTACTTCTCCAGCAGGGTGCGGTGCGTCGACCAGTCGTCGCCGCCCAGGAGCCTGGCTCGATCGAAGAGGTTCTCCACGTTGAAGCTCGCGATCCGCACACCGCCAGCGTCCTCCGCGCGGGCCGCGCGGCGCCATACCCGGCAGGTGAAATCTCCGGCGCACCCACAGGTGGCGTTGCACGGGAACTCTTGGGTGGGTCCCACGCGTAGTCTGGGGTGAGCGGCCGACCGCAGGGCCGCACGACGCCCCTCAAGGAGCAACGCATGGCCAGCAACCCGGTGTTCGACCGGATCGAGAAGGAATCCCGTCAGGGCTACGCAGGCTTCGGCCGCGCGCCCCAGCAGCCGAGCGCCCCCGCGGGCGCGGGCCCGATGACGCCCCAGCAGCTGCAGGACCTCTACAACCAGCCGGCCGCCGGCCCGGCGCAGATGCGCCGCCTCACCATCGACGACGTCGTCATGAAGACGACGGGCCTGTTCGCCATCGTCGTGGTCGTGGCTGCGATCGCCTGGCAGCTCACGCCCTCGATCGGGATGCCGCTGCTGCTCGGTGGCATCGTCGCCACCCTGGTGCTCGGCCTGGTCATCGCGTTCAGGAAGACCGTGAGCGTCCCGCTCATCGTCGCGTATGCCGTGTTCGAGGGCCTGCTCGTCGGCTCCATCAGCTACGTCTACGCCACGGCCTTCGACGCGCCCGGCACCCCGGTGTTCCGCGGGATCGTGGCCCAGGCGGTGCTGGCGACGCTGTCCGTGTTCGCGGGCATGCTCATCGCCTACAAGACCGGCATCATCAAGGTCACCGAGAAGTTCCGCCGCATCGTCACCATGGCGGTCATCGGCTACGCGATCTTCGCGCTGATCAACCTCGTCTACGCCCTCGTCACCAACACCGCGTTCGGCATCGGCGGCTCCGGCCCGCTCGGCATCGGCATCTCGCTGTTCGCCATCGGCCTCGCCTCCGCCATGCTGGCCGTCGACTTCGACTCGATCGACCGCGCCATCGCGGCCGGTGCGCCGGAGAAGTACTCGTGGCTGCTCGCGCACGGCCTCATCGTGACGCTCGTGTGGCTGTACCTCGAGATCCTGCGGCTGCTCGGTCGCCTGCGCAACAACTAGCATTCGGCTGTGCCCCCGAGATCACCTGTCCCGCAGGAGGTCTCGACACAGCTCCAGCGCGTGGTCCGACGGTGGCATCAGCTGCCGTTGGACCACGCGCTTCGTTGTGTCCCGACGGTGCGGGCCCTGCTCGACGACCTCGCGGGTGACGACGCCCCGCTGCTGCCCGACCTCGGACCCGGCGCCCTGATGGACCAGCTGACCGTCCTCGTCCACGATGCCTGCGCAGCAGGAGACCCCGGGGCCGACGACCTGTCGTCGCGGCTCCGGGGCCTCCTGGCGGACCTCAGCTGAGGCGCTCGTAGATGATGGCCATGCCCTGGCCGCCGCCGACGCACATCGTCTCGAGGCCGAACTGGCCGTCACGCGCGGACAACCCGTTGAGCAGGGTCGTCGTGATGCGGGCGCCGGTGGACCCGAACGGGTGGCCGAGGGCGATGGCCCCACCGTGGACGTTGAGCTTGTCGAAGTCCATGCCCAGCTCGTCCGCCGAGGGCAGCACCTGCGCGGCGAACGCCTCGTTGATCTCGTAGAGGTCCATGTCCCCGATGGTCATGCCGGCCCGGGCCAGCGCCTGGCGCGAGGCCTCGACGGGGCCGAGGCCCATGATCTCGGGCGAGAGGCCGGAGACGCCGGTCGACACGACGCGGGCGAGGGGGGTGAGCCCCAGCTCGGCGGCCCTGGTGTCGCTCATGACGACGACCGCCGCGGCGCCGTCGTTGAGGGGGCAGCAGTTGCCGGCCGTGATGGTGCCCTGCTCGCGGAACACGGGGTTGAGTCCCTGCAGCGCCTCGAGCGTGACGCCGGCGCGGGGGCCGTCGTCCTTGCTGACGACGGTGCCGTCGGGCAGCGTGACCGGGGCGATCTCGCGCTCGAAGAACCCGTCGGCGATGGCCTTCTCCGCACGGTTCTGCGACGAGACGCCCCACTCGTCCTGGCGCTCGCGGCTGACGCCCTTGAGGGTCGCGACGTTCTCGGCGGTCTGGCCCATGGACAGGTAGACGTCGGGGACGAGGCCCTGCTCACGGGGGTCGGTCCAGGTCTCGTTCGACTTCGCGATGGCTTCGCTGCGCTCCTGCGCGGGCTTGAACGCGGGGTTCTGGTCGTCGCCCGCCGAGCCGCCCGCACCGGCCCAGTTGGTGTACTGCGAGACGCACTCGACGCCACCGGAGAGGAAGATGTCGCCCTCGCCGGCCTTGATCGCGTGGTAGGCCATGCGGGTCGTCTGCACCGAGGAGGCGCAGAAGCGGTTGATCGTCGAGCCCGGCAGGCCGTCGAACCCGGCGAGCACGGAGATGACGCGCGCCATGTTGGAGCCGTGGCGGCCGGACGGCTCGGCGCAGCCCCAGTAGAGGTCCTCGACCAGGGTCGGGTCGAGCTCGGGGATCTTGGCCAGCGCGGCACGGATGACCTGCACCGACAGGTCGTCGGGGCGGATCTCCTTGAGCGAGCCCTTGAACGCCCGGCCGATCGGCGTGCGGGCGGTGGAGACGATGACGGCTTCGGTCACGGGGGTTCCTCCTCGTCGAGGGCGACCGCCGGGTGAGCGGTCGCTTAGTCAGCCTCGATGGTATGCCGTGCGGCCTCGTCCGGGCGCGGGTCACCCGGTGTGGCCTTGCTCTCGCCGGGCGCGTCAGGGGAGGGCGCGTCGCCCGACGGCGGCACGTCGCCGGTCCCGGTCGGGGTGCCGTCGGGGGAGGGGCTGTCGTCCTGGCGGTCGGGGACGGGGTCGTGCGGGCGTCGCAGCAGCTTGGCCCAGCGACCACGCGGGCCCCGGGCCTGGCCGGCGATCTGGGTGGCGCTCACCTCCGTGCCGGGGTCGCGCACGGCATACGTGGCCGCGACGGCGACGGGGCCGACGCCCTCGCCGCGCCGGGAGTCGGGCAGCCGGTCGTCGTCGCCCTCCCCGGACCACACGCCGAGCGCGGCGTACACGCTGGGCAGGAGGGCGGCCGCGGCGCGGGCGTACCCGGCCGGGGACGGGTGGAAGCGGTCGGCGCTGAACATCTCCTTGGGGCGCTCGTAGAACTCCGGCCCCAGCAGGTCGCCGAGGGACACGGTCCGCCCGCCGGCCTCGACCACCGCGACGGTCTGGGCGGCGGCGAGGTCGCGCGACCAGCGGCGGCCGATGAGGCGCAGCGGCTGGGGGATCGGCTCGATGGTGCCGAGGTCCGGGCAGGTGCCGACGACGACCTCGGTGCCGAGCGTGCGCAGCGAGCGCACCACCGTCTCGAGGTGGCGCACCGCGATGGCCTTGTCGATCCGGTGGGTGACGTCGTTGGCGCCGATCATGATGACGGCGACGTGGGGTCGGGGGACCCGGTCGAGCGCGTTGGCGAGCTGCAGCTCCAGCCCCGACGACTCGGAGCCGACGACGGCGGTGTTGGTGAGGCGGACCGGGCGGCCGGTGAGGGCCGAGACGCCGTTGGCGATGATCGCCCCCACGGTCTGGTGGGGGGTGTCGGCGCCCATCCCTGCCGCGGAGGAGTCGCCGAGCACGATGAGCTCGACCGGCTCGCCGAACCCCGCGCCATACGTGCCGTTGTCGTCGGGTGCGCCGTCGAAGGGCTGGCCGACGAGCCGTCGGGCGATCCGGGCCTCGACCTTGAGGACGCCGTAGCCGAGGGCGCCGAGGGCGCCGATCCCTGCTGCGAGCCCGCCACCGCCGTATGCCGCGGTGGCGGCGATCCTGCGTGCCCTGCGTGCCCGACCCATCACTGCCCTCCTCGCTCCGTCGACCTCACCGACTGTCCCTCACCAACGTCGTGCCTGACCTCAGGGTGCCCCACGAGGCGTGGTCCGGCCTCCCTCAACCGTCTGAGAGGATGAGGCGGTGAAGTACGCAGAGCACATCGCCGACCTCGTCGGGAACACGCCCCTGGTCAAGCTCAACTCGGTCACCGAGGGCATCTCGGCCACCATTCTCGCGAAGGTCGAGTACCTCAACCCCGGCGGGTCCGTGAAGGACCGCATCGCGCTGAAGATGATCGAGGCCGCGGAGGCGTCCGGCGAGCTCAAGCCCGGCGGCACCATCGTCGAGCCGACCTCGGGCAACACCGGTGTCGGGCTGGCCCTCGTCGCGCAGCGCAAGGGCTACAAGTGCGTGTTCGTGTGCCCCGACAAGGTGAGCCAGGACAAGCGCGACGTGCTCAAGGCGTATGGCGCCGAGGTCGTGGTGTGCCCGACGGCCGTGGCCCCCGACCACCCCGACTCCTACTACGAGACCTCCGACCGCCTCGTCCGCGAGATCGAGGGTGCGTGGAAGCCGAACCAGTACGCCAACCAGAACGGTCCCGCCTCGCACTACGAGTCGACCGGGCCCGAGATCTGGAACGACACCGACGGCCGCATCACGCACTTCGTGGCCGGCGTGGGCACGGGCGGCACCATCACCGGCACCGGCCGCTACCTGCGTGAGGCCTCGGCCGACCGCGATGGCGGGCGCGTGCGGGTCATCGGCGCCGACCCGGAGGGTTCGGTCTACTCCGGCGGCACCGGCCGCCCCTACCTGGTCGAGGGTGTCGGCGAGGACTTCTGGCCGACCGCGTACGACCCGTCGGTGGTCGACGACGTGATCGCCGTGAGCGACGCTGACTCGTTCGAGATGACCCGCCGCCTCGCCAAGGAGGAGGGCCTGCTCGTCGGTGGCTCCTGCGGCATGGCGGTCGTCGCGGCCCTGCGTGCGGCCAAGGACCTCCCAGCCGATGCGGTCATGGTGGTGCTGCTGCCCGACAGCGGTCGTGGCTACATGTCGAAGATCTTCAACGACGACTGGATGAACTCCTACGGGTTCATGCGCAGCGCGGGGCAGGCCACCGTCGGCGAGGTGCTGCACCAGAAGGCCGGCGACCTGCCCGCCCTCGTGCACACCCACCCGACCGAGACCGTCCGCGACGCCATCGAGATCCTGCACGAGTACTCGGTGTCGCAGATGCCCGTGGTCGGTGCCGAGCCCCCCGTCATGGCGGGGGAGGTCGCTGGTTCGGTGAGCGAGCGCGCCCTGCTGGAGGCGCTGTTCAACGGTTCGGCCCACCTGACCGACCCGGTCGAGAAGCACATGGAGCCCTCGCTGCCGCTCGTCGGCGCGGGCGAGCCGGTGTCGGTCGCCCGGCACGAGCTCGAGAAGTCGGACGCGATCATGGTGGTCGAGGACGGCAAGCCGGTCGGGGTGCTGACCCGCGCCGACCTGCTCATCTCCCTCGTCGGCTGACCGTCCCGCCCCAGGGCCTCGGACCTCAGCGCAGGCGGCGCGCCATGTCGGCGCGCGGCGGTGGCGCGAGCTCGGGGTGCAGGATCCCGGCCAGCGCCTCGACGCCGTCGACGAGGCGTGGCCCGGGGCGGGCGAAGCTTGCGTTCGCATCCACCGCCCAGACGGGTGCGTCGCTCGGCAGCTCGCCGGAGGCGATCGCGGCGTGGGCGAGCTCGGTCGACCCCTCGAGGTCGTAGCCGCAGGGCGCGCAGACGACGACCTCGGGGGCGCTGGCACGCACGGCCTCCCACGTGACCCGCACGGACTTCTCCCCGGCGTCGCCGAGCGCGTTGGTGCCCCCGGCGACGGTCACCATCTCGGGCACCCAGTGCCCCGGGGCGAAGGCCGGGTCGGTCCACTCCAGGACCAGCGCGCGCGGCCGTGGCGCACCGGAGACGGACTCCTGCACGGTGGCCAGCCGCGCCCGGAGACCACGCACGAGCTCGGTTGCGGCATCGGGCCGGCCACTGGCCCGGCCCAGCGTGAGCACCGAGGCGAGCACCTCGTCGAGGCTGTGCGGGTCGATGGTGAGGACCTCGGCACGGCAGCCGAGGTAGGCGAGGGCGTCGTCCACGACCGACACGTCCACGGCGCACACCGCGCACAGGTCCTGGGTGACGACGAGGTCGGCGTCGAGGGACGACAGGGCACCGGCGTCGAGGTGGTAGAGGTCCTCCCCGGCGGCCATCGCCCGGCTCACGAAGGCGTCGATCTCGTGTGGTGGCAACCCCTCCGGGATCGCGGTGGTCGACACGATGGTGCGCTCGCGCGCCTCGGCAGGGGTGTCGCACTCGAAGGTCACCCCGACCACCTGGGGTCCCGCGCCGACCGCGAACAGGATCTCGGTCGTCGACGGCAGGAGGGACACGATGCGCATGCTCAGACCCTACGGGCAGCGGTGCCGTCGGGCGTGCGTCGCCGCCAGGGGCCGGGTTAGGGTCGAAACGTGGATCGGTGGGAGTCGCCGGTGGAGAAGGCGATCCGGGAGGCGCAGGAGCGCGGGGAGTTCGACAACCTGCCCGGCGCCGGGAAGCCGCTGCGCAGCCTCGGCAACCCGGAGGTGGAGGACCCTGACTGGTGGGTCAAGAGCCTGGTCGAGCGCGAGAACCTCGACCTGTCGGGGGCGATGTCGCCGTCGATGGCGCTGCGCAAGGAGGCCGCTGGGTTCCCGGAGTCGCTGCTGGACCTGCGCACCGAGGAGAGCGTGCGCGCCGTCCTCGCCGACTACAACCACCGGGTCCGCGAGGACCGCCTGCGTCCGGGTGTCGGGCCGCGGTCACCCGTCTGGGCACGGATCGTCGACGTGGACGAGCTCGTGGAGCGCTGGCGGGTCCTGCGCGAGGAACGTCGTCAGCAGGCGGTGCGTGCTGCCCAGGAGGCCGCGGCCGTCACAGCGGGCGATGCATCACGTGCAGGCCGACGCGGCCGTGGCTCCTGGATTCGAAGGCTGCTGGGACTGTCGTGAGGACCTCGAACCCGAGGTCCTTCCACAGGGCGACGGCAGCGGTGTTGCTCTCCACGACGGCGTTGAACTGCACTGCGGCGTAGCCCTGCTCTCCCGCCCAGCGCAGCATCTCCTCGCCGAGCGCCCGACCCACGCCGTGGCCCCTGGCAGCCGCGCCGACCATGAAGCTCGCCGTCGCCACGTGGGCCCCGCGCCCGGGGCGGTTCGGTCCCATCTTGGCGCTGCCGAGCACCGTGCCGGCGTCGTCGACGGCCACGACGGTACGGCCCGGTGGCCGCTCGAACCACAGTCCGCGGATCTCGTCGTCGGTGAGGCCCTCGGGGTAGGCGTAGGTCTCGCCGTCGTCGACCACCTGGCGGAAGATCGGCGCGAAGGCGGCGAGGTCGTCAGGTCGGGCGTCGCGGATCAGCACCGCAGCAGCCTAGGCCGATGCGGCCGCAGCGCTCCCCGGCATGTGTCGGCACTACGGCACTGATCGCGCAGCGCGATCAGTGCCGTACGCGATCAGTGCCGTAGTGGTGGCGGGGTGGAGCGCAGGGTGCCCTGGGCCCGGGGGCTCCGGGGCGCCTCAGCTGCCGGAGGAGTCGTTGACCCGCAGCACGCTCTCCTGCGAGGGCAGCTGGTCCTGCTTGACCAGGCCGACGGGGCAGGTCATCCCGTTGGGGCCGTGGTTGCAGTAGCCGCCGGGGTTCTTGTCGAGGTACTGCTGGTGGTAGTCCTCGGCGTACCAGAACGGGCCGGCGTCCTGCGCCGACCGCAGCTCGGTCGTGATGGTCTTGTAGCCGTGGTCCGTGAGCACCTTCTGGAACGCGTCGCGCGTCGCCTCCGCGGCCCGCTGCTGGTCCGGGGTGGTCCAGTAGATGGCAGAGCGGTAGGCGGTGCCGATGTCGTTGCCCTGCCGGTTGCCCTGGGTCGGGTCGTGGTTCTCCCAGAACTCCTTGAGCAGCAGCTCGGGGGTGGTCTGCTCCGGGTCGTAGGCCACGAGGACCGCCTCGGTGTGGCCCGTCTGGCCGGTGCAGCTCTCTTCGTACGTGGGGTTGGGAGTGAACCCGCCCATGTAGCCGGCGGCCGTCGTCACGACGCCGGGCTGGCGCCAGAAGATGCGCTCGGCACCCCAGAAGCAGCCCATGCCGATGTAGAGCACCTCGGTGCCGTCCGGCCACGGGCCCTCGAGCGGGGTCTTGAGGACGGTATGGGTTCCGTCGAGGTGGAACGGGCGCGTGGAGCGGCCCGTGAGGGCGCTCTCCGCGGTGGGCAGCGTGGTCTTGGCTCGCGATCCGAATATCACGCTCGGTTCAACGCGGACCTGCACGCGGCTGTTCCATCCCGCTCGCACCGTGGTGGCGGACGGGGACAGAGAGGCGGCAGGCTGGGGGGATGACCTCCACCGACGTCCGGGTGCTGCGCGTCGACGCCGAGGACCCCGCCCAGGACGGTGTGTTCCGTGCCTGGGCCGATGTCTACGAGGAAGCGAGCCGGGACGCCCTCGGTGAGGCCCACTCGAGCTGGGGCCTCGAGGAGCGGCGTGAGCTGCTGCGCAGCACCGAGCGTCGGCGGCTCGCGTGGGCTGCCGTCGTCGGGAACACCGTCGTCGGTGCCGTCACGCTGGCCATGCCGCTGCACGACAACCTCGACACCGCCGACGTCGACCTCGCCGTCTCACCGGGCCACCGTCGCGCCGGGATCGGTTCGCGGCTGCTCGCCGAGGCCGAGACCGAGGCCGTGCGGGCGGGGCGCTCGGTCATCACCGCCGAGACGCAGTGGGGCATGGGACGCGAGGACGACGGGGGAGCCTTCGCCGCGAGCCGCGGGTATGCCGCCGCGCAGACGGTGCGGCGCAACACCCTGCCCCTGCCCGCTGACCGTGACCGGTTGCAGGCCGTCCTCGCCGGGGACGGGGCGGACGGGTACCGGATGCGGACCTGCTGGGACGGCATACCGCAGGAGTGGCTGGAGGGGCGTGCGGAGCTGAGCCGGCGGATGAGCACCGACGTCCCCCTCGGTGACCTGCGGCTCGAGGAAGAGGTGTGGGACGCCGACCGCGTGCGGTCGACGTACGCGCAGATCGCCGCGATGGGACGCCGGGTGGTGGACACCTTCGCCGTGCACCGTTCCACCGGTGAGCTGGTCGGCTACACCCAGGTGCAGGTCGACCGGAACGGTCTGGCCTACCAGCAGGACACCCTCGTCGTCCGTGGGCACCGCGGCCACGGTCTCGGCCTGCGCCTCAAGGCGGCCTGCACGCTCGCCGTGATGGACGAGCTCCCCGGCGTGAGCGGGATCCGCACCTGGAACGCCGACGACAACCTCCCGATGCTCGCGGTGAACCGCGAGGTCGGGTACGTGCAGGACGCCTGGCTGAGGGAGTGGCAGAAGGTGCTGTGAGGCCGACGGAGGACACGGGGGAGACTGGACGCCATGACCGCCGAGACCCCCTCCGCCCCGGCCGTGGTGACGGCGATCCACCTCGCCCCGGGCACCCGTCTGCCGACCAAGCCCGTCCAGCAGGTCGAGGCCGAGGCGGGCAGGGGGCTGGTCGGTGACCGCTACCACGGCACGCGCCACCGGCACGTCACCGTGCAGGCGCAGCCCGACCTCGACGCGGCCGCTGCCGACCTCGGGGCGCCGGTGCCGGCGGGCTCGACGCGGCGGAACGTCACCATCTCCGTCGGCCCGGTCCCCACGAGGCCGGGCACCCGGGTGCGGGTCGGTGACACCCTCCTGGAGGTGGTGCGCCTCGCCGCGCCATGCCGCCTCATGGACGACCACATCGGGCCCGGCGCGATGCGCGCGCTGCACGCCCGGGGAGGGGCGGTATTCCGCATCCTCGAGTCGGGCACCATCCGGTTGGGGGACGCGGTGGAGGTCCTCGACACCGACGGCTGAGCGTGGCGACCGAGCCGTTAGCCTTGCCGCCATGAGCGAGCAGCAGCACGGCAAGGACGCGGGCGGTTTCTCCACCCGCGCGATCCACGCGGGCCAGGAGCCGGACGCCGGCACCGGTGCGGTGATCACCCCCATCTACCAGGTGTCGACCTACAAGCAGGACGGCATCGGCGGCTTCCGCGGCGGCTACGAGTACAGCCGCTCGGCGAACCCCACCCGCACCGCGCTCGAGGAGTGCTTCGCCGCCCTCGAGGGTGGCGAGCGCGGCTTCGCGTTCGCCTCGGGGCTGGCCGGTCAGGACACCGTCCTGCGTGCCCTGCTCACCCCCGGGGACCACGTCGTCGTCCCCAGCGACGCGTACGGCGGCACGTACCGCCTGTTCAACAAGGTCCTCGTCCCGTGGGGCGTCGAGCACACGATCGCGCCCATGGGTGACGTCGAGGCGGTCCGGGCCGCGATCCGACCCGGGCAGACGAAGATCGTCTGGGTCGAGACCCCCACGAACCCGCTGCTCGGCATCGCCGACATCGCCGCGCTCGCGGACGTCGCGCACGAGGCCGGGGCGCTGCTGGTCGTCGACAACACCTTCGCCTCGCCCTACCTCCAGCAGCCGCTGTCGCTGGGTGCCGACATCGTCACGCACTCGACGACGAAGTACTGCGGCGGCCACTCCGACGTCGTCGGTGGTGCGGTCGTCGTCGGCCGCGGGATCACCGTCCCCGGGTACGAGGACGCCGTGGATCGCGTTGCGTTCCACCAGAACTCGCTGGGTGCGGTGGCCGGCCCGTTCGACGCGTGGCTCGTGCTCCGCGGTCTGAAGACGTTGGCCCTGCGCATGGAGCGCCACAGCGACAACGCCGAGCGCGTCGTCGAGTTCCTGCTCGGCCACCCCGCCGTGAGCGCCGTGCACTACCCCGGTCTCGAGAGCCACCCGGGCCACGAGGTCGCGGCCCGCCAGATGAAGCGGTTCGGCGGGATGATCTCGTTCCAGGTGCGCGGTGGCGAGGACGTCGCGGTCAAGGTCTGCGGCGAGACGCAGGTCTGGACGTTGGGCGAGTCCCTCGGAGGCGTCGAGTCCCTCATCGAGCACCCGGCCCGGATGACCCACAGCTCGGTGCGCGGCACCGAGCTCGAGGTGCCGGCCGACCTCATCCGCCTGTCCACCGG
This sequence comes from Pedococcus soli, assembly GCF_054782575.1. NCBI lineage: Bacteria > Bacillati > Actinomycetota > Actinomycetes > Micrococcales > Intrasporangiaceae > Pedococcus > Pedococcus soli. The sequence continues at coordinate 607,221 of NZ_BAAGSF010000001.1, read as the reverse complement.
CATCGAGGACGTCGAGGACCTCATCGAGGACCTCAAGCAGGCCCTCGACCGCCTCGGCTGAGCGACCGGCGACCGTGGCGCGGCTCCTCTGCGTCGACTTCGGCTCGACGTTCACCAAGGCCGCGCTCGTCGACTCCTCCGGCGAGGTCGTCGCCACCGCTGCCACGCCGACGACCATCGGCACCGACGTCCTCGACGGCTACCGCCTGCTGCGTCACGAGCTCTCCGTCCACGGCGAGGTCGACGAGGTCCTCGCCTGCTCGAGCGCCGGGGGAGGCCTGCGCCTCGCGGTCGTGGGGTACGAGCGCGAGGTGACCGCGCAGGCTGGGTACCGGGTCGGCCTCAGCGCGGGGGCGCGGGTGGCGCACCTCGCCGCCGGGCCCCTGTCCGGCCCCGACCTCGCCGAGCTGCGGGCGTCGCGTCCCGACCTGGTCCTGCTCGTCGGGGGCACCGACGGCGGCAACGCAGAGGTGTTGGTGCACAACGCCTCCCGTATGGCGCGTGCCCGCCTGGGAGCGCCCGTGGTCGTGGCGGGCAACCGGGACGCGCAAGGTGAGGTCGCCGAGGTCCTGTCGTCGACCGGACGCCGCTTCACCCTCGCCGACAACGTGCTCCCCTCCATCGGCGTCATCGCCCCCGAGTCGGCGCGTGCCGCCATCCGGGCGGCCTTCCTCGAGCACGTGATCGGGGGCAAGGGCCTGTCGCGCGGACCGGAGTTCGCCCAGATGGTGCAGGCGCCCACTCCCGACGCCGTCCTCGACGGGGTGGAGGTGCTCGCGGAACAGCTCGACGGCGACGTGATGGTCGTCGACGTCGGTGGCGCCACGACGGACGTCTACTCCGCGCTGCGCCCGCAGGGCGAGGACGCGGGACTGGCCAAGGACGTCGTGGCACCCCTGTGGCAGTCGCGCACGGTCGAGGCCGACCTCGGCATGCGCTGGAACGCCGTGGGCATCGTCGAGGCGGCCACGCGAGAGCACCTGCCGCTCGGCGACGGCCTCGAGGCGTATGCCGCGATGGTCGCGGCCGACCCGTCGCACCTTCCGGTCGACGACACCGAGCGTGCGCTCGACCTGGCCCTGGCCCGGGCGGCCGCCGTGGTCGCCGTGCGTCGGCACGCGCGGCCCTCGGGCCCGGGTGCCAGCCCACGGCCGCTGGCCGACGTGGGCGTCGTCGTCGGGTCGGGCGGTGTCCTGCGCCATGCCGACGACGAGGGTCGGGCCGAGGTCCTGGGGGCCGTCACGGCCGACCATGCCGGGGGCTGGAAGGTGCCGCGGGAGGCCGCGGTGGTGACGGACGCGGCATACCTGTTGTTCGCCGTGGGGCTGCTGCGCGGTGACCACCCGGAGGCCGCGAAGGCGCTCGCGCGCACCGTCGTCACGCCGACCTGACCGACCTGCCACGGGCCTCGTCCCGCGTGGAGAGCGGATCGGGGCGACCGGCGCAGGGGGAGCCGATCGCCCCGATCCTGTCGGGGGACGTCACACCACGTCGAAGAGCTCGGTGTGGACGCGACGTGAGGCGACGCCGAGGTCGTCGAGGATGCGGACCGTCGCGGCCACCATGGGCGCCGGCCCGCAGATGAAGAAGTCGACCCTGCCTGGCACGCGCTGCTGCGGGATGGCCGCGTGCAGCACCGCCTCGGTGAGCCACCCGACCTCGCCGCGCCAGTCCTGCGGTGGCTCCTCGAGGATCTCGACGACGTGCAGGTCCAGCCGCGCATCGAGGTGCTCGTGGTCGGCCCGGTGCAGCAGGTCGTCCGCCGTCCGCCCGGCCACGATGAGCACGGCCCTGCGCCGGTCGCCGCGATCGGCGAGCGTCCGGAGCATGCTGAGCATCGGGGTGACCGCGACCCCGCCGGCGATGAAGACGAAGGCCGAGGAGCGCAGGCCGTCGAGGGTGAAGGAGCCGTGGGGTCCGTCGAGGTAGACGCGACGGCCGGGACGCAGGCCGGCGAGGATCTCGGTGAAGTCGCCGAGCGGCTTGATCGCGAACTCCTTGCGCCACGGCTCGGTGGCCGCGGAGGCGATGGTGAAGGGGTGCTCCTCGAACACGAACGGGGAAGCGCCGATCTTGAGCCAGGCGAACTGGCCCGGCCGGAACGGCACCCCCGTGTGGCCCGACGCGTGCAGGACGACCGAGGTCGCCCCGGGTCCGTCGACGACCTGGTCCACGACGTAAGCGTTCCGCCTGGCCCGCATCGGTCGCCAGACCCACCGGTAGACGATGACGGCGAGCATCAACGTGCCCAGCCCCTCGAACCAGATCCGGCCGAGGTCGTGGCGGGTGAGGTCCTGCAGCCACACGACGTGCAGGGTCGTGGCGAGCACGACCGTGTTGGCGAGCAGGACGTGCACGAGGCGCCACCCCTCGTAGCGCGGGCTGCGCGAGCGGCGGCTGATCGCCAGCCCCACCATGGCGAGCAGGGCGATCGTGGCCACGCTCGCCGCCCACACCCGGGGCGGTGCGGTGCGGAGGTCGAACACGCCCAGGCCCTCGTCGGAGTGCGCGAGGACGAACACCACGTGCGCGGCGACGAGGGCGACGGCGACCAACGCCAGGGCCCGGTGCTGCCGCAGCAGCCGCTCCACACCCAGGTGCGAGGTGAGCGCGCGCAGCCGCGAGGGCAGGACGAACGCCGCAGCCAGCAGGGAGGTCGCGGCCAGCGCGGTCGCGAGCGACAGCACCCGCCAGGACCCCTGCTCCTCCGCCTGCTGGACGGTCAGCAGGATCCACCACGGGACGGCCAGCGCAGCGGCGATGACGAGCAGCCAGAGCGTGGGGGCAAGCCGGCGTCGAGTGGCGCCACCCCTCCAGGTACCCGGACGTCGGCCACCCCGGATCGAGAAGGCCACGAGGGCTCCTTGGTCGTGGGGGGGAGACGACGACTGGACTGTAGGACCGGCCGGCGCCGAGCGTCCTCAAGAGGACCCTAAGCAGACCTCAAGCCACCGCCCCCAGTCGCCGCACCGGACCGCGCCGCCGCGGCCGATGAGACCCGGCCATGGCCGTCCGGGGACGGCCCCGGCGGGCGATAGCCTGCGCCCATGGCATCACCGTTGCTGTCCGTCACCCTCGACGACGTCCGCGCTGCGCAGGACCTGCTCAGCGGAGTCGTCCGCCCCACGCCCCTCGAGTACAGCCGGGCGCTGTCCGAGCGGGTCGGCTCCGAGGTCTTCCTCAAGTGCGAGAACCTCCAACGTGCCGGGTCCTTCAAGATCCGGGGTGCCTACACCCGGATGGCCCGGCTCAGCGACGAGGAGAAGGCCCGCGGTGTCGTGGCCGCCAGCGCCGGGAACCACGCCCAGGGCGTGGCCCTGGCCGGCCAGCTGCTCGGCATCGACGTCAAGGTCTACATGCCGCACGGCGCCCCCATGCCGAAGCTCATCGCGACGCGCGCCTACGGGGCGACCATCGAGCAGGTGGGGACGACCATCGACGAGTGCCTCCTCAAGGCCCGTGAGTGGGAGGCCGAGACCGGTGCGGTCCTCATCCACCCGTTCGACCACCACGACATCGTCGCAGGGCAGGGCACGGCGGGGCTGGAGATCCTCGACCAGTGCCCCGACGTGAAGACGATCGTCGTCAGCACCGGGGGCGGGGGACTGCTCGCCGGGATCTCGGTGGCGGTGAAGGCAGCCCGCCCCGACGTGCGGATCATCGGGGTCCAGGCGGAGCAGGCCGCGGCCTACCCGTTGTCGTTGGCCGCGGGGAAGCCGGTGGCGTTCGAGAACATGCAGACGATGGCCGACGGCATCGCCGTCGGCATGCCCGGGGACGTGCCCTACGCGCTGGTGCGCGAGCTCGTCGACGGCATGGAGACGGTGACCGAGGAGGAGCTGTCGCGGGCCCTGCTGTTCGTGCTCGAGCGCGCCAAGCTCGTCGTCGAGCCCGCCGGAGCGGCTGCGGTCGCCCACCTGCTGTCGCGTGCGGGCCAGCACGTCGACGGCCCGGTGGTGGCGGTCCTGTCGGGCGGCAACATCGACCCGATCCTGCTGCTGCGGATCATCCGGCACGGCATGGCCGCGGCCGGCCGCTACCTCCAGTTCCGGGTGCGGGTCTCCGACCGGCCCGGTCACCTCGCGAGGCTGCTCGCCGACTGCGCCGCGGTCGACGCGAACGTCCTCGAGGTCGAGCACATCCGGACCGGCACCACGATCACGGTCGACGAGGTCGAGATCGGCCTGCAGCTCGAGACCCGCGGCCAGCAGCACTGCGAAGAGGTGCTGCGCACGTTGCGGGGCAAGGGCTACCAGCTGAAGTTCGGCTGACGCGGGGGCCGGGGACCCGGCCGACCCGGACGACGAAGGGCCGCACCCACCGGGTGCGGCCCTTCGCTGTGTGCAGCTGGGGATCAGGGCACGTGGGGCTTGGCGGCCTTGATGGTGACCTCGATCTTCTTGCCGTTGGGCGCCTGGTAGGTCGCCTTCTCGCCGATCTGCTTGCCGTTGATGGCGGCGCCGAGCGGCGACTTCTCGCTGTAGACCTCGAGGTCGGTGCCCTCGGCGATCTCGCGCGAGCCGAGCAGGAAGGTGATGTCGTCGCCGAACATCTCCACGGTCACGACCATGCCGGGCTCGACGACGCCGTCGTCGGCGGGCTTGGTGCCCACGGTCGCGTTGTCGAGCAGCTGGGTCAGCTGGCGGATGCGGGCCTCCATCTTGCCCTGCTCCTCCTTCGCCGCGTGGTAGCCGCCGTTCTCCTTGAGGTCGCCCTCGTCGCGGGCCGCCTCGATCTTCTTGGCGATCTCCGTACGGCCTTCGCCGGAGAGCTGGTCCAGCTCGGCCTTCAGACGGTCGAAGGCCTCCTGGGTCAGGTAGCTCGCGGTGGGGGTCGCGGTCTCGCTCACGGTGTACTCCTTGATCGGGTCCCCGACGTGACGCGGTCGCGTCGTCAGGGAGGGGTGATACGCAGAAAGGTCCGGGCCGCACACGTTCACGTGGTCAGGCCCAGACCGCTTCGGTGAAAGGACAAGGGTACCCCGCGCGCGGCAAGCCGGTCCATTCACGACGGCGGTCGCAGGCCCGTCGTGGACACCGTGAGACGGCGATCCCGCAGGTCAGCGGCCGTGGCCCGCGGGGTCGCAGCGGTCGACGACCCCGGTGACGGCCATCGAGGCGGTGCGGACGACGGCCACACGGTGGACCGAGCGCTCCGACGACGCGGGGACGTCGACGTCGAGGACCCCGACCACGCCGAACGTCGTGTCGAGAGCCTTGAGGCGGCAGGTGACGGCCTGGCCGTCCGGACGGTGCACGTCGAACTCCACCCGCACGCTGCGGTTGTCGAGCACCTTGTAGCCCGTGTCCGTGTAGGTCACCTGGCCCAGGCTGCTCGCCAAGCCCCACCACGTGGCGAGGGCGACCCCGATGGTGCAGCCGACGATGCCGACCACCCACCAGCGTCCGGTGCCGGGGGCTGGGCGGGGGAGCGGCATGGTGGGCCTTCCACGGGTGAGAGGATGTCCGACGGACGCGGAGTCGACCGACCCGCGGTCCCATTGTCTTCGATGGACGAGTGAGGTTGTGCAGGTGGCTGACCGGTTGCGGCTCATGGCGGTGCACGCGCACCCCGACGACGAGTCGAGCAAGGGTGCGGCGACGATGGCGAAGTACGTGGCGCAGGGCGCCGACGTCCTCGTCGTCTCGTGCACGGGTGGCGAGCGCGGCGACGTGCTCAACCCCAACCTCAAGGACGACGCCCACATCCTGCGCGACCTCGCCCAGGTCCGGCGCGACGAGATGAAGCGGGCGCAGGAGATCCTCGGGGTCCAGCACACGTGGCTCGGGTTCGTCGACTCCGGGCTGCCCGAGGGAGACCCGCTGCCGCCGCTGCCGGACGGCTGCTTCGCCCTCGAGCCCCTCGAGGTCACCACCGAGGCGCTCGTGCGCGAGATCCGCCGGTTCCGCCCGCACGTCGTCACGACGTACGACGAGAACGGTGGCTACCCCCACCCGGACCACATCATGACCCACACCGTCTCCATGGCGGCCTTCCTCGCCGCCGGCGACCCCACGGCATACCCGCACGCGGGCGAGCCGTGGCAGCCGCTGAAGCTCTACTACAACCAGGGCTTCTCCAAGGCGCGCATCATCGCCTTCCACGAGGCCCTCACCGCCCTGGGCGAGGAGAGCCCGTATGCCGAGTGGCTCGAGCGCTGGGAGGACCGGCCCGAGCGGGTGGTCACCACGCGGATCCACTGCTCCGACCACTTCGACCAGCGCGACCAGGCCCTGCTCGCCCACGCGACGCAGATCGACCCGGACGGCGCCTGGTTCAAGGTGCCGCGCGACGTGCAGGCGAAGGTGTGGCCGACGGAGGAGTACGAGGCAGCCCTGTCGTACCTGCCGATCGCCGAGGGTGAGGACGACCTGTTCGCCGGCATCCCCGACGCCGCGGCCGGTGACGCGCTCGCGACCCAGTCCGGCCTCGAGTTCGTGTACGACGGACGCAAGGAGTCGACGCTGTGAACGGCGCCCCGTCCTCGCTGGTGTCACCCGGCCTCTGGGGCTTCTTCGCGTTCTTCCTGCTGGGGTTGGCGCTCTACCTGCTCATGCGCAACATGAACGCCCGGATGCGCCGGATGTCCTACCGCTCCGAGGAGCTGGCCCGCGAGGCCGAGCAGGAGCGCGCCGCAGACCGGGAGCGCAAGGGCACGGGCTCGACCCCGACCGAGGGCGGCCAGGGGGCCGAGGGTGACGCCGGTCGTGCGAACGGCCCGGCGTCCGGGGAGTCCCCGTCCGCCGAGCCGCAGCAGTAGGCGAGCGCGCAGCCGGCCGTCAGGCCGAGGCGTGCATGCCGTAGACGGTCATCGACGCGGCGATGTAGTGGACCGCGAAGGCGGCCACCGTCAGCGCGTGGAAGATCTCGTGGAACCCGAACCAGCGCGGTGAGGGGTTCGGCCGCTTGATGCCGTAGACGAGCGCGCCCGCCGTGTAGAGCAGGCCGCCGACGGCGATGAGGGTCACGATCGCCGGGCCGCCGAAGTGCAGCAACGGGCCGAGGTAGAACACGGCCACCCAGCCCAGGGCGACGTACACCGGTGTGTAGAGCCAGCGCGGGGCGCCGACCCAGAACACCCGGAACAGCACGCCTGCGACGGCGCCGATCCACACGATGAGCAACATCGTCTTCGCCTGCGCCGGAGGCAGGATCAGGGCGAAGGGCGTGTAGGTGCCCGCGATGATGAGGAAGATGTTGGAGTGGTCCATCCGCTTCAGCACACCGGCCACGCGGGGTGACCAGTTGCCGCGGTGGTAGACGGCAGAAGTGCCGAAGAGCAGCCACGCGGAGATCGAGAAGACCACGGCGGCGACCCGGCCGGAGGTCGTCGGCGCCAGGGCGATGAGCACGATCCCGGCGGCGACCGCCAGGGGGACCATGCCGGCGTGCAGCCAGCCGCGCAGGTGCGGCTTGACCGCAGCGACGACCGACTCGACAGGTCCCTGCTCGGAGCGGGGGGCGGGTGCCGTTGTCATGCACCCCATCGTAACCTACGGTCGCGTAGGTTACTAAGTCGTAGGTTGTGGCGTCGGCCTCACCAGGAGGCTTTGCGTGCTTTGTCCGACGAAGCCGTGCTCGTCGAAGACCTCGGCCCGGGCGAGCCCCGCGGCGCCCCCGGCGATGGTGGTCGCGGCACGCATCCCGATCCACGGACCCGACGCCTCGCGGACGACGTGGGCGGTCAGCTCGGTGTTCATGAACTGCCACCGGGTGATGTCCAGCGCGGCGCTCACGCCGGAGCCCGAGTCCACGCAGACGAGCATCCGCTGCAGCGCTGACAGCTCCTCGCCGGGCAGCAGCCCCATCCTCGGGCGCATCCACACCGTCGCCGGCCCGGCCTCGCCGAGCGCCCCCTCGACCCAGCGCCACTCGACGGCGTCGAGGTAGCCCCGGTGCCAGCCCGGCGGCACCGGGTGCTCGTGGCCCGCGGCGGGCCCGGGAGGCGTCGCCGGCAGGCCCACCCGGGGCCCGTCCTCGGACCTCGGGACCAGCCACAGGGCGGCGCGGGCGACGTCCCGGTCGCCGGCCAGGTCGGTGAGGCGCACCTCGACGAGCTCCACCGAGCGGCCGGGTCGCACCACCTCGGCGCTGGCCCGCAGGCGCCCGACCGGCACCGGGCCGAGCAGGTCGCAGGTCACGCGGGACACGACCCGATCCTCGCCGGCCAGCCGCCCGGCCTCGCGGGCCATCAGCGCCATCGGCGGTCCACCGTGCTGGGCGTCCGGCGACCACGGCCCCGCCGTGTGGCGGCTGGAGGTCACCGTGCTGCTCCCCGGGCCGCTGTCGTCCAGGGAGTAGAAGGAGTCGGCGGAGCGGTCGTCGGACGGCGGGGACATGGCAGGCATCCTGCCCCACCCGCCCCCGGGGACAGGGGTAGCGTGGTGCGGTGCACGGACGTCCGTCCTGCGAGCCTGCGAAGGAGTGACCGTGGCGTTGTCCGACCTCCTGTACGCCGCGTACGAGCGACGACTGAGCCGTCGCCTGCAGCGTGAGTCGCTCCCGCGCCACGTCGGGGTCATGCTCGACGGCAACCGGCGCTGGGCCAAGGCCCGCGGGCACGGGACCAAGGAGGGCCACCAGGCCGGGGCAGACAACATCGCGAACTTCCTCGACTGGTGCGAGGAGGCACGCGTCGAGGTCGTGACGCTCTGGCTGCTGTCGACCGACAACCTCAGCCGTCCCGCCGCCGAGGTGGTCCCGCTGCTGTCGATCATCGAGAACACCGTCTCCGACCTTGCCGAGACCAGGCGCTGGCGGCTCAACCCGGTGGGCTCGCTGGACCTGCTGCCGGCCGAGACGGCCCGGCGGCTCAAGGAGAGCGCCGACCTGACCGAGGACGTCGACGGCATGACGGTCAACGTCGCCGTCGGTTACGGCGGGCGGCAGGAGATCACCGACGCCGTGCGCTCGATGCTCACGTCCCACGCGGCGAGCGGCACGACCATCGAGGAGCTCGCCGAGACGCTGCAGGTCGAGCACATCGCCGAGCACCTCTACACCAAGGGCCAGCCAGACCCGGACCTGGTGATCCGCACGTCGGGGGAGCAGCGGCTGTCCGGGTTCCTGCTGTGGCAGAGCGCGCACAGCGAGTTCTACTTCTGCGAGGCCTACTGGCCCGACTTCCGGCACGTCGACTTCCTCCGTGCCCTGCGCGCGTACTCCGAGCGGAACCGGCGCTTCGGCGGCTGAGCCGGCGGCGCGCCATACCCGCTCAGGGGGTGCGGCGAGGGTGTCGGCACAACGTCGGAGGACGTCCTCCGACCAACGGGTTAACTCTGCGTGACACGCCGCGAGCCTTCCTTCCCCGGGGTCGGGTGAGTCGTACCGTCGGCAGTGACGCGGAGCACCCGTTCCGCGTTCGGGGAGGCCAACCTATGGAGCAGATCCAGCTCCGGGCGGAGGGTCGGAACCGGCCCCACCGTGGTGGGTTGGCCTGGTCCCGGCACCTCGTTCGCGAGTAGGCGCACCGCGCCGAAACGCGCGCTGTGCCAAGGAGAGACATTGGCCTCGAACCACGACACCACCCGTCGCACCTCGACCAGCTCCGCAACCACCTCGGCCAGCGCTGCGACCGCCACCTCGGCCGCACCGCGCGTCGCTCCCGCACCGAAGCGCCGGAGCAAGGGTCGAACGCCGGCCTTCCGGACCTTCGTGCTCGACACCTCGGTCCTCCTCTCCGACCCGAAGGCGATGCTGCGGTTCAAGGAGCACGAGGTCGTCCTGCCCGTCGTGGTCGTCACCGAGCTCGAGGCCAAGCGGCACCACCCGGAGCTCGGGTACTTCGCCCGGCAGGCCCTGCGGCTGCTCGACGACATGCGCGTCCGCGAAGGACGTCTCGACGCGCCCGTGCCCGTCGGTGACCACGGGGGCACGCTGCGGGTCGAGCTCAACCACACCGACCCGAGCTCCCTGCCCGCTGGCTTCCGCCTCGGCGACAACGACACCCGCATCCTGGCGGTGGCCAAGAACCTCTCCAACGAGGGCTTCGACGTCACCGTCGTGAGCAAGGACCTGCCGATGCGGGTCAAGGCCTCCGCGGTGGGTATGGCGGCCGAGGAGTACCAGGCCGAGCTCGCCGTCGACTCCGGCTGGACCGGCATGGCCGAGCTCGACGTGACGGTCGAGGAGATGGACGCGCTCTACGAGCACGGCCGGATCGAGAACGCCGCAGCCGCCGAGATGCCCTGCCACACCGGGCTCGTCCTCCTCTCGCCGCGGGGAAGCGGTCTGGGGCGGGTCGGGGCCGACAAGCAGGTGCGCCTCGTCCGCGGTGACCGGGACGCGTTCGGTCTGCACGGCCGCAGCGCCGAGCAGCGGATCGCGCTCGACCTCCTGCTCGACCCCGACGTGGGCATCCTGTCGCTCGGTGGCCGGGCCGGCACCGGCAAGTCGGCCCTCGCCCTGTGCGCTGGGATCGAGGCGGTGATGGAGCGCCGACAGCAGCGCAAGGTCGTCGTCTTCCGCCCGCTCTACGCCGTCGGCGGCCAGGAGCTCGGCTACCTGCCCGGCAGCGAGCAGGAGAAGATGGGGCCCTGGGGGCAGGCCGTGTTCGACACCCTCGGCGCACTCGTGTCGCACGAGGTGGTCGAGGAGATCATGGACCGGGGGATGCTCGAGGTCCTGCCCCTCACCCACATCCGCGGGCGCTCGCTGCACGACGCGTTCGTCATCGTCGACGAGGCGCAGAGCCTGGAGCGCAACGTGCTGCTCACGGTGCTCTCACGCATCGGCCAGAACTCCCGTGTCGTCCTCACCCACGACGTCGCCCAGCGCGACAACCTGCGGGTCGGCCGCCACGACGGTGTCGCCGCGGTGATCGAGGCGCTCAAGGGGCACCCGTTGTTCGCCCACGTCACGCTCACCCGCAGCGAGCGCAGCCCCATCGCCGCGCTCGTGACCGACCTGCTCGAGGGTCTCGAGGTCTGAGCCCACGGCCCGGGGCATCGCCCCAGGCACCCGCGCCCGGCCCCCACCACCGGTCACCGTGACGGTGGTGGGGGCCGGGCGTCGCCGTCGCGACCCGAGCCGGATCACGGTGGGGGGCGCGTGGCCCGCCGGCTGCGCGCCATACCGGATCGTGCGCTGCCTCACGCCCAGACCGGGGTGCGACTCGGACGAACGGGCCATTCTGGCGCCCCACCCGTCACAGACGTCACTCAGGACGCGGATTCGGGCACCGGCGATTTCGGGAGAGAGTGGGTACTCAGGTAAGGTCTCGGTTTCATAACGCGCTGGTGTGAAGGCAGGGTCCGGCGCATCCCCCCGGCACCAACGAGGCCACCCACACGGTGGCCTTTTCCTTGGAGGAACCTGTATGAGCCAGCCCTACCAGGGTCGTCACCGCCATGCGGCGACCCCCGGCAGGAAGCCCTCTCGCTCCTCGGGGCTCACCCGATCCCTGCGCCGCCCGGCCGTGACCTCCAGCCTGCTGCTGGCCGTCGTCGCGACCACGGCCGCGGGCTACCAGGCCACCGACCAGCGCCAGACCGGCACTGCGGCCTTCACCGTGAGCACCGAGGCGATCGCGCAGGCGAACGAGCTCGCCGACGCGCAGATCGAGGACACCGCGCGCCTCGCGACCGACCGCAACGACACCAACGCGAGCTTCGCCGCGGTGCAGGAGAAGGACCGCCAGAAGGCCGTCGCCGCCGAGAAGGCAGCCGCCCAGGCTCGCCGCGAGGCCGCTGACAAGGCCGCCCGCGACAAGGCCCGCAAGGCCCTCGAGGCGAAGAAGCAGGCGCTGATCGAGAACGCTCAGGCGGACCCGCGTTCCGCGGCCCGGGCGCTGCTCGGCGACTACGGCTTCGACGAGAGCCAGTGGAGCTGTCTGGACAACCTCTGGCACGGCGAGAGCGGCTGGAACTTCAAGGCCGAGAACTCCTCGTCCGGCGCCTACGGCATCCCGCAGTCGCTGCCCGGCTCGAAGATGGGCACGATCGCCTCCGACTGGCGCAGCAACCCGGTCACCCAGATCAAGTGGGGCCTGCAGTACGTCAAGTCCTCCTACGGCACCCCGTGCGCCGCCTGGGGCGCGTGGCAGAGCCGCTCCCCGCACTGGTACTGAGCCCAGCACCCACCAGCATGGAACGCCGCCCCGGTCACCGGGGCGGCGTCCTGCGTATGGCGCGGAAGAGCTAGCGAGGCGGGCGGGTCATCGCGAGCACGTCGAGGGCCTCGTCCAGCTGGGCCTCGGTGAGCTCGCCCCGCTCGACGTGCCCGCGCTCGAGGACCACCTCGCGGATCGGGCGCCGCTGCGTGATCGACTGCTTCGCCACGGCCGCCGCCGCCTCGTAGCCGATGAACCGGTTGAGCGGGGTGACGATCGACGGGGAGCCCTCGGCCAGCTCGCGGGCCCGCTCGCGGTCGGCCTCGATGCCGTCCACGCAACGGTCGGCGAGCAGGCGTGCGGTCGCGGACAGCAGGGTCGTGGACTCGAGGACGGCCTGCGCCATGACGGGCAGCATGACGTTGAGCTCGAACGCCCCCGAGGCGCCGGCGACCGTGATGGTGGTGTCGTTGCCGATGACCCGGGCGCAGGCCATCAGGGTCGCCTCGGGGATCACCGGGTTGACCTTGCCGGGCATGATGCTCGAACCGGGCTGCAGGTCGGGAAGGTGGATCTCCCCGAGACCGCTGCGGGGGCCCGACGACATCCAGCGCAGGTCGTTGCAGATCTTGGTGAGGCCGACGGCGACGACCTTGAGCGCGCCGCTCAGCTCGACGACGGCGTCCTGGGCCGACTGCGCCTCGAAGTGGTCGGCAGCCTCCCGGAAGTCGACCCCGGTGCGCTCGCTGACCTGCCCGATGACCGCCGCAGCGAACCCGGGGGCGGCGTTGAGGCCCGTGCCGGCAGCCGTGCCACCCAGGGGCAGCTCTGCCGTCGCCCGGGCCGCGGCGACGACCCGCTCGGCGCCCAGCTCCACCTGGCGGGCGTAGCCGCCGAACTCCTGCCCCAGCGTCACCGGCACGGCGTCCATCAGGTGGGTGCGCCCGGCCTTGACCACGTCGGCGAACTCCTCCTCCTTGGCCCGCAGGGCGCGGGCGAGGTGGAGCAGGGCCGGGGCGAGCTCGTGGTGCACGGCCAGGGTGGCGGCGATCCGCAGCGCGCTCGGGAAGGTGTCGTTGCTGGACTGGCCGGCGTTGACGTGGTCGTTCGGGTGGACGGACGCGCCGGTGGCAAGGTGGGCGAGCCGGGCCAGCACCTCGTTGACGTTCATGTTGGTCGACGTGCCCGACCCGGTCTGGAAGACGTCCACGGGGAACTGGTCGTCGTGCTGCCCGTCGGCGACCGTGTCGGCGGCCTCGGCGATGGCGTCGGCGAGCCCGCGGTCGACGACCCCGAGGTCGGCGTTCACCCGGGCCGCCGCGCCCTTGAGGAGCGCCAGGGCGTGCACGACCCCCGGCGGCACCGGCTGGCCCGAGATCGGGAAGTTCTCGACCGCCCGGGCGGTCTGGGCGCCCCAGAGGGCGTCGACCGGCACCTCGACGTCGCCCATCGAGTCGTGCTCGGTGCGCGTGGCCGGGGGCGCGGCAGGCGCTGCCGCCACGAGGTCGGAGGTGGTCGGGGTCGGGTCGGAAGCAGGCTCCATACCTGTCATTGTGCGCGTCAGAGCTTGCGGAGGCGGATCCGGCGGACGCTGTGGTCCTTGCCCTTGGAGAGGACCAGGGTCGCTCGGCTGCGGGTGGGCAGGACGTTCTCGCGCAGGTTGACCTCGTTGATGTCGGCCCAGATCTGCGCGGCGCGCTCGCGGGCCTGATCGTCGGTGAGCGCGGCATACCGGTGGAAGTAGGAGTCGGGGTCGGCGAAGGCGGTCTCGCGCAGGCGCAGGAAGCGCTCGACGTACCAGTGCCGGATGTCCTCGAGGTGGGCGTCCACGTAGACGGAGAAGTCGAAGAAGTCGCTGACCGCCATCCCCGTGCGGCCGTCCGCCTGCAGGCGCGGCGCCTGGAGGACGTTGAGCCCCTCGACGATGAGGACGTCGGGCTGGTGCACGACCACCTGCTCGCCCGGGACGATGTCGTAGGTCAGGTGCGAGTACACGGGGGCCACCACCTCGGCCTTACCCGCCTTGACCTCGGCGACGAACCGCAGCAGCGCCCGTCGGTCGTAGGACTCGGGAAAGCCCTTGCGCTGCAACAGGTTGCGACGTTCGAGCTCGGCGTTGGGGAAGAGGAAGCCGTCCGTCGTGATCAGCTCGACCCGGGGGGTGCCCGGCCAGCGGGACAGCAGCTCCTTGAGCAGGCGGGCCGTCGTGGACTTGCCGACGGCGACCGACCCGGCCACCCCGATGACGAACGGGGCCTTCGCGGGGCGCTCGCCGAGGAAGTCGCTGGTGATCCGGTGCAGTCCCGCGGTGGCGCCGACGTAGAAGTTGAGCAGCCGCGAGAGCGGCAGGTAGACGTCCTCGACCTCCGCGAGGTCGATCCGCTCGCCGAGACCCTGCAGCCGCGCGACGTCGCCGGCGTCGAGGTTGAGGGGGTGGTTCTCGCGGAGCCTCGCCCACGCGGCTCGGTCGAGCTCGACGTAGGGCGACGGGAGGGCGGCCTGGCCCGTGGCGGGATGCGTCACGGGCGCCATTGTCGCCCACCGACCACGCCGCCCGTGCGCAGCCGGGGTCACCGGCGCGGTGGTGCCCCGCTGATGCCGTCGGTCGGCGGTCGGGCCGTTAGGCTGCACCGCATGTGTGGAATCGTGGGATACGTCGGTCCGAACGCCGACGGCAAGGCCTTGGACGTCGTCATGGAGGGCCTGGCCCGCCTCGAGTACCGCGGGTACGACTCCGCGGGCGTGGCGCTGGTCACGAGCGACGGGGTGTCGAGCGAGAAGCGGGCCGGCAAGCTCGTCAACCTCAAGGACGCCCTCGCGGCCGACGACCTGCCCGGGTCGACGACCGGCATCGGCCATACCCGCTGGGCGACCCACGGCGGCCCGACCGACCAGAACGCCCACCCGCACCGCGGTGGCGACGACGGCAAGCTCGCCCTCATCCACAACGGCATCATCGAGAACTTCCACTCCCTCAAGAAGGGCCTGCTCGCCGAGGGCGTGACCTTCGAGAGCGAGACCGACACCGAGGTCGCCGCGCACCTCGTCGCCCGGGCGTATGCCGAGACCGGTGACCTCACCGAGGCGATGAAGGCCGTCGTCAACACCCTCGAGGGCGCGTTCACCCTGCTCGCGGTCCACGCCGACAGCCCCGGCGTCGTCGTCGGCGCGCGCCGCAACAGCCCGCTGGTCGTCGGCCTCGGCGAGGGCGAGAACTTCCTCGGCTCCGACGTGGCCGCGTTCATCGGCCACACCCGCCACGCGCTCGAGCTCGGCCAGGACCAGATCGTCACGATCACCCCCGACGCCTACGAGGTCATCAACTTCGACGGCACGCCCGCCGAGGGCAAGCCCTACGAGGTGACCTGGGACGCGGCCGCCGCCGAGAAGGGCGGCTACGCGACGTTCATGGAGAAGGAGATCCACGAGCAGCCCCACGCCGTGGGCGACACGCTCCTGGGCCGCACCGACTCCGACGGCCGGCTCGTGCTCGACGACATGTCGATCACCGAGGACCAGCTCAAGGACGTCGACCGCATCATCATCGTCGCCTGCGGCACCGCCGCCTACGCCGGCATGGTCGCCAAGTACGCCATCGAGCACTGGACCCGCATCCCCGTCGAGGTGTCGCTGGCCCACGAGTTCCGCTACAGCGACCCGATCGCCAGCGAGCGGACGCTCGTCGTCTCGATCAGCCAGTCCGGCGAGACGATGGACACCCTCATGGCCGTGAAGCACGCCCGCGAGCTGGGCGCCATGACCCTGAGCATCTGCAACACCCACGGGTCGACCATCCCGCGCGAGTCCGACGCGATCCTCTACACGCACGCCGGTCCCGAGATCGCGGTCGCCTCGACCAAGGCCTTCCTCGCGCAGATCACCGCCTGCTACGTGCTCGGCCTCTACCTCGCCCAGCTGCGCGGCGGCACGTTCGCCGACGACGCCCAGTCGGTCATGAAGGAGCTGCACGAGATCCCGGCCAAGCTCGAGGAGCTGCTCGGCCGGATGGACCGCGTCAAGGAGATCGCCCGGTTCATGGCCGACACCCGCTCGGTGCTGTTCCTCGGCCGCAACGTCGGCTACCCCGTGGCCATGGAGGGTGCGCTCAAGCTCAAGGAGCTCGCCTACATCCACGCCGAGGGCTTCGCCGCCGGCGAGCTCAAGCACGGACCGATCGCCCTCATCGACGCCGGCCAGCCGGTGTTCATCGTGGTGCCCGGCCCCGGCACGCCGCACGAGCTTCACAAGAAGGTCGTCTCCAACATCCAGGAGATCCGGGCCCGGGGCGCCCGCACGATCGTCGTCGCCGAGGACGGCGACGAGGACGTGCTGCCGTTCGCCGACGAGGTGATCCGCGTGCCCGCCACGTCGCCGCTGCTCGCGCCGCTGCTGACCGTCGTCCCGCTGCAGGTCTTCGCGCTGCACCTGTCCACGGCCAAGGGCCTCGACGTCGACCAGCCGCGCAACCTCGCGAAGAGCGTCACGGTCGAGTGATCGCGCACAGCCGATGATCGTCGGGGTCGGGATCGACGTCGTGGACGTCGAGCGCTTCGGGCAGACCCTGGAGCGCACCCCCGGCCTGCTCGACCGGCTGTTCACCGACGAGGAGCGGTCCCTGCCGCTCAACTCCCTGGCGGCGCGGTTCGCGGCCAAGGAGGCGCTGGCCAAGGCGCTGGGCGCCCCCGTCGGCCTGAACTGGCAGGACGCCACCGTCCGCCGGGGTGAGGACGGTCGTCCGCACCTGCAGATCACCGGCACCGTGGAGGCGCGGGCGGAGGCGCTCGGCGTCCACGCCTGGCACGTCTCCCTCTCGCACGACGCCGGCATCGCGTCCGCCGTCGTCATCGCGGAGGGCTGAGGTGCTCCGCGCGTACTCCGCCGAGGCGGTCCGCTCGGCCGAGGCCGCCCTGATGGCCACCCTCGACGACGGTGAGCTCATGGCTCGGGCCGCGTGGGGGCTGGCCGAAGTCTGCCGGGCCCGCCTCCGGGACGGTGGGGGCAACCGGGTCGTCGTCCTCGCCGGCCCGGGCAACAACGGCGCCGACGCCCTGTATGCCGCGTCCCACCTCGCTGACGACGGTGCGGACTGCCTTGCGCTGCAGGGTTCGTGGCCCCTGGCGATCGGTGACACCGCCTCCTGGGCGGCGGCGGGAGTGCGCGTCCTGGGTCCCGACGAGGACTGGTCCTCCGCCCTGGCCGGGGCCGACCTCGTCGTCGACGGGATCCTCGGCATCGGTGGTCGCCCCGGCCTGCCCGACGAGGCCGTCGCCTGGGTCGATGCGCTGCCGCCCGACGCCTATGTCGTCGCCGTCGACCTGCCCTCGGGCCAGGACCCCGCGGGGGAGGCCGTCGCGGACGGAGGGGTCTTCGCCGACGAGACGGTGACCTTCGGGGTGGCCAAGCCCGTGCACGTGCTCCCGGCCACCCAGGCCTCCGTCGGACGCCTCACCATCGTCGACATCGGGATCGAGCTCGACGGCGCCCCCGAGGTCGAGCGACTCGACTTCGCCGACGTGGCCCGGTTCTGGCCCGTGCCGCACGCCAGCGACGACAAGTACTCCCGTGGTGTCCTCGGGGTGGTGGCCGGTGGTGAGGACTACACCGGGGCACCTGTGCTGTGCTGCACCGCGGCCGTCGGCGCGGGCCTGGGCATGCTCCGCTACGTCGGCACCGCAGCGCCCACCACGCTGGTGCGGGCGGCGGTGCCCGAGGCGGTCATCGGTGACGGCCGGGTCCAGGCCTGGGTGGTGGGCCCCGGCCTCGACACGGCCTCACGGGCGGCCGGGAGCAAGGCCCAGCTCGACGTCGCGCGGGCGGCGCTCGCGTCCGACCTCCCCGTCCTCGTCGACGCGGGCGGCCTCGACCTCGTCCACGACCGCCGCGACGCCCCCACCCTGCTGACGCCCCATGCCGGTGAGCTGGCCCGGCTCCTGAGCCGGCTCGAGGGTGCCGACGCCGCCGAGGTGACCCGTGAGCAGGTGCAGGCAGCACCCCTCGCGCACGCCCGTCGAGCGGCTCGGCTGACTGGTGCCACGGTGCTGCTCAAGGGCGCCACCACCCTCGTCGTCCCGCCGGAGGGCCCCGTCCGTTCGCAGGACGACGCGCCGCCCTGGCTGGCGACGGCCGGAGCCGGTGACGTGCTCGCGGGGGTGTGCGGGGCACTGCTGGCCGCCGGGCTCTCTCCGGTGGACGCCGGGTCGCTCGGGGCGCTGGTCCACGGTGTTGCCGCCGACCGGGCCAACCCGGGCGGTCCGGTGCGCGCGCTGGCCGTGGCGCACGCCATACCCGGGACCGTGGCGCACCTGCTCACCCGCTGAGGGGACGTTCGACGCCCCCGTGGGCCGGGTCCCGGACCTCGTCGAGGGTGGGGTGGGCCTCAGGGGCCGGCTCGCCCGGATCGCACTCGACCGGGTAGCGCGCCCGCCAGCAGGAGCACGACGACGGCGGCGAGTGGCACCACGGCGATGACGGCGCCTAGCCCCTGCCGCTGCGCCAGGACCCCCATCGCCAGCGGTGAGGCGAGCAGGGTGATCCGGAAGCCCATCCCGATGATCGACAGGCCGAGCCCGCGCGTGAGGCCGGGGATGTCGTCGGCCGCGCGCAGGGAGGCCGGGATGAGGGTGCCGATCCCCAGGCCGACCACGCCGAAGGCGGCGATGGTCAGCAGCGGGGACCCCACGACCAGCGCCAGCCCCATCGCCGCAGCCGCGAGTGCTGCTCCGCCCCGCGCCACCGAGCGGTCGCCCCAGGCGGTGACCGCACGGTCGCCGACCAGCCGGCCGACGGTCTGCAGTCCCTGGAGGGCCACGAACCCCAGGCCGCCGACCACGGCCGCAGCTCCGAGGTCCTCGCGCAGGTAGAGCGCGCTCCACGTCGAGGTGAGGTCCTCGATGCCCTGGGCCATCGAGCCCACGACGGCGAGCGCGAGCAGCCTGCCCAGCAGTCCCCAGCGGCGGCGACGGCGGCTCGGCGCGGCCTCGTCGTGGGCCACGGCAGCGGCCGTCGGGGAGGGGTCGGGGTCGGGCCCGGGCAGCAGCCGGGTGCGGACGAGCAGGGCCAGCGCGATGGCGGTCGCGGCGGCCACGGCGAGGTGCGGCACGAGCGGCACCCCCAACCCTGCGGCGGCGCTGCCCATGGCCCCACCGACCACGGCGCCGATGCTCCACGTGGCGTGCATCGAGTTGAGGATCGAGCGTCCGTAGTGGCGCTCGACCCGCAGGCCCTGGGCGTTCTCGGCGATGTCTGTGACGGAGTCCAGGGCCCCGGCCAGCGCCAGCGCGAGGGCCAGGAGGAGCCAGGACGGGGCGGCGCCGACGAGCACGAGGTTGGCGGCGACGGCCAGGGTGCCCCCGACCGCGACCCGCGCGGACCCGAACCGGTTCACCAGGGCCGCGGCCACCAGGCCCGCGAGGACGGCCCCGAGGCCGTACCCCGCCACCGCGGTGCCGAAGGCGGCCTCGTCGAGGTGGAGGCGGGCGACGATGTCGGGGTAGCGGGGGACGACGTTGGCGAAGACGGCACCGTTCGTCGCGAACATCGCCGCCGTGGCCCAGCGGGCCCGGCGGGCCCTCCGGTCGGGGGAGCCCGACGGCACGGACCGGCTGCTCATCCCACCAGCATCACGGACGCGGGACCCCGGTCGCCGGGGTGCCCGACTGGCGGTCGCCCTGGGTCGTTCGGTGGAGGGTGCCGCGTCGGACGAGAAGGTCGAGGAAGGCCGTGAAAGACTGGTGCGCGATGACCACCGACACGGCGTCCAGCACCCCTCCTGCCCCGGCCCCGCCGGGGTTTCCCGCGTGCGCGCAGGTCGACCTCGGCGCCATCAGCGCCAACGTCGCGGCCCTGCGCGGGCACGCCCCGACCGCCGAGCTCATGGCCGTGGTCAAGGCCGACGCCTACGGCCACGGCCTGGTCCCTAGCGCCCGGGCGGCCCTGCGCGGTGGCGCCACGTGGCTCGGGGTGGCCCAGCTCCCGGAGGCCCTCGAGCTGCGCCGGGCCGGCGTGACCGCCCCGCTGCTGTCGTGGCTGCACGTTCCGGGGCAGGACTTCGTGCCCGCCCTCGAGCAGGACGTCCAGCTCGGCATCTCCACCACGTGGGCGCTCGACCAGGCCGTCGAGGCTGCCCGAGCCACCGGTACGACCGCACGCATCCACCTCAAGGTCGACACCGGGTTGGGCCGCAACGGCGCCTGGGACGCCGATCTCGCGGCCATCCTCGAGCGCACCGCCGCCCTCGGGTCCGAGGGCGTGCTCGACGTGGTGGGGATCTTCTCCCACTTCGCCTATGCCGACGCGCCGCAGCACCCGACCGTGCGCGCCCAGCAGGAGCGGTTCGAGGGCATCGTCGAGCAGGCGGCTCGCAGCGGCATACGACCCTCGGTGCGCCACCTCGCCAACTCGGCGGCGACGCTCACGAACCCGTCCGCGCACTACGACCTCGTCCGCCCGGGTGTCGCGGTGTACGGACTGTCGCCCGTCCCCGACCTCGGTTCGCCCCGGGACTTCGGTCTGCGTGAGGCCATGAGGTTGCTGTCACACCTGTCGAGCGTCAAGGAATCGCCTGCAGGACAGGGCGTCTCGTACGGCCACGTCTACACCACGACGGAGCGGACCAGGCTCGGCCTGGTCCCGATGGGCTACTCCGACGGCGTGCCGCGGCACGCCTCCAGCGTGGGACCGGTGCAGGTCGGTGGACGCCGGTATGCCGTGGCGGGGCGGGTCTGCATGGACCAGTTCGTCCTCGACCTGGGTCCCGACAGCCACGCCGTCGCCGGTGACGAGGTGGTGCTGTTCGGTGTGGGCGAGGCGGGCGAGCCGACCGCTCAGGACTGGGCGGTCGCGGTCGACACCATCAACTACGAGATCGTGACCCGGGTCGGCGCCCGCGTGCCACGGGTCCACCTGGGAGAGGTGGAGGCGTGACGCCCCCCAACCGCGGACTCATCGGCCTCGGGGTCGGGCTCGCCGCTGCCGGTGTGGCCACGGCTGCCGGAGTCGCCGCCGGCCGGGTCAACCGTGAGCGCACGGCCCGGCTGTCGGTCCTCGCGCCCGACGGCGTCTACGCCCACATGCCCGACCACGAGCTCGCGGTCGTCGCCGACGACGGGGTGCCCCTCCACGTGGAGGTCGACGAGCCGGCCGCCGACGCGGCCGACCCCAAGCACCCCACCGTCGTCCTGAGCCACGGCTACACCCTGAGCCTGCGGAGCTGGGTGCTGCAGCGAAAGGCCTTGCAGCGAGCCGGATACCGCGTCGTGCTGTGGGACCAGCGCAGCCACGGCCGGTCCGAGGTCGCCGAGGGTGACTCGTGCACGATCGAGCAGCTCGGCCGCGACCTGCACCGGGTCATCGAGGAGGCAGCCCCCGAGGGGCCGCTCGTCCTCGTGGGCCACTCCATGGGTGGCATGACGGTGATGTCGATGGCCGACCAGTTCCCCGAGACGGTGCGGCAGCGCGTCATCGCCGCGGCGTTCGTCGCGACGAGCGCCGGCGGCCAGAACATGGTGACGCTGGGGTTCGGCCAGTTCGTGGGGCGGCTGCTCGGGCGTCTGGGGCCGCGGTTCCTCGCCAGGGTCGGCACCCAGCAGAAGCTGGTCAACACCGCCCGTCGGGTCGGCAGGGACGTCGAGGACCTCATCGTCGACCACTACAGCTTCGCGTCGCCGGTGGCCCAGCACACGATCCGCTACACCGGCGACATGATCATGGGTACGCCGCTGTCGGTCATGGCCGACTTCCTGCCCACGATCAACGTGCACGACAAGCAGGCCGCGCTGTCGCACTTCCACGGCATCGAGACGTTGGTGGTCAACGGGATGCAGGACCTGCTCACGCCACCAGACCACTCGGAGGCCATCGTGCGGCTGGTCCCCGGGGCCGAGCACGTCGTCGTCGAGGACGCCGGCCACATCATCATGCTGGAGCACCCGGAGGTGCTGAACGAGCAGCTCCTCGAGCTCGTGGAGCGCGGGATGCGTGCCTCGGCCGAGAACGTCGACGTCGGGCGCAAGCCGCGGGTCCGCCGCACCGTCACCGACCTGTCGAAGCGACGCCGGGTCGCGAAGGCTCGGCGCGGGGGTCGGCGTGGCTGAGGTGTCGAGCCCGTCGCTGCCGACCGCAGAGGACACGCGGGCCTGGGGTGCGCGGCTGGCACGCCTCCTGCGCGCCGGTGACCTCGTCGTCCTCACGGGCGGACTCGGGGCGGGGAAGACCACCCTCACCCAGGGCATCGGTGAGGGACTCGGCGTGCGCGGTCCGGTCACCTCCCCGACCTTCGTCATCGCCCGCGTCCACCCGTCGCTCGTCGACGGGCCCCGGCTGGTCCACGTCGACGCGTACCGACTCGGCGGGTTCGCCGAGCTCGACGACCTCGACCTCGACGCCTCCCTGGAGGAGTCGGTGACCATCGTCGAGTGGGGCCACGGCCTCGCGGAGGACCTGTCGGACGACCGCCTCGAGGTCGTCCTCGACGGTGAGGACGTGCGCTCGGCCGTCGTCACCCCGCACGGGCGCCGCTGGGAGGGTGTGGACCTCGAGGTCCTCGGGCGCCCCGTCCTCGAGTCCGCACACGAACGGGAGGAGGACCGCTGATGCTGCTCCTCGCCATCGACACGTCCACGTCGGCGATCACCGTCGCCCTGCGGGGAGAGGGGGTCGCCGCGAGCGCCACGGTCCTCGACGCCCGCGGCCACTCCGAGCACGTCGCACCCCTCATCGAGCGCTGCCTCGCGTCGGCCGGGCGGACCCCGGCCGAGGTCACCGGAGTCGTCGTCGGCAACGGACCCGGACCCTTCACGGGGCTGAGGGTCGGCATCGTCACCGGACTGGTCTTCGGGCACGCGCGCGGGGTGCCCGTCCACGGTGTCTGCAGCCTGGATGCGCTGGCCGCGGACGCCGCGCCCCTCGTGGGTCGTTGTGAGCTGCTCGTCGCCACCGACGCGCGGCGCAAGGAGGTCTACTGGGCCCGGTACGCCGTCGAGACGGTGGACGCCTCGACGCCGGAACGCCTCGTCACGCGACGGCTGACCGAGCCCGCCGTGGACCGTCCCGCCGACCTCCCCGACGACGTGCGGGCCCTGCCGACCGCCGGCCGTGGGCCGGTGCTGTTCCCGGACCTGTTCCCGCACGCGATCGGGGTCCTCGACGTGCAGGCCGCCACGCTGGCGGCTCTCGCGGAGGAGCGCCTCGACGGTGGGGAGGACATGCCGGTCGAACCCCTCTACCTGCGTCGCCCGGACGCCCTCACCACGGCCGAGCGGGGTGCGAGGTGAGGGACCTGCGCTGGACCGACCTGCCGCA
The DNA here is from genome assembly GCF_054782575.1 of Pedococcus soli. Taxonomy (NCBI): domain Bacteria; kingdom Bacillati; phylum Actinomycetota; class Actinomycetes; order Micrococcales; family Intrasporangiaceae; genus Pedococcus; species Pedococcus soli. The sequence continues at coordinate 583,874 of NZ_BAAGSF010000001.1, read as the reverse complement.
GCTCGTCGCCCTCGAGGCCGAGCTGTTCCCCGACGACGCGTGGTCGCAGGAGACCTGGTGGGCCGAGCTCGCCGCCCGGCCGCGTCGCTCGTACGTCGTCGAGGAGCTCGACGGGGCCCTGGTCGGCTACGCCGGCCTCGACCTCGCCGGCGAGGTGGCCGATGTGATGACGATGGCGGTTGCGCCGTCCGCGCAGGGCCACGGCCTGGGACGTCGCCTGCTCGACGAGCTCGTCGCACGGGCCGCCGCCGACGACGCGACCCACCTCATGCTCGAGGTCCGCGAGGACAACGCTGCTGCCCGAAGGCTCTACGACACAAGGGGATTCGAGCTGTTGACCGTTCGACGACGCTACTACCAGCCCGGCGACGTGGATGCCCACGTCATGCGCCTCACCCTGGCCGGAGCGACGGCATGAGCGCCGACCAGCCGCTCGTCCTCGGGTTCGAGACGTCCTGCGACGAGACCGGGGTCGGCGTCGTCCGCGGGGAGACCCTGTTGTTCGACGCGATCGCCAGCAGCGTCGACGAGCACGCGAGGTTCGGCGGGGTGGTGCCCGAGGTCGCCAGCCGTGCGCACCTCGAGGCCATGGTGCCGACGATCGAGCGCGCCACCCGCGAGGCCGGCATCCGCCTCGAGGACGTCGATGCCATCGCCGTGACCTCCGGTCCCGGGCTCGCCGGCGCGCTCATGGTGGGCGTCGCCGCCGCCAAGTCCCTCGCGGTCGCGCTCGGCAAACCCCTGTACGGCGTCAACCACCTCGCGTCGCACGTCGCGGTCGACATCGTCGAGCACGGTCCGCTGCCCGAGCCGACCCTCGCGATGCTCGTCTCCGGTGGTCACTCGTCGCTGCTGCTCGTTCCCGACGTCACCCACGACATCCGGTCGCTCGGGTCGACCATCGACGACGCGGCGGGGGAGGCGTTCGACAAGGTCGCCCGAGTCCTGGGCCTGCCGTTCCCCGGCGGGCCGCACATCGACCGGGTCGCCAGGGAGGGCGACCGGGTCGCCATCGACTTCCCGCGCGGCCTGACGACCGGGCGCGACATGGAGCGCTACCGGTTCGACTTCTCCTTCTCCGGTCTCAAGACGGCCGTGTCGCGCTGGGTCCAGGCGAAGGAAGCCGCGGGGGAGCCGGTGCCCGTGGCCGACGTCGCGGCGTCGTTCCAGGAGGCGGTGACCGACGTGCTCACCCGCAAGGCGATCCTCGCCTGCCGCGAGCACGGCGTGCAGAACCTGCAGATCGGCGGCGGTGTCGCGGCGAACTCCCGGTTGCGCGCGATGGCCCAGGAGCGCTGCGACGCAGCCGGGATCACGCTGCGCGTGCCGCGCCCGGGCCTGTGCACCGACAACGGCGCCATGGTCGCAGCCCTCGGCGCCCAGATGGTCCTCAAGGGCAGGACGCCGTCCGAGCTGGACCTGCCCGCCGACTCCTCGATGCCCGTCACCCTCGTCCAGGCCTGACAGTCGGGCCTCACCGCGCGGCCCGACCGCGCGGCCTCACCACGACGCGGCCTGACCGTCCAACCTGACGCGCAGGCTGACGGTCAGTCGCAGCTGACGAGGCCCGAGGCGGCCTTGAGGTCCAGCACCCTGGCCGCCGCGGCGTCGACCTGCGTGGCGAAGGCGGGACTGGCGGCGCGCTTGCGGGCGATCGCCTTGAGCATCGTCCCCGCCTGGTCGGACCTCGCCGTGAGCACGATGTCACCACCAGCGGCGAGGAACCTCGTCGCCCGATCGCCGACGGGCACGGCTGCCACGGCCTTCGCGGCACCGACGTCGTCGGTGATGACGACCCCGTCGAAACCCAGCTTCCCGCGCAGCAGCCCGCTGATGACCCCGCGGGAGAACATCGCCCGGTTGTCGGGGTCGAGCCTGGGGTAGCGCGCCGACGACACCATGACGACGGGTGCTCCCGCCTTGATCCCGGCGGTGAACGGCGCTAGGTAGCTGTCGCCGGCGTCCGTCGTGGCATCGGTGGTCCCCGCGGTGGTGACGTCGGTGTTGCCGGTGATCCGGCCCAGCCCGGGGAAGTGCTTGACGGTCGGGATGACGTCGGCGGCGAGGGAGCCGCGGACGAAGGCCGCGACATACGTGGCGTTGCCCTGGCTGGAACCGGGCACGAAATCGCGGCGGTAGAGCCCGATCGGCTGGTTGGCCGCGCCCAGCGAGGTGGGCACGGTGTCCGCCACGGGGGCGAGGTTGATGGTGACGCCGGCCTTGGCGAGCTCCCGCGACCAGGCGGCGACGTTCGCCTCCTCCGTCCTGGGTCCGCCCTGCCCCTGCGTGCGGGCCGACGGCATGCGGGTGAACCCCGGACCCTTGAGCTGCTGGACCTGGCCGCCCTCCTGGTCCGCCGCGATGAGCAGCGACCCTCCTGCGCCCTGCTGCAGCCTGGCCGAGATGCGGGCCATCGAGGCGGTGCCGCCGGACCAGCCCCCGAGGTAGATCACGCCGCCGAGGTGTTGCGACTTCACCTGTGCTGCAAGGCGACTCGAGCTCCCGGTGGGCTGCAGGCCGACCATGAGCAGCTGGCCCGCCCGTTGGGCCGGGGTGAGCTTGCTGGCGAGGCGTTGGCCGCAGGAGGGTGCGGGGGTCGTCGTGGTGCTGCTCGGGGTGGAACTCGTCGACGTGCTGCTCGATCCGCTCGCGGACGTCGGGGAGGTGGTCGGCGGGGTGCTCGTCGAGGACTCGCCGGACGTGGTGGGCGCGGACGACGTGCGGGTGGCGGTGTCGCAGCCGGCCGCGAGGAGGGCCGCGAGCGAGGCGACGCCGAGGGTGCGCAGGGGACGGGCGGTGCGGGCTCTCACCGATCGAACCTATCCCGGTGGTCTCGCCACCACGAAACCGCTCAGGTGGCGATCCGCCCGAGCTGGACCCGCACCGCCTCGAGCGCGTCCTGGTCGGAGAGCCCGAGCCGGCGGGCCGCGAGGGCGAACCCGCGCGCCGCCTCCTCGACCTGGCTGCGCGACTGCGATGCCGTATGGCGCGCGGGCGCCACCACCGTGCCGTGGCGCACGCGGCTGGTCACGAGGGCGTCCGACTCCAGCTCGCGGAAGGCGCGAGCCACCGTGCCCGGTGCCAGGCCCAGGTCGGAGGCCAGCTGGCGGATGCTCGGGAGGCGGGTCCCCGTCTCGAGCGCGCCGGAGCGGATCATGTCGGCCAGCTGGGTGCGCAGCTGTTCGAACGCCGGGACCGCGCTCTCGGTGTCGATGTCGATGACGACGGCACCGGTCACGGGGCGACCCCGGGCGAGGTCGCGACGACGTCAGCGGCGGGACGGGTGCGGACCGGGCTGCGGCGCACGGCGACCAACCAGCCGACGACCACGGTGGCGACCAGGCAGGTGAGGCTTGCCGCCCCCCACGCCGAGACGGAGTCGGGCGACGCAGGGTCGGCCATGAGCGTCAGCAGGCTCGCCGCGGGGTATCCGGCTGCGACGATGGCCGAGCCGGCGAGGACGTTGGCGCTCCGGGCCCGCAGGGCGTCGTCGGCCGCGACGAGCTCGGCGCTGGACCCGGGCTGGGGTCGCGAGACGACGCGCAGGAGCGTGGCCCAGAGGGCGCCCAGCCCGAGCGCGGCGACGAGGAGCCAGGCCGCGGCCTGGGCCACGACAGCACCGTCCCCGTCGGACCGCACGACGACGGCGACGGCCAGCCCGGCGAGGGCGAGGCAGGCGAGGGCCAGCAACACGGTGCTGTCCATCCGGAGGTAGCCCCGGACCGTGCGCCGGGTCAGCGACGCCGTGCGGCGGCCGCCCTCGACGGGCAGGCCGGCGAGGCGCCACTCGGCGACGACCGCGCCGACGAACCACCCGAGGAAGCCCGCGGAGAAGCTGATCGTCAGCCGGGCGTCGCGCAGCGCCCAGAGGACCCCCAGCACGAGACCGGTCGTGAGCCCCAGGACCCGCCACCGGTGCGTCACGGCGAGTGCGCGCACCACCAGCGGGCCGTTGCTGCTCGTCACGAGCAGCTCCTGACGACGGGCGAACCGGCGCGTCCGGACCAGGGTCACCGGAGCGGTCGTGGCGGAGGCGACGATGGTCAGGAGGACGGCCCCGAGCACGGCCCCGGCGAACATGAAGACGAAGCGGTTGAGCATGCGGCCACGATGCAGCACTGCGAACCCTTGTGTCAATGTAGCAACACAGTGATACATTGCCGCGCATGACGGATCAGCACGGGGGTGGCCGGGGGGCCTCGACGGCCTACGGCGTGAGCGACGAGGTGTGGCGGGACCTCGAGGTCGAGGCGGAGCGCGCCTCCGTGCGGGAGCGGCCCGCGCTGGTGCGGGCAGCAGCCGTGGTGGCGGTACTGGCCGTCGGCACGACGGCGCTGCTCCTGTCGGGCCTCGTCTCGGCCCGCCTCTCGGGTGTGAACGGCGCCGGTGGCGGGTCGGACTCGGACGGCCGGTCGTTCATGGAGTTCACGCTGCACAACGACGGCGTCACGCCGGTGCACGTCGTGCGCTGGACGAGCCTGGTCAAGGGTGTGCAGGTGGAGAAGGTGGACCCGAAGGACATCCGCCTCTCGCCGAGGGGGCAGCAGAAGGTCAGGCTGTCCTTCGTCGCGACCGACTGCCGGGCCGCGGTGCCGTCGGCGCGCAAGGCCCTGGCGAAGTCACCGAACACCGGTGGAGGGGTGGGGGTCGTCGTGGACCGCCCGTGGGGACAGATGGAGACGGTGGTCTACCCGGTGATGTCCATGGAGGACATGGTGCTGTCGTCCTGCGGGCAGGGCCTGCCCTAGACCTCTCTGGCAGGATCGCGCCATGGCTGTCCCCGTGGTCCTCGACGTCGACACCGGTGTCGACGACGCCTGCGCCCTCCTGCTGGCCGCCCTGCACCCGGGGCTGGAGCTGCGCGCCGTCACGTGCGTCGGTGGCAACGCGCCGGTCGACGCGGTGGTGACCAACACCCTCACGGTCCTCGACGCCGCCGGTCGGGACGACGTCGTCGTGGCCAGGGGTGCGGAACGGCCCCTGCTCGAGGACCCGGTCGACGCGCGCCACGTCCACGGTCAGGACGGCATGGGCGACCTCGACTGGCCGAGGTCGCAGCGGCGTCCCGACCCGCGGCACGCTGTCGAGGTGCTCCGGGACGTGCTCCTCGACGCGGCTGCGCGAGGAGGCGACGACCTCGTCACCCTCGTCCCTCTGGCGCCCCTGACGAACATCGCCCTCCTGCTGCGCACCTACCCCGACGTCGCCCGCGGACTGCGCGAGATCGTGTTCATGGGCGGGTCGGCGTACGTGGGCAACGCGACCGCCTCGGCAGAGTTCAACGTCTTCCACGACCCCGAGGCGGCCGCGGTCGTCCTCGACGCCTGCGCCGACCTCGGCATCGCCGTCACGATGTACGGCCTCGACGTCTTCTACGCGCCGCTCGTCACGCGGGCCCGAGCGGCCGAGCTGGTCGCGTCCGGTGGTCACGGCGCGGCCGAGCTCGCCGGCCGGCTCATCACGTTCGCCTGCGACCGGTTCGGTGCGGACACCGCCACCATCGGCGACGCCGGGGCGGTCTGTGCCGTCCTCGCCCCCGAAGGCGTGCAGCGAGAGCAGCTGCCGGTCCGCGTCGAGCTCGCCGGCACCTGGTCCCGCGGCCGCACCATCGTCGACCGGCGCGACTGGACCGGTGACCTCTCGCACGACCCGCACGGGCGGGCGCGCTCCACCATCGACGTCTGCCTCGGGATCGATGCCGAGCGCTACGCCCGGCTCTGGCTCGACACCGTCTCCGGAAGGACCAGCTGATGGGCCGCGTCGTCGTCCTCGGGTCGCTCAACGTCGACCTCGTCACCCACGTCGAGCGGCATCCACGGCCGGGGGAGACCGTCCTCGCCGACGGTGGGGTCGAGCGCTACGCCGGGGGCAAGGGCGGCAACCAGGCCCTGGCGGCGGCGGAGGCCGGCGCCGACGTCGTGCTCGTGGGCGCTGTGGGCGACGACGAACCCGGCGCGGCATACGTCGAGCGCCTGCGCGGCAGGGGGATCGACGTGGACGCGGTCCGGGTCGTCGCGGGCACCCCCACCGGGCAGGCCTGGATCGTCGTGGACGACGACGCCGAGAACTCCATCGTCGTCATCGCCGGTGCCAACGCGCACGTCACCGCCGACCTGCCCGACCTCGGGCCCGGCGACGTCCTCCTCGCCCAGCTCGAGGTGCCGGTCCAGGTCGTGGCCAGGGCAGCGAGGGCCGCGCACGGTCGGGGTGCGCGCGTGGTCATCAACGCCGCCCCGTATGCAGCCCTCCCGCACGACGTGGCCCAGCTCGCCGACCCCCTGGTGGTCAACGAGCACGAGGCGATGCAGCTCGCCGACTCCGACGTCGTGCCGACGTCGCTGCTGGTGACGTTCGGTGGGGAGGGGTCGAGCTGGGACGGGGTGCGCCACGACGGAACGCCCGTCGCGGGTGCCGACGTCGTGGACACGACCGGTGCCGGTGACGCGTTCTGCGGCGCCCTGGCGGCAGCACTCGCCGAGGGTGCGGACCGCGCCGAGGCGGTCAGCCGGGCGAGCGACGCGGGCGCCGCTGCCGTGCGGCGGACCGGGGCGCAGTCCGACCCTGCCCTCTGAGGAGCCCTGGCTCGACCCGACCCGGTGGGCCTCCCCCCGGGTCGAGGTATTCGCCTACCGGAGCCCGGTGGTCGAATACCTCGAACCGTGGCTGCGTCGCGCCGAGCGCCGGCCACACGACGGTCTAGTCGACCGAGACGTGCACGTGGTCCATGTGGTTCTGGGTGGGGCTGCCGCGGTCCTCCATCGGCTTCCAGCTCCCGCCGGGGTACCAGATCCGCTGCTTCCAGATCAGGTACTTGATGTTCAGGGTGCTCGCCATGCCCTGCAGGTGAGCGGCGACCGCGTCGCCCTGCGAGGTGCTGCACATGATGTCGACGGCGTGGCCGGAGCCGTGGTCGCCGGGATCGCCCGCCCGGTAGCCACCGATGGTGCTGATCTGCGGGAAGGACGCGTGGATCTCGTTGACGACGGCGACGGCGTTCGCGGACATCCCGGAGAGGGCGCCGAGGCCGGCCCGGGAGTAGTTCGCACCGCGCGACACCCGCGCGGGCACGCGCTCGGACGTCTTCCTCGGTGTCAGGTCCGGTGCGGCGGTCGCCTTGGGCTTCGGCAGGGCCTGGGCAGAGAACCCGATGACGCCGAACTGGTCGACCGGGTGGGGCGCGGCGGCCGCCGAGGCGACGGCGCGGGCAGGGGTCCGCTCCTCGGCCGTCAGCTGGTAGCCCGGTGTCGACGGCGGCGTCGCGAAGGCGGTGGCGACCCCGATGGCGGTGGCGGCCAGGCCGAGACCCTTGAGGGTCGAGCGGTGGGCGGGGCGCCGCCAGAGGGTGGCCACCAGGGACGTGGGGGTCAGGCCCGCACCACGGTGGCGGCCGGAGCCGTGCTTCTCGGAGGACATTGCCGTCGAGGCTAGGGCAGGCCTCACGGGGGTGGCCAACCCCGTCGGCGCGTCGTGGCGTCGGTGGTCGTTTGCCTGTCGTCGGGCTGGTTTGCGGCCGGTCGAGGCGCTCAGGAGGGCTTGACGATGAGCGCGACCTGGTTGCTGCGCACCCGGGTCAGGACGACGACCGCCTCCGTCCGCCCCTTCGCAGGGAGCCTCAGCTGGCGCCGCAGGAGGTCGGCGTCCACGCTGACGCCGCGCTTCTTGATGGTCAGGCGGTCGATGCCGTGGTCCCGGAGCCAGCCGCGCAGGGCCTTGACGTTGAACGGCATGGCCTCCACCACGGCATACCGGCGGGCGAAGGGGACGTCGACGGACCGGGAGGAGCCCACGTACCCCACGCCGGCGTCGAGCTCGGCACCGCCGGTCGCCGCGGTGAGCGCTGAGACGAGGCCGGCCCGCAGCACCGCCTTGTCGGGTTCGTACAGCCAGGCGCCGACCTCGGCGAGGTTGCCCAGGGAGGGGGTGGTCGGGTCCCCGTCCTGCTCCGTCACGAGGACGGGGGAGGAGCCCTCACGGAGCACCGCCGCGGTGCGCCCGGCCGTGCGGACCAGCGGACCGAACCAGACGGTGCACTCCACGACCTCGCCGTCGACGGAGGTCCACTGCGCCTCGGACCCGGCGGGCACGGCGGCGTGCGGGAACCCCGGGCTGAGCTTCGCGCCGGTCGCGGGCAGCGCCTTGGCGAGCTCCAGCACGGTCTCCCAGGAGGGGGAGATCTCCTCGAGCCGGAACAGGCGACGGGTGCGCCCGGTGATGTCGGCGACGCCGGGGGTGCGCCTGGCGGGGTCGAGCCAGAGGCCGACGCCGCGCGCGCCCTCACCGGCCGGCGGGGTGAACTCCTCGGCGAGCCCCACCTCGGCGCCGGAGTCCGGCCAGTGGCGCAGGTTGACCGCGGCGATGGCGGCCGTGACCTCGTCGGCGTCGATCGCCCGCACCCGCAGGTCGAGCCCGGCCATCGCCATGGCGTCGGCGCCGATGCCGCAGCCGAGGTCGTGGACCGTGTGGATGCCTGCCGCCCGGAACCGCTGGGCGTGCTGGGCCGCGACCCCGAGCCGGGTGGCCTGCTCGAGCCCGTCGGAGGTGAAGACCATGCCGCGGGCGAACGTCCCGAACTTCGCGGTCGCCTTCTCGCGCAGCCGGGCCTGGTTGAGCGCGGCCGCCACGAGGTCGGGCTCGAACCCCGCGTCCCTCAGGCGCTGCTGCAGCGGCAGGGCGGTCGCCTCGTCGTAGGGCGGCAGCGACTGGAGCAGCCCCCACCCCTCACCGGTCGTGAGCCGGCGGAGCAGGGGGAGGTCCATGGCGAGCATTCTGGCGTATGCCGCGGGGCCGCGTGGGAGGTCGGGCCGGGCCTGCGCCGCGGTGGGGGATCAGGTGTCGCGGCGCCACTCGTAGGGGGTCGTCGTGGAGACCTTGACCAGGCCGGAGCGCTCGAGGATCGGGCGCGAGAACTCCGTCGAGTCGCTGTTGATGTAGCGCTTGCCGTGACGCAGCGCCGACCGGGCCCGCGCGGCGGTCAGCGCGCGGTAGATGCCCTTGCCCCTCCACTCGGGGAGCGTGGCGCCACCCCAGATCCCGGCGAACTCGCTGCCGGCCACGGGCTCGAGGCGGCCCGCGCTCACGATCGTGCCGTCGGCCTCGGCCACCCACATCTCCATGTCGTCACGGGTGCGGAGTCGGTGGAGGACCTGCAGGAGGATCTCGGCGGCGAACTCGGGGGTGTCGCCGAACACCTCGGCCTGCAACGCGCACATGGCCCGCACGTCGTCCTCGTCCGTGACCTGCCGGACGACCACGCCAGCGGGGAGCTCGACGTCCACGGCGAGCAGGGCCGCCTCCCCGACCATCACGGACTCGGGCTCGTCCGGCACGAACCCGTGGGTGACGAGCGCCTCGTGCAGGCCCGGTGCGTGGTCGTGGCCGCGGGTCTTCCACTCGACCCGGTGGATGTCGGGCGAGGCGGTGTAGTGCGCGAGGGCGCCGTCCACCAGTGCGAGGACCGACTCCTGAGTCGCCGGGCGGCCGGCCTCGTCCAGCGTCGAGTACGTGATGAAGCCGCGGCCGCCCCGGAAGGTGGCGAGGCGCAGCGGTCCCAGCCGCTCCACGGCGACGGCCGACGGCGTCTCGGCCTCGTCCCGGAGCTGGTGGTCGTAGGCCCTCAGCAGGGCGGCGGGGTCGCTCACGGGGCGCGTCAGGGGATCGGTCACAGGGTCGGTCGGTGGGTCGGTCGCGGGGTCGGTCACGGGGTCGGTCACGGGGTCGGTCACGGGTCGAACCTGCCCCCTGTGGCCCCTCGCTGGCAACTGGTTTGCCCAGGGCGATCCGGCCGTCCGGCCGGCAGGCGGCGCCGCCGCGGTGTCAGCCCTCGGCGAACGCGAGGAGAACGTCTGGCACTCGAGTTGACCGAGTGCTAACCGCGAGCCTAGATTTGCGTTGGCACTCAGGTTCGTCGAGTGCTAACGCAGCCAGTCGGTCGATCCCCGCGACGGCGACCGCTCCGGCCGCAGCTCGGCACCACCTGAAGTACCAGCACCATCCACCCTGTCCACTTTCGACATTCCCGAAGGGGAGGTCACCATCGTGTCGGTTTCCATCAAGCCGCTCGAAGACCGCATCGTCGTCAAGTCCGTCGAGGCCGAGCAGACCACTGCGTCCGGTCTCGTCATCCCGGACACCGCGAAGGAGAAGCCCCAGGAGGGCGAGGTCCTCGCGATCGGTCCCGGCCGGATCGACGACAACGGCAACCGCGTCCCGCTCGACGTCACCGTCGGCGACCGGGTCATCTACAGCAAGTACGGCGGCACCGAGATCAAGCACGGCGGCGAGGAGTACCTCATCCTGTCCGCGCGCGACATCCTCGCCATCGTCGGCTGACACCTGCACCGCTACAGCACGCCCCGGCGGGCCCCGCTGGGGTCCCCGCCCGGGGCGTGCTGTCGTTCGTCAGCCCGCTGGCAGCTCCCTGCCAGCACCGCACCACCCCGTTCAGCCCAGCCGGTCCCGGCTGCGCCGTCAGCCGGCACCCCGCTGAATCCCCATGAACAGAAGGACACTCAATGGCCAAGACGCTTGAGTTCAACGACTCAGCTCGCAAGTCGCTTGAGCGCGGAGTCGACGCGCTCGCGAACGCAGTCAAGGTGACGCTCGGCCCGAAGGGTCGCAACGTCGTCATCGACAAGAAGTGGGGAGCCCCCACGATCACGAACGACGGTGTCACCATCGCCCGTGAGGTCGAGCTCGAGGACCCGTACGAGAACCTCGGCGCCCAGCTCGCCAAGGAGGTCGCCACCAAGACGAACGACGTCGCGGGTGACGGCACCACCACCGCCACCGTGCTCGCCCAGGCCATGGTCAAGGAGGGCCTGCGCAACGTCGCCGCCGGCGCCGCCCCGTCCGGCCTCAAGCGCGGCATCGACAAGGCCGTCGAGGCCGTGTCCGCCCGCCTGCTCGAGACCGCCCGCGAGATCGAGGGCAAGGAGGAGATCGCCCAGGTCGCCGCGCTCTCGGCGCAGGACCAGGTCATCGGCTCCACCATCGCCGACGCGTTCGACAAGGTCGGCAAGGACGGCGTCATCACGGTCGAGGAGTCCTCGACCGCGACGACCGAGCTCGAGTTCACCGAGGGCATGCAGTTCGACAAGGGCTACATCTCGCCCTACTTCGTCTCCGACGCCGAGCGCATGGAGGCCGTGGTCGAGGACGCCTACATCCTCATCAATCAGGGCAAGATCTCGGCGATCTCCGACGTGCTCCCGGTGCTGGAGAAGGTCGTCAAGTCCGGCAAGCCGCTGCTGATCATCGCCGAGGACATCGACGGCGAGGCGCTGTCGACCTTGGTGGTCAACAAGATCCGTGGCACGTTCAACGTCGTCGCGGTCAAGGCGCCCGGCTTCGGTGACCGCCGCAAGGCGATGCTGCAGGACATCGCCGTCCTCACGGGCGGCCAGGTGATCTCCGAGGAGGTCGGCCTCAAGCTCGACCAGGCCGACCTCGACGTGCTGGGCCAGGCCCGCCGCGTCGTCGTCACCAAGGACAACACGACGATCATCGACGGCGGCGGCGACAAGTCCGACGTCGACGGCCGCGTCAACCAGATCAAGGCCGAGATCGAGCGCACCGACTCCGACTGGGACCGCGAGAAGCTCCAGGAGCGCCTCGCCAAGCTCGCCGGTGGCGTCTGCGTCATCAAGGTGGGTGCCCACACCGAGGTGGAGCTCAAGGAGAAGAAGCACCGCATCGAGGACGCCATCTCGGCGACCCGCGCGGCCATCGAGGAGGGCATCGTCGCCGGTGGCGGCTCCGCCCTCGTCCACGCCTCCTCCGCCATCGACGACCTCGGTCTCGAGGGCGACGAGGCGACCGGTTCGCTGATCGTCAAGAAGGCCGCGGCCGAGCCGCTGCGCTGGATCGCCGAGAACGCCGGCCTCGAGGGCTACGTCGCCGTCTCCAAGGTCGCCGAGCTCGAGCCCGGCAACGGCCTCAACGCGGCGACCGGCGAGTACGTCAACCTGATCAAGGCCGGCGTCATCGACCCGGTCAAGGTCACCCGCTCCGCCCTGCGCAACGCCGCGTCGATCGCGTCGATGGTCCTGACCACCGACACCCTCGTCGTGGAGAAGAAGGAAGAGGAGTCCGAGCCCGCCGGTGGCGGCCACGGCCACGGCCACGGTCACTGACCGAGGCTGACCGCGCGGGCTCCCCGCGCCATACCTCTCGAGGGCCCGTCCCCACCACGGTGGGGGCGGGCCCTCGCGCGTGCCCGGACGGAGTTCCGGTGTCACGTTGCGATACCGGCCCGAGTCGCGCACTGCTTCCTGACCCCGAGCCGCCGCAGGGGTATGGCGTGTGCGCCCTCCCGGTGCGACGCTGGGCGCAGCAGCACACAGCGAGGTGGCCGTGGCGGAGCACGTCGTGGACCGGCCGAGCTTCGACGAGTACGTCGTCGCCCGGGGTGGTGACCTGCTCCGGACCGCCTGGCTGCTCGCCGGGGACGACCGCGGCGCCCAGCGGCTCGCCCGCACCGCCCTGGCCCGGGCCTGGCCGCAGTGGTCGCAGCTGGCCGAGCACGGTGCCGGGTCGTACGACTCCGACCTGCGGCGGTTCCTCGTGCAGGCCCACCTCAGACAGCACCGGCACCCGGCCCGCGACGACGTCGACGACTCCAGATCGCCTGCGGCCCGGGGTGGTTCGGGTGGTCCGGACGAGCGGGTCAGGGTCTCGCGGGGACTCGAGGTGCTGGACTCGCTGACGAACGTCGAACGCGCCGTGGTCGTGCTCGTGCTGTTCGACGGGCTGGGGGAGGGGCACGTCGCCGACCTCCTCGACGACGACCTCGGCTCCGTCCGGCGCCATCTGCTGCACGCGCTGGCCCTCGTCCGCGACCGGTTCGGGCTCGACGAGCGCGGGATGCGCGGACTGCTGGAGTCGCTGGCCCCCGACGACCCGCCGGTCGAGGCGCTGCTCGCCAAGGAGGTGGCCGGTGCGGCTCGCTGGCGGGGGCTGCGCGGGTGGGTGTTCGCGCTGGCCGCCGTGGCGGTGGCCGCCCTGGTCGTGGGGCTCGTGACGCGCCCGCAGGCCGGGGGCGTCCGACCGCCGCCGTCCATTCCCCGCCTGGTGCCCGCGGCGCTCGCCTGCGGGTCGTCGCTCGGTCCTCCCGCCCTTCCCCGACCCGTCGAGCCACCGCTCAGCGCGCACTACGTCGCCGTGCTCGTCTGCGCGAGGACCGATGCGGCCTCGGTCTGGAGCGGTCCGCTCCCGCCGGACGTCCCGGTGAGCGACCCCACGGCGATCGACTCCCTGGTGCTGGCACCGCAGGGCAGCGGACCGGCCTGCCCCGGCCTGCCCCGTGGTCCTGCGTACCGGCTCCTGCTCCTCGGCCGCGACGGCACCACGACGACCTGGTCCAACGAGGCGCTGGCCTGCAACGGGTGGCCGGCCCTGTCCCAGGTGTTCGTCGCCGCGGCCGAGCAGAGCGCCGCGGGCACCCCGCCGGACGCAGACTTCCTCGGGTGCCCGACGACCCTGGGTCGACAGGTCGACCGGGACGGGGCCGGGCTGGGCCTGCAGAAGGGGACCGTCCTCGTCGAGGCCACCGCCTGCCTGCACCCGCTCGCCGAGGCCAGGCCACCCGGCATACCGAGCTTCCGGGCGGTCCGCGCCAACGTGCTGGGCGGCCCGGCCGTGGCCCAGCTGAACGCCGACCTGGCCCGGTCCGGGTCGAGGCGCACCGGCAAGGGCGACTGCGCCTCGGGGCCGCAGCGCTACGTGATCAGGGCGCGCACCGACACCGGGCGGCTGGTCGAGCTCAGCAGCATCTGCGGTCACGAGTTCGCGGTCGACGGGCACCTGCGCGACACCTGGCGGGTCAGCGGTGAGACGACGAGCATGCTGCGGGCCCTGCTCGTCGCGAACTAGCGAGCCTCAGCCGCCGGCGACCACGCGGATCGTCTGGTCGGCGAAGGTGACGCTCTGCCCGGGACGGACCTGGGCGCCACGACGGGTCTCGCGCGAGCCGTCGACCGACACCTCGCCGAGCTCGATCACCGACCGCGCCATCGCCCCGTCGTCGACGACGCCGGCGAGCTTGAGCAGCTGACCCAGCCTGATCGACTCGTCGCGGATGGGGACCTCGTGCTCGGCGTTCACGAGGGGAGTCTACGAGCGCTCAGCTCGCAGCCGAGACCGCCCGGCCCGAGTAGTGGCGCTCGCGGTCGTCCTCGGTCATCGCACCCCACACGCCGTAGGGCTCGCGCACCCGAAGGGCGTGCTCGCGGCACAGCCGCAGGACGGGGCAGCCGAGGCAGACCTCCTTGGCCTGCGAGTCGCGCGATCGGCGAGCAGGACCGCGCTCACCCTCGGGGTGGAAGAAGACCTCGGGGTTGACCTGGCGACAGGACCCCTCCATCTGCCAGTCCCACAGGTCGGCCACCGGTCCCGGAAGTCGTGACAACTCCGCCATGTCTTCCCTCAGCTCTCCGACGGCTCCGTGCCGCTCGGTTCGGACGCTACTCGTCGCTGACCTGCAGGAACTTGTGCAGAACGTATGGACTTGTTCAAGGGCTGGCCACGTTCGGCCCGAGCCGTCGCCGGACGGGAGCCGTCCGCGACGCGGACGCCGGACGGGCGCGTCGGTCGCACCCGCAGCGCTGCCTTACGATTGGGCAATGAGCCTTGGGTTTGACGACCGCCTCCCCGAACTCGCCCAGCAGGCCCCCGACGTCGAGGACCACGACCCCTTCGCGAAGCTCGGGCTGACCTACGACGACGTGCTGCTGCTGCCCGGCGAGACCGACGTCATCCCGTCCGACGTGGACACGACCGCGCGGCTCACCCGCGAGATCTCGCTGCGCATCCCGCTCGTCTCGGCGGCGATGGACACGGTGACGGAGTCGCGGATGGCCATCGCCATGGCCCGGCAGGGCGGCCTCGGCGTGCTGCACCGCAACCTCTCCATCGAGGACCAGGCCTACCAGGTCGACCTCGTGAAGCGGACCCAGACCGGGATGATCAGCAACCCCATCACCATCGGGCCCGACGCGACGCTGGAGGAGCTCGACCGCATCTGCGGTGAGTACCGCGTCTCCGGCCTGCCGGTCGTGCAGCCGGACAACACCCTGATCGGCATGATCACCAACCGCGACCTGCGCTTCACGCCGGTGGCGGAGTGGGCCGGCACGCGCGTCCGCGACGTGATGACCCCGATGCCGCTGGTCAGCGGCGCGGTCGGCATCTCCCGGGACGACGCCACCGCGCTGTTGCGCCAGCACAAGCGCGAGCGGCTGCCGCTGGTGGACGACCAGGGTCGCCTCGCCGGCCTCATCACGGTCAAGGACTTCGTGAAGTCCGAGCAGTTCCCGCACGCCAGCAAGGACGACCACGGCCGGCTCCTCGTCGGTGCCGCCATCGGCTTCTTCGGCGACGCGTGGGAGCGGGCCACCACCCTCGTCGAGGCCGGGGTGGACGTGCTCGTCGCCGACACGGCGAACGGCCACGCACGGCTCCTGCTCGACATGATCCGCCGGCTCAAGGCCGACCCGGCCACGCGCCACGTCCAGGTCATCGGCGGCAACGTCGCGACCCGGGCCGGGGCGCAGGCCCTCGTCGATGCCGGCGCCGACGGCGTCAAGGTCGGGGTCGGCCCCGGCTCCATCTGCACCACCCGCGTCGTCGCCGGCGTGGGCGTTCCCCAGGTGACGGCCATCCACGACGCGTCGCTGGCCTGTCGCAGGGCCGGGGTGCCGGTCATCGGTGACGGTGGTCTGCAGTTCTCCGGCGACATCGCCAAGGCCCTCGTGGCCGGCGCCGACACCGTGATGCTGGGCTCCCTCCTCGCCGGTTGCGAGGAGTCACCCGGCGACCTGATCTTCGTCAACGGCAAGCAGTTCAAGTCCTACCGCGGGATGGGCTCGCTGGGCGCGATGGCCTCCCGTGGCAAGAAGTCGTACTCCAAGGACCGGTACTTCCAGGCCGACGTCGCCAGCGACGACAAGATCGTCCCGGAGGGCATCGAGGGCCAGGTGGCGTACCGCGGCCCGCTCGGCAACGTCGTCCACCAGCTCGTCGGGGGCCTCGCCCAGTCGATGTTCTACGTCGGCGCCAACACCGTCCCCGAGCTGCAGTCCCGCGGGAAGTTCGTCCGGATCACGTCGGCCGGGCTCAAGGAGAGCCACCCGCACGACATCCAGATGACCGTCGAGGCCCCCAACTACGGCGGCCGCTGACCCTGGTACGGGTGGGGCTGGTGGTGTCCAGGATGGTGTCCAGCCGGGGGTACGCCATCCGGCTGAGCCGCTGCCTCGACCCGCGCTCCTAGTCTGCTTCCACGACCCATCCCCCACGGTCGCAGCTGGGCTGTGCCCGTGCTGACGTCGTCGGGCGACGCCTTGCGCGTGCCCGACGATCCCAGATGCCCCGTCGCCGGACACCCCCCTCACCCGGCGGCGGGGCATCGCCCTTTTCGCCCCTGCGTCCGCGGCCGATAGCCTTGCGCGGTGACTGAGATCGAGATCGGCCGAGGCAAGCGCGGCCGTCGGGCCTACTCCTTCGACGACATCGCCGTCGTCCCGTCCCGCCGCACGCGCGACCCCGAGGAGGTGTCGGTGGGCTGGCAGATCGATGCCTACCACTTCGACATCCCGGTCATCGCCGCTCCGATGGACTCGGTGATGAGTCCCGAGTCGGCCATCAAGCTCGGCAACCTCGGCGGCCTGCCGGTGCTCGACCTCGAGGGCCTGTGGACCCGGTACGACGACCCGACGCCGCTGCTCGCCGAGATCGCGACGCTGGACCCCGCGACCGCGACCGCGCGGATGCAGGAGATCTACGCGGCCGAGATCCAGCCCGAGCTCATCGTCGAACGGCTCAAGCAGGTCCGTGCGGCCGGCGTGACCGTGGCGGGGGCGCTCAGCCCGCAGCGCACGCAGCAGTTCTGGAAGCACGTCGTCGACGCCGGGGTCGACCTGTTCGTCATCCGTGGCACCACGGTGAGCGCCGAGCACGTCTCCGGCCGTGCCGAGCCGCTCAACCTCAAGCGCTTCATCTACGAGCTGGACGTGCCCGTCATCGTCGGCGGCGCCGCGTCGTACACGGCGGCGCTGCACCTCATGCGCACCGGTGCCGCCGGGGTCCTCGTCGGCTTCGGTGGGGGAGCGGCGCACACCACGCGGCGCACCCTGGGCATCCACGCCCCGATGGCCAGCGCCATCGCCGACGTGGCCGCGGCGCGTCGCGACTACCTCGACGAGTCCGGCGGCCGCTACGTGCACGTCATCGCCGACGGTGGCATGGGCGACAGCGGTGACATCGTCAAGGCCGTGGCCTGTGGCGCCGACGCGGTCATGCTCGGTGCGGCGCTCGCGCGGGCGACCGACGCACCCGGTCGCGGGCTGCACTGGGGTCCCGAGGCGCACCACCAGGAGCTGCCGCGCGGGTCGCGCGTGGAGGTGGGCGCCGTGGCCCCGCTCGAGCAGATCCTGTTCGGCCCCGGCCGCACCGCCACCGGCCAGACGAACCTCATCGGCGCCCTGCGCCGCGCGATGGCGACGACGGGCTACTCCGACCTCAAGGAGTTCCAGCGCGTCGAGGTCGTCGTGGCCCCCTACCAGGCCACCTGAGCCCCGCCCGACGCCACGACGGCGGCCCCACCGGAGACCTCCGGGAGGGCCGCCGTCGTCGTCACGGGACCGTGAGATCCCGCTAACTTACTACTGGTAATAACCGTGGGGCCCACCTACGCTGCCCCTATGGCTCCCGAGCTCATCGCCGACCCCGAGACCGACCCCACTGCGACGTATGCCGTGGACCCGGCCCTCGTCCGACGGCTGGCCAGGAGGGTGGTCGCCGCGCCGCGCGCGGAGCACCACGTGAGCCACACCCCGATGACCGGCGCGCCCCTGGCGTCGCTGCCGCTGTCCACTCGTGAGGACGTCGTCGTGGCGGTCGACGCGGCGCGGGCGGCCCAGCGCGCGTGGTCGCGCACGCCGATGGAGGTCCGCGAGCGGATCATGCTGCGCTACCACGACCTCGTCCTCAACCGGCAGGTCGAGCTGCTCGACGTCGTCCAGCTCGAGTCGGGCAAGACGCGGGGACAGGCGTTCGAGGAGGTCGCCGACGTCGCGCTGGTGGCGCGGCACTACGGCCGCTCGGCGGCGGCATACCTGCGTCCGAAGCGGCGGGCCGGACTCTTCCCGGTGCTGACCCAGTCGACCGAGCACCACCACCCGCGGGGGGTCGTGGGGATCGTCAGCCCGTGGAACTACCCGCTGTCCCTGGCCATCACCGACGCCATCCCGGCGATCATGGCGGGCAACGCCGTGGTCCTTCGCCCCGACCTCCAGGCCTCGCTCACGGCGCTGCAGGCGGTGCAGCTGCTCACCGAGGCGGGTCTGCCCGAGTCGGTGCTGCAGGTCGTGCTCGGTGACGGGCCGACGGTGGGGCAGGCCGTCGTCGACCTCGCGGACTACGTCTGCTTCACCGGTTCGACGGCGACCGGGCGCAGCGTCGCGACGTCCGTGGCGGGACGCCTCGCCGGGTACTCCCTCGAGCTCGGTGGCAAGAACGCGATGTACGTCGCCGACGACGCCGACCTCGACAAGGCCGTCGCAGGGGCGGTCCGCGCGTGCTTCTCCTCGGCCGGGCAGCTGTGCATCTCGGTGGAGCGGCTCATCGTGCACGAGAGCGTCGCCGACGAGTTCACGAGCCGGTTCGTCGAGGCGGTGGGGGCGATGAGCCTGGGGCCGGCGCTGGAGTTCGGCACCGACATGGGTTCGCTGGTCTCCGCGGCGCAGCTCGCCCGCGTGACCGCGCACGTCGACGACGCCCGCGCCAAGGGGGCGCGCGTGCTCACCGGTGGCCGGGCCAGGCCCGACCTGGGGCCCTTCTTCTACGAGCCGACCGTCCTCGCGGGGGTCTCCGCGGCGATGGACGTGCGCGACGACGAGACGTTCGGCCCCGTCGTGGCGATCTACCGCGTGCACAGCGACGACGAGGCGATCCGTCTCGCCAACGACACCGACTACGGCCTGAACGCCTCGGTCTGGACCCGTGACGTCGCCCGCGGACGCCGCATCGGGACGGCCATCGCGGTCGGCACGGTCAACGTCAACGAGGGGTATGCCGCCGCGTGGGGGAGCGTGGCCGCGCCGATGGGCGGGATGAAGCAGTCCGGTGTCGGGCGCCGCCACGGGTCCGAGGGCATCCTCAAGTACACCGAGTCGCAGAACGTCACAGCGCAGCACGTCCTGCCGATCGCCCCCTCCCTGGGCCTGTCCGAGGAGGCGTACGCCCGGGTGATGACCGCGGCCCTGCGCACCCTGAAGGCGGTCGGCCGCCGATGACCGCCCCGGTCGAGAGCTCATCCAGCCTGCCCGCGGGCAGCCACGTCGACGTGATCGTGGTCGGCTCCGGTTTCGGCGGGTCGGTCACCGCGCTGCGCCTCGTGGAGAAGGGGTACCGCGTCCACGTCATCGAGTCGGGCCGCCGGTTCCGCGACGAGGACTTTGCCAGGACGTCCTGGGACGTGCGCAGCTACCTGTGGGCGCCGAAGCTGAAATGCTTTGGGGTGCAACGGATCCACCGTCTCCCGGACGTCATGGTCCTGGCTGGTGCCGGTGTCGGCGGTGGCTCGCTCAACTACGCCAACACCCTCTACGTCCCGCCGGAGTCGTTCTTCCGTGACCCGCAGTGGAACGACATCACCGACTGGCAGTCCGAGCTCGAGCAGCACTACGCGACGGCGTCGACGATGCTCGGCGTCGTCACGAACCCGTGCGAGGGCATCGTCGAGGACGTCATGCGCCGCACCGCCGAGGACATGGGCGTCGGCGACACCTTCCGCAAGACGCCGACCGGGGTGTTCTACGGCATGCCGGGGCGGACCGTCCCCGACCCGTACTTCGGCGGTGCCGGGCCCGAGCGCACGGGCTGCACCCAGTGCGGCAACTGCATGGTCGGCTGCCGGGTGGGCGCCAAGAACACGCTCGTCAAGAACTACCTCGCGCTGGCGGAGAAGCTCGGTGCCACCATCGAGCCGATGCGCACCGTCGTGCGGGTGGCCCCGCGCCGGGGCGGCGGGTATGCCGTGTCGCACGAGGCGACGGGGGCATGGCTGCGGCGCGACCGGCGGTCCGTGACCGCCGACCAGGTGGTGTTCGCCGGCGGGACCTGGGGCACCCAGAAGCTGCTGCACACGCTGCGCCAGAACGGTGCCCTGCCGCGGCTGTCCTCGCGGCTCGGGCACCTCACCCGCACCAACTCCGAGGCGCTCAACGGGGTGATGGTCGAGAAGGTCCCGCGCGGGGAGAACCTGTCGAAGGGTGTGGCGATCACCTCGTCGTTCCACCCCACGGCCGACACCCACGTCGAGAACTGCCGCTACGGCCCGGGCTCCAACCTGATGGGCGCGATGGCGACGATCCTCGTCCCCGGTGACCGGCTGCCCCGCCCGCTGCAGTTCCTCGTCGAGGCGGCGAAGCACCCGGTCGTCTTCGTGCGCTCCCTGTCGCAGTACCGCTGGAGCGAGCGCACGATCATCGGGCTGATCATGCAGAACCGCGACAACTCCTTGAACGTCACCGGGACCAAGAGCCTCCTCGGTGGACGAGGCCTCACCTCACGCCAGGGCCACGGCGAGCCGAACCCGACGTACATCCCCGCAGGGCAGGAGGCGATGAAGGCCGTGGCCGCCAGGCTCTCCGAGGCGACCGGTCTGCGCGCCTTCGCCGGGGGGAGCATCGGCGAGGTGGTCAACATCCCGATGACCGCGCACTTCCTCGGCGGCGTGACGATCGGCTCCAGCCCTGACCGCGGGGTCATCGACGGCTACCAGCGGGTCTGGAACTACCCCGACCTGCACGTCGTCGACGGCTCCGCGATCTCCGCGAACCTCGGGGTGAACCCGTCGCTGAGCATCACCGCCCAGGCCGAGCGGGCCATGTCGCTGTGGCCCAACAAGGGTGAGCAGGACCCGAGGCCCGCCCAGGACGAGGGCTACCGCGCGGTGGAGCCGGTCAAGGCGGCCAACCCCGCGGTGACGAGGTACGGCGCGGCCTGACCCCGGACGTTCGGAGGCGGCGGTTGGTGGGTCCCTGCACCCCGCAACCGCCGCCTCTGATCGTGTGGCCCAAGATGAGCCGGGGGTGGGATCTCCAGCCACACATGAGGGTCAACGAGCGCTGGGCGCCCGGGTTACGCGCTCCCGCCCGATTTCTCCGAGTCGCCCCGTCCACCGGCCCCGGTGCCTCGTCCAGCGGGGGCTTCGTCGCGCCAGGACGCCCACAACGCGGCATACGCGCCGTCGGCGGCGACCAGCTCGTCGTGGGTGCCGATCTCGCTGACCAGGCCGTCCTCGACGACGGCGACGCGGTCGGCGTCGTGGGCCGTGTGCAGGCGGTGGGCGATGGCGACGACGGTGCGGCCCTGCACCACCGCGGCCAGCGACCGCTCGAGGTGGCGGGCGGCGCGCGGGTCGAGCAGGGACGTGGCCTCGTCGAGGACGAGGGTGTGCGGGTCGGCGAGGACGAGCCGGGCGAGGGCGAGCTGCTGCGACTGCGCCTCGGTGAGCGCGTGCCCTCCGCTGCCGACGACGGTGTCCAGGCCGTCGGGGAGCCCCGAGGCCCAAGCCCACGCGTCGACCGCGCGCAGGGCGTCCGCCAGCTCCTCGCGGGTGGCCTGCGGCCGGGCGAGCAGGAGGTTGTCGCCGAGCGAACCCACGAAGACGTGGTGCTCCTGGGTCACCAGGGCCACCTCGCCGCGCAGCTCGCCCAGCTCGAGGTCGACCAGCGGCACGCCACCGACGTCGATCCGCCCCTCGCGGGGGCCGTCGATGCCGGCCATCAGGCGCCCGAGGGTGGACTTGCCCGCTCCGGACGGCCCCACGATGGCCAGGCGTTCGCCGGGGCGCAGGTCGAGGCTCACGCCGTGCAGCACGTCGTGGCCGGGGCGGTAGGCGTAGCGGACGTCGTCGACGGTCAGGTCCGAGCCCTCGGGGTGCTCACCGGTGGCCGTGCGGTCCGGCGGGACGGACCCGACGCCGATGACGCGGGCGAGCGAGGTCGCGCCGACCTGGATCTCGTCGAGCCAGCTCAGCACCTCGTCGAGGGGCCCGACCATCTGCTGCACGTAGAGCGCCACCGCGGTCGCGGCGCCGGCCGTGATGTGGCCGTTCATCGCGAGCCAGCCACCCCAGAGGACGGCAGCGGCGGTCGGCACGTAGTAGCCGAACACCACCGACGGGAACCACCGCAGCCGCAGCCCCAGGGTGTACCGCTCGGCGCGGTAGCACTCGCGCAGGGCCTCGTGGAACCGGTGCCGACGTACGCCCGCGAGCGACAGGGCGTCGATGGTCCGCGCCCCGTCGACGCTCTCGGTGACGACGCCGTTGAGCGAGGCGTAGGTGGCGCGCTCCCACAGGTAGCCGTTCGCGGCATACCGGAGGTAGCGGCGGGTCGAGAACCAGTAGAAGGGCAGGCCGGCGAGGATGGCCAGGCTCGCCAGGGGTGAGGTGAACAGCGCTGCGACGACGGTCATCGCCACGGTCATGGTGGCCACGAACAGGGACGGGATCCCGAACCGCACCACGTGCGAGAGGGCTTCGACGTCGTTGGTCGTCCGGGCGACGAGGTCGCCGGTGCCGGCCCGCTCGACGGTCGACAGCGGCAGGTTGACCGCGCGGGCGACGAACTGTTCGCGCAGCTCGGCGAACACCGTCTCGCCGAGGATGAACGACAGCCGGCGCGCCGCCCAGGTCAGCCCGGTCTGCGCGACGACCGCGACGGCCAGGCCCACGGCGATCCGGTCGACGGCGCCGAGGCTGCCCCGACCGCTCACCTCGTCGACCAGCCGGCCGACGAGCCACGGGGCGGCGAGCGCGGCCAGGGCCGCGAGGGCGTGCAGGCCCAGGACGCGGCCCAGCAGGCCGCGGTGGTTCCCCATCAGCTCGCGGGTGTGCTCCCACACCGCCCGGGAGTCGGCGACGGGCAGCGTGCGGCGGGTGTGGTCGGTGCGCACGTCGTCGGGGTGCGTCTGGGCGCTCACGTCTCGTCCTCCTCGGTGCGCAGCACGACGTGCCGGTATGCCGCGTGCTCCAACAGCTCGCGGTGGGTGCCGCGGGCGGCCACGAGCCCGTCCTCGAGCAGGACGACCTCGTCGGCCTGCCCGAGCAGCAGCGGGCTCACCGTCGTCACGACCGTCGTGCGGCCGCGCCGGTGGTCGGCGAGCCGGGACGCGATGCGGGCCTCGGTGTGGGCGTCCACGGCGCTGGTCGGCTCCACGAGGACCAGCACCGGGGCGTCGGTGAGGAGCGCGCGGGCCAGGGCGAGGCGCTGGCGCTGGCCGCCGGAGTAGGACCGGCCGCGCTCCTCGACCGTGCCGTCGAGCCCGTCGGGCAGGGCCTCGAGGACATCGGTGCCGCTGGCCGCCTCGAGGGCCCGCAGGACCCGGGCGTCGGCGTGGTCGGGCAGGTGGTCGCGGCCACCGGCCCCGGCCGTGGCGGCGGCGCCGAGCAGCTGGTCGCGCAGGACACCGGTGAACAGGCGGGGATCGGGCTCGCTGACCACCACCCGCCGGCGCACGTCGGCGATCGCCAGGTCGTCCAGCCTCGTGCCACCCCACGTCGTCTGGTGCGGTCCGGGCCCGTGGCGCCCCAGCCGGTCGGCGACGGCCGCGGAGTCCTCGGGGCGGGCGGAGACGATCGCGGTCAGGAGGCCACCACGGACGACCGTGCCGGAGAGCGGGTCGACGAGGTCGTCGTCGTCGCGCGGCGCCGCGACGGAGCCTGGGCGGGACGCGTCGTGGTCCGGCGGGACCGCCAGCACCCGCAGCACCTTGCCCGCGGCGATGTGCGCGCGGATGCCGCGGTCGACGATCTCGATCGCCGTCTGCAGGGGCATGGTGAGGAAGGCGGTGTACCCGTAGAACGCCACGAGCTGCCCGGCACTGATCTCGCCCTGGAGGGCCATCCGGGCACCGAGCCAGGTGACGAGCACGACGAACACGCCGGGCAGCAGGACCTGGGCGGAGTCGAGGGCGGCCTGGATGCCGGCCACGTGCACGCCGCGGTGACGGACCTTCTGCGACTGCGCCTCGTAGCGACGCAGGAACGTCTGCTCGCCGCCGATGCCGCGCAGCACCCGCAGCCCGGCCACGGTGTCGGCGCCGAGCGTCGTGAGGCGACCGGCCTCCTCGCGCTGGAGCGCCTGACGACGCTGCAGCGGGCGGACGATGAGGCTCAGGCTGGCGAGCATGATCGGGCCACCGGCCAGGACCAGCAGTCCGAGCGGGGGCGAGGCGGCGAGCAGGATCGTCCCCACCACGACGTAGCTCGCGACCGCACCGGCGAACCGGCCCATCGCGTCGTACAGACCACCGAGGCGCATCACGTCGTTGGCGAACACGGTCACGACCTCACCCGAGGGCATCGCACGGGTGAGCGCCGGGCCGGCCTTCTCGGCGCCCTCGGCGGTGAGCTGCGCGCTGCGGTAGGAGGCGTAGAGCCAGTTGTGGACGGCGAACCAGTGTCGCGCCGCGGCCGTCGACGCCGCGATGGCGCCGAGGCCGAGGAGGGCCAGGGCCCACTTCACGAGGCCGTCGACGTCGCCGGGGACGATGCCCTCGTCGACCCCCTTGCCGAGGGCGGCCGGGATGAGGGCGATGGAGACCATCCACACCATGCCGGTCACCGCGCCGAGCGCCTGGGTGCGCCACTGCTCACGACCGATCCACAGCATGAACCGCAGCGTGCTGCGGGTGTCGGGACGGCCGGGATCGGGGTAGGGGATCTCGCGCATCAGGGTCCCCACCGTAGGTGTGCGCACCGACGGCCCGACACTGGTTTTCGACGCCGGGGCCCGGTGCGCCTGCGGTCGCTGTCGGTGGGGTCTGCCTACCATGGGCTCGTGCCACCCGCGGGGCCCACGCGCAGAGCCCGCCTGGAGACGAAGTTCATCCGGCGGCGCATCGTGGCGGCCTCGGCCGCAGTCGGGTTCCTGGCGGTGACCTCGTTCGGCGTCAGCCAGCTCGCGGGCCTGTTCGCCGGCGGCGCCGAGGCCTCGCCCGCAGCCGCCCCGGTCGCGAAGGTCGTCACGAAGGCTCCCCCCACCACGAAGGTCACGCCCAGGGTTCCGGCCCCGGTGCCGAGCCCGGTGGCGAAGCAGGGCGGGGTCGGAGGGACGGCCGCCGAGACCGCGCTGGTCCGCACCATGCGGCTCACCGGCGACCTGACGCCGAAGTCGGTGGTCGCCTCACCCGCCGGCGTCGTCGTCGCCCAGAACATGATGTACCGCCACTCGATCTCGGCGTTCGGTGCCGACGGCGCCCTCCTCGCGACGGTCAAGGACTCGGTCGACCTGGCGCGGTTCGGCATCGAGGGGCACCCCGGCACGACCAAGGGAGCCCCCGTCGAGGCCGCCTTCACCAAGGACGGCAAGCACGCCTGGGTGTCCAACTACTCCATGTATGGCGCGGGGTACGGCCCCGAGGGCCTCGACAGCTGTCGCGCAGGGGACGGGACGTCGCCGAGCACCGTCTACCGGGTCGACACCACGACGTTCGCGATCGACCGGGTGGTCCAGGTGGGCGCGGTCCCCAAGTACGTCGCCGTGACGCCCGACGACAAGACGGTCCTCGTCACCAACTGGTGCACGTGGGACCTGTCCGTCATCGACATCGCGAAGGACAAGGAGGTGGCCCGGATCCCGCTCGGTGGCAGGTACCCGCGCGGCATCGTCGTCGCCCCCGACAGCCGCACCGCGTACGTCGCGCTGATGGGCTCCGACCGCATCGTCACGGTCGACCTGCGCACCAGGGCGGTCTCCCGCTTCGCGACCACCGGCGACGGTCCTCGCCACATCGTCCTGAGCCCCGATGCCAAGTACCTCTACGTCACCAACAACGGCTCGGGCACCGTGACCAAGCTGGACCGCGCGACGGGTCGGGTGCTCGCCTCGAGGCGCGTGGGTGACCAGCCGCGCTCGCTGACCATCTCCACCGACGGCACCGCGATCTACTCCGTGAACTACGAGTCGTCGACGGTGAGCAAGCTGCGCACGAGCGACCTGTCGCTGCTCGGGCAGGTCGCGACGGACTACCACCCGATCGGCATCACCTACGAGCCGACGCGCAAGGCCGTGTGGGTCGCCTGCTACGGCGGGAGCATCCTCGTCTTCGACGACTCGAGGCGTCCCGTAACCTGACGAGGTGCTGCGAACCGCCCTCAAGCCCCGTTGGCTGGGACTGTTCGCCCTCCTCGTCGTCGTCCTCGTGACGTTCACGCAGCTCGGTTTCTGGCAGCTGCACGTCGCCCAGGACAAGGGCCTCGCGGATGCGCTGCGCAAGGCGCACGAGGCCCGGCCGGCCCTGATCGACTCCGTCGTCCGGCCGCACCAGGACTTCCCGAACCCCCAGTCCAACCGGGCGGTGACCGCGATCGGCGAGTATGTCGCGAAGGACCAGTTCCTCGTGGGGCCGCGTCGGCTCGACGGCGTCCAGGGGTACTGGGTCGTGGCGCCGATCGTCGTGGCCGAGACCGGGGCCCGCCTCGCGGTGGTCCGCGGGTTCGTCACCGACCCCGCGGCTGCCGGCACCGTCCCGTCCGGCAAGGTCACGGTCGACGGGTCGCTCGCGCCGGGGGAGTCGCCAGCCGTCGCGCCGACACCTGCCGCCGCCACCGGGGGAACCGGCTCGGGCGGCTCCGGCGGGACGGCCACCGAGGTCCTCGGGTCGATCGACCTGTCGATCCTCGTGAACCGCTGGCCCGGTGACATCTACAACGCCTTCGTCTTCGCCCAGACCGAGCGGGCCGCCAGCGGCACCGCGATCGCTGCGTCGGCAGGCCTCGAACGGGTGCCCCCACCCGAGGTGACGGGCGGCCTGAAGTGGCGCAACGCGGCATACGCGCTGCAGTGGTGGGTGTTCGCGGGCTTTGCCGCGTTCATGTGGTTCAGGATGGTGCGCGATGATGCTCAGCATGAGCGAGCGAACGAGCAAGGCGACTGAGGTCAAGGGGACCAAGGACCCCGCGCGCACCGAGCGTGCCCTGAAGTGGTTCAAGGTGATGGCGTTCACGGCCGGTGCGGCCATGTTCGTGCTCATCGCCGAGATGGTCCTCAAGTACGGCTTCGACAACGAGGTGCTCTCGTGGTGGAGCCCGGTGCACGGCTTCATCTTCATGGGGTTCGTGTTCACGGTGTGGAACCTGGGGACGATGTTGCGCTGGTCGTTCGGCCGGATGGTCGCCATCGTGCTGGGTGCCTGCATCCCGTTCGTCGCGTTCGTGATCGAGCGCAGGGTGGCCGCGGAGGTGGAGCCGACGCTCGCCGGTAGCCTTGCCCCGTGAGTGAAACCCCCGCCGGCGACACCGCCGACATCACCCAGGCCCAGGACGACGACCGCGTCGAGGCGCCCCACGGCGACCGGGTGGAGGTGGACTCCACCCCGCTCCAGGCGAAGCCGGTGCTCGTCGTCGACTTCGGCGCGCAGTACGCGCAGCTGATCGCGCGGCGCGTGCGCGAGGCCAACATCTACAGCGAGGTCGTCCCGCACACCATGGCGGTCGACGAGATGCTCGCCAAGGGCCCGGCCGCGATCGTGCTCTCCGGTGGCCCGTCGTCGGTCTACGCCGAGGGTGCCCCGTCGCTCGACCCGGCCCTGCTCGAGGCCGGGGTCCCGGTCTTCGGCATGTGCTACGGCTTCCAGGCGATGGCCCAGGCGATGGGTGGCACGGTCGCCCACACGGGGCTGAGCGAGTTCGGCTCGACACCTGCCTCGATCTCCGACTCCGAGTCGACGTTGTTCAACGGCCAGCCGGCCGACCAGTCGGTCTGGATGAGCCACGGCGACTCCGTCACCGAGGCCCCCGCGGGCATGCGGGTCACGGCGGCCACCGCGGGTGCGCCCGTCGCCGCGTTCGAGGACGACGAGCGCCAGCTGTATGGCGTGCAGTGGCACCCGGAGGTCATGCACTCGACGTTCGGCCAGCGCGTGCTCGAGAACTTCCTCTACCGCGGCGCCAGGCTCGAGGGCGACTGGACCGCGGCGAACGTCGTCGACGAGCTCGTCGACGCGATCCGCTCGAAGGTGGGGGAGTCGCGGGTCCTCTGCGCGCTCTCCGGCGGTGTCGACTCCTCCGTCGCTGCCGCCCTGGTGCAGAAGGCTGTCGGCGACCAGCTCACGTGCGTGTTCGTCGACCACGGTCTGCTGCGCTCCGGCGAGGCCGAGCAGGTCGAGAAGGAGTTCGTGGCGGCCACCGGGGTGGACCTCGTCGTCGTGGACGCTCGCGAGCAGTTCCTGTCCGCGCTCGCCGGGGTGTCCGACCCCGAGGAGAAGCGCAAGATCATCGGGCGCGAGTTCATCCGCGTGTTCGAGCAGGCGGCGCGCGACGTCGTCGGTTCGCGCGGCGACTCCGACCACCCGGTCGAGTTCCTCGTCCAGGGCACGCTGTACCCCGACGTCGTCGAGTCCGGTGGCGGCACCGGTGCGGCCAACATCAAGTCGCACCACAACGTCGGCGGCCTCCCCGACGACCTGCAGTTCAAGCTCGTCGAGCCGCTGCGGTCACTGTTCAAGGACGAGGTCCGCCAGGTCGGGCTCGAGCTCGGTGTGCCCGAGGCGATCGTCTGGCGCCAACCGTTCCCGGGCCCCGGCCTCGGCATCCGCATCGTGGGCGAGGTGACCGCCGAGCGGCTCGAGATCCTCCGGGCCGCCGACGCGATCGCCCGCCACGAGCTGTCGGCCGCCGGGCTGGACCGCGACATCTGGCAGTGCCCGGTGGTGCTGCTCGGCGACGTGCGTTCGGTGGGGGTGCAGGGCGACGGCCGGACGTACGGCCACCCTGTCGTCCTGCGCCCGGTCTCGTCCGAGGACGCCATGACGGCCGACTGGACGCGGGTGCCCTACGAGGTGCTGGCCAAGATCTCGACGCGGATCACCAACGAGGTGCGTGAGATCAACCGTGTCGTGCTCGACGTGACGAGCAAGCCGCCGGGCACCATCGAGTGGGAGTGACCCGGTCGTGGCGCTGAGGGGCGACGCGCTGGCGGCGGTCGAGGACAAGGCGAGTCGCTGGGTCATGCGGCACATCCTCATCGGGCCGCCGCTCAAGCTGCTCACCGGACTGCGGGTCGAGGGGCGCTCGAACGTCCCGCGCGAGGGCGCGCTGATCGTCGCCTCGAACCACCTGTCGTTCATCGACTCGATCGTCATCCCGCTCGCCTGCGCCCGGCAGGTGCACTTCCTCGGCAAGGCGGAGTACTTCCAGGGGACCGGCGTCCGCGGCGCTGCCGCCCGCTGGTTCCACTCGACCGCCGGCACCATCCCGGTCGACCGCAACGACCCCCGCGCCGCCGCGGGTTCGCTCACGCTGGCGGAGGAGGTCCTGCGCCGAGGTGAGGCATTCGGCGTCTACCCCGAGGGCACCCGCTCGCCCGACGGTCGCCTCCACCGCGGTCGCACCGGCGTCGCCCGTATGGCGCTCAGCACCGGTGCGACGCTCCTTCCCTGCGCTGTCACCGGGACCGACAAGGTCCAGCCTGCGGGGTCGAACGGGTTCCGTCCGGGAAAGGTGACCGTGCGCTTCGGCGAGCCGATCGACGTGGCCGGGCTGGGCGAGAAGTACCAGAAGGCCGCGCTGCTGAGGGCTGTCACCGACGCCACGATGGATGCGATCGGCGAGCTGTCGGGGCAGGAACGGTCGGGACTCTACGCCTCCGACGTCAAGGCCGCCATGACCGCCAACCTCCAGGGCTGACGGCTAACCCCGAACCGCGGCGCGCCGCCTGCCTGCACCTGTCGCGCGACCCTGCTGAGGGCAGCGACCACACGGACCGCAACTCACGGTTGAGCCCGGAGTCTGGCTGCTGATCAGTGGTGTCGGATGCGAGCGAGTCCGCGGGCACGTTCTCTTGCCGTGATTGCCGACCGGCCCCAGAGGGGCCAACGCGTTCGCCAGCCGCTGCAGCGTCCCGACTAGCCATGTGATCTTCGACGACTGGCTCAGCCAATCGAAGTATCGCGAACGGCACAAAGCCATGAGTTCCGTCTAAGAAAGGCATGGCCGCCAGGCTGACCTGGTCCTGGGGACGTGGAACTCAGTGGGATTCAGACATCCGTCCGGCGAGGGTTTGTCCCGCACGCCGCATCAGGACCCAGTTGATCTCGTCGGCGTGGTCGTCCCGTAGCCCTGCAAGCCCATCAACAGTAGCCTCGGGTGGCGATGAGCGGGTAGGCGAATCCGAGTGCGGCTTGGAGGGCGGAATGCACAAGCACAGGTATCACTTTCGCCGAAATTCGCGCTGGATATCGTCCGTGTCGGCGGGCGTCCTGCTGGGCGTCGGGCCGATCGTTGCAGGGATGTATCTGGCTTGGCGCTTCAAGGAAAGTTCGCCAGAGTCACTGACGGCCGCAGGCTACTCACTTGTAAGTGGTGGGGTCGTTGCCTTGGCGATCTTTGTCGGGGAGTCGATACGCGACGCACGATTGGAGGGCTTCGCGAGAAGTCAGAACACCCTTCAGGAAATCAGGACTTCGACCGATCTCGGCGGTCGTGACTTCTCCGCGCGGGACCTTCGAGGGATTGACTTCAGTTTCAAGCGCCTGGTCAATTGCGACTTCACGAGGGCTAATCTCGAAGGTGCCATATTCACCGAGTCCGACGTCCGCGGCGCATTGTTCGTGGGCGCGAGGATGAGGCGAGTCCGGTTCACGGGGACGAATGCGCGAATTGCGGACTTCTCTGGGTCGTCGCTCGATGACGCCGTCATCGTCGGCTGCGATATCCGAGGCGCCGACTTCAGCGGGGCGACGATGCGCCTGTCCGCTGTGGTGAGTTGCAGCGGCCGGTTCCTTTCGAGGAGGGAGATGGCGCTGCTCGTCCGTGAGGGGGTGGGCCAAGGCACCAGATATCCCAGGACGCAAATCGATTCACAGTTCATTTCCCAAGCTGGCCGTACGGATCACCTTCGATCGACGCGAGTGACGCGGGTCCAAGCCAGAGGAGCAGACTGGTGCGGCACCGACCTCACTGGGGCGGACCTTTCGAGTTCGATCTTTCGCGAGGCTTGCTTCGATATTCAAGCCGGCTTGGAGAACATCAGCGAGATCGCGCGGTTTCCTGCCATGAAGGTGCTGATGCTCGAGTGGATCGGGGAAAGGGGTGAGGGACTGGCTCGCGGAGGTCACTCTCAACGGCTGAGAGCGACCGGGCTGGGCACGGCACCGACACTTCTTCACGCAGCAGACCTTCGTGGCTCGGACTTCGGTCGCTGCGCCATCGGTCGAGCGATCTTGAGCGAAGAGCAGATGCGAGTGGCGAGGTTCTGACCGTTGGCAGCCGCATGCTGGGCGACGGCGCCTACACCTGTCGATGAGCGATCGCGGTGGGCCCCGGACCGAGGTGCGCGCTCGTCGCTACCGAGCGCGGTGCGCGTACAGGTCGCGGAGCAGTGCGATCTCGGCTCCGTGGTGCAGGATTTCATGGTTCTGCCACCAGACAGTCGACGGGAGGTTCTCGTCGGCGTCGCTGCCGCACGGGTAGCTGCTCAGCCCGGTCCGGTCGTAGTCGGCCTCGTCGACGCCGAGAACGGCCGTGCGCCAGCTGCGGCGGCATCGCGGAACGTCTCGATGGCGCCGGCTGCATCCGGTCGGGATTCGTAGGTCGCTCGATCGAAGGTTCGGTCGCCCCCGAGGTGGCTCGCACGGCCGAGCGGCGTCTCGGAGAGGTGGTCGAGCCGCCAGGCGATCGTCGTGAGCGGCGGTGGCCACGGGGTCTCGGGGGCTCCGTCGCGTCCCCACTCACCCGCGCCGATGAGATTCATGGCGCCGGGTCCGGGCCCATCGGTCCGCCTGCGTACCGACCAGCACGTGTCGACCGGCTCTCAAAGGTACTCGGCATCCGTGAGCGCCGGTGCGTCGATCGTGCGGTCATCGCCGGAGTCGTAGGTGGGGCCGGCGAGGCGAGTGAGAAGTCGCTCCGTCGCCCAGTCGTACTGCTCGAGCAGGGGAGCCAGCCGCTGGCTGGTCGTCATGACGCGGAGGATGGGTGCAAGGGGAGGCCGGGGGCTCGTGAATGTCGTCGGCGAGGGCTGTGACCTGGGCGCGCGGTTGGACCCGACCGGTTCGAGGTGCCGTCGTAGGCTGGTCCGGTGGCCGCCTTCGTGATCCGTGAATGGCGGCTCGACCCGTTCCCCGGGGACCAGGCCCCGCTGCACGTCCACCATCGTGGCGACGAGGCCTTCTACGTGCTCGACGGACTGCTCGACGTGCAGGACGGTACGCTCCGGCACCGGCTGGAGCCGGGGTCCCTGCACGTGGTGACCGCGGGTTCGCCCCACACGTTCGCCACCGTGGGTGACACCGGTGCGCGCATCCTCGTCATCATGAGCCCCGAGGTCGACGCCCTCGTCGCGGCCCTGCACTCAGGTGAGTCATCGGATCTTGCGTCGGTGTGGGAGCAGCACCACTCCTCACTCGCCTGAGAGTGCCGGCGCCCGGTGGTGTGCAGCTGGAGCGACGTCGGGGGGATTCCGTGAGGTGAGGCAGGACCCAAATCGGTTGCCCGGCAACAGTGGCCGTGTCACGCTCGCGAGATGTCCACCAGCATCGCCGACAAGCTCTCCAGACAGTTCGGGGAGACCGCCGTCGCTGTGGTGCAGGCGCGTCCTCAGGTGGATCCGGCCATGGTCGAGGAGATCTTCGACGAGGCGGCGACCCTGCTGCACAACGGACTTGCCCTCGACCACCTGGATGACCACGACGCCGACATCGTCATCTCGGAGCTCTGTGTCGCCCTCGTCGATGCGGACGTGACCACGGCGTTGCTGGCCCGGTTCTACGGGGCCACCGACCAGCCCACGGGCCTGCACGACCCGGAAGGTGTTGCCCTGGCGTACGAGAACGTCCTCAGGATCCTGCAGCTGTGACGCCCCCGGGTCACGCGCGGCCGGGGCCGCGAACACCGTGCTTCTCAGGCCTTCGCGCCAGCCGGGTGCAGGATGGGATGGTGAAGCCCTCGCGGGACCCGCACGACACCCACACCCGGTGCGCGGGCATCGACCGCGCCGTGGGTCACCGGGTCGACCAGGACGTGGACCACCACGGTCGAGTCGTCGCCGATCTCGGGTGCAGGGCTTCGTCCCGACGCCGATGAACGGTCGACTGGCAAACCTCGCCCTGCTGTTCGTGGTCCCGCTGGCGGCGGTGACCGGGTTCATGATGTTCCTGCTGGGCAGCGGACCGGTCTGGCCGGTCGCCATCCTCCACGGGGTCGTCGCCCTCCTCGTGGTCGTCCTGGTGCCGTGGAAGTCGACGGTCGTCCGCAGGGGGCTACGCCGTCCCGGACGGACACGGCAGCGGGGTCGGGCCGTGTCGTTGCTGCTGGGCCTGTGTGTGGTGCTGGCCCTGCTCACGGGCCTCGCCCACGTCCTCGGTGTGTTGTTCGCCGACTCGAGGGTGACGACCATGCAGCTGCACGTGGGCGCCGGCATCGTCGCCGTGGTCCTGACGGTTGCGCACGCACTGCAACGTCGCATCCGCGTGCGCCGAGGTGACCTGTCGCGTCGGTCGTTCGTCCGTCTCCTGGGGCTCACCGCCGTCGCCCTCGCGCTCGAGGCGGGCGTCCAGGCGACGGGCGCACTCACGGCACGGCGCGGCATACGCCGGGCGACCGGGTCGTTCCAGCTCGCGTCCTCCTCGGTCGCGGCGATCCCTGCCACGTCGTGGCTGTTCGACCAGGCCCCCGAGCTCGACCCGGCCTCGTGGCGCTTGACGGTGACGACGAGCGGGACCTCGCGCGACTGGTCGCTGGTCGAGCTCGCCCGGTGGCACGACCGGCAGGTGGCTGTCCTGGACTGCACCGGCGGGTGGTGGACCGAGCAGGAGTGGTCAGGCGTGCGCTTGAGCAGGCTGCTGCCCCCAGGGGCCGGGGGAACCGTGGAGGTGACGAGCGCGACGGGTTACACCAGACGGCTGCCGCTCACCGACCACCTGCTCCTGGCCACAGCGATCGACGGTGCGAGTCTCTCCGGGGCGCACGGTGCGCCGGTCCGTCTGGTGGTTCCCGGTCGACGCGGGTACCACTGGGTCAAGTGGGTCGTTCGGATCAGCCACGACGACCGCCCGTGGTGGGTGGAGCCACCCCTGCCGCTGCAGTGAGCGCGCGGAGTCGATCTCGTGCACGCATCGCCACCAGGGAGGCCAGCATGACCGGCATCGAGGACGTCCTGAGGTTGGGTACCGAGCTGGAACGCTCCTACCCGGTCCACGTCCGGGGCAGGCTCAAGTTCCGGGTCGGGCAGATCGTCTACGTCGCCTTCTCCCTCGACGAGACCATCATGGGATTCGCCTTCCCCAGGGACGAACGCGCCGCCCTCGTCGCGGGCGATCCGCACACCTTCTCCATGCCATCGGCGTCGGACCTGCGATTCAACTGGGTCCACGCCAACCTGGCCGCCCTCGACCCGAGCGAGGCTCGAGAGCTGGTGGTCGACGCCTGGCGCATGGTCGTGCCCCAGAAGGTGTCCCGGGCCTACGACCTCACCCACCCGGACGGTCCCGGTTGAGGGGACCTCTCCGTGGCTCGCAGCCGCCGCGATCCAGGGCCGTGTCCTTGCCGCGTGAGGCGCATCGTCAGAACGAGCCGACGTGCGTTCGCGCTCGCTCCGCCACCAGCGGGAGGTCAAGACCGTAGGCCCACCGTCCTGTGGCTGCGAACGCCTCCAGTCTCTGGGCGGCGCGGTCGAAGAGCCGATCGGCCCCGACCTGATTTCCACGTGCAGCGTGCGTGAGGGCAACACACACCTGCGCGAGCCCCTGCCACAGGTCCCGTTCTTCGTTCGGCCCAGCCTTCCAACGGGCCTCCAGCACCTCATGGGCGGCGAAGGGGCGTCCAGCCTCGACGAGCCCTCGAGCGGCCTCGAGCGTGTCCTCCGGTGGCAGGGGCTCCTCGGACACCGGCTCCACACCCTCGGCCCCGTACGGCAGAGGACGGCCCAACGCGTCGCGCGGTCTTGCCTGGCGAGCACGTCCACCGGTGTCCCGGTCACGATCAGGTCCTGTCATGCGCACAGTCTCCCAGTTGTGTGTCCGTTGGCCGCCGGTAAGGGTCCGTTGCACGGAGGCGCACGAAGGCCCCTTGGCGTGAGTCTGGAACGGCCATCAGAACCAGCAACACCAAGGAGACATGATGTTCATCGCCATCGTCGATTTCGGGACCTCTGCAGCAGACCGCGCCCGTGCCCTGAGCCAGCTCGAGTGCGAGAGGCCTGTCGTCCGCTCGATGCCGGGCAACCTTGCCTTCCGCGTGTACGAGTCGCGTGAGGACGACCGCACCGTGACCGTCGTCCACGAGTGGACCGACCAGCCCTCATTCACCGCATACCTCTCCTCCGAGGCGTTCGCCCGGTCCAACGCCGTCCTGCGAGCGTTGGTCACCGAAGGGCCGGTGAGCCGACGGTTTCGGGCCGATCTCGTCGAGTCCGTGGCCTGACGGGAACGGCGTCCCTACGATCGGCCCGTGGGAGACCTCCCGTGACCCGTGAGGCGTTCGCCTTCACCCGGTCCTTCGCGCCGACCCCGGCGACCGAGCTGCTCGTCGACCGCCACTACCTGCTCTGCGCCTCCCGGGGCGCCCTGCGCCTGGAAGCCGAGGGGCAGCGCTGGCTGCTGCCTCCGGCCCGGGCCGCCCTCCTGAGCGCGGGGCGGCCCGCCACCGTCACCATCCCGGCCTCGGCGACGACCGCCTCGGTGCTCTTCCACGTCGACTTCGTCCCCCCACCGCGGGAGGGGCTGGCAGTCGTCGACCTCGACCCCCTGGCGCGTGCCCTCGTCGCTGAGTGCGGCGGGTGGCAGGAGTCGGAGGAGCCGCTGCCGCCGTACGCCAGCGCCATCTTCGCGGCGCTGGCCGCAGTGGTGTGGCGGCTCGCCGAGCGACCCAGCCCCGTCAGGATGCCGGCCGGGCGCTCGGCCGAGGTGCGGACGGCGTTGCGGCTCACCGAGGAGCAGCTCGCCGACGAGGTCAGTTTCGCGGACGTCGCGGCGAAGGTCGGGTTGGTGCCGCGCTCCCTGGCTCGCAGGTTCGAGGCCGAGATCGGTATGACGTGGCGCGCCACCCTCCGGCGGATGCGGGTCCTGCAGGCGGTGGAGCGACTCGCAGCCGACGACACCCCGGTGACGACGATCGCGCACGAGGTGGGCTACGGCTCGCTGTCGGCGTTCAACGCCGCGTTCCGTGAGCTCACCGGGACCACGCCGTCGGACTACCGCGCGACGTTCACCCGGTGAACCTGCACCGAACGCCCATCGTCGGACAGCCGCCGTGAAGCGTTCTCGTGGCTCGCGCTGCGGCCGGGCCGCGCCCCCTGCCTGGCGCGGTCGGTCTAGCGGGCCAACGGCCTGACGAAGATCGTCGTGATGGTCGTGGACCTGCAGCCTGTCGTCCGGTGGGGGACGAACTTGGCCAGGGTGGAGCCGGGCACGTACACGCGCAGTCCGTCCACCGGTGTGGGCCGACACGTCGATGCGGGGTAGTTCTGCACGTTCACCAGGCGTATGGGAGCGTCCGCATGCTGCCCGGGTGACAGCGTGATCGTCGTGACGGCTCCGGCGTCCCAGGTCGCTGCACGTCCGATCTGGGTGCCGTTGCCGAAACCCACGTAGGAGACACCCGGGTAGCCCCGCGTCCAGCAGTGGCCACGGGAGACGTTGGTCAGGCGCAGGTCGCCGACCTGGCTCCCTGCGGCGCCCTGGAGGTGGACGAGGCTCGCAGCCAGGGCGGAGTTGGTGCAGTGCGGCACGGCGGCTTGCGCGGACGTCGGTGCCACGACCAGCGTCGCGAGCGCAAGCCCTGCGGTGCTCGTCATGGTGAGGATCAGTTTCTTGCTCATGGGAAGGACCCCCTGGTCGGTTCCGGCGGGCGGTTGCCCGCCACCCTCTGTGACGTCCGGGGCGCGCCCGGGGTTGTGGGGACGCCGACGCGCGCGGTCGGGTACGGGTGTCGCCGGGACGACACAGCAGCGGTGTCCCGGCGAACAGTCGGATCCCGACGGGGCGACGACAGTTGGGGTCAGCCGAACAACCGCACCGACCAGGGAGATCCCGATGAACACCACGACTGCCACCACCGCCGGGACCGACGCCGGGACCGACGCCGGGACCGACGCCGGGACCCACGCCCCCACCCGGGCCACCAAGGTCCGCCCCGGTCTGCGCCGCCGACTGGTCTGCGGCCTGGTGGCGGCCGGCGCCGGCCTCGGCCTCACCCTCACCGGGGTCGGCCCCGCCTCGGCGGCCACGGCCCAGTACACCAACGTCAACTGCGGTTGGTACCTGCAGCCCCACGCCCCCGGCGGGTTCGCCGACCTCAAGGTGTCCACGACCGGGCTGCCGTACGTGACCGGCACGACCACCGCGGCGCAGCTGGTCTGGGTGTACGTCGAGTTCGTCCACCCGAGCCCCACCGGACCGAGCACGTACCGCTCCGGCTGGTTCTACACGTACGCCAGGGCCGGGGTCTGGACGCGCACGTGGACCTCCTACGCCACCGGTGCCACGAACCAGACGACCGTGCACGACGCCGGCGGGGCAGGCGAGAGCGGCTTCACCGGGGCCGAGCTCCCCAACGAGGACGTCGCGATCCGGCTCAGCCTGAGCTGGATGAGCAGCAGCAACACCAAGGTGGCCTCCACGGTCATCGTCGCCAACGCCGTGTACAACGCCAACAACCGGATGGTCTGCAACGGCGGCTCGAACATCTACTGACCGGGCGCGGGCGCGGGCAACGGGTCGCGGCACGCGCTACTCGCGGCGCGCGGGGGCCTGCGGTACCGCGAAGTGCGGTGCTACTTGCCGCGCAGGCCGATCGGATTGCCGTCGGCGTCTGCGAGGACGCACACGCGCGCACCGGGTGCGACCTGGCGCGGCTCGTCGCGCTCGGTGGCTCCAGCCGCGAGCAGCGTTGCGCGGGTCGCATCGAGGTCGTCGACATCGGCGAACGCCACTGGGCCGCCGCCTGCACCTGCCGGGTTGAGGGCGACCTCGAAGCCGTTGACGTTGTACCCGACGTAGTACGGCTCGTCGGTGTGCGGTGCACCGAACAAGGCCGTGTACACGGCCTTGGTGGCCTCCAGATCGGATACCGGGATCACCAGACTGCTGATCGTGGGACTCATCTTCGACACCTCCAGGTCAGGACGGTCATCTCGCCGACCGTCGGGTCATCGACGAGGAACAAGGCTACGAGCGGCCCAGTGACCGGCGCTTCTCGATTCCTGATCCATCGGTGCAGCCCTCTGCGTGATCCACCACCTCGCGGCCACAGTGCGGGCCGGCCGGTGAGCGACTAGACAGGAGTGTGCCCCACGACCCGAACGACCCCTACGTCCACGTCCGCGGAGCCAGCGAGCACAACCTCAAGAACATCGACGTGGACCTCCCACGGGACGCGATGGTCGCCTTCACCGGCGTGAGTGGCTCCGGCAAGTCGTCGCTCGCCTTCGGCACGCTGTATGCGGAGGCGCAGCGGCGCTACTTCGAGTCGGTCGCGCCATACGCACGCCGGTTGGTGCAGCAGATGGGCGCCCCGCACGTCCAGGAGATCACCGGGCTGCCACCCGCGGTGGCGCTGCAGCAGCGTCGCGGTGCCCCGAGCTCACGCTCCAGCGTGGGCACCCTCACCACCTTGTCCAACCTCCTGAGGATGCTCTACTCGCGCGCCGGCACCTACCCGGCCGGGGCGCCTCGCCTCGCGGCAGAGGCGTTCTCTCCCAACACGGTCGCCGGTGCCTGCCCGCGGTGCCACGGCCTGGGGGAGGAGCACGACGTCAGCGAGGAGCTGATGGTCCCGGACCCCTCCCTGAGCATCCGCGAGGGCGCGATCGCCGCCTGGCCAGGCGCCTGGCAGGGCGCGAACCTGCGCAGCATCGTGACCGGCCTCGGCATCGACGTCGACACCCCCTGGCGGTCGCTCAAGGCCAAGGACCGCAGGTGGCTGCTCTTCACCGACGAGCAGCCGAAGGTGTTCATCAAGCCGGAGCGCGACCGCGTCGACCACGGGTACCACGGCCTGTTCTGGAGTGCCCGCGCGCACGTCCACCACGTCCTGGCCACCTCCAAGAGCCAGATGATGCGGGACAAGGCGATGCGTTTCGTGCGCAGCATCCCCTGCCCGGACTGCGCAGGGACCGGGCTGCGCCCCGACGCCCTGGAGGTGACCTTCCGCGGCCTCAGCATCGCCGAGGTGAACGCACTGTCGTTCGCCGAGCTGGTCGCCCTCCTCCGTCCGGTGGCCGAGCTGTCCGAGGCCGCCGCGGCGACGTCGTCGGCGGGCTCGGGCGAGGGGACCGAGGTGGCCGTGCGGCTGTGCGCCGACCTCGTCGCCCGCGTGGGGGTCCTGCTCGACCTCGGGCTCGGTTACCTCTCGCTGGGCCGCAGCTCCACGACGCTGTCACCCGGCGAGGCCCAACGGCTGCGCATCGCCACGCAGCTGCGGTCGGGGCTGTTCGGGGTGGTGTACGTCCTCGACGAGCCGTCGGCCGGTCTGCACCCCGCAGACGCGGAGCCGTTGCTCGAGGTCCTGCAGACGCTCAAGGATTCGGGCAACTCGCTGTTCGTCGTCGAGCACGACCTCGACATCGTCCGGCGGGCCGACTGGGTCGTCGACATCGGCCCCGGCGCCGGAGAGGGCGGTGGGCAGGTCCTCTACTCCGGACCGGTCGCGGGTCTCGAGGACGTGGCGGACTCGGTGACCGGCGCGCACCTCTTCGGTCGCGTCGAGGCAGCGCCCCGTCCCGGGCGAGCGCCCCAGGGATGGTTGCACCTGCGCGGGGTCAGCCGGCACAACCTCGAGGACCTCTCCGTGGACGTGCCCCTGTGCGTCATGACTGCGGTGACCGGGGTGTCGGGATCGGGCAAGTCGACCCTGGTCACCCAGGTGCTGGCCGAGCTGGTGCGCCGTCACCTCGGGCAGGCCCCCGACGACGCCGAGGACACCGAGCTCGAGATCGACGTCGACGACGCCACGGGCCTGGAGTCGTTCGACCGGCTCGTGCGCGTGGACCAGCGACCGATCGGCCGCACCCCGCGCTCCAACCTCGCCACCTACACGGGCCTGTTCGACGCCGTGCGCAAGGTGTATGCCGCGACGCCGGCAGCCCGCGATCGGGGGTACGGCGCGGGTCGCTTCTCGTTCAACGTCGCCGAGGGACGGTGCGAGACGTGCCAGGGGGAGGGGTTCGTCACGGTCGAGCTGCTCTTCCTGCCCGGCACCTACGCGCCCTGCCCGGCCTGCCACGGCGCGCGCTACAACCCGGAGACGCTGGAGATCGAGTACCGCGGCAAGAACGTCGCCGAGGTGCTGGCCCTGTCGGTCGACGAGGCGTCCGACTTCCTGGCCGACGTGCCGGCGGCTGCTCGCAGCCTCACCACGCTGGCCGAGGTCGGGCTGGGGTACCTGCGCCTGGGCCAGCCCGCCACCGAGCTCAGCGGCGGGGAGGCGCAACGGATCAAGCTGGCCACGGAGCTGCAGCGAGCCCGTCGGGGCCATGCGCTCTACCTGCTCGACGAGCCGACGGCAGGACTGCACCCCGCCGACATCGCGCTGCTCCTGCGCCAGCTGCACCGGCTGGTGGACGCCGGCAACACCGTGGTGCTGGTCGAGCACGACCTCGACACGGTCATCAGTGCCGACTGGGTCATCGACCTGGGCCCGCGTGGCGGGGACGAGGGCGGCCGGGTGGTGGCCACGGGCACGCCGGAACAGGTCGCCCGCGCCGAGGACAGCGCCACCGCGCCATACCTGGCCGCACGGCTCGCGTCGCGGGCGAACGAGGGGTGATCGCCGAGCTTGAAGCGCGTGTCCTCGAGGCGTTCTCGAGCAGAACGCCCGGTGGGAGACCTTGGGCCCGCCCCTGTGGACCGTCGCCCAGCCGCGTTGTCCCTGAGACCGTCAGCGGACCTGGAACTGGCGGGGGAGCGGGACGCGCTCGATGAGCGCCTGGGCCACGAGCTCGCCGAGCAGGGGCGCGAACTTCGCTCCGTGCCCCGAGCATGCCGAGAGGATGGTGATCCCCTCGAAGCTGTCGATGACGAAGTCCTCGGTGGGCGTCATCGTGAACAGGCAGGTGGTCTCGGCGTACGGCTCCGGCCGCAGGCCCGGATACAGCGCGCGGACCTTGTCGATCATCAGGGCCCGACCCGAGTCGGTGACGACCCCGTCCTGGTCCGCCGCTGAGAGCAGTGGCTTCCCGGCCCGGAACTCGGCGATCTTCAGCCCCTGGAACCCCGCGTCCCGACCGCCGGGCAACGCGTAGGACAGTGAGTCGGTCGTCCTGTGGATCACGGTGGGCCAGGTCTCCGCTGGGAAACCCTCGGCGTAGGGGAAGTGGAAGGCCTGCTCCTGGGTCACCTCGAACGGGGGGAGCGCGCTGCGGAAGGCCTGGGAGAGCGGCAGCACCGGCAGCAGCTGGGGCAGCCAGCCACCCGCAGCGACGATGACCTGCTCTGCGCGGAGCTCGTCGCCCTCAGCACTGCGAAGGACGTAGCCGCCGGCATCGGGCTCGACCGCGGTCACCGTCCACCCGATGCGGACGTCTGCGCCCTGGCGTCGTGCCAGGTCCAGCATGCCCGTCACCGTTGACTCCGCGTCGAGGACGCCCGCGCCGGGTTGGAAGAGAGCCTCGGACTCGAACCCGAACTGTGGCCAACGGTCGGCCGCCTCGGAAGCGCTCAGCACTGTGTGCGGAACTCCGCGGGCCTCGAGGACCGCGGCGAGCTCCCGCGTCGTGGCCGCTGTCCCGTGGTCGATCCCGCCGGTCCGCACCATCAGGTCGCGGCCGGACTCGCGGGCCAGCTCCTCCCACCACGGCTCGGCCCGCTGGACCAGTGCCGTGTAGAGGGCGTCCGGATAGGCATAGCGGAAGATGCGCGCCGAGCCGTGGGAGCTGCCACGTGGAGACGCGGGACGGTCGCGCTCGAGGACCAGCACGTCCACGCCCCGCCGTGCCAGGTGCCAGGCCGTTGAAGCGCCCGCCAACCCCGCACCGATCACCACGTGAGTAGTCGAGTCCATGACCTCTCCGAATGCCGCACCTGAGCCCCCACCATCATGCCGACCGCGAGTCCCGTGCCTGCATGAGGGTTGTTCATTGCCGTACTTGCCAAACTGGAAAGTTCGCTGCATGCTTTCCAACATGGAAAGCATGCCGTTGGCCCAGCAGCCAGAGGATCCGAGCTCTGTCCTCGCTGCGGCCGGCCGCGCTCGCGACCGCCTGGCTGATGGCCTTCGGCTACCGAGGGGGCTCTTCCCCGCCGTGGCACTGGCCGTCGCGGTCCAGGTCGGGGCCGGTGCCTACGGGGTCGCGGCGCAGACCACCGCTGGCCTGGCCGTGGTTCTGGCCGGCGCGGCGGTCTTCCTGGGAGTTGCGGCGCTCGTACTCGTGCAGTTCCGGCGCGTCAACGGCGTCAGGCTGGACGGACTGGCCAGCACGATCGTCCTCGGAACGGGCACGATGTCGACGCTCGTCTACATGGGCACGTTCGCGGCCGCGACCTGGGCCGCCTTCGAGTCGCGTTGGTGGCTCGTGGTGATCGCGGCCGTGGTGGGCGGGGCTGCTTACTCCCTCAACGCTTTTCTCTGGTGGCGCGCCTACCGCCTCAACCCGGTCGAGCGGGCGGGTGGCGTCTCCTCGCGAACCCTCGCTCTGCTCGCCCTCGCGGCCTGCGTGGGTTTCGCCGTGCTCATGGTCGGCAGCTGATGCCCGAGCTCGACCCGTTGATCCACGCACCCGCTCGGCTCCAGGTGATGACGACCCTGTCGGCGGTGTCCGAGGCGGAGTTCGCCACGCTGCGCTCCGCTCTCGAGGTCAGTGACTCGGTCCTCTCCAAGCACCTCTCAGCCCTGTCCGAGGCCGGCTACGTGCGCCTCCGCAAGGGCGTCCTGGCGGGGCGGCGAACGACCTGGGTCGCCCTCACCAGAACCGGCCGCAAGGCCCTGCGTGAGCACGTCGCCGTCCTGCGCCGGCTGATCGACCTGGTGGACTGACCACGGTGTCCTGACGACCGTCCGGCCATGCGGGGAACTCCGAGGACCGGCCGTCGATCTCGCGCCGCGGACGGTCTTTCGTGACGTAACGGACGTAGCGCCCGGCGTCCGGAAAATGACTGGATCCACTGTCGGTGGCCGGGGCTAGCCTTGAACGTGCATTCGCAGCGCCGCACTGACGCCGCCGCCCTTCGAGTCGAAGAGGTACCCGTGTCTGCACCGTCCACCACTCCCGTGGAGTACCCCGACAACATCGACGCTGCCGTCCTCAAGGTGGCCGGCGTCGTGGTGCTCGGGGCGATCATGTCCATCCTCGACATCACCGTCGTGAATGTCGCCCTCCGCACGTTCCAGACCGTGTTCGCCGACGGCGGCGCCCCGCTCGACTACTCCGCCGTGGCGTGGACGGTCACCGGGTACACGCTCGCCCTGGCCACGGTCATCCCGTTGTCCGGTTGGGCCGCCGACCGGTTCGGCACCAAACGCCTCTACATGATGGCGATCCTGCTCTTCACCCTCGGCTCGGCGCTGTGCTCCATGGCCAGCACGATCGGCATGCTGATCGGCTTCCGCGTCCTGCAGGGCCTCGGCGGCGGCATGCTGATGCCGCTCGGCATGACGATCATGACCCGCGCCGCCGGCCCGAAGCGGATGGGCCGACTGATGGCGATCCTCGGTGTGCCGATGCTGCTCGGCCCGATCTTCGGGCCGATCCTCGGCGGCTGGCTGATCGACCACTTCAGCTGGCACTGGATCTTCCTCATCAACGTCCCGATCGGCGTCGTGGCCCTGACCTACGCGTGGTTCGCGCTGGAGAAGGACAACCCGTCCCCGTCCGAGTCCTTCGACTTCGTCGGCATGCTCATGATGAGCCCCGGCCTCGCGCTGTTCCTGTATGGCGTCTCGTCCATCCCGGGTGAGGGAGGCATCGGGCACACCAAGGTCCTGGCCCCCGGGCTCATCGGGCTCGCGCTGATGGTGGCGTTCGTCTTCTACAGCTTCCGGCCGAAGCACCCGCTGCTGGACCTGCGGCTGTTCCACAACCGCAACCTCACGGTCTCGATCATCACGATGTTCATCTTCGCCGCGGCGTTCTTCGGAGGACTGCTGCTCGTGCCGCAGTTCCTCCAGCAGGTCCAGGGCGAGACCCCGCTCTCGGCCGGTTGGCTGGTGGCTCCGCAGGGCCTCGGCGCCATGTTGACCATGCCGATCGCGGGCTCGTTGGTGGACCGCATCCCCGTGGGCCGGATCGTGCCGTTCGGCCTGCTGCTCATCATCGGCGGCATGTTCACCCTGACCCAGATCGAGGCCGACTCCTCCCACTGGGGCTTCATCATCCCGACGCTGTTCGTCATGGGCCTCGGCATGGGCGGCACGATGATGCCGATCTTCACCACGGCGCTCAAGACGCTGACCGCGCACGAGGTCGCCCGTGGCTCGACCCTGCTCAACATCACCCAGCAGATCGCGAGCTCGGTCGGCGTGGCGACCCTGTCGGTCGTCCTGACCAACCAGTTCAAGGACCGGCCCCTCATCGGCCAGGGCGGCCAGTACTTCGAGGCACTTCAGTCGCAGGGCCCCGACGCCGCGCAGGCCGCAGCGGCCAGGCTGCCGCTCGTCGACCAGTTCCTCCAGGCAGCCGGCAACCCGTCAGCCGCCGGCCAGAAGCTGGGCGCAGAGATCGCCACCCAGGCGGCCGACGCGTTCTCGCACACCTTCTGGGTCGCAGCCGTGCTCGTGGCGCTCACCCTCGTGCCGGCGCTTTTCCTTCCGCGCAAGCGCGAGGAGTCGCACCTGCTCGACGCCGAGAGCGCCGAGGGGGCACCCACGGTGA
Organism: Pedococcus soli; assembly: GCF_054782575.1. Taxonomy (NCBI): domain Bacteria; kingdom Bacillati; phylum Actinomycetota; class Actinomycetes; order Micrococcales; family Intrasporangiaceae; genus Pedococcus; species Pedococcus soli. The sequence goes on along the minus strand of NZ_BAAGSF010000001.1, from coordinate 539,067 downwards.
TGATCCACTGACAGGAGGGTTCAGGCCCCCGGGGTGAGCACCCTGGACCGCGGGTCCTTCGTCCACGGGAAGGGCGGCCTGATCCTGCGCCACCTGCGGGCGAGGACCACGAGCGGCACGCTGCCCCACCAGGCCAGTGCGGCGACGGGGAGCACCAACCCCAACAGCCAGAACGAGCGCTGCCACAGGGCCAGTCCGACCAGGGCCAGCGCGACCACCCCGGCGACCATGTGGGCCATCCCGACGACGAGGATGCTGGCGGTCTCCACCTGCTCCGCGTGCTTGAACGCCGTGTTCGCCATGTCGACGACGTCGTCGAGCGAGCCGAGGGGGACGGCGACCGTGGTGCGTTCGCGCTCGACGCGGCGCACGTGGTCGCGGTGCCGCGCGAGGACCTGGGCGGGGGAGCCGTCCGCGATGACGATGCTGCGGCCGTCCGCGGCGTGCCGGGTCATCTCGGTCTCGAGTGAGGTGAGGCGGACGGCACGCTGCATCTTGCGGGGCCACGGCGGCATGCAGGGCCAGCGGAGCTTGGTCTCGACGAGGGCGCCGTCGGCCATCACCGTCCGCACCCGCATGCTCGGGCCCCCGTGCCAGTCGCTGACCTCGACGGTGACCGTGGCGTCAGGGGTGACGAGGATCGGCTCGGGCCGCTCCGCGTTCTCCAGGAAGTAGCGGCTCGCGCCCTCGTCATACGGCTCCGTCCAGGCCAGCGACGTGTCCTTGCCGTTGTCCAGGACGAGGCAGCCCGCGGGGATCAGCCCGAGACCTTCGAGCTCCTCGACGAGCTCGGGGTGGTGCGCGTGGTCGATCAGCCACGGGGCAGCGCGATAGTGCACGGTTGTTCGTTCCTCACTCCAGCTACACAACGGCACCCCTGCCGTGGCACACGGTATGGCGCCCGGTGCCGTCCTCGACGGAGGTTCTGGACAGGGTTGGCCGATCGGACGATGCAGCCGGGTCCTGCCGGTCTCCGGGTCGCGTGCGATCCGGTGGCACCGCGACCGTTAGGGTTTGCAAGGTGCTGAGGACGACGGCGGCAGTGGTCGCAGGCAAGGCGGCGCGGGCGGCATCACGCCTGCGTGGTGGTGGCTCCGCCCTCCCGGGGCTGGTGGCCGAGAAGGTCGACCCCGGGTTCCTCGCCCACGCGCTGGCCGACGTCCGGGGCGGGATCCTCGTGGTGACCGGGACCAACGGCAAGACGACGACCACGAAGATGCTGGTCGCGGTGCTGCGCGCCCACGGTCGCACGGTCTTCACCAACCCGACGGGCAGCAACTTCACCCGCGGCGTCATCTCCTCCATGCTGGGCGAGCTGCCGCTGCGCGGCCGACTCAGGGCCGACATGGCGGTGCTCGAGCTCGACGAGGCGCACGCCCTGAAGTTCGCCGCCGCGGTGAAGCCGACGCACGCCCTGCTGCTCAACGTCGCCCGCGACCAGCTCGACCGGTTCGCCGAGATCGACCACACCGCCCAGCTGCTCGCCAGCCTCGCCGAGCAGACCACTAGTGGTGTCGTGCTCAACCTCGACGACTCGTTCGTCTCCCGGATCCGCGACCGCGTCGCCGACGGGGTGGCCGTCCACTACTTCGGGGTCGACGGCTCGATCGCCGACCGGCTGCCCGAGCTGCAGGAGCAGGACGTGCGGTTCGAGGACGACTTCGTCCCGCCGGTCGCCGGGCCCGACGACGGTCTGCTCAAGCCCAACGACGAGCGGTCGTTCGAGGTCCTCTTCGGTGGCGGGGGGCCGGGGTCCGGCACCGTTGGCCCGCTCGAGCTCCAGCAGCGCGGACTGGCCGCCATGATCAACGCCACCGCTGCGACGGCCACGGCCCGGATGCTGCTCGGCGACGCGTTCGACCCGGCTCGTGCGGCGTCGGCCCTGCGCGCGGTCACGCCGCCGTTCGGCCGTGGCGAGGTCGTCGACGTCGACGGTCAGCCGCTCGAGCTGGTGCTCGTCAAGAACCCCGCCGGCTTCACCGTCGCGCTGGGCACCTACGGCAGCACCCCCGTGGCGACGATGGTCGCGATCAACGACAACTACGCCGACGGCCGTGACGTCTCGTGGCTCTACGACGTGAGCTTCGAGAGCCTGCGCGACCGCGGGGTCGCCGTGACCAGCGGGGTCCGCGGCTACGACATGGCGCTGCGGCTGCAGTACGACGACGTGGCCGTCGAGCGCGTCGAGCCCGCCCTCGAACCCGCGCTCGACGCCTTCCTGGCCGCCCACCCGGACGAGCCCAAGCGGATCTTCTGCACGTACACCGCGATGATGGCGCTGCGCCGCGTGCTCGCCGCGCGGTACGACCTGCCCGACATCGGCGAGGAGGCCTCATGACCGTGCCCGGTGAGTCCGCGGCATACCCGCAGGACGTCTTCATCCCCGGCGAGCCGAGCGACTCCGCGGTGGTTCCCGACGGCGACCGCGTCGGCAAGGGCGCGATCCACCTCGTTCACCTCTACCCGCGCGAGATGAGCATCTACGGCGACCTCGGCAACACCCGCGCCCTGGCCGCCCGCATCCGTCGCCACGGGTACAGCCCCGTCGTCCACCAGCACCACCCGGGCAGCGCGTTCCCCGAGACCGTGCACCTGGTCCTCGGTGGCGGTGGGCAGGACTCGGGGCAGGTCCGCGTCGAGGACGACCTCGAGCAGATCGCCGACCGGCTCCGCGACCTCGCCGCCGACGGGACGCCGATGCTCATGATCTGCGGGATGTACCAGCTCTTCGGCAACGCCTTCATCACCGTCGAGGGCAAGCGGCTTCCCGGTCTCGGCATCCTCGACGTGACGACCCAGGGCAACGCCAAGCGGATGATTGGGCCGGTGGTGCTCGACACCGAGTTCGGTGACGTCGTGGGTTACGAGAACCATTCCGGCTCAACGACTCTGGGTGCCGGCCAGGCGCCGTTCGGCACCGTGAGGTCGGGGTTCGGCAACAACGGCACCGACCAGACCGAGGGCGCGCGCACCGGCAATGTGTTCGGCTCCTACCTGCACGGCCCGATCCTCCCGGCCAACCCTGCGCTCGCCGATGCCCTCATCGGGCTCGCGGCCGAACGTGCCACCGGACGGCCCTTCGAACCCGAGCAGCAGGACGACGCGTTCGCCGACGAGGCCCGTGGCCGTCAGGTGCGCCGGCTCGTCAAGCGCTGAGGGGCCGACCCGGTATGCCGCCTGCCCACCCCGCGTCGGAGACCACAGTGACGTCGGCGTCACCGGTGCCGGCGCGCGTCCTCGACCTGTTCGCCGTCCCCGACGACGTCCGACCGTTGCCGGGAGGGCAGGGTCGCAGCGTGGTCGCCGGCGACCTCGTCCTCTCGCCCGGCCGTGATGCGGCGACCCAGGACTGGCTCAGCCCGGTGCTGGCTCGCCAGGCCGTAGGCCTCGACCTCGAGCTCGCCGGTGCGACCGGTGCGACCGGTGTGCCGGGTGTTGCCGCCACGGCGCGCCCCGGTGGACTGGTGGCCCGGGCGGCACGCGGTGGTGCGGTGCGGATCGCGATGCCGATCCCCGCCCGGGACGGGTCGTGGGTCGTCGACGGATGGGCGGCCAGCCGGTACGAGCCGGACACCACCGCCTGCACCGACCTCGACGTCCTCGTCGCCACCGGTCGGGTGCTGCACGCACGCCTCGCCGTGGCGGTGACCGAGCGCCCGGCCGGGCTCGGCGACCGCGACGACCGGTGGGCCGTGGCCGACCGGCTCGTCTGGGGGCCGGTGCAGGCGCTGGGCGCTGCCGTGGCGGCGTACGGCTCTGCGGTCGCGGGCCGCTGGGTGGCCGAGCTCTGCGGCGACGAGCAGGGCGGCCTCGGGCCGGGCCCGGACCAGCTCGTCCACGGCGACCTCGCCGGGAACGTCCTGCTCGACGGGCACGGCACCCCGGTGGTCATCGACCTCGCGCCGTACTGGAGACCGGCCCTGTGGGCCGAAGCGGTCTGCGTCCTCGACGCCGTGGTCTGGCACGGCGCGGACCCGTCCGCGCTGGAGGGGTGGCGTCACGGAGCCCGACGGCAAGCGGTGCTGCGGGCCGCGTTGTTCCGCGTGCTGAGCGAGGACCCGGGCAGCGCACTGGTTGCCGACGTCGTGCGCGCGCTCGCCTGAGGCGGACGACTCAGGCGTCGGGGTCGCTGCCCCAGGCGAGCCGCAGTCGCAGCAGCTCCTCGAGGGTCGCGGACTCGCCGTCGCGCGCACCGGCCCCGACCTGCAGCGGGGGAGGCGTGGGCTCGACGGCGACGGTGCGCCACCGTCCGAACCGTTCGGACGGCACGACGAGCACGTAGTACGACCCGTCCGTGCCGATGCCGATCGACTGGTCGCGGCGCAGGTACCAGCCGGTGATGCCGGTCTTGTAGCGCCCCTTCCCCGACCACGGCCGTGCGGTCAGCTCCTGCGTCGGGAAGCCGGCCGCGGTGACCTGCTCGACGAACTCGTCGACCATCGCCTGCGCCTTGACCGACTCGCGTTCGCGCCGCTTGCGGTCGGCCTCGACGTGGTAGTCGGCACGTTCGGCCCGTTCCGCGCGCCGCCGGGCCGCCTCGTCCTCAGCCATGGGACGGCTCCGCGTGCGCCACGTCCTCGACCGGCGCCTTCTTCGGGCTGACCGACCACGCCAACCAGCCCAGGGCGCCGAGCGGGATCTCCATGAGGTGCGTGTAGACCGAGAAGAGCACGGCCCCGGCCACGGCCTGGGCCGGGTCGGCGCCCCACGCGATGAGGGCGGCCGAGGTCGCGGCCTCGGTGACGCCCAGGCCGCCGGGGGTGACCCCGACCGCGGTGAGGAGACGACCGAGGGCGTACGCCGCGAACAGCTGCCCATAGAACAGGTCCACGCCGGTGGTGTGCATGCACACCAGGAACAGCAGGTAGTAGACCCCGAAGAACCCGACCAGCCCGAGCGACATGCTCAGCCAGCCCGTGCGGACGATGTCGTTGATGCGCGCCCGCAGGTCGATGACGAGGGCCTTGACGCTCATGTTGCGCCGCCGGAACAACCGTCCCAGCACCTTGTCGAACCCCTGCCCGATCCCGACCGCCGCCCGCTCCGACACGAGGATCGCCACGAACGTGCCCAGGATGAGCGCGCCGCTCACCGCCCCGGCCACCGCGGCGTCCTTGAGGGCCCTGGGCACGTCGGAGTCAGCGCCGGCCAGCAGAGCGGCGATCGCTATGAGGGGCAGGGCGATTCGTGCGAGGACGTTCCACACCCCCGTGACGATGGCCGACGTGGAGATGTCCCGTCGAGAGAAGCCCCACGACCGACAGATCGTGTAGGTCGCGGCGAGACCGGCCGCGCCGCCGCCGGGGAGGAGGTTGCCGACCGACGACCCCGCGACGTTGACGATGAGGGCCTGCCAGTGCCGCAGGCCGTGCAGCGAACCGGTCAGCGTGAACGTGTAGCAGTAGAGGCCGATGACGACCCCGACGAGCAGCAGCAGCGCCGTCGACACCGGGACCCCGCTGAGCACCTTCCAGATCTCCGGCCAGGTCACGTGGGCGACGCGGGGCAGGCCCCAGACCAGCAGCACCGCGGCCAGCCCGAGCCCGAGCGCCCCCTGCAGGAAGGTCCGGGCCCAGGACCGCGGGCGGTCCGTCGACTCGTCGACGCCGCTCGCCCTCGTGGAGGCGCTCACGGCAGTCCCTCGAAGACGTCGGTGGCGATGGGTGACCCCGCCGGACGAGCCGGGTCCACGAACCACTCCCGGCCGAACACCAGGTCGTAGAGCGGGCGCGGGATGCGCAGGAACGCCGCGAGCGTGCGGTCCGCGCCGGCGTCCGCGCTGGCCTGGGAGGCGTGGGCACGCATGGAAGCCCGCTTCGCGGCGGCATACCGGCGGACGTTGATGCGGTGGGTGATCTCGTCGCGCGCGCTGAAGGCGCGGTCGAAACCCTCGCGGTCGAAGTCCGGCGGGAAGCGGTAGACCTTCGCGGCCAGGTCGATGGCCCGGGTCATGGTGTCGCGCGGGACGGTCGCCTGCAGGACGCGCGGGGTCCCGGCGAGCTCCGCGGCCCGGGCACCCACCTCGTGGACGCGGACGTGGTCGCGGTGGCCGTACCCGCCGTTGCGGTCGTAGGAGAGCAGCACGTCGGCGTCCTCCTCACGCAGGATCGTGGCGAGGCGCTCGGCAGCCTCGTCGACGTCGGCGCGCACGAACCGCACCCGACCGTCGGGGTCGGGGTCGAGCTCGCCGACCATGCCGCTGTCGGCGTACCCCAGCCACTCGACGCGGGCGACCCCGAGCGCGCGCGCACTCTCGTGGAGCTCCGCGAGGCGCCGGTCGCCGAGCCGGCCGTCGGCGGCGAACTCGCCCGAGGCCAGGCCCAGGTCGCCGTCCGTCGCGACCACGACGACCACCCGGTGACCCTCCGCGGCGGCGCGTGCCAGCGTCCCCGAGGTGAGCAGGGCCTCGTCGTCGGGGTGGGCGTGGAAGGCCACGAGGGTGTGGGTCATCACGAGCCATCCTGTCGCATGGCAGGCTCTGGGCTGTGAAGGTGGCCCTGCTGACGGACTGTTACCTGCCCCGGCTGGGCGGTATCGAGGTCCAGACGCATGACCTCGCGGCCCAGCTGCAGGCTCGCGGGCACGAGGTCGAGGTGTTCACCGCGACCCCGGGAGCCCTCGGCGAGCGCCACGGTGTCGTCGAGGTGGTCGACGACGTGCCGGTGCACCGGATGGCCCTGCGCCTGCCGTGGGAGCTTCCGGTGAACCCCCTCGCGCCCCCCGAGGTGCGCCGCCGGCTGCGGTCCGGCGGGTTCGACGTGGCCCACGTCCACATGGGGGTGGTGAGCCCGTTCGCCACCGACCTCGCCGGCGTCGCGCTCGGCCTCGGCCTCCCGACGGCCGTCACCTGGCACTGCCTGATGGAGCGCTCGCGACCCGTCTTCCGGCTCCTCGGCCACGCACGCCGGTGGGCCGAGCAGGGCGCCGCCCTGTCGGCCGTGTCGGGCGTGGCCGCGGCCTCGGTGCAGACGGTCGTGGGCGACCACGAGGTGCGGGTGTTCCCCAACGGCATCGACCCCGCCCGCTGGACCCCACCGGACGGCGGCGTCCGCGACCACGGCGGCCCGGTCGAGGTCGTCGCCTCGATGCGGTTCGCGGCGCGCAAGCGACCGCTGGCGGTGCTGGAGGTGGCGTCCCGGGCGCGGGCCCTGCTCCCTGCCGACCACGAGATGCGCCTGACCATCTTCGGCGAGGGGCCGGAGCGTCGGCGGCTGGAGAAGTTCGTCGCCACCAACGCGATGGGGGACTGGGTGCATCTGCCCGGCCGGGTCACCCGCGACGAGCTGCGGGAGAACTACTGGCGCAGCCACCTCTACCTCACGCCGGCTCGGCTGGAGGCGTTCGGGATCGCTGCCCTCGAGGCGCGGACGGCTGGTCTCCCCGTGCTGGCCCGCGCCGACACCGGGGTCGGTGACTTCGTCGTGGACGGGATCGACGGCGTCCTGGGCGCCGACGACAACGCGCTCGTCGCCGGCCTCGTGCAGCTCGTCACCGACGACGCGCTGCGCCACCGCATCGCCGCGCACAACGCCTCCGTCGCGCCCGAGCAGTCCTGGCCCGCCGTGGTCGACCTCGCCGAGTCCGAGTACCGCCGGGCCGGTGCCGGGTGAGCACCCCGCTGCACGTTCAGGGCCGGGCAGCGGACGGTCGCGAGGTGGCGTTCGTCCTCGAGCACGGTGCCGACCCGGTCCGCGAGCTCGCCGGCCGGGGCTGGGCCGTGACCGGCCTGCTCGACGCCGTCCGGGAGCCCGACGGCTCGCTGGCGCTGCGCTACGCCCTGGAGCCGGCCGGCGTCGTCGAACCCCCTGCGCCGCACGTGCCGACCGACCCCGGCCTCGTCCTCGAGCCCGGCGAGGTCGCGGAGCCCTACCAGCGCACCGCGGCCTACGGAGTGGTCACCAGCGAACGCGGCGTCCTCCTCACCGAGCTCTCGGCCCTCACGTCCTCGCCCGGTCGCTGGACGCTCCCCGGCGGCGGCCTCGACCCCGGCGAGGAGCCGGTCGCCGCCCTGCACCGCGAGGTGTGGGAGGAGAGCGGCCAGCAGGTGCAGGACGTCCGTCTCCTGGAGGCGCACACCTCGCACTGGATCGGGCGTGCCCCGAGCGGCCGGTTGGAGGACTTCCACGCCGTCCGGATCGTGTATGCCGCGTGGTGCCCCGCGCCGACCGACCCCGTCGTCCACGACGTGGGTGGGTCGACGGAGTCGGTGCGGTGGGTGCAGGTCGAGGACCTCGGGCGCTACCACCTGGGGCGGTCGTTCGCCCCGCACATGTCCCGTTGGCTCAACCGCACCTGACCGGGCGGTCGGTCAGGAGCGGGCGCTGCGGCGGTTCGAGCTGATCAACCCGACGGCGCCGAGCACGACCAGCACCGCGCCGACGGCGACGAACCCGAGCGGGCCGACATCGCCCCAGTCGACGGTGAGGTTGCCCAGCTCCTGCGCCAGGACGATGCCCGCGATGGCGAGCACGACCAGGCCCAGGATGATCGCCGGGGTGTGCGGACCGGTCGGTCGCGGGGGCACCGGGGGCGGCCACTGCTGCGACGCGGTGGCGGTGGGAGCGGTGGTGTCCGGGCCCGCCGCGTCCGCGGCGACGCCGGCCGTGGCGATCGGTGCGATCGGTGCGGTCGGTGCGGTCGGGTCGTCGGCGGGCGGAGCCTCGGCGGCCGGAGCGGCGCCGAACACCGCCGTCTCGACCGGCTCTCGGATCTGAGTCGACTCCGCCTCGTCCTGCACGGGCAGCTGCTGCGTCGCCTCGGTGCGGGGGAGCTGCTGGGTGCGGTCGTCCACGGTGGCCTCGGTGTCCTCGTCCTGGGGGGTGCTCGTCGGGTCGTTGGTCTCGTTCATGGGGTTCACTCCTTGCCGATCAGGATCTGGCCGAGGCCGACGTGGGCGTCGATGACGACGTCGGCGTCGCCGGTGCCGAAGGTCTGGACCGTGCTGATGTTGCGTCCGTTGTCATTGGTGTCGTCGTGGACGATCGGGTCGGAGTCGAGCGACGGGGGCAGCGGGTCGAACGACCCGAAGTCCGCGCGGGTGATGTCGCCCGCGGCGACCGAGCTGTGCACCTCGACCGTCAGGTTCTTCGGGATGTGGATCCTCAGCTCGCCCATGCCGACCCGCGCCTCGAGGTGACGCGCGGTGTCCGGATTGTCGGGCAGCTGGGAGAGGTCCAGGTCGGCCGAGCCGATGCTGAGCCGGTAGGTCTCGGTGGTGTCCGTGACCGACGGGCGCCAGACCCGCTCACCGATGCCGCCACCGAACGTCACGTCCGGCACGACCGACGAGGTCCAGGTGACCAGGGCCAGCACGACCGCGAGGAACCCGGTGAAGCCGGCTCGGCGGCCCGCGAGACCGAGGCCGAGGACGCCCAGGCCCACCACCCCGAGGGCGGCGCACAGGGCGACCGTCTGGTCGCTGCCGGCCCAGTGGTTGGCCTGGTGGGCCCACGAGGTCAGGCCGTAGGCCGCGACGGCCAGTCCGCTGACGAGCAGGGTGGCGCCGAACCCGCCCGAGCGCCGACGCGGCGGCTTCGGTGCACGCGGAGGCCTGGGGGGACGCGGCTGCCGGGCAGCCGGAGGAGCCGGGGGCCAGCCGCCACCGGGAGGGGTGGCAGCGCCATACGGGGCGGTGGGTGCGGTCGTCGTCGAGGAGGTGGCCGCCGAGGTGGGGGTGGCCACGCTCGCCCAGGTGCCGGGCTGCGACCGCTGGGCCTGCTCGACGTCGGCGTCTGCCGAGCGGGTGCTCGTGTCGGTGGTCCAGCTGGGTGCCTGCGTGGCTCCCTGCATGGCAGCCGGTGCGGTTGCCGGCTGGAAGGAGGGGCCCGAGTCGCGCTTGCGGGTGACGAGCCAGAAGACGAGGCCGACCGGGATGACCACCCACCAGATCCAGCCCATGCCGGGCACGTCGCCGGCGAACCCGGTGCCGCCGACCAGCGACAGGCCGATGACGATCAGCAGGATGATGCCGAGCACGTCACCGTCGCGCAGGGCGCGCTCGGCGACGATGTCCTCCTTGTCGTTGGGCAGGAACGCCCAGGCGATGAGGTAGACGGTGATGCCGAGCCCTCCCATGACGACGAGCAGCACCAGCACCGCGCGGATGACGATGGGGTCCACCCCGAGCCGGGTGGCGATGCCGGAGCACACGCCCGCCAGCCACTTGTCGTCGCCGTCGCGGCGCAGGTCGATGGACCGGAGCCAGCCGAAGAAGCGGTCGAGGCCCGAGGCGTTGGTGTCGTTCGTCGGGCCCGTCGTGGGCCCAGAGGTCTGCGTCATGTCATCCATGGTGTCGACGCGCAGGCCCCGGAACCATGAGGGTCGACCCTGAACGGACCCCGAGAGCCCCGCTCTGCACCCTGAGGAGGGTCTCTTTCCGCCCCGGAGTAGGTCAGGATGAGGGCATGCCGACTCCTTACGAGCGGCCCGTCCCCCCACAGGAGGCGAGGGCCGCAGAACGCCGCGCCGCCCGCCGCGTCCTCACCCGCCCCGCCGAGGGCAAGGTGATCGCCGGCGTGAGCGCCGGACTGGCCGAGCACCTGGGCTGGTCGGTGCGCTGGATCCGCGTGCTGTTCGTCGTGCTGTCGATCCCCACGGGCGCCGGGCTGGTGGCCTACGTGTTCCTGTGGGCCCTGACGCCGCTGTCCCGGGGCGGGTTGGTCAACGGCCAGCGCCCCACCATGGACCCGGCCGACCCGGTGGGCGAGACGGGAGGTCCCGGTGGCGGTGCCCCCGTGGGTGCTCCGGTGGGGGCCCTGCCCGAGGCCGAGCGCGACGCCACCCGCGTGCTGCTCGTCGGTGGCCTCATGCTGGCCGTCGGTCTCGTCGTCGTGGCCCAGAACGCCGGCCTCAACGCGCGCCTCGGCATCCTGCTGCCCCTGCTCGTCGTCGCGGCCGGTGCGGTGCTGGCGTGGTCGCAGCTCGACGAGCGACAGCGGGGGCGGTGGCTCGGGGACGGTTCCGGGACCGGCCGGTTCAGTGCGGCACGACTCGTCTTCGGTGGGGTGCTGGCGCTTGCGGGCCTGGTCATCATGGCCACCCGTGGTCGGTCGCTCGAGGCCATCTGGGACATCGGTGCCGCCGTGGTCGCCGTGCTCGCCGGAGTGGCGCTCATCGCCGCACCCTGGGGCCTGAGCCTCTGGTCGGACCTGCGGCACGAGCAGGCCGAACGCGCTCGCGCCACCGAGCGCGCAGACATCGCCGCCCACCTGCACGACTCCGTCCTGCAGACGCTGGCCCTGATCCAGCGCAAGGCCGACGACCCCGCCGCCGTCACCCAGCTCGCCCGCGCGCAGGAGCGTGAGCTGCGGTCGTGGCTGTATGCCGGACCCACCGACAGCGATGCGACGCTCGCCGCCGCCGTGGCCGAGGTGGCCCACGAGGTCGAGGACCTGCACGGCACACCCATCGACCTGGTTGCCACCGGCGACCGGCCGCTCGACGACGGCGGCCTGGCCCTGTCCCGGGCGGTGCGCGAGGCGCTGCTCAACGCCGTCCGGCACGGTGCGGCGCCGGTGTCCCTCTACCTCGAGGTGGGTCCGTCCGGCGTCGAGGCGTTCGTCCGCGACCACGGACCCGGGTTCGAGCTCGAGGAGGTGCCCGACGACCGCCTCGGCGTCCGCCAGTCGATCCTCGGCCGGATGGACCGGCACGGCGGCACAGCCCGGGTCCGCCGGCTCGAGCACGGCACCGAGGTCGTGCTCACCCTCCCTCCGGTGCCCGCGACCCCGCCGCCCACCGCACCGCCACCGCCCACCGCACCGCCACCGGCCACGCCGCCGTCCCAGCCCGTCCCCGAGGAGACCCGTGAACACGCCTGACCGCAAGCCCGTCGAGGTCGTGCTCGTCGACGACCACCGGATGTTCCGTTCCGGGGTCAAGGCCGAGCTGGGCGACGCGGTGTCCATCGTGGGCGAGGCGCCCGACGTCGACACCGCCATCGCCGTGATCCGTCAGGCCAAGCCGCCCGTGGTCCTCCTGGACGTCCACCTGCCCGGGGGCAACGGCAACGGTGGGGTGGACGTCCTGCACGGGTGCCGCGGGCTCGAGACCACCGCCGGCCAGCCAGTGCGCTTCCTCGCCCTGTCGGTCTCCGACGCCGCCGAGGACGTCATCGCGGTGATCCGCGCCGGTGCGCGCGGGTACGTGACCAAGACGATCAGCGCCACCGACCTCACTCGCGCCATCCAGCGGGTGGCCGACGGGGACGCGGTCTTCTCGCCGCGGCTGGCGGGCTTCGTGCTCGACGCGTTCGGGGCGGCCGCGGGCGAGATCGCCGAGGTCGACGAGGAGCTCGACCGCCTCTCGGCCCGTGAGCGCGAGGTGATGCGGCTCATCGCCCGCGGCTACCAGTACAAGGAGGTGGCCAAGGAGCTCTTCATCTCCGTCAAGACCGTCGAGACCCACGTCTCCTCGGTGCTGCGCAAGCTCCAGCTGTCCTCGCGCCACGAGCTCACGGCCTGGGCGATGGGCCGCCGCCTGCTCTGACGGCGACCCATCTGGGGGCTAGAGCTGGACGGTCTCGTTGTCGCCCACGTCCGGACGGTCGCCGGTGACCTTGCTCTTCACGAGGGCGATGACGCTGGCCACCTTGCCGCCGGGGGTGTCCCAGTACTCCGCGGTCTCGGTGCTGACCTTGAGCAGGACCACGTTGGGGTCCTCCGGGCCGTTGGCGAACCACGCCTCGGCGAACGGGTTCCACAGCTCCTTGTTCTTCGCGACGTCGCGGACGACCTCGGCGGTGCCGGAGACGGACACCCACGAGGACGAACCGGCGTACCCGATGTTCACGCGCGGGTCGGCCTGCACCTCGGACACCTTGGGGGAGGCGGCCGAGGCGAAGAACCACAGGTCGCCGTCGAACTCGACCTCCTGCGTGGCCATCGGGCGGCTGACGATGGCGCCGTCGGGCCCGATCGTCGTGAACATGCACGTGCGCTCGTCCTTGACGAGGTCGCGCACCTTGGCGACGGAGTCGGGGTCGTGCGTCGGGGTCTGCTGCGATTGGGTCACGGGTACGTCCTTCGTCGGCATCTGCCCTGCTCAGGGGCCTGTGCTTCGACGCTAACCCGCGGGCCGCGAGGCGGCACCTCCTGCAGCCGTCGCAGCGCAGACAGCGGTCCGGCCGGTCCACCGTGGCCGCCGATAGGATCCACGTATGCAGCTCGTGTACGACCTCGTCGTCGTTGCCCACCTCCTCGGCATGGCCGCCCTCGTCGGTGGTTGGCTGGTGCTGCTGGCCGGCGCCGGCTCCACGAGCGTCATGGCGTGGGGTGCCCGAGCGCAGCTCGTCACCGGGCTCGTCCTCGTGGGGCTCGCCGAGGGCGTGAGCTCGCTCGACGAGAACCTCAACCACACCAAGATCGGCGTCAAGCTGCTCATCGCGATCGCGGCCCTGGCCCTCGTGGAGATCGGTCGGGCCCGGACCAAGCGCGGACAGGACGGCGCGGGGCTCGTGCGCGCCGCCGGGGCCCTCGGCGCCCTCAACGTCGTCGTCGCGGCCGTCTGGAGCTGACGCCCCTCAGCGGGCGGGCGGGCCGCCGCGACCGACGGTGCGCGGTGGGTCGTAGCCACCCTCGGGCGGCACCATCTCCGCCCTCACCCCGAGCAGCCTGATCGGCCGGTCGTCGCCCAGGCCCCGCAACAGCTCGAGCGCGGTCGTGGCGATGACCGTGGCGTCGAACGTCGGCTCGGCGAGCTTGCGGATCCGGGTCGTCGTGAAGAACGGCGCGAAGCGCACCTTGAGGTGCACCCGCACGCACGCGCGGTCCTCGCGGCGGATGTCCTCGACGACCTGCTCGGCGAGGGCGTGCACGGCGTCCGAGATCTCCTGCGGCTCCACGAGGTTGGTCTGGTAGGTCGTCTCGCGTCCGTGGGCCCGGGCGATCCACGGAGTGTCGTCGACGGTGGTCGTGCCGGCGCCCTGGCCGAGCCGGCGGTAGTGCGGTCCCATCGACGGGCCGAACTCGCTCGCCAGCACCGCCTCGTCGGCCGTGGCCAGGTCGTACACCGTCGCGATGCCGTGGGCGGCAAGCCTGGCGGCGATGCGGGACCCGACGCCCCACAGGGCATCCGTCGGGCGCGCCCCCATCACCTCGAACCAGTTGTCACGCGTCAGCTCGAACACCCCGCGCGGCTTGCCGAAGTCGGTGGCGATCTTGGCGCGCACCGTCGTGTCGCCGACCCCGACCGAGCAGTGCAGGTCGGTCCGTTCGAGCACCGCGGCCTGGATCGACCGGGCCACCGCCCACGGGTCGTCGGTCTCGATGCCGACGAACGCCTCGTCCCACCCGAGCACCTGGACGACCGCCCCGGGAACGGCCTTGAGGGTGGCCATCACCTCGGCTGACGCGGCGTCGTAGGCGGGTCCGTCGACGGCGAGCACGACGGCCTCCGGGCACTTGCGGACGGCGAGCTTGAGCGGCATGCCGGAGTGGACGCCGAAGGCGCGCGCCTCGTAGGAGGCGGTGGACACCACGGCCCGCTCGGTGGGGTCGCCGCGTCCGCCGACGATGACGGGCAGGCCTGCGAGCTCCGGGCGGCGCAGGATCTCCACCGCCGCGATGAACTGGTCGAGGTCGACGTGCAGGACCCAGGGCCGGGCGGCGGGCTGGACCTCGGGTGCCATGGGCCCATCCTGCCCGGCAGGGGTGACGGTGTCAGGGGACCAGCAGCAGCTTGCCCCTGGTGCGGCGGGCCTCGAGGTCGTCGTAGGCGGTGGCGGCGTCGGAGAGGGCGTAGCGGCCGCCGACGTCGATGGCGAGGCGTCCGGCCGCGATGTCGCCGAGCACGGAGGTGCCTCGCTCGAGCAGCTCCTCACGCGTCTGGAGGTAGCTGCCCAGGGTCGGTCGGGTGACGAACAGCGAGCCACCCGTGTTGAGCCGCTGGAGGTCGAACGGCGGCACCTGACCGCTGGCGCCGCCGAAGAGCACCATCATCCCGCGCGGGCGCAGCGAGGCGAGCGAGGCGTCGAACGTGGACTTGCCGACGCCGTCGTAGGCGACGTCGACCCCGTTGTCCCCGTTGGCCTTTCGCACCTCGGCGGCGAGGTCGTCGACGTCGCTGTAGTTGATCGTGGCGTCGGCGCCGAGAGCTTTCGCGATCTCCAGCTTGTCGGCCGAACCCGCCGTCGCAACCACCCGGCCACCCTTGGCCTTGACCATCTGCACGAGCAGCTGGCCGACCCCGCCCGCTGCTGCGTGCACCAGGGCCACGGTGCCCGGCCCCACGGCATACGTGGAGTTGACGAGGTAGTGCGCCGTCATGCCCTGGAGCATGGCGGCTGCGGCGACGTCGAGGTCGACCCCGTCGGGGACGGGCACGAGCGAGTCGACCGCCCGGTTGGCGACCTTCGCGGCGGACCCGAGGCCGGAGCCCCAGGCGACGCGGTCGCCGACGGCGACTCCGGTCACCCCCTCGCCCAGCGCGGTCACCGTGCCGGCGCCCTCGGAGCAGGCGACGTACGGGGTGTCCATGGGGTAGACGCCCTGGCGCTGGTAGACGTCGATGAAGTTGACGCCGACCGCTGCCACCTCGACCTGCACCTCACCCCCGCCGGGCGGTGGGACGTCCCACTCCCGCACCTCGAGGACCGAGGAGTCGCCGTGCCGGGGGACCACGAGGGCGGGAGTGGTGGAAGCCATGCTCCCTACGCTAGGCGAGCGCCTTCTGGTAGGCGACCAGGGCCTTGACCGGAGCCTTGCGGGCGTAGGCCGACGCGAGCTGGGAGTCGTCGACGAACCACAGGTGGGTCATCGCGCCGGAGGTGCGCAGGGTGGTGCCGCTGGCGCACCTGCCGTCGACCGGCTTGAGCTTCTTCACGCCGCCACCGGTGCAGGTCTCGTGCGTGTGCCAGCGGACGTAGGGCTGGTAGGAGGCCGGCGGCGTCTTCTTCTCCGCGGTGAACATCACCCCGACCAGCCGGAAGGTGCCGTCGGCGGAACGGGAGTAGATCAGGGTCTCGGGGGCGTTCGGGTCGAGGATCCGGCCGTCCGTGCGGTTGGCCTTGTTGGGCACGTGCACGAGGCCGACTCCGAGGGCGTTCCGCCTGCCGTCCTTGCGCGCCGCCTTGCCGGCCTTGCCCGGCTTCGTGGATGCGCCGGCAGCGGCGCGCTGCTGGGCCACCTTCGCGACGAGCTCCTCCTCGCGGTCCCAGGCCGCCTGCACGTCGAAGCCTGCCTTCGTCGCGGCTGCGGGGTCGCGGTACGCGGTCGTCGCCGCGATGGTCCGGTCGAGCAGCTCCTTGGCCGCGGCGGTCTGCTCGGAGGTGGCCTTCGAGGTGTCGGGGAGGTCGGGGACGTCGGCGTGGTCGTGCGCCCCGGACTCCGAGGTCGCCGCGCCACTGGCGTGCGTGTGGCCGGCAGCGGCCGTCTCCTCGGTGTGGTCGTGGCCGGGGGCGGCGATGGCCGCTCCGCTCGCCACGAGCGCGACGGCCGCCACCGCACCGGTGACCAGGGCCGCCCGGCGCGGTGTCGAGGGGGTGCGAAGACGTCGTGGGACGAGACCGGCCGACGCCACCAGCGCCAGCCCCGCGCAGGCGAGCTCGAGGATCCCGCAGACGACGTCAGCGGCGCCGACCGCCTCGGCCACCCCGGCTTCCGGGCCGATCGGGAGCCCGCTGGTGCGCGAGACGACCCAGAGGAGGACGAGCGCGACCGATCCGGCGGCACCGACCGCCAGGACCCGGCGGGAGGCCGGTCGGGCCCAGAGCCAGGCGGCCCACGCCAGCTGGGCTGCGGCTGTGACCAGGAAGAACAGGCCTGCGGCCCACCACTCCCGGAAGTGGTCGGCACTCACGCCGACGTGGATGAGGGCCGCGCCCACGCTGAGCAGGGCCGCGCAACGGATGAGAAGGGTTCTGGTGTCCATGTCCCGCAGGGTGCCGCGCGCAGGTCTGGTGGGGGTTGCCCCGGTGTTCGAGGAGTGTTCGGGTTTCGCCACGGCGCGCGCACGTCCACGCCGGTATGCCGCGGTGGTGCTTGCGTGCCCATCTCCCGTCAGCGACGGTTGCGCCATGGACCCCACGCCCCGGGTGCTGCTCGTCGAGGACGAGCCCGCACTGGCCGAGCTCGCCCGGCTGTACCTCGAGCGGGACGCCCACCACGTCCACGTCGTGGGCGACGCCGATGCAGCGATCGAGGCGCTCGACGCCGGTGGCTTCGACGTGGTGCTGCTCGACATCGGGCTGCCGGGCAGCGTCGACGGGATCGGCCTGTGCCGCCGGATGCGGGCGCGTGAGGACTGGACCCCGGTGATCTTCGTGACCGCGCGCGACGACGAGGTCGACCGGATCGTCGGCCTCGAGCTGGGGGCCGACGACTACCTCACCAAGCCGTACTCGCCGCGCGAGCTGGCGGCCCGGGTACGTGCCCTGCTGCGGCGTCAGCGCCGGGCGGCCGAGGCTGCGGCTGCCGCCGGAGCGGCCCACGGTGAGCGCACGAGCCTGGTCGTCGGTCCACTGGTGCTGGAGACCGACACCCGCCGGGGTCGGCTCGACGGGGTCCCGATCGCGTTGACCACCACCGAGTTCGACCTCCTGGCGCACCTCATGACCAGACCGGGACGGGTCTGGACCAGGGGTGAGCTCCTCAGCGCCGTGTGGGGCTATCCCGCCGAGGACCCCACGCGCACGGTGGACGTCCACATCGCCCAGCTGCGGTCCAAGCTCGGGACCGCCAGCCCGATCCGCACCGTCCGCGGTGTGGGGTACAGCGTGGAGCGACCGTGAGCCGGACAGGCGTGCCGCTCGAACGACGGGTGGCAGTGCTCATGGCTGCGGTCGTGACCATCGCCGTCGTCGTCGCGGGTCTGGTGTCGGTCGGGCTCGTGCGCAGCGCTGCGCAGGACGAGGCGCGGAAGGCGTTGCGGAGCAAGGCAGACCTCGTCGTCGCCGTCCTCGACGCCAGCCGACCGGCCGACACCACGGCGGCGCTGCGGGTGGTCCGGCGACAGGACACCCCGGTCGCCTGGGTGACCCCCGCCGGTCGGGTGGTCGGCGATCAGCTGGCCCGCACGGCATACGGGCAGGTGGGTGCGGGAGCCGCGCAGGACGGGTCGCGTTCGACGCGCGTGGACGGGCGCACCGTGCTCGTCGAGATCCGGACCCTGGGGACGGGCGGCACGGTGGTGTTCGCGGAGCGGGCGAGCCTGGCGACCGGCGCGAGCCTGCGTCTGCTCAACCGGGTGCTGCTCGCCCTCGTCCTGGGACTGGTGCTCGCGGTCCTGGTCGCGGTGGTGTTCGCCCGTCGGCTGGCAGCCCCGCTGAGGGGCACGGCCGCCGCAGCGGGGCGGATGGCGGCCGGCGAGCGGCCGGTGCGGGTCAGCCCCTCCGGCCCGGTCGAGGTCGCGGCCACGGGGGAGGCCCTCAACGCCCTCGCCGAGGCGCTCGAGCACAGCGAGGCCCGGCAGCGCGAGTTCCTGCTGTCGGTGTCGCACGAGCTGCGGACCCCGCTCGGGGCGGTGAAGGGCTTCGCCGAGGGACTCGAGGACGGCGTCATCACCGGTGACGCGGTGCCGGCTGCGGGACGGACGATCGTGGGCGAGGCGAACCGACTCGAGCGGCTCGTCGCCGACCTGCTCGACCTCGCCCGGCTCGGGGCGGACGACTTCCGGTTCGACGTCGTCGACCTCGACCTGCGCGAGGTGGTGCGGGAGGCCGCGGCCGTGTGGGGGGAGCGGGCCCGCAGGGTGGGCGTCGCGTTCGCCGCCGAGGTCACGGACGAGCCCGTGTCCGTGCGGACGGACCCGGTCCGGCTGCGCCAGGTCGTGGACGGGCTCGCGGAGAACGCGCTCCGTGTCACCCCCGTAGGGGCGCCGCTCGTCGTGGCCCTGCGGGTCGAGCAGGGATCCGGGCCTGGAGCGAATCCGTCGGCAGTGCTGGAGGTTCGCGACGGTGGACCCGGACTCACCGCCGAGGACCGGGCTGTCGCCTTCGAGCGCAGCGAGCTGTACCAGCGCTACCGCGGCGTGCGGCGGGTCGGGACCGGTCTGGGGCTGGCGATCGTCAAGGCCCTCGTGGACGGCCTCGGTGGCGAGGTGTCGGTGCACGACGCGCCGCGCGAAGGTGGCACCTGCTTCCGGGTCCTGCTGCCGCTCGAACCCGAGGCGGCACAGCGTCAGGCGCCGGTCTCGATCCAGTAGCGCCGCTTCCCGCTCTGCTCGCGCTCGAAGCGTCCCCCGTTGGCCTCGATCGTGCGCGCCGAGGCGGTGTTGTCGAGGTCGCAGGTGACGAGCAGCCGGTCGATCCCGCGGGTGGCTGCGATCGGGATGACCTGCCGCAACGCGTCGCTGGCGAATCCTCGCCGCCGTGCTCCGGGCCGCACGCCGTAGCCGATGTGGCCGCCGATGCTCGCGAGCAGGGGGTGGTCGATCCGGTGCCGCAGCGAGATCGACCCGACGTACTCGTCCGGCCGCTCGGGGTCCTCCATCCACCAGTAGGTCGCGGTCGACCAGCCCGGAGGGCGCAGGCTCGCCTCGTCGGCGTCCCCGACGCGGTTGGCGACCAGCCGCTCGAACTCTGCCGGGTCGTCCAGTGCCTCGCGGGTGAACACCACCCCGGGGAAGTCGCCCTCGGCGGGCCAGTTGACGATCCCGTCGTAGGTCGCCTCCCCGGCGGCGCGGAACTCGTCCGCCGCCTCGAGGAACGAGCGGTGGAACCGGACGTGCGGGATCGCCAGCCGCACCATCCGCCTACTCTCCCAACCGGTTGATGACGGCGTCCAGCATCGGCTCGGTGAGCTTGCCGGTGAAGGTGTTCTGCTGGCTCACGTGGTAGCTCCCGACGAGCCGCACCTCGCGCCCGGCCGGCGTCCTGAGCAGCGCCTCGGCGCCGTGGCCGAACCGCGGCTTGGGCCGGGGCACCTCCCACCCCGACCGCCGGGCGCTCCCCAGGAACGCGTCCCACCCGATCGCCCCCAGCGCGAGGACGGCACGCAGCCGCGGCGCCGCGAGGGCCAGGTCGCGGTCCAGCCACGGGGCACAGGTCGCCTTCTCGACGGTGGTCGGCTTGTTGTCGGGTGGTGCGCAGCGGACCGCCGCGACGATGCGCAGGTTCGTCAGGACCAGTCCGTCGCCGGAGGCCCACGACGTCGGCTGGTTGGCGTACCCGCCGCGGTGCAACGCGGCATACAGCCAGTCCCCGGACCGGTCGCCGGTGAACATGCGGCCGGTGCGGTTGGTGCCGTTGGCCGCAGGGGCGAGACCCACGACGAGGACCTGCGCGTCGGGGTCCCCGAAGCCGGGTCCCGGACGGCCCCAGTAGGGCTGGTCCGCGAACGACGCGCGCCGGCCGGTCGTGGCCACCGACTCCCGCCACTGCACGAGGCGCGGGCACGCGCGGCACACGCTCACCCGCGCGTCGAGCTCGGCGACGTCGGGCGCACCCGTGGCGAGCTCCGCCACCTCCTCGGGTGACGACGCCACGGGGGTATGACGGGTGGCGGGGTCCCCGGGCCACCCCGTGCCGGGCGGCACCGGGGAGTCGAACAGCTGCCCGGTGACGGGGTGCGAGTCGCCCACGCGGCCACGGTAGACGCGCAGGTGCCGAGGCGCTCGCCTGTCGCCCGCGCCCGGGTCGTGCCACCCTCGGGGCGTGGCCGAGGCGAGAGACGAACGCGGGTGGCTTGCGGTGGTCGCCGACCGGGCCTGGCCGGGGCGGCCCACCCGCTGGACCGACCTGCCCACCCGCCTGCGACCGACCCTCGCGTGGGTGCTGCGGCTGACCTCGGCCGCCGTCATCGCGTGGCTCATCGCGGGCCGGGTCACGGGCATCTCGACCGACCTCACGGCACCCCTGACCGCCCTGCTCGTCGTCCAGGCCTCGGCGTTCTCCACGCTGCGGATGAGCGTGCTGCGCGTCGGTGCCGTCCTCACCGGGGTCCTGGTGGCCGTGGCGTTCTCGGCGCTGGCGGGGTTGTCGTGGTGGAGCCTGGGGGCCGTGATCGCTGCGTCGCTGGTGCTCGCCAAGGTCTTCCGGCTCGGGGAGCAGGCGCTGGAGGTCCCGATCAGCGCCATGCTCATCCTGGCTGTCGGGTCGCCGGACGTGGCGGCCGAGGCACGGGTCGCCCTGACCCTCGTCGGGGCGGCCGTGGGGGTCGTGTTCAACCTGCTGCTGCCGTCGGCCGTGCCGAGCGGCCGCGCGGGTTTGGCGGTGCTGCGCGTCGCGTACGCCATGGCGGACTGCCTGGACCGGGCCTCCCGGTCGATGGCCACCGACCGGCTGCGCCGCAGCGAGGTCGAGAGGTGGGCCGACGAGACGCGCGGGGTGGCCGCCCGGGTGGCAGAGGCGTCGGCGGTCGTGACGCAGGTCAAGGAGGGGCGCCGGTTCAACCCGCGGGCCCTGACGACGACCGACGTCGAGCCGGGGCTGCGCGAGGGCCTGGACCGGCTCGAGGCGAGCCTGCTGGCGATCCGGGCGCTGTTCACGGTGATCCTCGCCGAGCTCCCGCCCGACGCCGACGGGGACGAGGCTGCCGGCGCGGCCGCGGACGACGCGTTCGACGAGGACGCCCGCCAGGCGCTCTCGGTGGTCCTGGCCGACGTGGCCGACTGCTTGCGCGCCTACGGGCGGCTCGTGCACGCCGAGGCCGGTGGGGCGCAGGAGCGTGCCGAGGAGGCGCTCGCGGAGAGCCTGGAGATCCTGCGGGAGACCCGCGCCATCCTCACCGAGCTCCTCACGAGCCGGCCGGAGGGGCGGGTCGAGCTGTGGCTGCTGAGGGGTTCGGTGCTGGCCGCGGTGGAGCAGGTGCTCGTGCAGCTCGACCTCGAGCGACGGGCCCGGCTGCGGGCCGCGTGGCAGCGGCCGGCACCCATCTCGGTGGTCGCCCCACTGGTGCGCGACGCCCTGCCCGGCGCACGCACGCGGCGCCACGGCAGCTGGTCGGGCGCGCCCGACGCGGTCTCGGGCACGAGCACCACCCATCAGCCGCGCTGACCCGCGAAGACTCCGCGCCGACCCGCGCTGACCTGCCCTGACCTCCCCTGATGTGCGGATCCCGGCGGTCCACCGGTGCCGTTTCCGGCGCGAATCGCCGCTGGCCGGCGACGCCGAGGGCCATTCGTGCCGGATCCGGCGCTGGTCGTCCCCGCTGCCGGGTGGGCGGCCGAGCGTCAGGGGAGCGGGTGCACCGGGTCGGGGTCGGCCGCGAGCGGCTGCGTGCCTGCCGGACCGGGGGCGACGAGGTTGCGGACGCCCGGCGACAGCAGTGCGAGCGCCGTCGACACGACCATGACGACACCGCAGACGAGCAGCGCGCGGTGGGCGCCGAAGCGCTCGGCCGCCGGTCCGGCCAGGACCAGGCCGAGCGGTCCCAGCATGAGCGAGCCGAGCGCGTCGTACGAGCTCACCCGGGACAGCGAGGCCGCCGGGATGACCCGCTGCATCGTGGTCTGCCACAGGATGCCGAACAGGTCGAAGCAGACACCCATGACGAAGGCCGAGAGCACCACGACCCAGAGCGGGGCGCTGGCGCCGAGCAGGAGGTAGGGCGGCGCCGCGCCCAGGGTGAGGACGACGCCGAGCAGGATCGGGCGGCGAGGACGCAGGCGCAGGGCCACCAGGACGCCGACGATCAGCCCGACCGCCTCACCGGTCAGGACGGCGGTCCAGGCGGTGGGCCCACCGAGCTCGTTCCGGGCGACCACCGGCCCCAGGACGAGGTGCGCCGCCTGGAACACCATGACGAGCAGGGAGAACTGCACGACGACGACCCACAGCCACTGCCGCGACCGGAACTCGTCCCACCCGTCGCGCAGGTCCGCGAGCACCGAGCCCGACCCGTCGGCCACCGGGGTCCCGTCGACGACCGCGTCCCCGACGACCGCGTCCCCGACGAGCCCGGCCCCGTCGGCCACGTGCCCGACGGCCACGTCCCCGTCGGGCTCCCCGGAGGCTGGCTCGGCGGCCCCCGAGGGCAGTCGGATGAGGGCCACCATCACCCCCGCCGCGGCGAACGAGGCGCTCGCCAGCGCCAGCGCCCACCCGCCTCCCACGGCCGCGACCACGAGACCACCGGCGACGAGCCCGGAGACCCGGGCGATGTTGGTGCCCAGGGCGAGCAGCGCGTTCCCCTGCTGGAGGTGCTCGGGCGGCACCACCTCCGGGATGATCCCGGTGAGCGCCGGCCAGACGGTGGCCGTGGCCGTGCCCGACAGGACCGCGGCGGCCACCAGCCCCCACAGCGGCGCGCGCTCCATACCGATCATCAGGGCCAGCGCGGCGTGGGCCAGCGCGTTGACCCACTCCGCCGCCTGGAGCACGCGGTGGCGCGGGTAGCGGTCGGCGACCACGCCGCCCGCGAGGATGAACACGACCACGGCGACCGCCTCGGAGGCGAGGACCACCGACAGCGTGGTGGGGGTGGCGCCCGGGAGGTCGAGGATGCCGAAGGCCAGCGCGACGGGCGCGAACGCCACGGCGAGCATCGACAGGGTCCGGGCACTGACGAGCAGCGCGAACGGGCGTTCGCGCAGCAGGTCCCTCACCCGGGTGTCGGTGGCCACGTCCTCACGCTACGCAGCAGGGCAACCGGGTTTTCCGCCCGAACCCGCGCCCGCCCGGCGCAGGCCTCAGGCGGGCCGGGTCGGGATCCAGTAGCGGCGCACCCCGTTGCGGCTGTCCTCGTACTCGCCCCCGTTGCCCTCGATGACGGCCCGCGACCCGACGTTCTCCTCCAGGCAGGTGACGAGCACGCTCGGACCGTCGATCACCCCGTGGGCGAGCACCAGCGCGCGGGCCAGGGCCCGGCTGGCGTGCCCACGGCGACGCGCCGTGGGGCGGACGCTGTAGCCGATGTGGCCGCCCTCCTCGAGCAGCCGGTCGGTGAGCCGGTGCCGGATCGCCAGCGACCCCACGTACTCGTCGCCGACGACCATCCACAGGAACGTCACGGGCGTCCAGGCGTGCCGGCGCGGGGCGTCGTCGTCCCGGGCGCGCCGCCGCAGGGCCACGAACCGGGCGAACTCCTCCGGGTCGCGCAGGCTCTCGCGGGTGAAGCTGAAGCCGGCGTACCCGGGCTCGGGCTCGTGCACCCAGTCGCCGTCGCCGTCACGCTGCTCCCGCGACGCGAGGAACTCGTCGGACGCGGTCAGGTAGGACTCCTGGTGGCGCAGGTGCGGGGCGACGAGACGGGTCATGCGGCGACGCTACCTGTCGGCACGGGCACGTAGGCTGGGGCCAACATGAGCACGCTGTTCGACGACCTGCCCTTCGACGGTCACCCGTCTCCCGACTCCCGACCTTCGGCAGCGGCTGCCCGAGCGACCGCCGTGGACGAGCGTGGAGTGCCCACGTGGGCCCAGGCCGCCGCCGAGGGCCATGGGCCCGACGACGCCGCCGCCCGTCACGCCGACCCCGAGAGCCTGCTCGAGGGACTCAACACCCAGCAGCGCGAGGCCGTGCTGCACGAGGGTTCGCCCCTGCTCATCGTCGCCGGTGCCGGGTCGGGCAAGACCCGTGTCCTCACCAACCGGATCGCCTACCTCCTCGGCGCCCGTGGGGTGCAGCCCGGCCAGGTCCTGGCCATCACCTTCACCAACAAGGCCGCGGCCGAGATGCGCGAGCGCGTCGCCGCCCTGGTGGGCCCTCGCGCCAAGGCGATGTGGGTCATGACCTTCCACTCGGCCTGCGTCCGGATCCTGCGCCGCGAGGCGACCAAGGTGGGGCTGAAGTCGACGTTCTCCATCTACGACGCCGCCGACAGCCAGCGGCTCATGGCGATGGTCATGCGCGACCTCGACCTCGACCCGAAGCGCTACCCGCCGCGGTCGTTCAGCCACCAGGTGTCCAACCTCAAGAACGAGCTCGTCGACGAGGAGACCTTCTCGTCCCAGGTCGCCGAGGGCACCCACCAGGAGCGGATGCTCGCCGAGGCCTACACCGGCTACCAGCGGCGCCTGCGCCAGGCCAACGCCCTCGACTTCGACGACCTGATCATGACCACGGTCAACATCCTCCAGGCGTTCCCCGACGTCGCCGAGCACTACCGCCGCCGGTTCCGCCACGTCCTCGTCGACGAGTACCAGGACACCAACCACGCGCAGTACCAGCTCGTGCGTGAGCTGGTCGGTGGTGCCGCCGGCACGGCCGGTATGCCGCTGGGTGACGGACCCGAGGTGCCGCCCGCCGAGCTCGTGGTGGTCGGCGACGCCGACCAGTCGATCTACGCCTTCCGCGGCGCGACGATCCGCAACATCGTGGAGTTCGAGCAGGACTACCCCGACGCGCGGACCATCCTGCTCGAGCAGAACTACCGCTCGACCCAGACGATCCTCCAGGCCGCCAACTCGGTCATCGCAAAGAACCCCGAGCGTCGCAAGAAGAACCTCTGGACCGACAGCGGCGACGGCGCCCTCATCGTCGGCTACGTCGGCGACAACGAGCACGACGAGGCCGCCTTCGTGGCCAAGACGATCGACGAGCTCGGCGACTCGGCCGGCGTGAAGCCCAAGGACGTCGCGGTCTTCTACCGCACCAACGCCCAGTCCCGGGCGCTGGAAGAGGTCTTCGTGCGGGTCGGCCTGCCCTACAAGGTGGTGGGTGGCACGCGGTTCTACGAGCGGCGCGAGGTCAAGGACGCCCTGGCCTACCTGCGCGTCATCTCCAACCCCACCGACACGGTGAACCTCCGCCGCATCCTCAACGTGCCCAAGCGCGGGATCGGTGACCGCGCCGAGGCCTGCGTGGCGGCCCTGGCCGAGCGCGAGCGCATCCCGTTCGTCGCCGCCCTCGGCCGACCCGAGGACGCTCCCGGCATCGCCACCCGCTCGGTCGCCGCCATCAAGGGCTTCACCGGCCTGCTCGAGGAGCTCGGCCGCGTCCACGCCGACGACGAGCAGGGCATCGGTGCGCTGCTCGAGGCCGTCATCGAGAAGTCCGGGTACCTCGCCGAGCTGCGTGCGTCCCACGACCCGCAGGACGAGACCCGGGTCGAGAACCTCGCCGAGCTCGTGGCGGTCGCCCAGGAGTTCGACGAGACCCGCGCACAGACCGGCGAGGTCGCCACGCTCGAGGACTTCCTCGAGCAGGTGTCGCTCGTCGCCGACGCCGACGAGATCCCCGACGGCGAGGAGGCCGAGGACCTCGGGGTCGTGACGCTGATGACGCTGCACACCGCGAAGGGCCTGGAGTTCCCCGTCGTGTTCCTCACCGGGCTCGAGGACGGGACCTTCCCGCACCTGCGGTCCCTGGGCGACCCCAAGGAGCTCGAGGAGGAGCGGCGGCTGGCCTACGTCGGCATCACCCGGGCCCGCGAGCGACTGCACCTCTCGCGCGCTGCGGTGCGCTCTGCGTGGGGAGCCCCGCAGTACAACCCGGCGAGCCGGTTCCTCGACGAGATCCCGGCCCACCTCGTCGACTGGCAGCGTGCGGAGGCCGCGACCAGCTACCGGCGCTCCTCGACCCCGGCGGTCGCCCGCCTCGCCGAGCGTCCCGGTGTCCGCTCGCCCGGCAACCGCCCGCTCATCTCGTTGCACGCCGGTGACAAGGTCACCCACGACAGCTACGGCATGGGGACGGTCGTCAAGACCGAGGGTGAGGGCGACAAGACGCAGGCGCACGTCGACTTCGGCGGCGACACCGGCGTCAAGCGGTTCCTGCTGCGCTACGCCCCGCTCGAGAAGCTCTAGCCCGCAGGCTCCAGCCCGCAGGATCTGGCCCGCAGGCTCCAGCCCGCAGGCTCCAGCCCGTGGGCTCTGGCCCGCAGGGCTCGGTCGGCCCGGCGCCATACCCGGGTATGGGGCGTGGCCGGACGACGAAGGCGCCCCGCGGGAGTCCGCGGGGCGCCTTCGTCGGTGCGCATGGGGCCTACTGGAGGCCGTGGTCCTTGAGCCAGGGGGCCGGGTCGATCGCCGCGCCGCCCTCGGGGTGGATCTCGAGGTGCAGGTGGGGGCCGGTCGAGTGCCCGGTGTTGCCGGAGGTGCCGACCAGGTCGCCGGGGGCCACCTTGTCGCCCTCCTTGACGCTGATCGAGTTCATGTGGCCGTACACCGACACGGTGCCGTCCCAGTACTCGATCTCGACCTTGTTGCCGTACCCGCCCTGGACGCCGGCGAAGACGATGGTGCCCGTCGACATGGCGTGCAGCGGGGTGCCCACGGGCGTGCCGAAGTCGTCGCCTTGGTGCATCCGGCCCCAGCGCCAGCCGAAGCCGGAGGTGAAGACCGCGCCCTTGATCGGCATGAGCCACTTCTCGGCGTTCTTGCGCTTGGCCTCGGCCTTGGCGATCGCAGCGGCGGCGACCTTCTTCTTCGCGACCGCCGCGCGCTCGGCGCTGCGCGCGATCCGCTGGGCCTCGACGGCCCGGCTCTCGGCGGTGGTCACCTGGAGCTCACGCTGCTGGGTGGCCTCGACGCGGTCGAACTCCGCGAGGGCGGCGCTCTGGGCCCGGCTCTTGGCCTGGGTGCCCGCGAGGTCGAGGTGGACCGGGGACGACTCGGCCACCGTGGCCCCGGTCGTCGTCACGACGAGGGCAGCGGCTGCCGCCGTCGGGAGGACGAAGCCGCCACGGAATCCTGCGGGGATGCGCGGCCCACGCCGGGGCGCACGGTGGCGGCCCGGGACGCGGTGACGGCCCTGGTAGGAGGGGGAGGAGCTCACGGAGAAAAGTTGCCTTGCGTGCGGGGACACGGAAGCCAATACCGTAGCGTGACCAGTTCGTTATCCAAAATACGCGTCCACGGTCGGGACGTTATCCTCCACCGCCGCGTGGGTCTGCTCGGCCGGACCGCGACGTCCTCGCAGGTCAGGAGGTTGCGCGGGACGTCCGACGGGGGAGCTCGGTCACGCCGGGGGTGACCGTGTGCCCCTCGGAGTCGAGGTGCGCCAGGGTCGAGGAGATGCCGTGCACCACGCTGCCGATGATGGGCAGTGACATGTGGCCGACCCCGTGGAGGTCGATGTTCCGCACGCTCAGGTCGGGGTGGTCGAGGGCGGCGTTGCGCTGCGGGAAGACCATCTGGTCCAGGTCGGACCAGTAGACGACGAAGCGCGTGCGGCACTGCGGCACGGGTTGGTCGAGCTCGCGCATCAGGCCGCTGTGCGGTCGCAGCTGGCGGGTCAGCTGGTTGTGCCAGCCGTAGGCCGTGTAGGTGCCCTGGTGCGGGGTCCCCAGCGTCACGAGCGTGTGGACGCGGGCGTCGCCGCCCAGGCGGGTGATGTAGTACCGGGCGATCAGGCCGCCCATCGAGTGCCCGACCACGTGGATGCGCTCGTACCCCGTCTCGGCCACGAGGGCCTCGACCTCCTCCGCCAGCTGCGCGGCGGCCACGCGGACGTCGGCGGTGAACATCGAGTAGTTCATGCTCACGACCCGGCCGAACCCGCGGCGGCGCAGGCCGAGCCGCAGGAGGGTGAAGATCGAGCGGTTGTCGACCATGCCGTGGACCAGCAGGATCGGCGTCCCCGCAGCCTCCACGTCCGAGATGACGAGCCCGCGCTGCGTCGGGGGCAGGTGCTCGACGCGGTACTCCAGCTGGCTGTCCCGACCGTGTCGTCCGACCAGGCCCCAGGGGTACAGCGCCAGGTGGGTCGTGAGCCAGGCCGCCTCGACCGCGGCGCCGAGCAACCCGGTGGGGGTGGCGAGGGCCTTGGCAGCTCCGCCGACCACGTCCTGGGCCGCGGTGGTGGCGGCGACGACGGTCCCGGTGACCCGACCGGCCGCCCCACCGGCCAGCCGTCCGATCGCCCGCGCCTGGCGCGGGACGTCACCCGACGGCGACCGCAGCGCTGCGGGGCGTCGGCGCGGACGCGGGCTGCTCTGCGACATGACCCCCCGAACCTAGCCGAGCGGGTGCCCCCTCGCGCGCGCAACGGGCCGGGCGGAGCCGGTGTGGCGTGCGTCGCCCCGAGGCGATGCCCGGATGTGTCCACGGAGTGGATAGTGTGCGGCTATGACTAGCTCACCGTTGCGCGTGGTCGTGGCCAAGCCCGGACTCGACGGGCACGACCGTGGCGCCAAGGTCGTGGCCCGGGCCCTGCGGGACGCCGGCATGGAGGTCGTCTACACCGGCCTGCACCAGACGCCCGAGCAGATCGTCGAGGCGGCCATCCAGGAGGACGCCGACGCCGTGGGCCTGTCGGTCCTCTCCGGCGCGCACATGACGCTGTTCGCCAAGGTCATGGATCTGCTGAAGCAGCGCGACGCAGCCGACATCGTCGTGTTCGGTGGCGGGATCATCCCGGAGGGCGACATCCCCGAGCTCACGAAGATCGGCGTCGCCAAGGTCTTCACCCCCGGTGCCACCACGACCGAGATCGTGGAGTGGGTCCGGGGCAACGTCACCCAGCAGTAACCCCCTGGCTGACCACCCTCTGGCCTGGGTGTCCGGGTCGTTCTGCCGTCGGCGAACGCGCCTTCCCGGTGGTCAGCACCTCGCCTAGCGTGGGCAGATGAGCAGCGCGCCGAGCCTGACGCTGGTGGGCCACGATCGACCGGCACCCCTGCGCCCCGAGCCCCTGTGGCGGGAGGTCGTCGGTGCCCGGCTGCGCCACCTGCGCCGACGCCGCGGGCTCACACTCGTCGAGACGGCCCGGCGCGCCGGGATCTCGCCGCAGTACCTGTCCGAGGTCGAACGGGGTCGCAAGGACCCGTCCTCGGAGGTGCTGGCCGCGGTGACCGGCGCGCTCGGGAGCGACCTCGTCGAGGTCACCCACCTCGCCTCGCTGGACCTGCGCCGCCAGCACCTCTCCGTGACGTCGCCGCCACCCGGGGAGATCAGGCTCTCCGCCTGACCCGGGCGCCGCGTCAGTCCGGTGCCGGTCGCGCGGCCACCAGCCGGTCGACCAGCCCGTAGTCCACCGCCGCCGCCGGCGTGAAGATCCGGTCGCGGTCGGTGTCCCGACGCAGCACGTCCAGGGCCTGCCCGGTGTGCCGGGACAGGACCTGCTCCGCCTCGGAACGCAGCCTGATCACCTCGTCCGCCTCGAGGATCAGGTCGGGTATGGCGCCCTGGCTGCGCGCCGAGGGCTGGTGCAGGAGGACACGTGCGTGCGGCAGGATGCTGCGCTGCCCGGGGGCTCCCGCGGCGAGCAGGATCGCCGCGGTCGAGCACGCCTGGCCGATGCAGGTCGTGGCGACCGGTGCGTGGACGAACTGCATCGCGTCGTAGACGGCGAAGGTGGCCGTGAGCGATCCGCCGGGCGAGTTGATGTAGAGGTCCATGGGGCGCTCGGGGTCCTCGGACTCGAGGTGCAGGATCTGCGCGATGAGGGCGTTGGAGACCCCGTCGTCGATCTCGGTGCCGAGGTAGACGATGCGTTCGCTCAGCAGGTGGCTGTAGACGTCCATCACCCGGTCGCCCCGCGGGTGGGTGCGGATCACGTTGGGGATCGTGTAGGTGCTCATCGGGCGCCTCCCAGCCCGGTCCGCGTGGCCCGCCGGGGACGGACGCTGTCGAGCGACTCGAGGACGTGGTCGACGAAGCCGTACTCCAGCGCCTGGTCGGCCGAGTACCACCGGTCTCGTGCCGAGTCCTCCCGGACCTTCTCCAGGGGTTGGCCGGTGTGCTCCGCGATCAGTCCGAGGACGGTCTCGACGGTCGAGCGCAGGTCCTCGGCCTGGAGCTCGATGTCCACGGCCGTCCCGCCGATCCCGGCCGAGCCCTGGTGCATGAGGATGCGCGAGTGCCGAAGCGCGTACCGCTTGCCGTGCGTGCCGGCCGTGAGGAGGAACTGGCCCGCGCTGCACGCCAGCCCGAGGGCGAGCGTCGAGACGTCGTTGGGCACGAGGCGCATCGCGTCGTGGATCGCCAGCATGGCCGGGACGGATCCGCCGGGGGAGTTGATCCAGAGGCTGATGTCGGCGCGCGGGTCCTCGGCGGACAGGAGGAACAGCTGGGAGCAGAGGCGAGTGCCTCCGTGGTCGTCGAGCTCGCCGTCGAGGACGATGATCCGCTGCTCGAGCAGCCGGCTGGAGAGGTGGGCGTCTGGGGGCTGGGCCGGGGCGGTGGTGTCGCGCATGGCCCCACGCTGGGCGCACCGTCGTCGGCACGCCCAGCGTTCGCTGCTGTGAGCAGAACCTAGGGAGCGACGGGGACGCTGAAGGCGGCCGGGGCCGTGGGCGAGGCGTGCACGGTGACCGGCTGCACGGCATACGCGTTCTTGTAGGCGGCGTCGGTGCTCGCGAGCACGAGCTGCAGCCGGTGCCCCGCCTGCACCCGGTGGACGATCGCCGGGAGCTCGATGTGCACGGGCTGGGTGACGTCGGCGACCCTCACCGGGCTGATCAGCTTGTGCACCAACGTCTTCGAGCCGTCGGGTGCGACGTCGTAGAGCTTGGCGAAGACCTGCAGCTGGCCGGTGGGGCCGGCTGCCTGGGTCAGTGCGGCCGCCGGTGACTCGAGCCTGACGTCGAGTGTCGGCGAGCCGACGACGTCCACCGCCGAGGCCAGCGGCGCGGTCGACCACGCACCGAACGTGCCCGGGGCGTCGAACGGAGCGGTCACGCCGGGCGGCAGCGACACCTGTCCCTCGAGTCCGGAGACCTCGCTGTAGGAGGCGGGGACTCCGAGGCCCGGGTTGGACCAGGTCGTCGAGCCGGGCTGCACCTGACTCCTCGAGGCAACCAGCTCGTCGGCGGCGGAGAGGTACCACGTGCGGCGGGCGCCGATGGGGAAGGCGGCGGCGCTGGCGTAGGCCGGTGCGGCGCTGCCGGTGTAGGGGACCCAGTCGCGGAAGTAGGCGAACTCGGGGCCGGTCGACACGGTCGAGCCCTTGAGGTGGTGGTCGAACCAGTTCTTCACACGCAGCCCGAGGTAGGTGTCCTCGATGTGCTGGCCGGTCAGGTCCAGCTCGCCGGGGGCCGCGCCCGTGTTGCCGTTGGTGCCGCCCGAGTGGCCCCACGACTGCCAGGCCATCGTCACCGGGACGCCGCGGGACTTCAGGGAGCGGTAGGTCGCAACCGACTCCTGGAGGTTGAACAAGGTGTCGTTCTCGCCCTGGATGAGGAACGTGGGCACCTTCACCTTGTCGATGTAGTGCGCCACCGAGACGCGGTCGGTGAGGCGGTACGTGTCCGAGGTGGGATGGCCGAGCGCGTCGAGCGTCGCCTTCGCCTGGCAGGCCTCGAGGACGAAGTTGGGGCAGCCGACGTTGCGCTTCGGGTCGATCGCCGTCCCCTGGAGGCCGTCGAGGATGCCGATGCCGAAGAACAGCCCGGTCCAGCCGATCTTCTCGGTGCCGGGGTTCGAGTTCGCGTAGGTCACCCCGCGGAGGCTGGTGTTGTTCGGGGCCAGCGAGTAGCGCAGGTCGTTCCAGGTGATGAGGGGAACGAGCGTGTCGACGCGTGGATCCATTGCGGCAGTGGCGAACTGGATCTGACCACCGTACGAACCACCCAGCATGCCCAGTCGTGGGTCGTGCTTGGCCGCGTCGTCGAGGACGGTCCAGTCCACCGTGAGCGTGCCGGCGGCCCTGGTGGTGCCGCCCACCTGCGCGGAGGCGTATGGCGCGCTGCCACCGCCACCGAGGAACGTCACGAGGGAGGACGCGGCCACCCCGTCGACGCCGGGGTCGTCGAGCGAGATCTTGCAGCCGCTGTCCGGGAAGCCGAGACCGGTGTACGACAGGACGGTGTAGCCCCGCGCGGCGAACGCCCGTCCGAGCCCGGCCTGGTCGTCCTTGCTCCCGCCGAAGCCGTTGGTGGTGAGGATGGTGGGCACCCGGGCCGACCTGCTGGCCGAGTGGGGCTTGTAGAGGTCTGCGTCGATGGTGCACGTCTGCGGCCGCCCCAGGTCGTCGTTGCCGGCCGGGACCGTGAACTTCAGTCCCGTGTACGTGTCGACAGCGCCGAGGGAGGTGGCGGACGGTGTCGCGCCGGAGGCGGGCGTCGATGCGACGGTGCCGCCGACGGCGACCGCGGCGAGGGGTGCGAGCGCGAGGGCGGTGAGCCGGCGGGCTCGGGACGGGGACGGGCGCGACATCGAGCCTCCACGGGAGTGCGGGCGAGCCGGGTGGCGACGCCTCGGTGGACTGACAACGACGACACCGCTCGCGCGGTTACGTTCACCGAGCTCGCGGCCGTCACCGTGCCGCCAGGGTCGCCCCCGGTGAAGTAGCCACATCGTGGATCTCGCGTACCGAGGCGTGGACCGCGGGGCCTGCCGTAGGCCCCCGCGATGGCACGAACTTGGCCAAGAGCAGAAGAAACATGGTGACGAATCCCCTTGAACCGCAGGTTCCCACGCATTTGGCAAAGTCTTCGCAAGATTCATTGACCCTGTGTCCGCACGAAAGGTTAGGTCGGCACGGCGCCGACGCCCACGGTCACCTTGTGCCGTCTCGGAGGGGGATCGACGTCGCCTCGTGGTGCGGGACCCCATCCGTGCCCTGTCCGAGAAGAGGAACACTCGTGATCCGACTGTCCACCGGCGCCGCCCTCGGCGTCGCAGTCGCCGCAGCAGTGGCCACCCCACTGTCTGCTGCCTCAGCCGCTCCCGCCGCGGCACCGAGCCAGGCCCCCAGCCAGTCCGTGGCCGTCGCCACCGCCCAGGCAGGAGCCGACCGGGACCACAGCGCCCTGGGGCTCTCCAACGACGAGAAGCTCGTCGTGCGCAACGTCGTCACCGACCGTGACGGCACCCAGCACGTCCGGTACGACCGCACCTACAAGGGCCTGCGTGTCGTCGGTGGCGACCTGGTCGTCGACAAGGCCTCCTCCGGCACGGTCCGCAAGGTTCGCTGGAACGGCAACAACGGTGGCAAGGTCGCTGTCCCCTCGACCACGCCTGCGGTCGCCGAGACGAGCGCCGAGAAGTCCGGTGCCAAGCGCGCCGGCTATGCGCCGAAGAAGAACGACGGCGAGCTCGTCGTGTGGGCGGGCCACGGCACGCCGCGCCTCGCCTACGACGTCCTGACCGAGGGCGTCAAGGCGGACCAGACGCCCAGCCGCCTGCACACCATCGTCGACGCGAGGAGCGGCGCCGTCCTCACCTCGTGGGACGAGGTCGTCAACGGCACCGGAAACTCGATGTACTCCGGCACGGTCACCCTCAACACGACCCTCTCGGGCAGCACGTACCAGCTGAAGGACTCGGTCGGGAACTACACGACCGACCTCAACGGCGCGACGACCGGTACCGGCACGCAGTTCACCGACGCCGACGACGTGTGGGGCAACGGCGCGACCACGTCGCGGCAGACCGCAGGAGTCGACGCCGAGTACGGCGCGGAGAAGACGTTCGCCTACTACAAGAACGTCCTCGGCCGGAACGGCATCTTCAACAACGGCGTGGGCGCCCGCAGCCGGGTCCACTACGGCAACGCCTACAACAACGCGTTCTGGGACGGCACCCAGATGACGTACGGCGACGGGGCGGGCAACACCAAGCCGCTCACCTCGATCGACGTCGCGGCGCACGAGATGAGCCACGGGGTCACCGAGAACACCGCCGGCCTCGCCTACTCGGGTGACGCGGGCGGCCTCAACGAGGCGACGTCCGACATCTTCGGGACCGCGGTCGAGTTCTACGCCAACAGCGCGGCCGACCCGGGTGACTACCTCATCGGCGAGAAGATCAACATCAACGGCAACGGCACCCCGCTGCGCTACATGGACAAGCCCAGCAAGGACGGCGCCTCCAAGGACTGCTGGTCCTCCAGCCTGGGTGGCCTCGACCCGCACTACTCCTCCGGCCCGTTGAACCACTGGTTCTACCTGGCCTCCGAGGGCTCGGGCGCCAAGACCGTCAACGGTGTCGCCTACAACAGCCCCACCTGTGACGGTTCGACCGTCACCGGCGGTGGCCGCAGCAACATCGAGAAGGTCTGGTACCGCACGCTGTCGACCAAGCTCACCTCGAACAGCACCTACCTCAACGCTCGCGAGGGTGCGATCGCCTCGGCCATCGAGCTGTACGGCGCGGGCAGCGCCACCTGCACCGCCGTCGAGAAGGCCTTCACGGCCATCGCGGTCCCGGCCGGTTCGCAGTCCTGCGGCGGCACCACGCCCCCGCCCACGGGCAACCTCCTCCAGAACCCGGGCTTCGAGTCCGGTGCGGTGAGCTGGACCGGCACGGCCGGCCCGATCACCAACAACACCGGCCGCGCAGCCCGCACGGGCTCGTGGAAGGCCTGGCTCGGCGGCAACGGAGCCACCACGACGGAGACGATCCAGCAGAGCGTCACCATCCCGTCCACGGCGACCGCTGCCACCCTGTCGTTCTACCTGTCCAGCGACACCGCTGAGTCCGGCAGCACGGCGTACGACACGATGAAGGTGCAGGTCGTCGATGGTGCGACGACCACCACCCTGGCGACGTACTCCAACGTCGGCGCCAACGCGGCGTACACCCTGAAGTCGTTCAACGTGACGGCCTACAAAGGCAAGACGATCTCGGTGAAGTTCCTCATGAACGAGGACTCCTCCCTGCAGACGTCGTTCGTCGTGGACGACACCTCGCTCGCCACCAGCTGACGAGGGGACGTGGGCCGGCGCCCGTGCGAGCGCCGGCCCACGCCCGTGTCACCCCAGAACGGGTGGTGGCGGGATCGGGACCTCCAGCCCGGACCCGCCACCACCACCGGCGCCACTCCCGGCGCCCACCCCGAAGGAGATCTCGTGAAGAAGATGTCAGCAGGCCTCGCATTCGGCGTGGTCGTCGCGGCCGCAGTCGCGACCCCGCTCAGCGCAGCCCAAGCCGTCCCGTCCGGATCCACCCCGGCCCCCACCGCTGCCCAGGCGATCGGTGCCGAACAGGCGAAGGTCGCCGACGCCGGCAGGACCCTGGGTCTCGGAGCCGACCAGAAGCTCGTCGTCCGCGACGTGGTCGTGGACACCGACGGCACGCGGCACGTCCGGTACGAGCGCACCTACCGGGGCCTGCGGGTCCTCGGGGGCGACCTCGTCGTCGAGCAGGCACCCGGGGGAGCCGCGAAGTCCGTGCACTGGAACGCCTCCGGCCGCGCGGCCATGCCTGCCACGACGGCGACCCTGTCGGGCGCGCGGGCAGAGTCGTTGGGCCGCAAGGCCTCGGGCTTCAGCGTCGACAGCTCGCACCACGAACTGGTGGTGCAGCTGACCGGCACCGGCTCGAGGCTCGCCTACGACGTCGTCACGGAGGGAATGAGGGCGGACCAGACCCCGAGTCGCCTCCACACGGTCGTGGACGCGAAGTCCGGTGCGACGCTGCGCAGCTGGGACGAGGTCAAGACCGGGACGGGCCGCTCGCAGTACTCCGGCACCGTCGCCATGCCCACGCTCAAGAGCGGCTCGACGTTCCAACTGAAGGACTCCATCGGCAACTCGGCAGAGGACCTCAACGGCAAGACCGACCTGCTGCCCGTGTTCCCTCGAAGCGGCACCATCTTCACGGACGCCGACGACGTGTGGGGCAACGGTGCCACCAGCGATCGCGCGACCGCTGGCGTGGATGCGATGTACGGGGCCCAGAAGACCTTCGAGTTCTACAAGAACGTGTTGGGGCGCAACGGGATCAAGAACGACGGCAAGGGCGCACGCAGCCGTGTGCACTACGGCAACGGCTACGTCAACGCGTTCTGGAACGGCTCGATGATGACCTACGGCGACGGTGCGGGGAACGCCAAGCCGCTCACCCAGCTCGACGTCGCGGCGCACGAGATGAGCCACGGCGTCACCGAGAACACCGCCAACCTCGACTACTCCGGTGACGCCGGCGGTCTCAACGAGGCCACCAGCGACATCATGGCGACGTCGGCGGAGTTCTGGCTCGCCAACGCCGCCGACCCGGGGGACTACCTCATCGGCGAGAAGATCGACATCCGTGGCAACGGCGCCCCGTTGCGCTACATGGACCGTCCGAGCCGGGACGGCAGCAGCCAGGACTGCTGGACGACGGGGACCAAGGACCTCGACCCGCACTACTCCTCGGGTCCGTTGAACCACTGGTTCTACCTCGCGTCCGAGGGGTCGGGCGCCAAGACCGTCAACGGTGTCGCGTACGACAGCCCGGTCTGTGGGAGCGCGGCTCCCGTGACCGGCGCGGGCCGGGACGCGGCCACCAAGGTCTGGTATCGCACCCTGTCGACCAAGCTCACGTCGTCCAGCACCTACGCGGACGCCCGCAACGGCGCCATCGCCTCAGCCAAGGAGCTGTACGGCGCGGGCTCGCCGCAGTGCGTCGCGGTGAAGTCCGCGTTCGACGCCATCGCCGTGCCGGCGGGTTCGCAGACCTGCTGATTGACAGACACCTCGACGAGGGGGCGTCGCCGGCCGGCTGGTCGGCGACGCACCCTCGTGTCTGGAGCCGGCGGCCGCCGACTCCGGCGCGGTCAGCGGCAGGTGGTGCGCTGCGCCTTCGGCCTGGCCAGGTCCTCGAACAGGGTCGTGACGACGGGCGCGACGTCCTTGAGCCGGGCGTCGTCCGTGGGGACCCCGTTGAGGAGCACGAGCAGGTCGTCGGCGTGGGCCATCGTCGGGGTGCCGTTGGCACCGCTGTCGCCGATGGCGAGGGCGGCGGCACTGATGGCCGAGAAGGCCGCGGGGTCGAGCGTGCAGGTGACCTGGCCGTTGTCGACCTTCGCCAGCACGGTCCGGTCGTCCTGGAGGTTCACGGTGTCGCCGAACCCGGCGACTCCTCCGAAGCGCTGGATCGCGATCGGGTAGTCCACGGTCGCGGTCGTCGAGGATGCTCCGCCGGCGGGAGCCTTCGGCAGCTCCGGCGCCTTCTGCGTGCAGCCGCTGAGCAGCCCCCCGATGAGGGCGGCGGAGGCGCAGACGAGGGCGAGCGCGGGCACGGTGGTGGGTCGCGACATACCGGACACCCTCCCACGGCCCCCGCGGCTCGGGGAGGATGCGCGCATGACCCTCTCGCTGGCAGACCTGGCCGCAGCCACCGCGGTCGTGCGACGGCACTTCCCGGCGACCCCGCAGTTCGCCTGGCCGCTCCTGGCGCAGGAGGTCGGGGCCACCGTCTGGGTCAAGCACGAGAACCAGACCCCGACGGGTGCGTTCAAGGTGCGTGGCGGCCTGGTCTACACCGACCGCCTGACGCGCGAGCGTCCGCACGTGACCGGGATCGTGGCAGCGACGAGGGGAAACCACGGCCAGTCGCTGGCCTACGCCGGGACCGCTGCCGGGCTGCGGGTGGTCATCGTCGTGCCGGAGGGCAACAGCCCGGACAAGAACGCGGCGATGGAGGGGTTCGGGGCCGAGCTCGTCGTGCACGGCGCCGACTTCCAGGAGTCGCGCGAGCACGCGGCCCGGCTGGGGGAGGAGCTCGGCCTCGAGACAGTGCCGTCGTTCCACGCGGACCTCGTGGCCGGTGTCGCGACGTACGCCAAGGAGCTCTTCGACGCGGCCGGACCGCTCGACGCGGTCTACGTGCCCGTCGGGATGGGCTCGGGCATCGCCGGGCTCGTCGGCGTGCGCGACCTGCTGGGCCTGCCCACGCGGATCGTGGGCGTCGTGTCCCGGGAGGCGCCCGCGACGGCGCTGTCGTTCGCCGCGGGGGAGGTCGTGACCACCGAGCGGGCGGCGACGTTCGTCGACGGCGTCGCGTGCCGCACCCCGGACGCGGACGCGATCGCCCTGATCGTCGCTGGTGCCGACCACATCGTCACGGTGCGGGAGGACGAGACCGCCGAGGCGATGCGCGTGCTCCTGCGCACCACGCACCAGCTCCCGGAGCCGGCCGGGGCGATCGCGCTCGCGGGCCTGCTCGCCGAGCGTGGGTCCGTCATCGGACAGCGGGTCGGGGTGATCCTGTCCGGCGGCAACTGTGACACCCCGATCCTGACCGAGGTCCTCGCCGGCCGGACCCCGGCCGCCTGAGGCCTGGGCCGGGCCCGGGGACCGCTCGTCGTGAGATTGCTCCCACCCGCAGCACCCGCGGGTCCTGCCGTGCTCGGACAGGACTAGTCTCGGGGCCGAACCTCACCCATCTGCAGACGAGGACGTCAGACGTGGATCTGTTCGAATACCAGGCTCGAGACATGTTCGAGAAGCACGGTGTGCCCGTGCTCGCCGGTGCCACCGCCACCACACCCGCGCAGGCGCGCGAGGCCGCGGAGGCCATCGGCCCCAAGAGCGGCGGAGTCACCGTCGTCAAGGCCCAGGTGAAGACCGGCGGTCGCGGCAAGGCCGGCGGCGTCAAGGTCGCCAAGAGCGCCGACGAGGCCGAGGAGTTCGCCGAGGCGATCCTCGGCATGGACATCAAGGGCCACACCGTGGGCACCGTGATGATCGCCCAGGGCGCACGCATCGCCGAGGAGTACTACTTCTCCGTGCTGCTGGACCGGGCCAACCGCACCTACCTCGCGATGTGCAGCAAGGAGGGCGGTATGGAGATCGAGCAGCTCGCGGTCGAACGTCCCGAGGCCCTCGCGCGCATCGCGGTCGACCCCAACACCGGCATCGACGCGGCCAAGGCCGCCGAGATCGTCGAGGCTGCCGGGTTCGACGCCGAGACCGGCGCCAAGATCGCGCCCGTCCTCGAGAAGCTGTGGGCGGTCTACCGCGACGAGGACGCCACGCTCGTGGAGGTCAACCCGCTCGTGAAGACCGAGGACGGCGACATCGTCGCCCTCGACGGCAAGGTCACGCTGGACGCCAACGCGGACTTCCGCCACCCCGACCACGAGGCGCTCGAGGACAAGGACGCGGCCGACCCGCTCGAGGCCGCGGCCAAGGAGAAGGGCCTCAACTACGTCAAGCTCGACGGTTCCGTCGGCATCATCGGCAACGGGGCCGGCCTGGTCATGTCGACCCTCGACGTCGTCGCCTACGCCGGTGAGGAGTTCGCCGGGTCGCCCAAGCCCGCCAACTTCCTCGACATCGGTGGCGGCGCCTCGGCCGAGGTCATGGCCAACGGACTGCACATCATCCTCGGCGACGAGCAGGTGAAGTCGGTGTTCGTCAACGTGTTCGGTGGCATCACCTCCTGCGACGCGGTGGCCAACGGCATCGTCGGTGCGCTGAACGCGCTGGGTGACGAGGCGACCAAGCCGCTCGTCGTGCGGCTCGACGGCAACAACGTGGAGGAGGGCCGGCGCATCCTCGCCGAGGCCAACCACCCACTGGTGAGCATCGAAGAGACCATGGACGGCGCGGCCCGCAAGGCCGCCGAGCTGGCTTCGGCCGCGACGAACTGACAAGGGCCGGGAGAACACAACAATGGCAATCTTTCTCGACGAGAACTCCAAGGTCATCGTCCAGGGCATGACCGGCTCCGAGGGCATGAAGCACACGCAGCGCATGCTCGCCTCGGGCACCTCGATCGTCGGCGGCGTCAACCCGCGCAAGGCCGGCACCACGGTCGAGTTCGACGGCGGCGTCTCGGTGCCGGTGTACGGCACGGTGGCCGAGGCCATCGAGGCCACCGGCGCGAACGTGTCGGTCATCTTCGTCCCCCCGGCCTTCGCGAAGTCCGCGGTGGTCGAGGCGATCGACGCGGCCATCCCGCTCGCGGTCGTCATCACCGAGGGCATCGCGGTCAAGGACTCCGCTGAGTTCTACGCCTACAGCAAGGACAAGGGCACGACGCGCATCGTCGGCCCGAACTGTCCCGGCCTGATCAGCCCCGGCAAGTCCAACGCCGGCATCATCCCCGCCAACATCGCCGGCCCGGGTCGCATCGGCCTGGTCTCCAAGTCGGGCACGCTGACCTACCAGATGATGTACGAGCTGCGGGAGTTCGGTTTCTCCTCGGCCGTCGGCATCGGTGGTGACCCGATCATCGGGACGACGCACATCGACTGCCTCGAGGCGTTCGAGAACGACCCCGACACCGACGCGATCGTCATGATCGGCGAGATCGGCGGCGACGCCGAAGAGCGCGCCGCGGCATACATCAAGGAGCACGTGACCAAGCCGGTCGTCGGCTACGTCGCGGGCTTCACCGCCCCCGAGGGCAAGACCATGGGCCACGCCGGCGCCATCGTGTCCGGCTCCGCGGGCACCGCTGCAGCCAAGCAGGAGGCCCTCGAGGCCGCCGGGGTCAAGGTCGGCAAGACGCCGTCCGCCACCGCCGACCTGATGCGCGAGATCATGCGCGGGCTGGGCGCCTGAGCGCTTGCAGCACTAAGCAACACGCACGGCAGACGACGAGCGGGCGACCACCGGGGACGGTGGTCGCCCGCTCGTCGTCGTGCTGCTGACCTTTCGACGGTGGCCCATCAGCCGTCCGGGGGAGGTCGTGGTGTGTTTGGGTAAGCAGTTGGTCAAGTCTGTTTACCGGGTCCGGTCCTGATGGTTCCCTGTGATCCTCCCGCACGACCAAGGCCGTGACCCGCACCCCCTGGCGGCGAGCCGTGTCGACGCGGGAGAGGGATTCCCCCCGCCCTCAGATGAGAGACCCAGCCATGTCGTCGACCCGTTTTTCCCCACGCCGCCGCGCGCTCCGCCCCCGTGCCACCGCAGCCCTGGCCGTGATCGCCGTCGTCGTGGCCGGGCTCTTCTGGCAGGCCTCCACGGCCACGGCCCTGACGTCGGTCACGTCGAACTACTCGTACGGAGACTTCGAGGGCACCACGCTGGCCCCCGCCGGGTGGACCCTCT
Source organism: Pedococcus soli (assembly GCF_054782575.1). Taxonomy (NCBI): domain Bacteria; kingdom Bacillati; phylum Actinomycetota; class Actinomycetes; order Micrococcales; family Intrasporangiaceae; genus Pedococcus; species Pedococcus soli. The sequence goes on along the minus strand of NZ_BAAGSF010000001.1, from coordinate 497,605 downwards.
CGGCCACGTCGCCTGCACGGGTCTACGCCTCCGGCACCGTCGCCCTGTCCGGTAAGCGGTCGCTCTGCGTGGACGACCCCTCGGCGACGGCCGGCGCCTCGGCCCTGCGTTCGGTACGGACCGTGACGCCCGGAGTGGAGTACCAGGCCCAGGGCTACGCCTACACCTACAACGGGACCCAGACCCTCGCCCTGCGGTTCTACGACGCCGCGGGCGCGGTGATCTCCCGCGTCGCGTCGCCGTCGACCGGGGCGACGATGCTCTGGTCGCGCATCGCGGTGAAGGCGGTCGCCCCGCCGAAGGCCTCCCGCGTGGTCGTCGAGATCTCGTCCACCCCGGCGTCCGTGTCGAGGGTCTGGTGGGACGCGGTCGAGGTGATCCAGCCCGGCGTGACCAACAACGGATTCGAGTCCGTCTCCTCCACCGCTGCGGTGCCCTCGTGGACCACGTCCGCCGCGGCCGGGACGTCGGCCAAGGTGCGGACGGGGTACGCGAAGCTCGGGACCAAGAGCCTGTTCCTCAGTGACGCCAGCACCTCTGGCCTCGTCAAGGCCACGAGTGCCCGCACGCCAGTCTTCGCCGGCGTCGCCCATGACCTGCGCGCCTGGGTCCGGCCGACCTCGGGCACCTTCACGGTGACCGTGCGGTTCCTCGACACCAACCTCGCCGTCGTCAAGACCGTCCCGATCGCCGTGAGCAAGCCCGCCGGGACGTGGAGCCTCGTGGCGAAGCAGCTCGTGGTGCCGACCACCGGGCACTGGGCCACCGTCGAGCTGTCCACCGGTTCGTCGACCAAGGCCTCCGGCGACTTCGACGTGGTGGACCTGCGTCCGACCGTCGGCTCCTCCACCCTCGGCTTCACCCAGGGCCGGACGATGCAGCCGGTCGACGCCTTCGCCAACACCAACGTCGTCCGGACGGCCGTCGTGGCGGGCCGGGCCAAGCTGATGGGTGTCGTCTCGGGCAGCCCGGCCGAGCTCCAGGTCGTCGACATCGAGTCCAACACCGTCGAGGAGCGTTTCACCCTCGGCAGCATGGAGTCCGTCTGGGCGATGGCGACCACCGACAACGCGGTCTACGTCGGAGGCAACGACGGGCACCTGTGGCGCTGGACCTACGGTGATGCCGCGATCTCCGACCTCGGCCGGGCCACGGCCAGCAGTGCGACCGTCTTCGACCTCGAGGAGGGTCCGGACGGACGCATCTGGGGCGCCTCCTACCCGAAGTCCGAGCTGTGGAGCTACCAGCCCGGCACCGGCACCTTCTCCAACCTCGGCACCGTGAGCGCCGCCCACGACTACGCGCGGAGCCTGGCCGTCAACAGCAGCTACGCCTACGTCGGCCTCGGTTCGACCAACCCCGTCATCGTGCGGGTGTCGCTGTCGAACCCCGCGAGCAAGACCACCATCGCCGTGCCCCAGCCCGTGACCAGCGGCCAGGTCTCCGAGGTCGACCTGCTCGGGCGCTACCTGTCCGTCAAGACGCCCAGCGGCACGTCGTCGGGCGGGACGGTTATCGCCAGCGAGCGTCGCCTCTACGACACCCAGTCGGGCTCGTGGTCCGTGGACGCCAACTACCCCGTGCAGCGGCCCTCGCCGGTCGACGGCACCGGCAACTTCTACTTCCTGCGGTACAACCAGCTGCGCGCCGTGAACTCGGCGACCGGTGCCACCGACGACCGCGGAGGCGTGACGATGGGCGCCGGTCGCGACCGGATGGTCCTGCGGGCCACGCTCTCCGGCGACGCCGGCGGATGGCTGCTGGCCTACGACCCGGCCGGGACCGTGACCGCCCTGGAGACCACCACCCTGCAGCAGCGCACCTACCGCGTGGAGTTCGCACCGACCAAGCTGAAGATCAAGTCCCTCGGCTTCGGCAGCGGGCGCCTGATGGTCGGCGGCTTCGGCGGCTCGAGCCTGGCCATGGTCGACCTCGACCTGAGCCAGCGCTCGCAGTACCCCGCCGTGCCCTACGGCGCCGCCGTCATCGGTGAGGTCGAGGGGTCGGTCGAGCACGGGAAGTACCAGTACATCGGCACCTACACCGACGGCCGGGTCTTCCGCTACGACAGCACGCAGCCCTGGGTGGACGGCACCAACCCCGCACTGGTCACGACGCTCGGCCCGACGTACCGCCAGGACCGACCCATCGCCTGGGCCACGTCCGGCACCCGGACCTTCTTCGGCACCATCCCGAAGTACGGCGTCCTCGGTGGCGTGCTCGGCATCTTCGACGGTGACAGCGGAACCCCGAGGATCGTCTCCGAGCCGGTGGCCGACCAGAGCATCGTGTCGCTCGCGGCGGCAGGTGACGTGGTCTACGGCGGGACGTCCCGCTGGGGTGGCCTGGGCGCCACGCCCACGCAGTCCTCGGCGAAGGTGTTCGCCTACAACGCCGCCACCGGCAAGCTCCTGTGGCAGGTCACCCCCGCCGCGGGCATGGAGGCGTACGGCGCCGTGGTCATGGGGCCGACGGGCACCCTGTGGGCCGCCGGCAGCACCACGCTCTACGAGCTGGACCCGGCCACCGGGGCCACGCTGCGCTCGATCATGATCCAGACCCAACAGGCGCAGGCCACCCCGGTGTTCCGCAACACCGCCCTGGCGAGCGTCAACGGCCTGATCTACCTCGTCGCGGCGGGACGTGCGTATGCCGTCGACCCCGCCACCCTCCGGGTGAGCACCCCGGTCGCCTCGGGCATCACCCCCGCGGCGCTCGTCGTCCGCGGCAACCAGCTGTTCGTCCCCCAGGGCGAGACCCTCCAGGAGGTCGTCATCCAGTAGGGCGCCACCCTCGACAGCCCTCGACGGCCGCAGCCTGCTACTTCTGGCGGGCGAGCATGAGGAGCCGGTCCAGCTCGGCGAAGCCCTGCTTCTGGTCCTTCAGCTTGGTGATGACGATCGTCGAGACCGCGCCGGAGGTCTTCTGCGCGGTGACCCCGACCCACTCGGAGAGGGTGGGGCTCCCGTCGGTGAAGACGGTGTCGAGGCGGTAGGTGCCCTGCGACGGCCCGGCGGTGGACGTCACGGTGCCGTTGCCGAACTTGCAGCCCTTGCCGTACAACGCCTTTGCCTCGTCGAGGCGCGCGGCGACGTAGGTCTGCTGCACGGCCGCCCCGGTCGACTCGTCGAGCTGCACGCGCTGGTGGCCGACGTAGCTGGTGGCGCTGGTGCCGGCCCTCACCGACACGACGCCGACCCGACCACCGATGCCTGCCTGCTGCTCGGTGGTCTCACAGGAGGCGATGGCGGTGGAGCCCTCGAGGGCTCCGGGACCGGCCGTGGTCGTGACGTCCCCGCTCAGCGCCGGGGACCGCCACTGCGAGGCGGCGACGAACAGGGGCGACGCCGGGACCGGCCGGGGGCCGGCGACCGGCATGTCCTGGGACAGCGCCCGCGTGCTCCCGGTCGGTCCGATCTGCGGCGTCGTGCTGGTGGCCGACGGGCTCCCGGAGCCGGCCGTGCCGGTGCCGTAGCGCGTGAGCCGTTCCTGGGCGATCGTCGCCAAGGCCTCCACCTGCTGCCCGGTGACGACGGACTTCGCATGGTCGGGGTCGACGACCTGCAGCACGGCCACGTCCCGCTTCCCGTGGACGACGGCGAACCACCCCGAACCGGCGTCGCCCGCTGTGTAGGCGAACAGCGATCCCGCGGCCGTCTCGGTCAGTGCGTCGACGTGGAAGCCCGGGGCCAGGGCGCAGTCCGAGATGTCGTTGGCCACCCCGGAGGCCGCGGTCCCGGCGTCCGTGCCAGCATCGAGGGAAAACCGCACCTGTCCACCGGAGAGGCTGCCGGTCCGCTGGGTCAGAATCGCCTGCTGGACCTTGGTGCCCGGCTCTACGTCGAGGCACTCGACCGCCTCGAACGGCTTCACCGGGGTCAGCAGGGTGCTCCCGGTCAGGCCGAGGCTGCTGGTCCAGTCGGTGACCAATGGGAGGGCGTCGGGTTCGGCGATGGGGTCGGTGGCGCTGTTCGTGGGCGCTGCGGTCGGCGCCGCGGTGGGTACCGGCGCCGTCGACTGCGTGGCTGGCGTGGCGGGCAGGGTGCTGTCACGGCCGAGCTGGCCGTACCCCACCGCCCCGATCACGACTGCCGCTGCGGCCGCCGCGGCGGTGAGGGCGAGCGCCCGCTGGCGGCGGCGCCTCACCCCGCGGGCCCGGACGAACCGCACGTCCGGCAGGGGCAGCAGGTCGACGTCCTGGCGCAGGGTGGCGAGGGCGCCGCGCAGCTGGGCGTCGTCCTGCGCCGTCCAGTCCTCGTGGTCAGCCATGGGTGGTCTCCTCGTGCCGGAGGGCCTGCGCCAGCTGGGCGCGGCCCCGGTGCAGGCGTGCCTTGACGGTGCCTGCGGGGGTGTTGGTCTCATGGGCGATCTGCTCGATGGACAGGTCGCCGATGTAGTGCAGCGTCACGGCCTCACGCAGCGGCTCGGACAACGTCCGCAGTGCTGCGACGACGGCCACCCTGTCCTCGGTGGGTGGGCCGGTCGTGTCGCGGACCCCGTGCCGCTCGTACGCCCGGTCCTGCGTGGTCTTCTTGCGCCATCCGGAGATGGCCACCCGACGGGCGACGGTCCGCACCCAGGCGAGGGGGTCGTCGTGGGTCCGCACGGTGGACCACTGCTGCCAGGCCCGCGCGTACGCCTCCTGGGTGCTGTCCTGGGCGACGGTGAGGTCACCCGTGAAGCCGTAGACGAGGTGGACGACCCGGCGGGCGGTGTCGCGGTAGAACGCGTCGAACTCCGCCTCGGCGGACTGCGTCCCCACCACCACGTCCCCCTCGTCCGGCGCCGTCCCGACGCTGCCGTTCCTCAGTGCCATCACACCCCAGCAGACGCGACCCCGGCGACCCTGGTTGCGGCGCGTTCGGACATTTCTGGTCCGGCGTCGGCGTTGCCTGCGGCCCGGGGGAGGGCCGGTCGGCGACGATGGGTCGGACATGACTGTGATGGAACTGCTGCGCGGGGCGACGTCGACATCGGGCGGGCCCGACCCGAGGGCGCACCAGCGCACCCTGCTCGCCGGAGCGGGCGCCGCCTCCGCCTCGGCCCTGGTGTTCGTGCTCCCGGCCCTGCTGGTGTGGGTGGCCGCCTCGGAGAGCACCGTCGCCTGGACCACCTCGCTGGGGGTCGGGGCGAGCCTGTGGCTCCTCGGCACCGGCGCCCACCTCGACCTCGGGGCCACGACCGTGACGGTCGTCCCCCTCCTCTTCCTGGCCCTCGCCGTGGTCGGCGGGGCCTGGGCCGCCATCCGCGCGGTCCGTGACAGCGCGGAGGACCGCACGGTCGCCCTCGCCGGGGACCTCCTGCACCGTCCCCTCGCGTTCGGGCTGGGGGCGTGGGCCCTCGGGTATGCCGTCGCCGCGGCCCTGTGGTCCCTCGTCGCCCTCGCTGCGGGGCCACGCCCGGTGCTCTGGACGCTGGTCGTGCCCGTCGTCGTCGTCCCGCTGGCCTCGGCCGCGCTGGCCCTGACCAGGCTGCTCCGCCGGCGACCCGAGCTCGCGGGGACCCGCCTGCGGCGCCCGACCTGGCTGCCCGAGGCGGTCCGCCGCGCCCTGCGCCCGGGTGTCGAGGGCGCTGGCGCCCTCCTCGGCGCAGGTGTCGCCGTCTGCATCGGCTCGGTCGCCGTGCACCACGCGAGCGTCGGCAACCTCCAGGGTGCCCTGGCCCCCGGGCTGATCGGCGGGGCCGTGCTCGCCCTGGCACAGCTGTTCGTCCTGCCCAACCTCGGCCTCTGGGCCCTGTCCTTCATGGCGGGCACCGGCTTCTCGGCGGTCGACGGTGCCTCGGCGACCTGGACCGGGTCCCGCACGTCGTTGCTGCCGATGGTCCCGGTGTTCGGGGCGCTGCCGGCGCCCGGCGCGTTCCCCGGCTGGCTGCCGGCGATCGCGCTCGTACCGGTCGCCATCGGGGCGTTCGTGGGGTGGCGCGCGCTGCGCTCCGTGGCCCGGTTGTCCACCGAACGCACCAAGCTCACGGTCGCCGGTGTCGCCGTCGTCCTCGCGGCGGGCCTGATCGGCCTGCTCGACGTCGTCGGGGGCGCCTCCCTCGGCCAGCAGCGGTTGTCCGCGATCGGCGCCCCGGCCGGGGCGATGACCCTGGCGCTGCTCGTCGAGCTCGTCGCCGGCGCCGCAGTGGTGCTGGCCTGGGACCGCTGGAAGCTCCGGCGCTGACCGGCAGCGCCCGGCCGCACCGCATACCTCCTCGCCCGCGCCTGTCCCGTCCGCGCCTGTCCGCCCGCCCCCGTCCGCCCGCCCCCGTCCCGCGAAGCGGGTGTCGTTCGGTGACACCAGCAGAAATATGACCCGGGTTGCCGTAGGACACCCCCTTTGTGAGCCGAGCCCTCCGCCCGGGTGGTGGCCCTCGCCGACCCGTGTGACGGTGGTGCCATGACCCGATTCGGCTACACCCTGATGACCGAGCAGTCCGGCCCGCGCGAGCTCGTCGGCTACGCCGTCGACGCCGAGCGCAGCGGATTCGACTTCGCCGTGAGCAGCGACCACTACTCCCCGTGGCTCACCGAGCAGGGGCATGCGCCCTACGCCTGGACGGTGCTCGGCGCGGTCGCACAGGCGACGAAGCGGCTCGAGCTGATGACCTACGTGACCTGCCCCACGATCCGCTACGAGCCCGCGGTGGTCGCCCAGAAGGCGGCCACCCTGCAGCTCCTCAGCGAGGGGCGGTTCACCCTCGGTCTCGGCAGCGGCGAGAACCTCAACGAGCACGTCGTCGGTGAGGGGTGGCCCATGGTGGGTGTCCGTCAGGACATGCTCGAGGAGGCCATCCACATCATCCGGGAGCTGCACACCGGGAAGCTCGTGACCTGGCAGGGCGAGTACTTCCGGGTCGACTCGGCCCGCATCTGGGACTGCCCCGACGGGGGTGTCCCGATCGGTGTGGCCGTCTCCGGCGAGAAGTCGTTCTCCCGGTTCGGCCCGCTGGCCGACCACGTCATCGCCGTGGAGCCGGACGCCGACCTCGTCAAGGGGTTCCTCGACGCACGGGGTGCGGCCGAGAGCAGCGGCGACGCCGAGGGCGCCCGTTCGTCCTCGGCCCGCGCCATCGGGCAGATCCCCATCTCGTGGGACACCGACGCCGAGCGGGCCAAGGCTCGGGCACACGAGCAGTTCCGCTGGTTCGCCGGCGGCTGGTCGGTGAACGCGGACCTGCCGACGCCGGCCGGCTTCGCGGGGGCGTCGCAGTTCATCACCCCCGAGCAGGTCGCCGAGAACATCCCGTGCGGGCCGGACCTCGACGCCATCGTCGAAGCCGTCTCCGCCTACTGGGACGCCGGGTTCACCGACATCGCGCTGGTGCAGGTGGGGGACGAGGGGCAGCAGAGGTTCCTCGACGAGGCAGCCGGCCCGCTGCTGGAGAAGCTGCGCTCCGCCGCCCCCTGACCCGGCGGTCCGCCGCCCCCTGACCCGGCGGTCCGCCGCCCCCTGACCCGGTGCGTGGACGCGGGTGCCTGGGTCCGCGCGACGGTCGGTATCGTCTCCCGCGTGACCGCGGACGGGACGACGCACCCCACGGGCATCGTCGTCCTCATCTCCGGGTCGGGCACGAACCTCCAGGCGCTCATCGACGCCACGGCCGACCCGGCCTACGGGGTCCGCATCCTGGCGGTGGGGGCCGACCGGGCGGGGATCTCGGGCCTGCACAAGGCTGCCGCCGCGGGCATCCCGACGTTCGTCGTCCGCGTCGAGGACCACGACGATCGCGCCGACTGGGACGCCGCCCTGGCCGAGCGGATCGCCGACCACGAACCGGCCTTCGTCGTCTCGGCGGGGTTCATGAAGATCCTCGGGCCGCGGGTGCTGGGCGACCACGTCGTCCTCAACACCCACCCGGCGCTGCTACCGGCGTTCCCGGGGGCCCACGCCGTGCGTGACGCGCTCGCCGCCGGGGCCACGGTCACCGGCTGCACGGTCCACGTCGTCGACGCCGGCGTCGACACCGGTCCCGTGATCGCGCAGTCCACCGTCGAGGTCCTGCCCGGCGACACCGAGGACACCCTGCACGAACGCATCAAAGCCGTCGAGCACCCGTTGCTCGTCAACATCGTGGGCCGCGCGGCCCGCGAGGGAATCACCGTCACCGATGGGAAGGTCAGCATTCCGTGACCCAGCAGTCCAGCCCGAAGCCCGCTGACGACGCAGGACGCCGCCCGGTCCGCCGGGCGCTCGTCTCCGTCTACGACAAGACCGGGCTGGAGGAGCTGGCCCGCGGCCTGCACGCTGCCGGCGTCGCCCTCGTCTCGACGGGTGGTTCGGCCAAGCTCATCGAGTCGCTCGGCATCCCCGTGACGGAGGTCGCCGACCTGACCGGGTTCCCAGAGTGCCTCGAGGGTCGGGTCAAGACCCTGCACCCGCGCGTGCACGCCGGCATCCTCGCCGACACGCGCAAGGACGACCACGTCCGTCAGCTCGAGGAGCTCGGGGTCGAGCCGTTCGAGCTCGTCGTCGTGAACCTCTACCCGTTCCGCGAGACCGTCGCCTCGGGCGCCTCCCCGGACGAGGTCATCGAGCAGATCGACATCGGCGGACCGTCGATGGTGCGCGCCGCGGCCAAGAACCACCCGAGCGTCGCCGTGGTCACCGACCCCGCCGCGTATGGCGCGGTGCTGACTGCCGTCGAGGCCGGCGGCTTCACGCTGGGTGAGCGGAAGCTGTTGGCAGCACAGGCCTTCGTGCACACCGCCGACTACGACAACGCCGTCGCCAACTGGATGGGCAACGTCTACACCGACACCTCCGACGGCACCGGCTTCCCCGCGTGGACCGGTGCGACCTTCACGCGCGCAGCCGTGCTGCGCTACGGCGAGAACCCGCACCAGAAGGCCGCGATCTACCGCCACTGGCGCGGCGGCGTCGCCTCCGCCGAGCAGCTGCACGGCAAGGAGATGTCCTACAACAACTACGTCGACACCGACGCCGCCGTGCGCGCCGCGCACGACCATGGCGACCAGCCGACCGTGGCGATCGTCAAGCACGCCAACCCCTGCGGCATCGCCGTGGGTTCCTCCATCGAGGCCGCGTATGCCGCCGCGCACGCCACCGACCCCGTGTCCGCCTTCGGGGGCATCATCGCCGCCAACCGGACCGTGAACCTCGCGATGGCCGACCAGGTGAAGGACGTGTTCACCGAGGTCATCATCGCGCCCGACTTCGACGCCGACGCGCTCGAGGTGCTCCAGGGCAAGAAGAACATCCGCATCCTGCGCCTGCCCGCCGAGGCCTCGCGCAACGCCGACGCCATCGAGATGCGGCCGATCAGCGGCGGCCTGCTCCTGCAGACCGTCGACAAGGTCGACGCCGTCGTCGAGGGCGACAAGCCCGGCGGCGACGACCCGTCGCGCTGGACCCTCGTCTCCGGTGACGCCGCCGACGAGGCGATGCTGGCCGACCTGGCGTTCGCGTGGCGCTCGGTGCGCGCGGTGAAGTCCAACGCGATCCTGCTCGCCAAGGACGGCGCGGCAGTCGGCATCGGCATGGGCCAGGTCAACCGCGTCGACTCCTGCCACCTCGCGGTGTCGCGGGCTGGCTCCGATCGGGCGCGCGGAGCCGTGGCCTCGTCGGACGCCTTCTTCCCGTTCGCCGACGGCCTCCAGGTGCTGCTCGACGCGGGGGTCCGCGCGGTGGTCGCCCCGGGTGGTTCCATGCGGGACGCCGAGGTCGTCGAGGCCGCCAAGGCCGCCGGCGTGACGATGTACTTCACCGGCACCCGTCACTTCGCCCACTGACACCGGCACACCGCGGGCCCCACGGCCCGCGGTGTGCGGTTGTCGACTTCTCTGGCGTCCGGCGGTCCGGCGTGGGACCGTTGGCGCACCGGGCACGCCGCCCGGGCACCGGAGGGGTGGCGTCATGATGATGTGGATCGTGATCGGGTCAGTGCTCGTCGTCGTCCTGGGACTGGCGTGGCTCTACGACCGGAAGTGGGGCGGTGACCCGACCCCGCGCCATACCCCGGGGCGGGCCCAGGCGGAGTCGGACCAGGCGGCCACCGGGTTCAACGGTGGTGGGTACGGCAACAGCGGCTTCTGACGGCGCGTCAGCCGGGCTGCGGCCCGCGGTAGCCGGTCGGGTCGCCTGACCCGAGATCGACGATCGCGGCCACGGGACCGCCACCGTCGGGGCCCTGGTGGGCGGCCGAGACGGACACGAACACGGCTGGGTCGCCGGTCACCGACGCGGTGACGCCACCGACGGCGGCTTTGATCTGGCGGTGCCAGTGCACGTCGGAGTCGTCGAGCATGGCGTTGCGGCGACCGCGGACCGCCCCGTCCTGGCTGGTCTCGCACTTGAGGAACACGTTGACCAGGCGGCCCTGCAGGTCCGTCGAGTGCGGTCGGTCCGGCAGGTCGAGGCCTGCGTCCTTGATCGCCTCCCAGATGCCGTCGGCGTCGAGGGCGTCGCGCATCACCGAGTGGCCGATGCGGTAGCGGCCGCCGATGCCCCGGGTGTTCCCCACGACCACGACCTGGGCGCGGTCGAGCTCGACGCCGGAGGAGCAGGAGGCGACGGAGGAGAACAGGCTCCGGTCGCGGAGCACGTCCTCGTCACGGGGCATCTCGATCTCGCCGAGGGCGACCGCGATCCCGAGGGCCGTGCCGCCGTTGGACACGTCCATGGACGTCAGCGTGTCCTCGGTGAAGACGTCGTGGCCGCGGCTCTTGGCGTCGCGGATGGTGTCGATCGTCAGCAACGGCGTCTTGGTCTGCACGTAGTGGACGTCGGCCGTGTCGGTGATGCCGGCGCGCTCCATGGCGACCTTCACCGCGTCGGCGACCTTGGTGACCATGGCGGTGCGGCCGATGTCCTCGGGGAGCAGCACCTCGCTCATCGCGAACCCGACCGTGAGCCGCGGCTCGTCGGACTGCTCGGCCCGGTCGGCCGGGACCGTGGCGAAGATCGTCGCGTGCGGGCTGATGACGCCGTCGGTGCCACCGGACCAGACGATCGGCACCTCCTTGACCTTGGCCGGATCGGCGCCCTTCGCCACCAGCACCTCGCGGAACGCCCGGTCGGCGATGATTCGCGTGTAGTCGTTGACGCCGCCGTTCCCCTCGGTCTTGCCGATGACGGCGACGACGCGACCGGCCTCGATGACGCCGTCGTCGATGAGCTTCGCCAGCTCGCTGGCGTCGGAGACGCTGTGGAGCGGCACCTTGCGGACCTCGATGGCTTCGGGCACGTGACTCACCTTCCGGTTGGAGTTGCGGGGGTTGCAGGGGGAGGAGCTGGGGACGTTGCGGCTGGCGCGGGTTCGATGACGGTGCCGACCTCGCCGGAGACGGCCTCGGCGATCCGGTCGAGGGCGGTGATGACGCTGCGACGACCACCGCCCCGGACGAACCGGAGCGCCGCCTCCACCTTGGGACCCATCGAGCCGGAAGCGAACTCGCCCGCCGCGGCATACCCCTCCATCTCGGCGAGCTGCACCCGACCGAGCTCGCGGGCGGACTCCGAGCCGTACCCGAGGACGGCGTGCTCGACGTCGGTGGCGATGACGAGCACGTCCGCGCCGATCGCCCGGGCGAGGACCGCGGCGGTGAGGTCCTTGTCGACGACGGCCTCGACGCCGTGGACCGATCCGTCGGGTTGCCGGACGACCGGTATGCCGCCGCCACCGGCCGCGACGACGACGTAGCCCGCGGCGAGGAGGGTGAGGACGGTGTGGGTGTCGAGGACCTCGAGGGGTTCGGGGGAGGCGACCATGCGGCGCCACCCCTTGTCGCCGCGGTCCTGCCAGGTCTCGCCGTGCTCGATCAGCGGCAGGGCCTGGTCGTGGGGGAGGAACCGGCCCACCGGCTTGGTGGGTGTGGTGAACCCGGGGTCGTCGGGGTCCACGAGCGTGCGGGAGACGACGGCGGCTGCCCGGCGCGAGAGCCCTCGCGCGGCGAACGCGGCCTCGAGGGTGTCGAGCGCGGTGAACCCGATGGTTCCCTGCGTCTGGGCGCCGCACCAGTCGAGCGGGACGGGCGGGACCACGGGGGCCGCGAGCTCGTTCTTGACGAGGAGGTTGCCGACCTGGGGGCCGTTGCCGTGGGTGACGACGACCTCGTGGCCGTCGGCCACGACCTCGGCGACCCGTGCCATCGCGAGGGCGATCGCCTCGCGCTGGGCCTGCGGGGTGGCGCTGCCGTCGGGGCCGGTCATGGCGTTGCCACCCAGCGCGATCAGGACCCGCATGCCACCTCCCCACAGTCGTCGTGCGGTGAGCCTAGGGAGGCGGAGTGCGCGCTGACGTTGGCAGGACCTGCCCAACAGCCGGGGTGCGGTTGGCAGATCTGGTCGCCGTGCCCCCTGCGACCGCCTCCTCAGCCGAGCGCCACGACGAGGTCGCGCACCACCTCGGGATCGTCGAGGTCGTCGCCGAACAGGTCGCGCAGCTGGCCCACGCGGTACCGCACGGTCTGCTGGTGCACGAACAAGGCCTCCGCCACGGCCTCGCGCCGGCCGCGGTGCAGCAGCCACAGCCGCAAGGTCTCCTCGAGCTTCTCGCGGGCCACGGGGGTGAGGTCGTCGAGCGGGGCGAGCGCCGTGCGCCGGAGGTCGGCGAGGGCCTCGGGGTCCGCGGCCCGCACGAGGTCGGCCAGGTGCGCCTCGGTGTCGTAGGCCGCACGCTCAGCGCGGTCGTGCCCCCGCACGAGCCGGTGGGCCCGCAGGGCGCGCTGGTAGGAGCCGACCGTCTGCAGCCACGGCCGGGTCGGCCCGACGACGGCGTCCCTCGTGCCGATCGACCGCAGCAGCTTGGTCCGGCCGCCGGGGGAGAGGTCCGGGACCAGGACGACGGCGACGTTCTCCTCGGCGGCGACGTCGGGCAGGTCCTCGGCCAGGACGAGGGACCGTGGGTCCACGAGCCCGCGTATGCCGTGCAGGTCGGTCTCGCGGGTCAGCACGGCGGTGATGGTGGCCGGCTTGTCCCAGCGCGCACGGTCGACCCGGCGCAGGAGGACCTCCTCGGACGCGCCCCGCAGCAGCTCGAGGGCGAGCCGGTCGCGGTGCTGGCGCTGGAGGCGTTCGGAGGTCTCGAGCTCGTCCGCGTGGCCGGCGACGCTGGCCGCCGACAGCTCGTCGATGTAGGCGAAGACGAGCTCGGCGAACTGCGCGAGCTGGCCGGCGTCCATCCCCGCCTCGACCGCGACGGCGGACAGCTGGCGCCACGAGACGCGGGCGCCGACGCGGTAGGCGGACAGCAGCGCGTCCACGCTGCGGCCGCTGCGGGCCTCGCCCCGACCGAGCTCGTAGGAGCCACGCTGGGCGGGGCGAAGCGGCGTGGAGGCGTCCCCGGACCGGGCGGCCAGCGTGAGGAAGCTGCCCAGGGCCATCTGTACGGCCGCCTCGATGTTGTCGACCATGAAGCTGCGCGCCGCGGCATACACAGGCACCTCGACGATGATGGCGGCGACGGCGTGCTCGGCCACCGAGGGCAGGTGCGACCGCAAGGCGGTCTGCACCTCGGGTGACAGTGTGAGGGCTGCCGCTCGATCGGCGGTCACCGTGGGCGATTCGTGGGGATTTTCGTCGATCTTTGTCATCTGCGAACAACTCTCATCGGAGAACTCACGCTTCTGGGTCAGGATTTTAGACCCTCATGACGCCATGATGGAACCATGACCGCAGTCCTCCCTCCCCGCACGGCTCAGGGCGCCCCACCCCGGCGCTCGCTGCGCGACACCCTGACCCGGGTGGCCCAGGCTGTGACGACGCCTGTCGTGCCCGCCGAGTACCTCGACCTCATCGCCCCGATGCGCAGCGGCGCCGACCTGCGCGGACGCGTCCTGTCCGTCACGGCCGAGACCCGCGACGCCGCCACGGTGCGGATCAAGCCCGGTCGCGGCTGGAAGGGCCACGTGCCCGGCCAGTACATCCGCATCGGCGTCGACGTGAACGGCGTCCGCAACTGGCGCGCGTACTCGCTCACCTCGCTCGTCGGCGACCCCGACGGTGCCGTGGCGATCACGGTCAAGGCGATCGACGGCGGCAAGGTCAGCAACCACGTCGTCCGCGAGCTCGTGCCCGGGACGCTCATCCACCTCGACCAGGCGACCGGCGAGTTCACGCTGCCGGCCCAGACGCCGCGCAAGGCACTGTTCCTCACCGCCGGCAGCGGCATCACCCCGGTGATGGGCATGCTGCGCAACCACCTCGCGGAGCTGCCCGACGCGGTCATGGTCCACTCGGCCCCGACCCGCGACGACGTCATCTTCGGTGACGAGCTGCGCGCGTGGGCCGACGCCGAGTCGCTGCAGCTCGTCGAGCTGCACACCGACACCGACGGCCTGCTCAGCCCCACCGACCTCGACCGCCTCGTCCCGGACTGGCGCGAGCGCGAGACCTGGTGCTGCGGCCCCACCGGCATGCTCGACGCGATGGAGACCCACTGGGCCGAGGCCGGCCTCGCCGACCGCATCCACACCGAGCGCTTCCGCCCCGTGATCATCTCCGAGGGCGAGGGTGGCACGGTCACCTTCCGCAGGAACGGCACCGTCATCGAGTCCGACGGCGCCACCCCGATCCTCGACGCCGGCGAGGAAGCCGGCGTCCTCATGCCTTCCGGGTGCCGCATGGGCATCTGCTTCGGCTGCGTACTCCCGCTGCGTGAGGGAGCCGTGCGCGACCTGCGCAACGGCGAGCTCACCGTGGCCACACCGGACGACGACGTCCGCATCCAGACCTGCGTGTCGGCAGCCGCCGGCGCCTGCGAGATCGACCTCTAGGAGCGAACAGTGGCTGCCATTGCCCAGAACCGTGAGACCGACAACTTCGACCTGACCATCGACGGGTCGCTCGCCGGGACGCCCAGCGCCCCGAAGCAGACCAAGGCGGTCAACAGCCGCCTCAACGTCGTCACCACCGAGCGCACCCACGCGCCGAAGCCGTCCGGGAAGCCGGACCCGGCCGCGCACCTGACGCCGGAGGACATCGAGGCCCTCGGCAACGAGCTCGACGCCCTGCGCCAGGAGATCCTCGACTCGCGCGGCACCCGCGACGCGGCATACATCCGCAAGGTCCTCAAGTGGCAGCGCGGGCTGGAGATGAGCAGCCGCGCGGTCCTGCTGTTCTCGATCTTCCCGCCGGCGTGGTTCGTCGGCACCGCCGGCCTGTCCGTGGCGAAGATCCTCGAGAACATGGAGCTCGGCCACAACATCATGCACGGCCAGTGGGACTGGATGCGCGACCCGCGGATCCACAGCCAGGAGTGGGAGTGGGACAACGCCTCCCCGTCGGAGTTCTGGAAGCACTCGCACAACCAGCTCCACCACACCTTCACCAACGTCATCGGCCGTGACAACGACCTCGGCTACGGCATCATGCGCGTCGACGAGGACCAGAAGTGGGTCCCCGCCTACCTCGGCCAGCCGATCTACAACTTCACGAACATGCTGTTCTTCGAGTACGGCATCGCCGCGTACGACCTCGAGGTCGGCGCGTACGTCAAGGGTCGGGGCAAGTCCAAGGAGGACTTCCGCAACGACGGCGCCAAGGTGCTCAAGAAGATCGGCCGCCAGGCCCGTCGCGACTACGTGATCCACCCGCTGCTGTCGGGCCCGTCGTTCTTCCACACCATCGGTGCGAACTTCGTCGCCAACACGGTCCGCAACGTCTGGACCCACTCGGTCATCATGTGCGGCCACTTCCCCGAGGGCGTCGAGACCTTCGCCAAGTCCTCCATCGAGGGCGAGACCCGCGGCGAGTGGTACCTGCGCCAGATGCTCGGCTCCGCCAACATCAGCGGCAGCAAGGCCATGCACCTCATGACCGGCAACCTGTCGCACCAGATCGAGCACCACCTGTTCCCGGACCTGCCGAGCAACCGCTACATCGAGATCGCCCCGCGCATCCAGGAGATCTGCGAGCGCTACGGCCTGACCTACACCACGGGTCCGCTGCCGAAGCAGGTCGCCTCCGCGTGGAAGCAGGTCGTCGTGCTGTCCCTGCCGAACAAGCAGGAGGGCCGCACCCGCGTCGGCATCGCTGCCGAGGCCGTGGGCAAGCGCCTGCGCCGCAAGCTGCGTCACGCGACCCCCCGCCGCACCGCCTGAGTCCACCTCGGCGGTACGCTCAGGACGCCGACGGCCCACCTCCTCTCGCCAGGACGTGGGCCGTCGGTCTGTCTCCGTCCGGTCATTCGGTCGGCCAGGTGCGCAGCGTGGGCCGGTAGACCAGCTCCTGGGTCCGGCCGTCGAGCGTGCGGGTGCTGAGCAGCTCGAGGTCGAAGTCCCCGGCCCCGGCGAAGACCGGCTCGTCCCCCGTCTGGGCTGCCACGACGGGGAAGACGGTCACCTGGACCATGTCGACGAGCCCGGCGGCCATCAGGGCGCGGTTCAGGGAGAGGCTGCCGTGCGAACGGAGCGGCACGTCCGACTCCTCCTTGAGGCGCCGCACGGTGTCCACGGCGTCCCCGCCGGCGACCGAGGCGTCCGGCCAGTCGAGGGGGTCCTGCATCGTCGAGGAGATCACGGTCGTCGGCAGCGCGACCATCCGGTCGAGCCAGGGATCGCGCTCGTCGCCCATGATCGGCAGCATCTGCTGGAACTGGCCGAAGGTGGTGGCGCCGAACACCATGCGCTGCGCGGCCGCGTAGGTCTGGAAACGGTGCTCGAGGAACTCGGGACCCTGCTTGCCCCAGTAGCCGCCCCAGTCGCCGGGTGGTCCGTAGGAGGCGTTGCCGTCGAGGCTCGTGAAGATGTCGAAGGTGTAGGTGGCTGTCATGCCGGTGCTGACCGGCGCTCCGCCCGGAAGTCATCGGTGCCCCCGACGAGTGCGGGGTCGATGTCGGCGAGGGCCTCCGGGGTCGGCCGTCGTCCGGACACCACCGCGGCAGCGCACGCCATGGCGAGGCCTCCCGCCTGGCGGGGCGCCAGACCGGTCAGCAGTCCGTGGAGCAGGCCTGCGGTCGCTGCGTCCCCGGCGCCCGTGGTCGTGGCGAGGCGGGTCACGGCATACGGGGCGACCCACTCGCGCACGCCCACCCAGCGGTCAGGATCGGGCAGGGCCCGGCCGGCCGCGTGCAGGCGAGCCGTGTCCCCGGTGCACAGGAACACGCCGCGGGCGCCCGCGGACACGGCCACGACCGCGGCCCCCCAGTCGAGCAGCGTCAGCGCCAGGCGCTCGACGCACGCGTCGTCCGGGGCCGCCGACCCCGCGAGCCCGGGCAGCGCGGAGGTCAGGTCGTCGATGCTCGGGGTGATGACGTCGACCTCGCCGACGGTCCGGCGCAGGATCTCCTCCCAGTCCAGGGCGCCGGTGGGGGAACGGGGGTCGATGACCGCGAGGTCCACCGAGGTCGTGACGCCGGTCCGCCGCACGCGAGCCAGGAGCTCACGCATGGGGGTCGCACCGTCGGTGAGGAGGGCGGGCAGGAGGTTGGGATAGCCGAGGTGGAGCAGGTCGAGGTCGTCGTCGAGGGTGACCTCGCTGCCGTCGAAGTGGGCGTTGGTGCCGACGTGGTGCCAGAAGGTCCGGTCGGTTCCCGGGGACTCGAACACCAGGCTGTAGGAGGAGGCTGCGCCGTCGACCTGACGCAGCCGTGGCGTCATGCCCGGCCGTTCGGCCACCATCCGGCGCAGCAGGACGCCGAGGTCGTCGTCGCCGACGGTGGCGAAGACGTCGACGGGTGTCCCGAGGTCGGCGAGGTCGCCACCGGTGTTGGCGACGCTGCCTCCCAGCCGCACCGACAGGGCGCCCACCTCGAGCAGGTGGCCCGGGTCGATGACCTCGCCCCCGAGCAGCTCGGGCGTCAGGTCGAGGCACAGGTGCCCGGCGACGGCGACACGGGCCACGGCGCCCTCCCCCCTGAGTCGGCCCGGCCGAACCATGACCGGGTCGCCCATCGTCCCTTGAGGCCCGGCCGTTGTCACTACGCTGCGAGCATGACTGACTGGTTGAGCGGCCCCGCAAGCCTCGGCAAGGTCCGGTCGCTGACCCGGATCTCGACGGACGACGGTTTCATCGCGACCCTGGCCATCGA
Organism: Pedococcus soli; assembly: GCF_054782575.1. NCBI lineage: Bacteria > Bacillati > Actinomycetota > Actinomycetes > Micrococcales > Intrasporangiaceae > Pedococcus > Pedococcus soli. The sequence goes on along the minus strand of NZ_BAAGSF010000001.1, from coordinate 479,632 downwards.
CCACCCCGAGAACTACCTCGCCATGCTCGACCCCGACTGGCGCCGGGTGACGTCGGCCCAGGCGACACGGAGCAAGCTCGAGCTGATCGCGGCCCTGGCGCCGCACGCGAGCGCCTTCCTCGTCGACCCGCTCTGGTCCCTGGCGCAGGGCATCGCCACGGGGGTCATCCCGGCCGGCACGGGGATCATCACCGGCATCGAGTCGCTCAGCTACCAGCCCGACGGGGGGTTCGGGACCGCCACGGCAGTCCGTGACCGGTGGACCGTCGAGAAGATCAAGACCCTCGGCGCGGACGCGGTGAAGATGGTCGTCTGGTGGCGTCCCGACGCGGACGACGCCGACGAGATCCGCGCGGTGGTGTCCCGTCTGGTTGCTGACTGCGAACGCCACCAGATCCCGCTGGTGGTCGAGCCGCTGTGGTACCCCGCCGAAGGTCAGGACCCCGCGAGTGAAGCCGCCAGGGCAGAGCGGCAGGAGACCCTCGTGGGCGCTGCGCGCGAGTTCGTCGGCCTCGGCATCGACGTGCTGAAGTCGGAGTTCCCGGGCGACCTCGTCATCGGACCCGAGGGCGTGACGGGGGAGCAGTCCGGCACCGACGCGGCCCGGGCGATCGATGCCGCCTGCGCCGGGACCCCGTGGGTCATGCTGTCCGGATCGGGCACGTATGACGTCTTCCGGCGGCAGCTCGAGATCGTCGCCCGCGCAGGGGCGTGCGGCTTCATGGCCGGGCGCGCGATCTGGACCGGGGCCGTGGGTGGGCCCGAGGAGGAGCGGGTGGGGGCCGTGCAGCGCTGCCGGGACCGGCTGGACGAGAGCGTGGCGACCCTCCGCGCCCACGGGCGGCCCTGGCGGCAGGTGCCCACCGTCGACGAGGTCGCGCAGTCGCTGACCGCCGGCTGGCACGAGCGGTACCTCGAGTCCAGCTAGAGCCCGTAACCCGTCCAGTCACCCTCGGAGACGACCTCGACCCGGCCGTCAACGACCGCGATGGCGGTCTGCTCGTCGATCGCGTAGGCGGGGGCGCCGAGGTCGGCCGCCCAGCGGTCGGCGTGAGCCGGGGTGTTGGTCGCGAAGAGGTTGAGGTGCGGGAAGATCGAGAAGTCGACGACGCCGAGCGCACTGTCGTCGGGTGCCCCTGCCCACTCGACGAAGTAGTCGCCGATGCGTGGCGTCATGACCATGCTGCCCGCGCTCACCCCGACCCAGACCGTGTCGGTCAGCGACGGGAGCAGGTCGGCGAGGCCGGACTCGCGCATCCAGTGGGCGAGGTACGTCGCGTCCCCACCGTCGACGAGGAGGACATCGGCCCCGCGGACCCAGGGTTCCCACCGCTCGCGGCCGATGCTGGGGAGGGCGGTGAGCTCGAGGACCCCGAGCGAGGCCCAGCCGAGACCGGTGTGGCTGCGCCACGTGGGGCCGGCAGCGATGAAGCCCTGCACGGACCCGGGTCCGCACATCGGGTGGCCCCACTGCGCCGTCGGTACGCAGAGGGCGTGGCACTCCTCGATCGGCTTGCCGAGCTGGTCGAGCAGGGCCGCGCGGATGCTGGGGTTGGTGACCCCACCCGAGGTGAGCAAGAGCTTCATACTGCCTCCGTGGTGTGTTGACTGCCGGTGCTGACTACAGACCCGCGGGCAGCCCGGAACTCATCGGTGCCCCGCCGTGTCGCGGAGGTCGGCGATCGGTTCAGTCCGACCCCGGTGGGCACTGCGTGCCGGACGGCGTGCACACCCAGAAGTCTGCGCCGACGGTCATGCGGTGCTTGACGAATCCGGATCGGTAGACGATCTCGTAACCCCGGTAGTGCCACGTTCCTGGCCTGGTCACCCTGGCACGGACGAGCACCTCGACGTACCCGGTGTCCTTGCCCACCCGTCGCTCAGGCAGCACGGCGTACCCCGCGGGGCTGCTGCGCACACCCTGCGCCACGTACTCGTACCCGTCGCCATCAACCATGCCGATTCCCGAGGGGGATGCCGGCGCGACCTCGACCGCGGTGACCGTCAGCCCGGCGGCCTCGTCCCCCACGGAGACGGGACGGACGCTCTCGAGGTGAGCGGTGAACCAGCCGTGGTTCACGAGGAACGTCGAACCCTCCGTCACCTCCGAGCCGACGTCGCGCGAGACCCCCACGCCGTACCCCGGCGGGGGCCCGAGTGGTCCGTCACCGGTCCCGATCCCCAGCGCCGACAAGCCGATGCTCGCGACGGTCAGCAGCCCGAGGGCCGCAGGGCCTTGTCGGCGAGGAGCACGCGGTGCCCTCTCCGCAGTCCCCACGGGCTCGTGGATCGTTGCCCCCATGGCGGGAGTATGGCGCGTCAGCCCAGCTCGTCGAGCCAGTTCCGGATGGATTCGTCGTGCTGGCCCAACGTCGGCGGGGCGAGGTGCTCGGCCCGCCCACCGGCATACCCGTTGTCGTCGAAGCGGATCGGCGGACCGGGGAGCTCGATGGGGCCGAGGACGGGGTGGTCGACCTCGATGACCAGTCCCTGCGAGCGGGTCTGGTCCCAGTCGTACACGCGGTCGATCGTGCGCACCTCGCCGGCGGGGATGCCGAGCGACGCGAGCCGGGGGAGCAGCTCGTCGAGCGGGTGGTCGGCGAACGCTGCGTTGAGGGTGGCGGTGACCTGGTGGCGGTTGACCGTGCGCTCGCGGTTGGTGCTCATGCCGGGAGCGGCCGGGTCGATGTCGAACGCCCGGGCCAGCTTGACCCACAACGACTCGCTGCCGCACGCGACCTGGATGTCGCCGTCCTTGCAGTGGAAGAGGCCGTAGGGGGACAGGCTCGGGTGGTGGTTGCCCTGCGCGCGGCCCACGTGGCCGGCAACCGTGTAGGCCGTGCCGTGGAAGGCGTGCGCGCCGACGACCGCGGCGAGCAGGCTGGTTCGGACCACCCGGCCGCGGCCGGTCCGGTCGCGCTCGTGCAGGGCTGCGACGACGCCGTACGCGCCGTACATGCCCGCGAGCAGGTCACCGATCGGCACGCCGACCCGCTGCGGGGTGTCGGCGTCGGGACCTGTGACGGACATGAGACCGGCCTCGCCCTGGGCGATCTGGTCGTACCCGGCGCGGCCGCCCTGCGGACCGTCGTGGCCGAAGCCGCTGATCGACAGCACGACGAGGCGGGGGTTGAGCTCGTGCAGGCGTTCGACGGTGAAGCCGAGGCGGTCGAGGACGCCGGGGCGGAAGTTCTCCACGAGGACGTCCGACGCCCTGACCAGGCGGGTGAGCACGTCGCGGCCGTCGTCGGACTTCAGGTCGAGGGTGATCGACTCCTTGTTGCGGTTGGCGCTGAGGTAGTAGGTCGAGACCGGGTCGTCCTCCGGCCCGACGAAGGGTGGTCCCCAGCCGCGGGTGTCGTCACCGCTGCCCGGCGACTCGACCTTGATGACGCGGGCTCCCATGTCTCCCAGCATCATCGCCGCGTGTGGGCCGGCCAGGGCGCGGGACAGGTCGACGACGGTGATGTCCTCCAGTGGTGCGCTCACCGCGCCATCCTGTCAGGGCCCCAGCCGTCGTGGGGAGGTCACTCGGTCGGGGGCCTCCACGGCTCGTGCTCGTGCGAGAGCCAGACCTCGTCGGGGTCGAGGTCGCGGATCAGCCGTTGGCCCTCGGTACGCGGCTCGTCGAGCTCGGAGAAGAAGACGGCCGTGTCACCGGCGATGACGACCGAGCGACCGCCCGCCTCGACGACGACGACCTGCGAACCGGGGGTGTGGCCGGGCGCCGGGACGAGCCGGATCCCGGGGAGCAGCTCGTGCGGTCCGTCGACGGGGACGTACTGGACGCCCGGCGCCTGGACCCAGTCCCGGATCGTGTAGTCGTCCTGACCCAGGGCGTCGTCGAGCTCGCGCCTCTGGACGTAGGTCGGCCGGTCGGGGAAGAGGTGGTTGCCACCACAGTGGTCGAAGTGCAGGTGCGTGTTGACGACCATGTCGATGCCCGCGACGTCGAAGTCGGGCTGGCTGTCCAGGGGGAAGACACGCGGATCCATGTCGGCCACCGCAGGGTGCAGCCGGGTCATCCCGGTGTCGACCAGCACCCGTCCCTCGGGGTGGTCGATGACGTGGACGTAGACCGGCATGCGTCCGTCGTCGGCGAGCAGCTCGGCCGCCAGGACCGGCGTGACCGTCACCGGCGAGGGTGCGGACGTTCCCTGGTCACCGGTGTCCGTGGATGTCACCATGCGCTTCAGCTCCTCGGGGTCAGGGTGCGGCCGGCACCGTGCTCTGCACACTATGACCGCGCGGTGACATCGAACTCATCGTCGGCGCCGGCCGGCGCCGGGCGCCCGTGGGCCGTCAGGTGGCGCCGGCGCGATGGGCCATGACGACGAGCTGAACGCGGTCGCGTGCCCCCAGCTTGGCCTGGATCCGGGACACGTGGGTCTTCACGGTCGTCTCGCCGATGAACAGCTGACGGGCGATCTCGGGGTTGGTGGCACCGCGGGCGACGAGCGTGAGGACCTCGGTCTCCCTGGGCGACAGCCGCGCGAGCACCTGCGCCGTCTCCGGGTGGGGCGGCGCGGGCCTGGCATTGACGAGGCGGTCCAGGACCTGCTTCTCGACGGCGGCCTCCCCGGCGGCCACGGATCGAATGGCGGCCACGAGTGATGCCCGTGGCGTGTCCTTGAGGAGGTACCCGCTGGCCCCGGCCCGGAGCGCGGCGAGGACCAGGTCGTCCGCGCCGAAGGTCGTCAGGATGATGATCCTGGTGGCGGAACCGGACTCGACGATCTGCCGGGTCGCCTCGATGCCGTCGACGTCGGGCATGCGGATGTCCATGAGGGCGATGTCCGGTGCGAGAGTGGTCACCAGTCCCACGGCCTCGGCTCCGTCGGCGGCGGTGCCGACGACAGCGAAGTCGGCCTCGGCATCGAGGATCGCCGCGATGCCGTCGCGGATGAGGATCTGGTCGTCGACGACGACGAGGGTCGTCGTCATCGGCCTCCCGCCACGGGAAGGACTGCCCGGACGCGGTACCCACCCTCGGGCCGTGGCCCGGTCGTGAGCATCCCACCACAGGCCGTCACCCGCTCCTGCATGCCAGACAGCCCGTACCCACCGCCCACGGCCGGCTCGTCGATGCCGACGGCCGCCTCCGTGTCGTTCTGCACCTCGATGAGCAACAGATCGGCCTGCCGGGTGACGTCGACGGTCGTCTGCGACGTCCGTGCGTGCCGCAGCGAGTTCGTCAGCGCCTCCTGCACCACCCGGTATGCCGCGGCCGACGCCTCGGGGGTGAGCTGAGGGTCGCCATCCGGCAGCTGAAGGGTGACGTGGAGCCCCGACTCGCGCATCCGGTGGACGAGCTCGGGGATGTCGGGCCAGGTCGGCGTCAAGGCCGCAGCATCGGCCGATGTCGGGTCCCGGAGCTCCTCGAGCAGGCGACGGGTCTCTCCCAGGGCGGTGCGTCCGGTCTCCTGCACGCGTCGCAGGGCTTCCTCTGCGCGCTCTGGGTCCGACGTCATGAACAACCGTGCCAGCTCGGTCTGCACGACGACGACACTGAGGCTGTGGGACACCACGTCGTGCACCTCCCTGGCGAGGCTGACGCGCTGCTCCGCCGCATGCATGCGGGACTGCGCGGCGACGGCCTGGGTCACCCGCTCGCGCAGGATCCGTTCCCGGCGGAAGGCTGCGCCGAGCGCAAAGATCCACACGGCGTTGAGTCCCCAGGCCCAGGCGTTCGCGACATGGACCTCCGGGTGGGCCGCCAGCCACAGCAGCAGCGGCACCTCCGGTAGGGCGACGGCGGCATACCTCAGGGGCGTGGTGCCGTACCGGCCGCAGGCGAAGACCGCCACGACGACGAGGTAGGTCTCCGACAGCAGGATCGCGTTGTAGGCCGTCGTCGTCGTCGCCACCACCGACGTGACGACCACGAGCAGAGCCCACTCGGGTCGGGTCCGGCGCACCAATAGTGCGGCGCTGCAGAACGTCACCGCGACGACGAAGGGCCACCGTGGTCCGTGCACCGGAAGGGCGCGGACGTTCAACGGGTCCCACAGTTCGAGCAGGCCCGCCACCCAGAGGGCCCCGGGGACCGCCCAGTCCCGCCACGTCAGACGCCGGACAAGCCCCGACATGAGCCAAGGCTACGCGGGTGTGGAGGTGTCGGTGGTCCTCCTGTGGTCCACAGGACGCTCATCCCGTACGCCGACGAGGACGGACCTCGTGGGCGACGCGGCCCGCGCGCCCGCAGAGCCACCATTCACTTCTCCCCGCCGGAACGACCACCCCTGGAGGACCGATGCGCACCGGGTGCCCGATCGTCGCTGCCATGGCGGCAAGCGTTGTCGCCATCTCACTGTCCGCCTGCGGTGCTGCTCCCGGCGGTGACTCCTCCTTCCGCGCGGGGAGCGCCCTGCCCCAGCGCGAGGTGGACTCGGTCATCGCCCAGGTCCGTGCCACCGGGAAGCCCGCGTACTACCTGGGGACCACGGTCGACGACCTTCCGCTGACGGTCCTGGACCTCGTCGAGGAGGACGCCCCGACTCTTCAGGTGGAGGCGGACTACGGCAGCTGCCAGCCGTCAGGCGACGGGGGTTGCGCCGATCCTGTCGTCGTCTCGACCTCCGACCGTCCGCCGGACGTCTTCGGCACCCACTGCCTTCGCCTCGAACCCCAGCTGGGAGTCCCCGCAGGTGTCGTCATGGGCGAGCTCACGCTGGTCACGGGGGAGGTGGTCGTGACCGTGTCCGACATGCGCGGACGCGACGACCATGACGACGGCATCCGGTCGGCCCTCGCCCTGCTGCCTCGGCTCCGCGCGCTGGGCGAGACCGGGCCGCCCACCGCTCTGCCGCTCCCCAGCAAGGCGTCCGCCGCCTGGATGGACGAGGTCTGTGGTACCCGCCCGGGGGGAGAGGTGTCCCACGACCCCGACAGCCAGCCCGTTCCTACGGTCCCCGACCACGTCCCGGACTTCACGGTCGAGCGTCTCGGGGGCGGGACGCTGAGCTGGGCCGACTACCGCGGGAAGACGGTCGTCATCGCGGTCGGCACGGTGGCGCAGGTGTCGGCCGCCGTGGTGCGTCTCCGGCCTCTGGTGGCCAAGGCGCCCTCGCATCCGACCCTCCTCGGTCTGGTCACGGACCCGACCGGGGACAAGTTCAACCCTCGGCCTGTGAAGGACATCGAACGCGAGGCGGGCCCCCTGCCGGCCGCCGTCGGGTATGCCGCGGTGCCCATGTCGGCAGTGTGGTTCCTCGACGCTGCCGCCGACTCGGGTGGAACACCGTTGGACAGTGGCACCATCGCGTTCGTCGACCGGGCCGGGGACGTGGTGGAGTTCGCGCAGCCGTCGACGCCCGAGGCCCAGCTCTCGGAGTGGGCTCGTGCGTTGGGCTGAGGTGTGGGCCCCCGTTGCGGTACCGCCGTCCACACGAGAGGTCGCCCACGAGCCGGCTCTCACGCTCCCGAACGCCGTCACCGTCCTGCGCACGGTCCTGTCCATCGTCCTGGCGTTGAGGGCGGTGGCCACGGACAGCGGGATCCTGTTGGCCGCGGCGTATCTCGTCTACTGGATCGGAGACATGGCCGACGGCGAGGTGGCCCGACGCCTGGGCCTCGAGACGAGGATCGGGGCCGTCTTCGACATCGTCGCCGACCGTGCCAACAGCCTGCTGTGCGCAGCGTGCTTCGTGGCCGTCTACCCGCGGACGATCGTCGCGATCAGCATCTACGTCGTGGAGTTCGCGGTCGTCGACACCATGTTGTCCCTGGGGTTCCTGGCCTTCGAGATCAAGGGCCCCAACGACTTCCACACCGTCGACCTGGCACTGTGGCGTTGGAACTGGTCTCGGCCCGCCAAGGCCGTGAACACCTCGGTCATCGTGCTGGCCTGCCTCTCGGGTCACGCCGGGCTCGCGACCGTCCTCGCCTCCGGCGTGCTCCTCGGCAAGCTGTGGTCCTGCGCACGGCTGCGTCGCCTCACCACCCGGGTTCGCGCGACATGAACGGCGACGCGCCGTGGACGGACGTTGGTCTGGCCCTGGGCCTGTTCGGCGGCGGGCTCGCGTCAGGTCTCGTCCCCGTGGTGAACGCCGAGGCGATCCTGGCTGCGACGGTGGCCGGCCGACCGCCGGCCTGGATGCTGCTCGTGCTCGGCCTGACCTCCGGTCAGAGCACGGCCAAGGTGCTCATCTACCTCACGGCCCGCGACGGCCCGGCGGGCCTCCAACACCTCCCCCAGGTGAGGGGCGGATTCACGCACCCCCGTTCGGGGACCTCGAGTGCGGGGTCAAGACGCGCCGGGACCCCGCGGGCGCTCAGAGCCGGATGGGCGTGGTCCCTGCAGCGCCTGCGCACGCCCGTTGCGGGGGCGACCGTGGTGGCCACGAGCGCCCTCGTGGGTCTCCCACCGCTGGCCGTGGTCAGCGCGATGGCGGGTATGGCGCGCCTGCGGCTCGCGTTGTTCGTCCCGGCATGCTTCGTCGGACGACTGGCCCGCTTCACGCTCATCGCCTGGCCAGTCGCGCGTCTGATCGAACAGGGCGCCCCTCCGCGGTGAGCGAGCTCATCTCCGCAGCACGGACGACGACCCGCACGGCACTACGAGCTCCCGAGGTGGGCCTCGAGGCGGGCGACGGCGCCCTCGACGTCGGTCAGCTTGTCGAGGCCGAACAACCCGAGGCGGAACGTCGAGAAGTCGTCGCGTTCGCCACACATCAGCGGCACGCCCGCCGCGACCTGCATGCCGCCCTGCTTGAACTTCGCCCCGGTCTTGACCTCGGGATCGTCCGTGAACGACACCACGACGCTCGACGCGGCGAAGCCTTCTGCTGCGACAGAAGGGAATCCGCGCTCGGCCATCAGCGCACGCACCCTGCTGCCGAGCGATCTCTGCGCCTGCTTGAGGGAGTCCAGCCCCAGCGACCGGGTCTCGAGCATGATGGCGGCGTCGCGCGCGAGGGAGTCGGTGGGCATGGTCGCGTGGTACGGCGTCTGTCCCTGCAGGTACGCCTCGCTGATCGTGAGCCACTTCTGGAGGTCGACCGCGAAGCTGGTCGACGTCGTCGCCATCACCCGTTCACGCCCGGCCTCCGACAGCATGACGAACCCCGCGCACGGCGAACCGCTCCACCCCTTCTGCGGCGCGCTGAGCAGCACGTCGACGTGCAGGTCGGTCATGTCGGCCCAGAGCGCGCCGGAGGCGATGCAGTCGAGCACGAACAGCCCGCCCACCGCGTGGGTCGCGTCCGCGACGGCCCGGACGTACTCGTCGGGCAACAGGATGCCGGCCGCGGTCTCGACGTGCGCCGCGAAGACCACCTCGGGTCGGTCCCGCTCGATGGCGGCCACCACCTCGGCGACGGGGGCCGGCGTCCACGGGGCCTGCGGTTCGTCCGAGGCCGGACGCGCGCGGCACACGGTCGTCTCGCTGGCGACGGAGCCGGCGTCGAGGATCTGTGACCACCGGTACGAGAACAGGCCGTTGCGCACGACGAGGCACCGGCGGCCCGTGGCCAGCTGGCGTGCGACGGCCTCCATCGCGTAGGTGCCGCCGCCCGGGACCACGGCCACGGTGTGCGCGGAGTAGGTCGTGCGCAGCACGTCGATGATGTCCTGCATCACGCCGACGAACCGCTTCGACATGTGGTTCAGGGATCGGTCGGTGAAGACCACCGAGTACTCGAGCAGGCCGTCGGGGTCGATCTCGGGGCGGGGAAGAGTCACCTCTGCAGGTTGCCACACCGGACGTGGACGTGCGGCCCGGTGGGATGTCGAGAACGACGTGCCCGCTCCGTTCCAGGGGTGCGCGGCGGCACCCGCCGTCGACCACCAGTCCGTTGGAGGATGACCGTCATGACCCAGCTCAAGAGCTTCGACCACGTCGGTGTCACCGTCGCCGACCTCGACACCGCAGTGGACTTCTTCGTCGGCCTGGGGCTCGAGCTCGAGGGGCGCACGTTCGTCGAGGGCGAGTTCCTCGACACCGTGTGCGGGATCCCTGGCTCGCGCACCGAGGTCGCGATGCTGAGGCCGCCCGGGGGTGGCACCGCCCTCGAGCTCGCGCGGTTCGTCCGGCCCGACCACACGCCCGGCTCGCCGAACGCGATGGCCACCGAGCTCGGCCTGCGCAACGTCTGCTTCGTCGTCGAGGACCTCCAGTCGATCGTCGACCGGTTGGCCGCGGAGGGGTACGGACTGGTCGGAGGTGTCGGACGCTACGAGGACACCTGGCTGATGGCGTACGTCCGAGGCCCGGAGGGCATCGTCGTCTCCCTCACCGAGCGACTCGGGTGACGGCCCTCACCAGACCGACGAGGACCCAGAGGACGACGCCCAGCACGACGACCATGGGGATGATGTTCAACAGGCTGGGACCGAAGATCCTCACGGCCACCTCGCCGACAGCGGCGTAGCCGACGGTCGTGGCTGGGAAGAGGAGTGCAGAGGTCACTCGCTGCCGCGTGGTCCATCCCGGCGCGAGCATCGACAGGACGACAGCGATGCCCCAGGGGATGACGAGGAGCGTGCCCAGCGCGATGATCTCGAAGGGTGCCGTGACGCTCCACGACCAGAGGGTCACCAGGGCGATACCCAGTCCGTTGATGCACGAAGCGGCGATGCCCAGCCAGGTCGATCGGACGGATGCCCCCGGCCTCGGTATGGCGCGGCCGGCCCAGGCCTCGTCGGCGACGGACTGGGGGCTGCCGAGGTCGGTGAGCACGCGCCGCACGTCGTCGTCGCTCGCATCGGGCGGCAGGGAGCCGTCGAGGTGCTCACGGACCCCGGCGAGGACCTCGGCGCGTTCGCCGGGATCAATGCCGTGCAGCAGCAGCTCGAGGTCGCGCAGCCACGCCTCGGTCAGTGGGTGGGTCGTGGACGAGCTCACGTGATGCCCCCTTGGAGTGCGGTGTCGACCGCGTCCCTGAACGGTTTCCAGGTGCGCTTGAAGGCGGCGAGGGACTCGGTGCCGTCGGCCGTCAGCGCGTAGTAGCGGCGCGGAGGTCCTTCGGCGGACTCCTGCCAGCTGGTGTCGACCAGGCCTGCCTTGCGCAGCCGGGCGAGCAGTGGGTAGAGCGTTCCCTCGCTGGCCAGGAGGACCCCGTCGGCCGTGAGACGGCGGGCGATGTCGAGGCCGTAGAGCTCCTGCTCGGCGAGCATGGCGAGCACGCAGTACTCCAACGCACCCCGTCGCAGGTGCGTCAGGATCCCATCGTCGCCGGGTACCATGCGACACAAGGTAATGGCCGATGCCTCGATGTCGCAAGGGACTCGGCCAACTCCGCCGAGCGGGTCACGGCCCTCCGTCCGGGGTGGGACTCAGAGCCAGTCGACCTCAGCGGTGGTCCGGCCGTCGGCCAGCCGCGCGTACCCCGGACCCCGGTCGAAGAACGCCTCCGCCTCGGGGCGGGCCGCCCTCAGCTCCGCGCGCAGCGCGTCGGACGAGGCCGCGTCGACCACCGGCTCGTCCTTCGAACCCGTCGCGACCACGCCGTAGTCACGACGCGCGCCCTCGAACGAGACCTTCCCCCACCGAAGGTCGCGCTCGACGTCCTCGTAGGGGCGCTCCAGCGGGTCGCCCCAGCCACCGCCGCCGGTGGTGCGGATGCGGACCACCTGCCCTGCCCTGATCGGCTCGGCATCGGCCAGCGCGTCGACCTCGCGCTCGTCGGGGCCGCCGAGGTCGACAGTGACGTTGAACGACATACCGGCCTTGCCGCCCTTGACCCCCCAGCAGGCGAGGATCGAGCGGTCGGCGATGGACATGAAGTGGGCGTCCTTGAGCAGCCGGATCTGCTTCTCGTACCCGAGGCCGCCGCGGTAGCGCCCGGCGCCGCCGGAGTCGACGGCGAGGCCGAGCCGCTCGACGATGAAGGGGAACCGGCTCTCGGTGAACTCGGTCGGGAGGTTGCGCGAGTCGGGGACGACGTGGATCGTGTCCTCGCCGTCGCCGTAGTAGCGCCCACCCGAGCCGCCACCGAGGACCTCGCGCATGAGGTAGTCGTTGCCGTCACGGTCCTTGCCGTAGACGCCGGTGTAGCGGATCGTCTCCTGGTCGGCGGGCATCTTGCCGTCCACGGCCTTGGCGACCACACCGGCCAGCACCCCGAGCAGCCGCAGGATGACGAACGTCCGGGCGTTGGTGGGGGCCGGGAAGATGGGTGTCAGCAACGTGCCCTTGTCGGGGAAGCGCATCTCGATCAGCGGCACCACGCCCTCGTTCACGTCGAGCTCGGCCATCCGCTCCGGGGTGTCGGCGAGGTTGCGCAGGATCGGAGCGAGCCACTTCTTCAGGAAGTTGCCGCCGACGTAGTCGCCGCAGTGGTTGATCGGTCCCTTGGCCTGGGGTGCGGTGCCGGTGAAGTCGATGATGAGGCGCGGGCCGGCAGGGCGACCGTTCTCGGGGTCGGCGGGCGCATCGCTCACCTTGGTCAGCGTGATCCGCTGGGTGTGCAGCCGGGGCTCGTCGACGCCGTCGTGCTCGGCGTAGTCCTCCCAGACGTAGGTGCCGTCGGGGATCTTCGACAGGATCTCGCGACGGTACGTCTCCGTCGTCGCGTCGAGGATGGCGTCGAACGCCGCCTCCACGTCGGCCCGCCCGTACCGCGCGAACAGCTCGCCGAGACGTCGCGCGCCCATGAGGCAGGCCGAGCACTCGGCGTCGAGGTCGGCCGCGAGGGAGTCGGGCATCCGCGAGTTGCGGGTCATGATCCGCAGGGCTGCCTTGTTCGGGACTCCCTTGTCCCACAGCTTGATCGGCGGAACCGCAAGCCCCTCCTCGTGCACGCTCGTCGCGTTGCTCGGCATCGAGCCAGGGACCGCGCCACCGATGTCGTCGTGGTGGCCGAACGCCTGGACGAATGCCACGACCTCGCCGTCAGCGAACACCGGCACCGTCACGCAGAGGTCCGGCAGGTGGCCGATGCCCCCCTCGGACTCGTAGACGTCGTTGTGGAAGAAGACATCACCCTCGGCCATCTCGTCCAACGGGAAGTCGCGCACGATCGGGTGCACCAGCGCGGAGTACGACCGACCCGTGAGCTTGCGCAGCTGCCGGTCGTGGATGCCGGCCCGGAAGTCGTGCGCGTCGCGGATCATGGGGGAACGGCTGGTGCGCGCGATCGAGGTCTCCACCTCCATCTCGACGCTGGCCAGGGTGCCCTGGACGATCTCGACCAGGATGGGGTCGACGGTGCTTCCGAGCGGGGTGAGCCGCCCACCGTGCTCGTATGCCGTGGGCAGGCCAGCAGGGTTCATCGGTCGCCTCCGGTGGTGGCACGGGTGATCACGAGGTTGCCGATCGCGTCGACACGGACGGTGAAGCCGGGGTGGACCGGGACCGTGGAGCCGAACTCCTCGACGATCGCGGGTCCGTCGAACGTGTCGCCGGCCCGCAGGTCCGGTCGCCAGATGACCGGGGTGACGACATGGCCTTCGTCCGCGTCGAAGCAGACCGGTCGTTGCAGGCGTTGCGCGGCCGCGTCATCCTCAGCTGAGCGGGTGGGGAGGTCGCGCAGCTGCGGTCGGGTGATCGGGCCGACGCCCGTCACGCGCAGGTTCACCCACTCGACCTGCTGGGTCGGGTCGTCGCGGAAGTCGTAGCCGTACAACGCGCGGTGCTCGGTGTGGAAGCGGTCGGCGACTGCGGCGGCATACGCGGCGTCGACGGTGCCGTCCGGTGCGGTCACGCGGACCTCGAACGCCTGGCCGAAGTAGCGCAGGTCCACGGTGCGGGTGTACCGGTGCGCCGAACGCGGGAAGCCTTCTCCGTCAAGGGCGTTCGCGGCCCGGTCGGTGAGCGAGTCGAACGTCTTCTGGACCGCTGCGTGGTCGAGGGCGTCGTGCCGGGCTACAGCGGTCTGCACGTAGTCGTTCTTCACGTCGACGGTGAGCAGGCCGAACGCCGAGACGTTGCCGGGATTCTGCGGGACGACGACCCCTGCGAGGTCGAGGATGTCGACGAGGCGGCAGGCCAGCAGCGAGCCCGAACCCCCGAACGTCGTCAGCATGAAGTCGCGCACGTCCAGACCGCGCTTGACCGACACCTGGCGCAGCGCGTTGGCCTGGTTCCACGCGGAGATCTCCAGGATGCCGGTGGCGCACCGCACCGGGTCCAGCCCCAGGCGTCCGGCCAGCTCGTCGATCCCCCGGCGGGCGGCGTCGACGTCCAGTGCGATCTCGCCCCCGAGCAGGTGCGGGGGGATCCGGCCCAGGACGACGTGGGCGTCCGTGATCGTCGGCTCGGTGCCCCCCTTGGCATAGCAGAGAGGCCCCGGGTCGGCGCCGGCCGACTGGGGCCCCACCTTGAGCGTTCCCTCCGGGGTGACCCAGGCGATGGAGCCGCCGCCGGCACCGACGGTGACGACGTCGATCATGGGGATCTTGCTGGGGTACGCGCCGATCGTGCCCTCGGTCGTGAGGGTGGGCTCGCCGTCGAGGACGACGCTCACGTCGGTGGACGTGCCACCGCCGTCGCAGGTCAGCACCTTCGGGAACCCGGCCCGCTGGGCGATGAGCCCGGCGCCGAGCGCGCCTGCAGCCGGTCCCGAGAGCACCGTCGTGATCGGCTGGTTGACGACCTCGTCGGCCGACAGCACGCCGCCGTTGGACTTCATGATGGAGAAGGCCACGCCGGGCGCGATCTGGTCGAGCCTGGAGTGGATGTTGGCGACGTAGCGCGACACCTTCGGCTTCACCGCCGCGTCGACGAGCGTGGTCATGGAGCGCTCGTACTCGCGGTACTCGCGCAGCACCTCGCTCGAGATGGAGACGACCGCGTCGGGGTGCTCGCGGCGCAGCACCTCACGGACGGCCAGCTCGTGGCTGTCGTCGGCGTACGAGTGCAGCAGGCAGACGCCGATGGTCGTGATTCCGCGGTCCCTGAACCAACGGGCAGCCGCGACCGCAGACTCCTCATCGAAGGGGCGGATCTCGTTGCCCTCGAAGTCGATCCGACCGCCAACCGTCCGGACGAGGTCGACCGGGACGATGCGTGGGGGCTTCACCCAGAAGTAGGAGTTGCCGTAGCCGTCGGGGACGGCCTGCCGGGCGATCTCCAGGATGAACTCGTAGCCCTCGGTCGTGATGAACCCCAGCGACTCGACCTTGCCCTCGAGCAGCTGGTTGGTCGCGACGGTCGTGCCGTGGCAGACCGCGGTGATGTCGCTCCCGCTCGCCTCCATGAGGCCGAGCACCTTGTGGACGCCGGTGATGAACCCGTCAGCGGGGTTCGCCGGGGTCGACGGTGTCTTGGTGGTGACGAGCTCGCCGGAGTCCTCGTCGAAGGCCACGACGTCGGTGAACGTGCCGCCCGTGTCGATGCCGATCCGGATGCGTCGAGTGGGCTGTGTCGTCACGGGACGATTCAACCGAGCCGTGGGAGTCGATGCGTTGGCACAAGTTGCCAACCACCGTGCTCAGGACTGTGCAGGCAGGGCGGGACCGCGCACGGCGGTGTGAACCGGGTCCGGTCCGTGCAGCGGCACCTCGCGCCAGCCCAGCACCACGGTGCCGTCGGGGCGCGTGCGGACCTGCACCGAGTGGGGGGTCTCGATGAGCCGCAGGTCGGCGGCGAACGTCCCGTCCTCCTGCCACCCGCCGGCGCCCATGACCGGCAGCTCGGCCCCCTGGACCGCAAGCAACGACTCGACCCACTCACCGTCGCCCACCGCCAACGGCACCTTGGTGCCGTCGTGCTCCAGGACCAGCTCGTATGCCGCGCCGGCGCGCGTGAGGCTCACCGCGGCATACGCCTCGGGGAGGGTGCTGTCGGGGGACCTGGTCCAGGACGCCTCCTCCGGACCGGCGCCCGTCGACGCGAGGGTGGGGACGCGCAGGCCCTCGAGCCGCTCGACGAGCTCGGCGTCGGCAGCGGCGTCGCCTCGGCGGTCGACGGCCGGCAGCAGGTGCTCCCAGACGACGTCGAGGACGGCCTGCATGTCGACGGCCTCGGAGGTGATGGCGATGGCGATGTCCTGCTCGGGCAGGACGATCGCGTACTGGCCGTAGGCGCCGTCGCCGCGGTAGCCGTGGCGGGCGATCCAGAAGGAGCAGCCGTAGCCCTGGGCCCAGTCGGGGTTGGGGTCGGCCTCCGTGTTCGGCAGGCCGGTCGGCGCGGTGGCCCGCGCGACCCACTCGGGGGAGAGCAGCGGCTCGCCCAGCCAGGCACCGTGGTCGAGGTGGGTCTGGGCCAGGGCGAGGATCGCCTCGGTGCCGACGTGGATTCCGGAGAAGGCGAGCTCGCGACCTGTGGCGGTGCGGTGCCAGCGGACGCCGCAGGCGCCCAGCGGGTTTAGCAGGCGCGGCCGCGCGAACTCGAGCAGCCCTTCCCCGGTGACGGCCCGGACCACGGCACCGGCGAGATAGGTCGCGACCTGGTTGTAGGCCCACACCGTGCCGGGCTCCTGCTCCGGGGGCGCAGCGAGGATGGCGCCGAGGACCGGGTCCGTGCCGTCCCCGGCGGGGGTGTGGGCGGCCCGCAGGACGGCAGGGGTCCAGGCATCGACCTCGTGGCCCGTCGCCATGGTCAGGCAGTGGCCGAGGGTGAGGCGCGCGAAGCGTTCGTGGACCTCCGCACCGGCCGGGATCTCGGAGGCCGGGATGAGGTCGAACACCTTGTCGTCCAAGGAGACCCGACCCGCGTCGACGAGCAACCCGACGGTGGCGGCCGTGAACGACTTGCTCAGGGAGTAGACGAGCTGGTTGCGCTCGGCGGCGTAGGGCGCCCACCAGCCGCGGGCGATGACGTGGCCGTGCCTGGCGATGAGGAGGCTGTGCGGGTCGTGCCCACCGGCCTCGAGGGCGTCGACGAGGGCGAGGACGCCGCGGGCGTCGACGTGCTGGGCAGAGGGCGAGCTGGTCGGCAGGGGCACTCGTCGAGGCTAACCCGCGGACGCCCCCTGCGCTTTGGGTGCCCAGGCGGACGGATTTCCGACCGTCGGGGCACCCAAAGCGAGAGGTGGGTCAGGCGTCGGCGCCGAACCGGCCCCGGTGGTCGAGCGGGATCAACGGCTTCTCTCCGCGGACCTTGAGCTGTTGCACCGCCCAGGTGTTGCCGTCCGGGTCGGCGAACCCGAAGAACGTCCCGCCGTCACGCTCGTCGAACACCGTCACCTCGCTGCACTCGACACCACGGCTGACGAGCTCCTCGCGCGCGGCGTCCGCATCCGCGACGACGAGCTGCAGGCCGCGCATCGAGCCCGCCGCCATCTCCTGCTGGGAGGGAAGGGTGCCGACGACGATCGAGCAGCCAGACCCGCGAGGCGTCAGCTGGGCGACGTCCATGTGCTCGTTCGTGGTGCGGTGGTCGAGGTCGAAGCCGACCTTGTCGCGGTAGAACTCCACCGCCGAGTCCAGGTCACTCACGGGCAGGATGACGACTTCCAGGGTCCAGTCCATGCCGGGCAGTCTGCCGCGAGTCAGCGGCAGGCGAAAGGATCTCGCCCCCCGCGCTTTGGGTGCCCAGAGGGGCGGAATTCCGACCGTCTGGGCACCCAAAGTCGGGGTGGAGGGCGGGGTGGCGGGCGGGGTCGGGGCGGGGGTGGAGTGCCGGGCGGACGCTCGCCGTCAGTGGGGGAACGAGGACTGCGCGGGGCGTTCGAGGTCGTCGCGGTGGTTGCGGATGAGGTCGAGGTTGCGGTCGCGCAGGTGGTCGAACCCCTGGCCGATGTTCGAGCCCGGCGTCAACGACCCGAGCGCCGTCGACGGGTCGAGCAGGGCCGAGACCCAGCCCTCGTGGGAGGCGGCCTTGGCGACGATGTGGCCGACGGGCGTGACGATGTGGGAGTTGCCGAAGTAGAGGACGCCGGCCGCGTCGACGCCGGTGGCGTTGGCCCCGACGACGAAGACGTGGTTGTCGTAGGCCCGGGCCCGCGACGTGAGCTCCCAGATGTCGGCGGACCGGAGCAGGGCGGAGGGACGCAGGATGACCTCGGCGCCCTGGACGGCCTGGATCCGCGAGAGCTCCGGGTAGTCGCCGTCGAAGCAGACGATCATGCCGATCTTCCCGAGCGGGGAGTCGACGACCGTGACCGTGTCGCCGGGCGTGACCCAGCCGCCGCCGTCGACGTGCTCGGTGCAGAACGGGTGGGTCTTGCGGTAGACGCCGACCACGTCGCCACTCGGGTCGATGAGCACCGAGGCGTTGTAGACGGTCCCGCGCTCGGTGCCGCGTTCGTAGGTGCCCAGGCAGACGTGCACGCCGAGGTCGCGGGCGACCTGCTGCACGGGTTCGGTCACGGGTCCAGGGACCTCGGAGACCAGGTCCCACAGCTCCTCGGTCGAGCAGTCGGGCGTGAACCCGGTCGTCGCCGTCTCGGGCAGCACGACGAGCTCGGCACCGGTGGCGTCGACGCAGCGGCGGGTGAAGTCGACGCACTTGTCGAGGTTCTTGCGGACGACCTCCGGCGACAGCGGCCCGGCGACCGGTGCGATCTGGACGGCCGCGGCGGTGAATGCGCGCATCAGTGTCGCCTCCCTAGGTTCCACCCGACGATAACCCCGGCGAGGGCCACCGCCCCACCCGCGAGCACGCCATACGCCCAGTCGCGGTTGCCGGCCACCGACGAGCCGGGCCGTCCCAGGGAGGCGGCGGGGGTCGCAGCGACGCCCGCGTAGACCGGCGAACCGGCCGGTGCGCCGGGCGCGCGGGTGAGCACGGGGGACTCGATGGGCTCGGGGCGGACCCCGGCGATGTCGGCGTCGACGGCGGCGAAGAACTGGCCGGCCATCTTGCGGGTCACACCGGCGAGCATCCGCTGACCCACCCCGCCGATCACACCGCCCACGGCCGCGTCCGCGTCGTACGAGAGGTCGGTGCCTCCTCCGGCTGCCGCGACGAGCCGCACGACCACGTCGGCGTCGACCGTGCCCGGTCCGCCGGCACCGGTCGCCTTCATCGTGAACTGGCCCGGAGGCTGCGGGTCCTTGAGCGCGACGCGACCGTCGTACGTGCCCTTGATCGCCGCGACCCCTGCCGTGACGGTCATGGCGTACTCGTCCTCGCCGACCTGGGTCAGCGACTCGCACCCGGGGAGGCACCTGGCCAGGACGGCCGGGTCGTGGAAGGCGTCCCACACCTGCTGCGGGCTGGAGGTCAGGGCGGCCGTGCCGGAGATCTTCATCAGGACTTCCTCGTCGTGGGGCCGGTCAGGTCGTCGGGCTGCGCGGAGCCACCGGAGGGGTATGGCGCGCGGTCGCGCAGGGAGGGGATCTCGCCGGCCGCGTGGCGCTGGCGCAGCTCCCAGAGCTCGACCGGTGAGATCGGCATCGAGGTGATCGCGAAGCCCTCGGCGTCGGAGACGGCCGACGCGATCACGGCGCTGACCGGGATGCAGCCGGCCTCGCCGGCACCCTTGATCCCCAACGGGTTCAGCGGCGACGGCGTCTCGAGGTGGTCGGTCTCGATGTGGGGGATCTCGGAGGCGTACGGCATGAGGAAGTCCATGAACGACGCGTTGAGCAGCTGCCCCGACTCGTCGTAGACCATCCGTTCGTAGAGCGCGCCGCCCACGCCCTGGGCGACACCGCCGTGGACCTGTCCCTCGACGATCATCGGGTTGATCATCGTGCCGCAGTCGTGGATGACGCAGTAGCGCAGGATGCGAATCTCGGCGGTGACCGGGTCGGTCTCGACGATCGCCGCGTGCATGCCGTTGGCGAACGTCGCCTGCGTCGGGGAGTAGAAGTCGCGACCCTCCAGGCCGGGTTCGTCGTCGTCCGCCACGGGAGGCTTGTCGGGGTCGTTGCTGCCGGCGAACTGGGTCGCCGCCTTCGCCGCCTCGTCGAAGGCGTAGCGCAGCGGGTTGCTCATCACCGACACCGTGCCGAGCGACATCGCGGTGTCGGGCGCGCCCTTGACGCGGATGATGCCGTCGACGATCTCGAGGTCGTCGGCCGACACCTCGAGCGCGTCGGCCGCGATCCGCAGCGCCTTCGCCCGCACGTTGCGGGCAGCGAGGGCGATCGCGTTGCCGCTCATCACCGCCGCCCGGGACGCGAAAGTGCCGACGGCGTAGGGCATCCGGCGCGTGTCACCCGTCGTGACGAACACGTCCTCGATCGGCACCCCGAGCTCCTGCGCCACCACCTGCGCGAACGCCGTCTCGTGTCCCTGGCCCTGCGACGTGAGTCCGGTGGACACGTTGACCCGGCCGCTGGTCTCGATCTGGATGTGACCGCCCTCGTAGGGGCCGACGCCGGTTCCCTCGACGTAGCAACCGATCCCGAGGCCCACCTTGCGGCCCTCGACCTGCGCCCGCTCGCGGTACTCGGCGAAGTCGTCCCACCCGACGAGCGCCTTGAGCTTGTCCAGCGACGCGGGGAAGTCGCCGGAGTCGTACTTCAGCGGACGGCCGTCCTGGAACAGCAGGCCATGGTCGAACGGCATCTCGCTCGGCTGGATGAAGTTGCGCGACCGCACCTCGGCCCGGTCCAGCCCGAGCTCGTCGGCGATCGCGTCCATGGTGCGCTCCATGGCGAAGCACCCCTGCGGCCGGCCCGCGCCGCGGTACGGCGTGACGAGGACGGTGTTCGTGTAGAGCGACCAGAACTCGCAGCGGTAAGTCCCCGGCTTGTAGGGGCCGAGCAGCTGGGTGGAGGTGATGATCGGGACGATGATCCCGTATGGCGTGTACGCCCCGTTGTCGTGCCAGAACTTCACGTCCAGTCCGAGGAGCCGGCCGTCGTCGTCGAAGCCGACCCGCACCTGCTGGAGCTGGCCTCGTTCGTGCGCCGAGGAGATGAAGTGCTCGCGGCGGTCCTCGACCCACTTCACCTCGACCCCGAGGGTCTTCGCGACCCAGGGGACGAGGACCTCCTCGGGCCACGGGTGGTTGATCTTGACCCCGAACCCACCACCCACGTCGGGGGCGATGCACTCGACCTTGGCGAGCGGCATACCGAGCTTGGCGGCGACGGCTGCGCGCACCCCGGTGGAGGTCTGGGTGGAGGAGTAGATGCGCAGCTCGTCGCGGTCGGCGTCCCAGCGGGCGTAGACCCCCTTGCCCTCCATGGGCATGCAGGCGCTGCGCTCGATGGCGAGGTCCAGCTCGAGCACGTGCGGCGCGCCGGCGATGGCGGCCTCGACGTCACCGACCTCCTGGAGCATGTGGGCCGCGATGTTGCCGGGGACGTCGTCGTGGACGAGCAGGTCGGCGGTGCGGGCGGCCTCGATGCCGACGACCGGGGGGAGGGTCTCGTAGTCGACCCTGATGCGGGCGCAGGCGTCCTCGGCGAGGTAGCGGTCCCGGGCCACCACCATGACGACGGGCTCGCCGACGTGGTTGACCTCGTCCTTGGCGAGGGCGTGCTGCGTGCGGCCGTGCGTCAGGGTGGGGTGGGGGATGAGCAGGGGCAGGGGTTCGCCGACCCTGCCGGGGAGGTCCTCGTGGGTGTAGATCGCGACGAGGCCGTCGACGTCGAGCGCTTCGGTGACGTCGATGTCGACGACCTTCGCGTGGGCGTGCGGGCTGCGGACGAAGGCGGCAGCGAGGGCGCCGCGGCCGAGGTCGTCGAGGAACTTGCCCCCGCCGGTCACCAGGCGTGGGTCCTCGCGCCGCCTGATGGGGGCGCCGAACATCTGGGTGGTCACGAACCGGCCGCCTTGATCTCGGCAGCGCGCAGGACGGACTTGACGATGTTCTGGTAGCCGGTGCAGCGGCACAGGTTCCCCGAGATCGCCTCGCGGGCCTCGTCCTGCGTCGGGTCGGGGTTCTCCTCGAGGTAGGCCGTGATCGTCGTGACGAAGCCGGGCGTGCAGAAGCCGCACTGCAGGCCGTGGCACTCGGTGAACGCCTGCTGCACCGGGCCCATGGCGTCGATGGTGCCGAGGCCCTCGATGGTGGTGACCGCATGGGCCTGGGCGCTCACCGCGAACATCAGGCACGCGCGCACCGGGGCGCCGTCGACCAGGACGGTGCAGGCGCCACAGACCCCGTGCTCGCACCCGACGTGGGTGCCGGTGAGGCCGAGGTCGTGCCGCAGGAAGTCGGACAGCAACCGTCGGGCCGGCACCCGGGCGTGACGCGGGACGTCGTTGACCGTGACGGTGACGTCGAGCAGCTCCTCGGGGACGGGCTCGCTCATGCGGCGGATCCTCCTGCGCTGGAAGCGATCGAGTCGCTGGCGGCCTCGGCCAGGGTGAGGTGGGCGAGTCGGGTGGCGAGCATGGTGCGGTACTCCGCCGTGGCGTGGATGTCGGCCTCCGGTGAGAGGTGGTCGCGGATCAGGTCGTCGCACAGGGACCAGTCGATCCCCTCGGGGGACTGGCCCTGGACGGCCTCTGTCACGTCGACCACGCCGGGAACCTCGGTGACGGACACGAACGACAGCCTCGCCGACGTGACCACCCCGTCCGCCACGGCGACCGAGGCGGCCGCTCCGGCGATGGCGTAGTCGCCGTGCCGACGGGCGCGTTCGGCGAACGCCGTCCCGGTGGCAGCAGGCAGTCTCGGGAAGCGCACAGCCACTGCCAGCTCGTCGGGTTCCAGGGACGTCTCGAGGGCGCCGAGGAAGAAGTCGTGCCAAGGGATCTCGCGCGCCCCGGCAGGCCCGACGGCCTCGACCACGCCACCGGTCAGCGCGAGGATGGCCGGCATCTCGCCTGCAGCGTCCGCGTGGGCGATGGACCCCACCGTGGTCCCGCGGTTGCGGATGGCCGGGTGGGCCACGTGCCGCAGGGCGCGGCGCAGCAGCGGCGACGCGGCATACGCGCCCTCGTGGGCCTCGAGTCCTGCGTGCCGCACCAGGGCCCCGACCCGGACCACCTCGTCGGTGACGGTGACGGCGTCGAGGCCGGTCACGCGGTTGATGTCGACGAGGTGGGCCGGGGAGGCCAGCCGCATGTTGAGGATCGGGATCAGGCTCTGCCCACCGGCGAGGACCTTCCCGTCGTGGCCCACCCGCCCGAGCACCGCGACGGCCTCCTCGACGGTGCGAGGTGCGTGGTGCACGAACGGAGCGGGCTTCACGGACTGATCCTGCCTGTTCGGTGGGCGGGTGGGAAGGACGGGTCAGCGGCGAGGTCGGAGGTCGTCCTCACCGTCGCCATACGTCTCCCTGCCCACGGTGAGCACCGAGCCCTCTGCCTTCGCGCGCAGGTCGGAGGGGGCCAGGGACTTGGCGAGGTGGTACGCGCCGACGGCGACGATCGTGCCGAGGGCGATGCCGCTGAGCGAGAAGTCGTCGGTGAACTTCAGCGAGACGTTGCCGATGCCGATGACGATGCCGGCCGCGACCGGGACGAGGTTGATCGGGTTGCCGAAGTCGACACCGTTCTCCTTCCAGATCTTGGCGCCGAGCAGGCCGATCATGCCGTAGAGGACCACGGTGATCCCGCCGAGGACGCCACCGGGGGTGGAGGCGACGAGGGCGCCGAACTTCGGTGAGAGACCGAACAGGATGGCCACGACCGCGGCGACGTAGTAGGCCGCTGTCGAGTAGACGCGCGTGGCGGCCATGACACCGATGTTCTCGGCGTACGTCGTCGTGGGGGAGCCGCCGACCGAGGAGGCGAGCACCGTGCCGATGCCGTCCGCGGCGATGGCGCGACCCATGACGGGGTCGAGGTCGGTCTTGGTCATCTCGGCGACCGCCTTGACGTGGCCGGTGTTCTCGGCGATCAGGGCGATGACGGCCGGGAGGACGAGCAGGATCGCGGCGACCGAGAAGCTCGGCGCGTGCCAGCCGACGACCTCCTTGCCGGCGACGAGCTCGGTGTGGGGCGGGAACCCGATCCAGTCGGCAGCCTTGACGCCGTCGAAGTTGGTGCGGAAGTGGGTCGTGATCTTGCCGGCGCCCGCGTCGTAGGCGGTGATCTGGCCGAAGGCCTTGTCGAAGATCCACGAGAGGACGTAGCCGAAGATCAGTGCGAGGAAGATGGCGATGCGGCCGACGAAGCCACGGACGGCCACCGCGCACACGATGGTGAACACCATGACGAGCAGGGCGACCCACTGGTCCTGGGGCCAGTAGATCGTGGCCACCACCGGGGCGAGGTTGAACCCGATGAGCATGACCACCGCACCGGTGACGACCGGCGGCAGCACCTTGTGCACCACCCGTGAGCCGGCGAAGTGGATGAGCACGCCGACGAGGGCGAGGACGACACCGGCGACGAGGATCGCCCCGGTCACCTCGGCCGAGTCGCCGCCCTGCGCGCGGATCGCCGCGACACCGCCGACGAAGGACGCCGAGGTGCCGAGGTAGGACGGCACCTTGCCCTGGACGATGAGCAGGAACGCGATCGTCGCGATGCCGCTCATCATGATCGCCAGCTGGGCGTTGAGGCCCATGATCAGGGGGAAGACGAACGTCGCCCCGAACATCGCGACGACGTGCTGGGCGCCGAGCCCGATGGTCTTGCCCCAGGAGAGCCGCTCGTCGGGGGCGACGACGTCGTCGGGCCCCATCGTGCGACCGTCACCGTGAAGTTTCCAGCCCAATGCCATGAGGACTCCTTGTCGACTGCCGCGCCGGGTGGGGGGAGGGAGCAGCGCTGCCCCAGGTCGAACGTCACGCGGTGCGGCGACCCTACGACCCGGGCACCCCGGGACATGCGAAAACTAGCGGGACGCGCGGGCCGTGCATTGGGCAACAGTTGCCATCGGGGGCGGGCACGGGTTCGGCAGGTCGTGCACTCGCCCCCAGCGCTCAGATGCCGCGCATCTGGTGGACCTTCAGGGCCAGGGCCAGCTTGAGTCGCAGCTGCGGGTCGGAGGTGAACGGGCCGAGCATCTTCTCGAGCTTGGCGATGCGGTAGCGCAACGTGTTGTAGTGGAAGAACAGCATGCGGGCGGTCTCGGCGACGTTCATGTTCGTGTCGATCAGCACGCTCAGGGTGGTGCGCAGGTCCGCGTGCTCGGGGAGGTCGTCGTTCGCGAGCGGCCCCAGCGACTCCTCGACGAACCGCCGCAGGTCCGCGCTGTCCGGGATCAGCGACAGCAGCCGGAACACGCCGAGCCCGTCGAAGTGGGTCAGCGCGGAGGCTCCGTGCAGCTGCCGCCCCACGCTCACGGCACTGAGCGCCTCGTCGTATGCCGCGGGGAGACCGGCGAGGGAGTCGATCGGCCGCGACACCCCGGTCGAGAACGTACGACGCCCCCCTCCGCCGTCGCCGCGCACGATCCGGACGACCTCGCCCACGGCGCGCATGACGGCATCGGTGTCGGCGTCTGCGGGGACGGCGTGCAGGGCGACGACCTCCTGGCTGAACCCCACCACCGGTGCGCGCGGGTCGCGCACCGCCATCGCCTGGCTCCAGGCCCGGGCGAAGCGTTGCTGCAGCGAGCTCACCTCCTCGGGGGAGCGCGTCGTGTGGGCGTCGTCCTCGTCGGTCTCGGCGACGACGACGACGAGCCGGCGGTCGATGTCCCACCCGAGGGCTGCTGCGTGCGCGATCGCCTCGGCGGGCGCGCCCGCTCGTCCGGAGAGCGCGTCGCGGAGGAACTCCGCGCGGTACTTGCCCTCGACCGCCGACACCGCCTGGTCCTTGGTGATGGCCAGGGCCGCCACGGTGGCGGCGCGCTCGAGCAGGTGGACGTCGTCGGCGGTCAGGGCCCGGTCCACGACGAACGCCGAGAGCAGCCCGTGGTCGAGCTGTCCCGCCACGATCCGGACGAGGGCGCGGCCGGCGTTGTCGGCGCGGGGGTCGCGGATGCCGACGGGTTCGCGTTCGGTGACCAGCCGCCCCGTCCGGTCGAAGCAGTCCAGCGCCAGGGCCGCCTCGAGGTCGGCCTCCGAACCGGCGCGGGCGAGCACCCGCCCGTCGGTCGTCGTCACCATCGTGGCCCCACCGAGGAACCCGGCCAGGCGCTCGCACAGGTCCTCGAGGCCGCCTCCCGCGAGCACGATCCCGACGAGGATCTGGTGGGCCTCGTCGACCCGGGCGAGGATCCCGGACTGCTGGTCGAGCAGCGCCCCGAGGACCTCGGTGACGACGAGCTCGGGGCTGGCACCGCGGACCAGCACGACGGGGAGGCCGGCCGCAGCCCCGGTGCTGCGCCAGTCGGTGCCGTCCGTGCCGCCGTTGCGGGTCACGACGAGGGCGGCTGCGCCACCGGCGACCAGGGTGTCGACCAGGCCCCGGACGTCGGTGCCGGGCGCGAGCCTGGCGGGGTCGAGGCAGACCACGTGGTGGTCGGGACTGAGCTCGCGCCCGGAGTCGGGTCGGGAGCCGGGTCGCGAGCCCGCCTGCGTGTCGTGCACCGACGCCCGTGTGACGACGGTCCCCAGCTGGTGGGCCGTCGCGTGCACCCTGGCCCCGGCCAGCGCCGGCAGGAGCAGGACCCTGCTGAGCGGCACACCAGTGACGAGCTCGCGGGTGGGCAGGGGTGTTGCCGCCAGCGCCTGGGCGGCTGGCAACTCCGCGTCAAGGACGCCGGGATCGTTGGCAACATTCACCATGAGGGGACTGTAGTCCCACTGGGTAGCGTCGCTGCTCGAAGCCGCGCGGGGCTCGTGGTCCCCTGTCCACGGAACCCGCGCGGCTCTCTCGTCAGTCCTGCGCGACCCGACGCCGAGGAGGTGCAGCACCCGTGACGCCCTCCGGGACGCCTCTCGCCGGCACGATGGACCGTGCCACCAGGAGCAGCCCTGCGCCCGCCGAGGGGGGAGCCCCCACCTGGCCGGCCGCGGTCTCCGAACGGTCCGTGGGGATGCTGGCCCGGCGTCCGAGGAGTGCCACCGTCGTCGCGGTCCACCCGCTCGCGTTCTACCTGCGGTTCGACCGCAGCCGGCCCGACGGCACCACCGAGGGGATCCTGCCCGTGGTGGCCCAGTCGGGGCTGCGCCTGCCCAACGCCGTGGTGCTCGCCCCCGGGTCGTCCCGGCTCGGCTGGGGGGTCCAGCCCGGCGACCGGGTGGGTGTGGGCGACGGGGAGATCCGCCTTCCCGGCGCGACGATCCGACGAGCCCGCGTCTGGCGGCCGGTCCGCGTGCCGACGCCCGGCCACCTCCCGGGGGTTGCGGCGACCGGCTCCCTCGGGCGGCTCGCCTCCCCCGGGTGGGCGGTGCCGGCGCGGCACCTCGCCACGACGGCCCTGAGGGGCGAGTCGTTGGTCGACGTCGTCGGTCACACGGTGGGAGTGGGGCAGGGGCTGACCCCCAGCGGTGACGACGTCCTGTGCGGCGTGCTCCTCGCCCTGCGCCTCGCGGGCGCCGAGGACGCGCGCCGGCACCTGTGGACGACGGTCCGACCCCGTCTCGGCGCCACGACCGCCGTCTCCGCCGCCCTGCTCACCGAGGCCGCCGACGGGTATGCCGTGCCGGCCGTCGTCCGCCTCGCCGCGGCGCTCGCCGGTGGCCGCGAGAGCGAACCCGACGTCGTTCCCGCGGCCCTGGAGGTGCGGGCCATCGGCCACAGCTCGGGTGCCGACCTGCTCGCCGGGCTCGCGGGGGCGCTGGCGGCGGCGGACAGCACTTGCGGAGGTGACCCGAGCAGTCGCGTGCTGGGGCTGCCCACCGTGGGCGCCCACCACCTCCCGACGACCCCAGGAGTGACCTCGTGACCGACCACGTCGAGCTGAGGACCGGGGTCTACGTCGACTCGGTCAGCCTCATGCAGGTCTCGCGCACGGCGGCGGCAGCCCCGGGCGTCGACGCGGCCCAGGTCGCGATGGCGACCGAGCTGAACCTCGAGGTGCTGCGCGGCATGGGTTTCGACGTCCCGGCCGCCTCACCGAACGACCTCGTCGTCGCCCTGCGCGCTGCCGACGAGACAGGGGTGGCCACCGGGCGGGCCGCCGTCGACGACGCCCTCGCAGCGCTCCGGTCGGCCGGGACGTCGGCAGGAGGGTTCGGCGACGCCCCGCCACCACGGACCCTCGGTCGCGCCATCGACGCGGTCGGTGCGAACCTCGCCCTCGTCTCCGTCCCCGGTCGTCACGCGGCGGTGGAGGCGTTCGACGCCATCGACCGCGGGGTGAGCGTGATGCTGTTCTCCGACAACGTCGACGTCGACACGGAGGTGCTCCTCAAGGACGCAGCGGCCGACCGTGGTGTGCTCGTGATGGGTCCGGACTGCGGCACCGCCGTGGTCGGTGGCGTGGCCCTCGGGTTCGCCAACGTCGTCTCGCCCGGACGGGTCGGGCTGGTCGCCGCCTCCGGGACAGGAGCCCAGCAGGTGATGGCCCTCCTCGACGCCGCCGGTGTCGGGGTGAGCCACTGCCTGGGCGTCGGAGGGCGCGACCTGTCGTCCCGCGTCGCCGGGCGGTCCACCCGGCAGGCGCTCGCCGCCCTCGCCGCCGACGAGGGGACGGACACCATCGTCGTCGTCTCCAAGCCGCCGGCCCCGGGGGTGCTCGCCGACCTCGAGGCGTATGCCGCCGGGCTCGGCACCCAGGTCCACTGGGCGACGCTGGGGGCCGGTCGGCCCGACCTCACCACCTCGGTCGAGAGCGTGCTCGCCGCCCTTGGCAGGTCGGTACCCACGTGGCCGGTGTGGGACGTCCCGCAACAGCCCGTGGGCCGGGGGTCCCTGCGCGGGCTGTTCTGCGGCGGCACGCTCGCCGACGAGGCGATGCTCGTCGCGGGGGAGGCGCTGGGGGACGGCCGGGGCGACATCCGTTCCAACATCCCCCTGCGACCCGAGCTCGCGGTGGGTGACGACCTGCGCGCCGACGGGCACGTCGTGCTCGACTTCGGTGACGACGGGCTGACGCGCGGGCGCGCCCACCCGATGATCGACCCCAGCCTGCGGCTCGAACGCATCCACACCGAGGCCGCTGACGCGGGTTGCGGCGTGCTGCTGCTCGACCTCGTCCTGGGTCACGGGGCCCACCCCGACCCTGCGGAGGAGCTCGCCGAGGCCGTGCGCTCGGCCCGCGCCTCGGCCGCAGCCTCGGGCCGCGACCTGCCGGTCGTCGTGTCGCTGACCGGCACCGACGGCGACCCGCAGGGGCTGACCCGCTGCGCCGAGGCGCTGCGGTCGGCCGGTGCGGCGGTGTTCCTCTCCAACGCGGCTGCCACGAGGCGCGCCGTGTCCCTCCTGCCGACCACCGAGGAGGCCTGACATGGCCGGGCACGTCGACCTGCACGGGTTGCTGACCACCGACCCGGTCGTCGCGACTGCCGGCGCGGGGTTGCTCAGCGACGCCTTGCGCGACCAGGCCGTCGTCGTGGGGGAGGCGCAGTGGCAGCCACCGCCGGACGGCTCCGTCGACCCCCTCGTCCGGGTGATGGCTGACCGCCGCCGACGTGATGCGAATGCCCTTGCCCTGCAACGGATGACGGCAGCGGGTGCCGACCTCGTCGACGTCCGACCGGCCCACGAGGTGCTGGGGCTGGAGCGCGGCACCTTCCTGCACGCCGGCCCGCCGCTGGAGTGGGAGCGTGCCTCGGGCCCGATGCGCGGTGCCCTGATCGGGGCGATGCTCTTCGAGGGGATGGCCGACACCCCGGAAGCCGCGGAGACGGCCCTCGCCGCCGGCCACGTGGCGCTCGAGCCCTGCCACCACCGCGATGCGGTGGGCCCGATGGCCGGAGTCATCTCACCGTCGATGTGGCTGTACGAGCTGCGCGACGAGGTGCACGACCACACGTCCTGGTGCTCGCTCAACGAGGGCCTCGGCAAGGTCCTCCGGTACGGCGCGTACGGCCCGGAGGTCGTCGACCGCCTGCACTGGATGAACTCCGTCCTCGGCCCGCTGCTCCAGCAGGCCGTGCGGGCTGCCGGGCTGATCGACATCAAGGCGATCATCGCCCAGATGCTCCAGATGGGCGACGAGGGGCACAACCGCAACCGTGCCGGCTCGCTCATGCTGCTGCGTGAGCTCCTGCCGTCCCTCATCACGGCCGACGGGTCGTCCACCGACATCGCGGAGGCGGTGCGCTTCTCCGGTGCCAACGAGCACTTCTTCCTCAACCTCGGCATGCCGGCGTGCAAGCTGTCGACCCTTGCGGCGGAAGGAATCCCGGGGTCGACCGTGGTGACGACGATGGCGCGCAACGGCACCGACTTCGGCATCCGCACGGCCGGGACCGGCGACCGCTGGTTCACCGGTCCGGCGAACACCCCGGAAGGGCTGTTCCTCGGCTCGTACGGCCCGGACGACGCCAACCCCGACATCGGCGACTCCGCGATCACCGAGACCGCGGGGATCGGGGGGTTCGCGATGGCGGCAGCCCCGGCCATCGTGAAGTTCGTGGGCGGCGACGTCCCGTTCGCCCTCAGGACCACGCGCACCATGTACGACATCACGGTCGGTGAGCACACGGCATACCAGGTGCCGATCCTGGAGTTCCGCGGAACTCCCACCGCCATCGACGTCACCGCGGTGGTGCGGACCGGGATCCTCCCGCAGATCAACACCGGTATGGCGGGCCGGGTCGCCGGGACGGGTCAGGTCGGGGCCGGGCTGGTCACCCCGCCCGCGCAGTGCTTCACGCAGGCGCTCGACGCCCTCGCCGACGCGCTGCCCACCCCGGCCGCGGGCTGAGCCGTGGGTGGTCAGGGGACCGCTCGGACCGGCGTGGCAGGATACGGGACCGTGAGCGCGCGCATCCTGGACGGCAAGGCAGTACTCGCGACGATCAAGGAGGAGCTGCGCAGCAGGGTGGACGTCCTGCGCGAGCACGGAGTGGTCCCCGGACTGGGCACCGTGCTCGTCGGCGACGACCCCGGCAGCCACTGGTACGTCAACGCCAAGCACAAGGACTGCGCCGAGATCGGCATCACGAGCATCCGTCGCGACCTGCCCGCCACCGCGACGCAGGCCGAGGTCGAGGCGGTCATCGACGAGCTCAACGCCGACCCCGACTGCACGGGGTTCCTCGTGCAGCAGCCCACGGGCCTGGACGAGATGGCCCTGTTGTCGCGGGTGTCCCCCGAGAAGGACGTGGACGGGCTGCACCCGACCAACCTCGGCTGGCTCGCCCTGGGCAAGGCGGCCCCGCTGCCCTGCACGCCGATGGGCTGCATCGAGCTGCTGCGCCGCCACGACGTGACCATCGCCGGTGCCAACGTCGTGGTCATCGGCCGCGGGCTCACCGTCGGGCGACCGCTCGGGCTCATCCTCACCCGCAAGAGCGAGAACGCCACCGTCACGCTCTGCCACACCGGCACCCGTGACCTCGCCGCCGAGGTCATCCGGGCCGACATCGTCATCGCCGCGGCCGGTGTGCCCGGAATCGTCACCAAGGACATGGTCAAGCCCGGTGCCGCGGTGCTCGACGTCGGCGTCAGCCGGGTCGACGGGAAGATCGCCGGGGACGTCGCCCCCGACGTCGCGGAGGTGGCCGGCTGGATCAGCCCCAACCCCGGTGGTGTCGGTCCGATGACGCGAGCCCTGCTGCTGTCCAACATCGTGGGTGCGGCCGAACGCCGGCTCGCGGCCACGGCCACGGCCTGACCTCGTGGTCATCCCCCGGTTGGGCTGGTGGTGGGTCGCCACGCCGGTCCTCGCGCTGGGGGTGGTGGCCTTCGCAGCAGGTCACGTCCGACTGGCCGGGTTCGTGCTCGCCGGGGGGCTGCTGATGGCTGCCCTGATCCGGGCGGTCCTGCCGACCGCGCTCAGCGGCGGCCTGGTCGTGCGCTCCCGCGTCGTCGACGTCGCGACGATGGCGCTGCTCGGGGTGACCCTGGCCGTGATCACCGCGAGCCTGGACCTTCGCCCCCGCGGCTGATCGGGCCGTGGCCGTCCGGTCACCGTGTCCAGGTGCCGCGTGCGCAGACACGCAGCGGCCGGTCCCGGGTGACCCGGGACCGGCCGTTCGCCGTGCTGTGAGGGAGTGCGTCAGCCGATGAGGCCCAGGCCCTTGACGGCCTCGCGCTCCTCCTCGAGCTCCTTGACCGACGCATCGATCTTGCCGCGGGAGAACTCGTCGATCTCCAGGCCCTGGACGATCGACCACTGGCCGTCCTTGACGGTCACGGGGAACGAGGAGATCAGGCCCTCCGGGACCCCGTAGGAGCCGTCGGAGCAGACCGACATCGACACCCAGTCGCCGTCCGGGGTGCCGAGCGTCCAGTCGCGGGCGTGGTCGACGGTGGCGCTCGCGGCGGAGGCGGCCGAGGACGCGCCCCGGGCCTCGATGATCGCGGCGCCGCGCTTGGCGACGGTCGGGATGAACGTGCCGGCCAGCCACTCCTGGTCGCCCACGGCCTCGGCGGCGTTCCGGCCCGAGACCTCGGCGTGGAACAGGTCGGGGTACTGGGTCGCGGAGTGGTTGCCCCAGATCGTCATCTTCCTGATCTCGGTCACCGGCACGCCCAGCTTGGCCGACAGCTGCGAGATGGCGCGGTTGTGGTCCAGACGGGTCAGCGCGGAGAAGCGCTCCCTACCGATGTCGGGCGCGTTGCTCATCGCGATGAGGGCGTTGGTGTTGGCCGGGTTGCCGGTCACGGTGACACGGATGTCGTCCGCGGCCACCTTGTTCAGGGCCTTGCCCTGCGGGGCGAAGATGCCGCCGTTGGCCTCGAGGAGGTCACCACGCTCCATACCGGGGCCGCGCGGGCGGGCGCCGACGAGGAGGGCGTGGTTGACGCCGTCGAAGATCTTCTCGGCGTCGTCACCGATCTCGACCTTGGCGAGCGTCGGGAACGCGCAGTCGTCGAGCTCCATGACGACACCCTCGAGCGCCTTGAGCGCGGGGGTGATCTCGAGCAGTCGGAGCTCGACCGGGGTGTCCGGGCCGAACAGCGAGCCGCTCGCGATGCGGAAGAGGAGGCTGTAGCCGATCTGGCCTGCGGCGCCGGTGACGGCGACCTTGACGGGGGTAGTGCTCACGGTGGGCCCTTCACGTCGGTGGGGTGGGACAGCTGTGCACGACGCTAGCAGGGGTGCGGAGCACGGGTTCCCGGTGGTTAGGGTCGAGGCCATGCCCACCCCGGACTTCATCCTCGCCCTGCGCGACAAGGTCGGCACCGACCTCCTCTGGCTCACCGGCGTCACTGCCGTCGTGCGCAACGACGGCGGTGAGGTGCTCCTCGGCCGCCGCGCCGACAACGGCCAGTGGGCCCTGGTGAGCGGCATCCTCGAGCCCGGCGAGCAGCCGGCGGTGGGCCTCGCCCGCGAGATCGAGGAGGAGACCGGTGTCGTCGCTAGGATCGAGGCACTGACCTCGGTCTGGACGCTGCCGGAGCAGGGCTACCCCAACGGCGACCGTGCGCAGTACCTCGACCTGTGCTTCCTCGCCCGCCACCTCTCCGGCGAGGCGAGGGTCAACGACGACGAGTCGCTGGAGGTGGGCTGGTTCGCCGTGGACGCCCTGCCCGAGCCGCTCATGGACCGGGCCCGCGTCCGGCTCGAACGGGCCCTGGCCTTCGACGGCACCACGTGGTTCGACACCGACGAGGCAACGAGTGCCGCAGGGACGACCGGGGACCCGTATGCCGCCGTTCCCGGCCCGGGGGATCCAGCCCGGCGCCCGCTCGCGACGCTGCCCGCCGGCGCCGGCGAGGTGGTCCTGCGCCGAGCAGTCCGGACCGACGTGCCGGCCATCGTGAACCTCCTCGCCGACGACGAGATCGGCGCCGGTCGCGAGGACGGCCACGACCTCACGGGGTACCTCGCGGCCTTCGACGCGATCGACGCCGACCGGGGCCACCTGCTCGTCGTCCTCGAGTCGGGGGACGCCGTGGTGGGGACGATGCAGCTGACCTTCCTGCCCGGGTTGTCGCGCGGGGGTGCGTGGCGCAGCCAGGTCGAGGCGGTGCGCGTTGCCGCCTCCCAGCGCGGCCATGGCCTCGGGGAGGCCATGCTGCGCTGGGGGATCGAGGAGTCCCGGCGACGGGGCTGTGCGGTCGTCCAGCTGACCACGGACAAGCGGCGCACCGACGCCCAGCGGTTCTACGTCGAGCGGCTGGGGTTCGCCAGGTCGCACGAGGGCCTCAAGCTCGCCCTGGGCGACCCCGGGAGCCCCGGAGGGGAGTAGAACTGGACTGGTCGGTCGGGTGGTCGACCGGGTGGACGATCAGGCGCACGACCGAGGACGAAGGTGGACGTGATGGGTGCTGGCACCAAGGACGACCCGTGGACGCTCAGGACGCCACCGGGCAGCGGTGACTACACGATGTACCGCGACGACGACACCGACCCGCCCCAGCTGGTCTGCCAGGTCGGTTCGACGCGTCTGACCTACGACGCCCGTGTCATCGATGACCTGCACGCCTGGTTGCGGGAGCAGGGTGACTGGGTGCCGCTGGGTTCGGCCGACGAGCAGAAGCCGGCCAAGGACGGGACCGTCGAGGCCTGGGCCCGCTCGGAGGGCAACCCGCTGGGCGGGTGGTACGGCCTGCGCAAGGGCTATCGCGGCCGGGTCGGCATGTACCTGCCACCTCTGCTCGAGGAGCTGGGCCTCGCCGAGGTCGAGCACCAGCCGCGCAACAACCGGATGCGCGCGATCTGACCCGCGCTCGTCGGCCGAGTCCTGGGTCGACGGGACCCTCAGCCGGCGAGGTCCTCGGCAGCGAGGACCATCCGTCGGTGCATCCAGGCGTAGAGCGCGACGTCCCCGAGGCGGGTCGCCTCACCGTAGAGGCGACCGGCCACCCCGTCGGGGACGAACCCGTGCCGCAGCGTGAGCCGGGAGCCGTCCCGGTCCGGCGCCACGTCCAGCTCGAGGAACGCGCTGCCCGGCAGCCGGGTGTCCGGTGACAGCACCAGGTGCCGGCCCGCCTCGATCGCCGTCACCGTCCAGAAGTCGACCTTGTCGCCGAGACGCAACGGCCGGTCCGGCCGCACCCGGCGGCGGCCGGGGCCACCGAGGACCCGGTCCACCCCGCAGCGTGCCGCCCAGACGGCCTCGGGCGTGAACCAGCCGGTGTCCCCACCGACCGAGGTCACCACCTGCCACAGGACCTCGGGCGGTGCGTGGACGTGCGAGGTCTGGGTGCCGCCGATGACTGGGTCCACCCAGCCACCGTATGCGGCGTGGCACCGGACCGCCCGGCTCGCCGCAGCACGCGCGGTCGCCCAGACTGGCTGGGTGACGATGCCGGTGGGGAACCCGTGACGCGGCGCTGGCTGTTCGCCGACCAGCTCGGCCCGCACTTCGACGTGGGCCGCGACGGGGTCCTGCTGGTCGAGAGCCGCGAGGCCCTGGGCCGGCGCCGCTACCACCGGCAGAAGCTGCACCTCGTCCTGTCCGCCCTGCGCCACCGCGCGGCGGAGCTGGGCGACTCGGCAGTCCTCCTGCGCACCGCCACCTACGGCCAGGCCCTGCGCGAGCTCGGCGAACCCGTCCGCGTCTACGAGCCGACCTCGAGGAGCGCCGCCGACTTCGTCGCCCGTCAGCTCGAGACGGGCCGGGTGGAGGCCGTCGACCCGACACCGGGGTTCTCGTTGCCCCGCAGAGACTTCCAGCGCTGGGCGGGTGACCGGCGACGGTTGCGGATGGAGGACTTCTACCGCTTCCAGCGACAGCGGCTCGACCTGCTCGTCGAGGGGGACGGGACCCCGGTCGGTGGTCGGTGGTCGTTCGACGAGGACAACCGGGAGCCACCGCCCAAGGGGGCGGACCGCCTGGACGTGCCCGCGCCATACCGGCCGCGCGAGGACGACGTCGACGCGCAGGTGAGGGAGGACCTCGACCGGTGGGAGCGCGACGACGGGTGGGTGACCGTGGGGAGGGACGGTCCGCGGCTGTTCGCCGTGACCCGCCCCGAAGCGCTCGCGGCGCTCGACCGGTTCGTCACGCACCGGCTCGGGGCGTTCGGGCCGCACGAGGACGCCATGCTGCGCGGCGACTGGGCGATGGCCCACAGCCTCCTGTCGGTGCCCCTCAACCTCGGGCTGCTCGACCCCGTGGAGGTCGCCGAACGGGCGGTCCGCGCGTACCACGACGGTGACGCACCGCTGGCCTCGGTCGAGGGCTTCGTGCGGCAGGTCGTCGGGTGGCGCGAGTACGTCTGGCACCTCTACTGGCACTTCGGGGGCCAGTACCGCAGC
This sequence comes from Pedococcus soli, assembly GCF_054782575.1. NCBI lineage: Bacteria > Bacillati > Actinomycetota > Actinomycetes > Micrococcales > Intrasporangiaceae > Pedococcus > Pedococcus soli. The sequence continues at coordinate 443,795 of NZ_BAAGSF010000001.1, read as the reverse complement.
CGCAACGCCCTCGCGGCTCGCGAGCCGCTGCCACGGTGGTTCGACGAGCTCGATGCCGACGCGGTGGAGGCCGCGTGCCTCAAGGACGTCCTCGCCGGTGTGCGCGACCGGGGGTGGGTGCACCACATCCCGCGGCTCATGGTGCTCGGCAACTGGGCGGCGGAGCGCGGGTACGACCCCGACGCGTTGACCGAGTGGTTCCAGACGCGGTTCGTGGACGGCTACGACTGGGTCATGCCCGCGAACGTCGTCGGCATGAGCCAGTACGCCGACGGAGGCGCCATGACGACCAAGCCCTACGTGTCCGGCGGCGCGTACCTGAACCGGATGTCGGACTACTGCGGAGGCTGCCGCTACCGCCCCACGGTCAGGGTCGGCGAGGACGCCTGCCCGTTCACCGCCGGCTACTGGGCCTACCTGGACCGCACCGCCGACCGCCTGGAGGGCAACCCCCGCATGGCGCGTCCGCTCCAGCAGCGGCACCGGCTCACCGACCTCGAGGCGACCGTCGCGCAGGAACGAGCCAGGGGAGCAGACGCTCCCTGACTCCACCCGACATGACGTGACGTGACGTGAAAGGCCGGTGCCGCAAGGGAATCCCCCTGCGGCACCGGCCTCTCGGGCCCGTCAGCCCTTGTGGCTCAGCGCAGGGCGGCGAGCGCCTCGTTGAACGTGGCGCTCGGGCGCATGACCGCCGACGCCTTGGCCTCGTCGGGGCGGTAGTAGCCACCGATGTCGGCGGGGTGGCCCTGGACGGCGAGCAGCTCGGCGTTGATGGCGTCCTCCTGCTCGGTGAGGGTCTTCGAGACCTGGCTGAACGCCTCGGCCAGCGCGGCGTCCTCGGTCTGCTGCGCGAGCTCGTTCGCCCAGAACAGCGCGAGGTAGAAGTGGCTGCCGCGGTTGTCGATCTGGCCGACCTTGCGGGCCGGGCCCTTGTTCTCGTTGAGCAGCCGCTCGGTCGCCTTGTCGAGCGCCTCGCCCAGCAGCGCGGCGCGCGCGTTGTCGGTCGTCGTGGCCATGTGGCGAAGGCTCTCGGCCAGGGCCAGGAACTCGCCGAGGCTGTCCCAGCGCAGGTAGTTCTCCTGGAGCAGCTGCTGCACGTGCTTCGGGGCGGAGCCACCGGCGCCGGTCTCGAAGAGGCCGCCACCGTTCATCAGCGGGACCACCGAGAGCATCTTGGCGCTGGTACCGAGCTCGAGGATCGGGAAGAGGTCGGTGTTGTAGTCACGCAGCACGTTCCCGGTGACGGAGATGGTGTCCTCGCCCTTGCGGATGCGCTCGACGGAGAACTTGGCCGCCTCGACCGGCGAGAGCACCTGGAGGTCGAGCCCGTCGGTGTCGTGCTCGGGCAGGTAGGCCTCGACCTTCGCGATGAGGTTGCGGTCGTGCGCTCGGGTCGCGTCGAGCCAGAAGACCGCAGGGGTCTTCGAGGCGCGGGCACGCGTGACGGCGAGCTTGACCCAGTCGCGGATCGGGGCGTCCTTGGTCTGGCAGGCGCGCCAGATGTCGCCGGGCTGCACGTCGTGCGACATCAGCACCTCGCCGGAGCTGTCGACGACCTGGACGGTGCCCCCCTCGGCGATCTCGAACGTCTTGTCGTGGCTGCCGTACTCCTCGGCCTTCTGCGCCATCAGGCCGACGTTGGGGACCGAGCCCATCGTCGTGGGGTCGTAGGCGCCGTGCTCGCGGCAGTCGTCGATGACGGCCTGGTAGACGCCGGCGTAGGAGCTGTCGGGGATGACGGCGAGGGTGTCGGCCTCCTCGCCGTCCGGGCCCCACATGTGGCCGGAGGTGCGGATCATGGCCGGCATCGAGGCGTCCACGATGACGTCGCTCGGGACGTGGAGGTTCGTGATCCCCTTGTCGGAGTTGACCATCGCGAGCTTCGGGCCGTCGGCGAGACCCTGCTGGATCGCCGCACGGACCTCGTCGCGGGTGCCCTCGGGGAGGGCGTCGAGCCCGTCGAGGATCGAGCCGAGGCCGTTGTTCGCGGACAGGCCCGCAGCGGCGAGCTCGGCGCCATACCGGGAGAAGACGTCCGGGAGGAACGCCCGCACGACGTGGCCGAAGATGATCGGGTCGGAGACCTTCATCATCGTGGCCTTGAGGTGCACGGAGAAGAGCACGCCGTCGGCCTTGGCCCTGGCGATCTGCTCGGTGAGGAACGCGTCGAGCGCGGCGGCGCTCAGCACCGTGGCGTCGACGACCTCGCCCTCGAGGACCTTCAGCCCCTCCTTGAGGACGGTGGTGCCGGCGTCGGTGACCAGATGGATGGTCAGGGTGTCCGCGGCGGGGAGGACGACCGACTGCTCGTTGGACCGGAAGTCGTCGGAGCCCATGGTGGCCACCGAGGTGCGCGAGTCGGGGCTCCAGGCACCCATGGAGTGCGGGTGCTTGCGCGCGTAGTTCTTCACGGCGGCAGGCGCCCGGCGGTCGGAGTTGCCCTCGCGCAGGACGGGGTTGACTGCGCTGCCCTTGACGCCGTCGTACCGCGCACGGGCATCCTTCTCCGCGTCGTTGCTCGGCTCGTCGGGGTAGGCGGGCAGGTCGTAGCCCTGCGACCGGAGCTCGGCGATGGCTGCCTTGAGCTGCGGCAGGGAGGCCGAGATGTTGGGGAGCTTGATGATGTTGGCCTCGGGCGTGGTCGCGAGCTGCCCGAGCTCGCCGAGGGCGTCGCCGATGCGCTGGTCCTCGGGGAGGAGGTCGTCGAAGGCCGCGATGATGCGCCCCGACAGGGAGATGTCACGGGTCTCGACGTCGACGCCCGCGGTGGACGCGAAGGCCTCGATCACCGGCAGGAAGGAGTAGGTCGCCAGCATCGGCGCCTCGTCGGTGAGGGTGTAGATGATCTTGGCCATGTCGGCGGCTCTCTCCCTGGGCTCGTCGTGCTCGCAGCGTTCGTGCGCAGCGTTGCTCAGGCTATCGAACCGTCCGGGACCCGATGGGGTGGGCCGTGGCCGTCTCGGGACGGCTGCGTCGGGATCAGGTGGTCGAGGGGGCGTCCTCGGGCTCCACCATGCCGGTGATGTCCTCGTCGCGACGGTCGATGCCGGTGACGAGGTGGTAGGTCGCCCCGGCGATCGCGGCGCCGACGATGGGCGCGACCCAGAACGCCCAGAGCTGTCCGGGCGCGCCGTTGCCGTTGAAGAAGGCCACGGCGGTGGAGCGGGCGGGGTTCACCGACGTGTTGCTGATCGGGATGGAGATGAGGTGGATCAGCGTCAGGCCCAGGCCGATGGCGATGGGCGCGAACCCGACGGGCGCCCGCTCGTCGGTGGCTCCAAGGATGATGTAGAGGAAGAACGCGGTGAGGATGGCCTCGGCGACGAGGACCGCGACGAGGGTGTACCCGCCGGGGGAGTGGTCGCCATAACCGTTGGCGGCGAGGTTGCCGGTGACCTTGAACCCTGCCGAGCCGCGCGCGACGCCCCACAGGGCCAGCCCGGCGAGCAGGCCGCCGACCACCTGGGCCACGACGTAGGCCGGCACCTCGGCCCAGGGGAACCGCTTGGCCACGGCGACGCCGATGGTCACCGCGGGGTTGAAGTGCGCGCCGGACACGTGCCCGACGGCATACGCCATCGTCATCACGGTGAGCCCGAACGCCAGGGCCACGCCGAGGAAGCCGATGCCGAGCTGCACGGACTGGCCGGACGGGACGTCGGGGGCCAGGTACTTCGCCGCGAAGACGGCACTGCCACAGCCCCCGAAGACGAGCCAGAAGGTGCCGAGCGCCTCGGCGCCGAGCCGGGACGGGAGTGGGGGAGTGCGCATCGGACGCTCCTGGGTGCATGGGGGTGCGTCGGAGGCCCCCCGGGTCGTTCCATGGTGGAGGCACCGGGCAACCGGGGCAAGACCCGTCCGTGGGCGGTGGGGCGGCGGGATGAACGTGTTCTCATCCGTTCGGACGAGGTGGGACTCAGCCGTTCGACTGCACGAAAGCGGCAATGCTCACGACCCGGGAAACGCGCACCACCCGACTTGACCAAACACTGGTGCAAAACCTGTCGTTCCTTTACGTTTCAGGTGTGCAGAGCGGGCCGCAGGGGCTCGGGATCGCAAGTTGTCGAGGACTCCGCACTGGACGACCGTCCTCGGCCGCTGGGGGCGGCTGAGGACGGTCGGGGGGCCAGCTCAGGCGACGGCCGGGGGTGTCGGCACGACGGGTTCCACCCGGCGTGCGGCAGGCCGCGTCCTGGGCGGACCCACTGGGCGACGAGCCGTCACGCCAGCTCCAGCAGGCCTGCTCCGGCCAGCGTCTCCACCAGCGACCGCAGGGCCACGTCGGCGTCGCCGTCGGGGGCCCCGAACCGCACGCGGAGCATCGCCGAGAGCTCTGTCGGGTCGGTCCACGTGTCGGCGCACCCGTCGAGGACGGCGACGGCGACGGCCGAGAGCCGCAGCACCGAGGTGCCGACCAGCGCGATCGCCTCACCGTCGCGGTCGAGCCGCTCCCTCGGCGGGACGGCTCGGACGCGGACCCCGGTATGGCGTGGGCCGCCGCTCACGTCGCAGCCTCCAGGAGGGGTGCGAGGTCGGCCGCCTCCGAGTAGCTCACCCGCGCGGCCCCGCCGATGCGTTCGAGCAGGGCGGCCAGCCGGTGCAGTGGTTCGTCGAGGTCGAGGAGGTGCGAGGTGTGGGGGACCAAGGCGTCGATGGCGTCCAGGGTCCCCAGCGGTGACACGTGGAGGTGGCCGGGCGGACCGTCCTCCCGGTCGAGCAGGAGGACCTGGGCCAGCGGGAGCCGAGCGGCGGCAGGGGCGGGGTCGAGCCCCAGCGACCGTGGTGAGGTCTCGTCCTTGTGGTCGCTCGCGGGCGACCGTCGCAGCGACAACGGCTTGGGGTAGGGCACCACGGTGCCGTCCGACCGCACGGCGACGGTCTCGTCGGTGACGTACCAGCGGCCCGGTCCGAGCGTCCGGGCGAGGGTGGTCTTGCCCGTGCCCCCGGAGGCGACGAACGCCGTCGCGCGGCCGGTGTCCCTGTCGGCGAGGCAGGCAGCGTGCAGCAGCACGTGGTCCCCGCCCACGGCGTCGATGGCGGCGACCGTCACCTCACGGGTGATGACCTGCAGCAGGTCGTCCAGGCGCGGTCGGCTCGCGAGCCCGTCAGCCTCGGCGGCCGCACCGACGGCAGGGTCGCTGTCGAGCACCGCCCCGACCCGCGCCACGACGTCGGTCCCGGGGGGAGCGACGCACGGTGCCCATCGTCCGGCGAGGGCTGCGTGCAGCTCCTGGGCCCGGTCGCCGCCCACGTCGACGGTGACGCCGACACCGAGGGCCAGGACGGTGAGGGACACGCCGACGCTAGGACCGACCGCTGGCCCTGGTGACGAAGTCCGCGAGGTCCGCGCTCTGCTGCAGCCGGGACGGCTCGTGGACGTACATCATGTGACCGGCCTCGTAGTAGGCGTGCTCGAGGTTGTCGTGGAGCGAGGCGGGGACCTGCAGGTGCGCGACGACGTCCTGGGCGCCGTAGTAGGGCGTGGCTCCGTCGAAGTACCCGTAGGCCACGTGCACCTTGAGGTGCGGGTTGGCCCGCATCGCGCGCGCCAGCTGGGCGCTGACGTCGACCGGCTTGCCCTCGAACTCCTTGTAGGACCAGTCCTTCGAGGCCGGTGGCGAGAACACCGTGTAGGGGAGGTCGCTGCTGTAGCCCAGCTCGTCGCGGACGTAGTGGTTCCATGCCGACGCGTAGGGCCCCAGGATCGCGTCCATGGAGGGGTCGGCGTCCCACGTCTCCGCGTTGCCCGCGGCCAGCGGGCCGGTGAACCGGCTGTCGAGCCTCCCGACGGAGAGCTGCTGGTCGCGCAACAGCTCGGTGAAGAACCGCACGTGCTCGATCCGCAGGTCCGCCCTGTCGACGTACGCCTCGGAGAGGCCGGTCAGCGCGGCGAGCCGGGTGACGTGCTCGGCCCGTTCCTCCGAGGTCAGCCGGGAGCCACGGGACAGCGCCCACGGGTAGTCGCGGGCGGCATACTCCTCCGCCTCGGCGAGCACGGTCTGGAGCGACTTGCGTCCGTGCTTGCCGTGGAAGTGCGCGGTCGCGGCGTAGGTCGGGAGGTAGTCGACGTGGGCGCGGTCGTTGCTGAACTCGAAGTCCACGGTGGCGAGGTCGAGCACCGAGCTGATGAGCATGAGCCCGTTGAGGTAGAGGCCGTGGCGCGTCTGCAGGTGCTCCGCCAGGGCGGCCGCACGGACCGTGCCGTAGGACTCGCCGGCGATGAACTTCGGTGACAGCCAACGGTTGTGGCGGGTCGTCCACAGCCGGATCAGCTCGCCGACGCTCTCGATGTCGGCGGTGAAGCCGTGGTAGTCGTTCGCCTTGCCGCCCTCGACCGCGCGCGAGTAGCCGGTGGAGACCGGGTCGATGAAGACGAGGTCCGACACCGCCAGCAGCGACTGCGGGTTGTCGAGCAGGCCGTACGGCGGCGGGGTGAGGGCGAGGGCGTCGCCGGAGTCGACCCGCCGCGGCCCGAGCAGCCCGAGGTGCAGCCAGACCGAGGCCGAGCCCGGGCCGCCGTTGAAGGCGAACGTCACCGGTCGCTGGGTGGTCCCCGGGGTGTCCACCACGTATGACGTGATGCTCAGCTCCGCCTTGGCGTGGTGGCCCTTGAAGACGTGGTCCTCGAAGACCTCCTCACGCAGCACCACCCGACCCGTGGTCGCGGTGTAGCGCAGGCGACGGCGCCCGATCACGAGGGTGTGCTGGGTCTCGACCAGGTCGTCCTTGGGCGGTGCCGGGGCGGTCGTCACGGTCGTGGTGTCCGTGGACGTCGTCACCGTCTCGCCCGGTTCGGGCGTGTGCGGGGTCGTGCTGGTCGTGGATGCGGACTCGTCGGCCATGGCGTCACCCTATGCGTGGGGACGGGCCGGGGCGGTCGAATCGAGGTGTGAGGCAGGCGGCAGAATGGCTGGATGCGTCTGATCACGGCCAACGTCAACGGCATTCGGGCCGCCGCCCGGCGCGGGGGTGTGGCGTGGCTGGCGGAGCAGGAGGCGGACGTCCTGTGCCTGCAGGAGGTCCGGGCGAGCGACGACCAGCTCGCGCAGTGCCTGGCCGAAGGTGGCTTCGGCGACTGGCACGTTGCCCACACGGAGGCTGCCGCCAAGGGACGCGCCGGGGTGGCCGTCCTGAGCCGGGAACCGCAGGCGCGGGTGTCGACGACGGTCGGCGCCGCGGAGTTCGACGGGGCCGGCCGTTGGGTCGAGGTGGACCTCGCCACGCCGTCCGGGACGGTGACGGTGGCGTCGACGTACGTCCACACCGGTGAGGCGGGCACCGAGCGCCAGGCGGAGAAGCTGCGCTTCCTCGACGCCATGGGGTCGCGTCTGCGCGAGTGGTCCGCCGCCGGCCGGCTCGCCGTGGTGACCGGCGACCTCAACGTCGCCCACCACGAGCACGACCTCAAGAACTGGAAGGGCAACCTCACGAAGTCGGGCTTCCTTCCGCAGGAGCGGGCCCACCTCGACGACTGGTTCGCGGACGGGGCGTGGGCCGACGTCCATCGCGACCTGCACGGGCCGGGGCCCGGTCCGTACACCTGGTGGTCCTGGCGGGGGAAGGCGTTCGACAACGACTCGGGGTGGCGCATCGACTACCAGCTGGCGAGCCGTCCCCTCGCCCGACGGGCGGTGCGGGCCACCGTCGGACGCGCGGCGTCCTACGACCAGCGCTGGTCCGACCACGCGGCCGTCACCGTGGACTACGACCTCGGCTGACGGCGGGCCCCGGGCGCGGGCGCGGGCCCTGGCCCGGCCCCGGGCCCGGCCCCGGGCGCGGGACGGCGCGGGCGTTCGGCGCGAGCGGCGGCGGGGCGATCGGTGCCGTTTGCTGCACGAATCGCCCCGATGCTCGTCGGGCAGGGGCGATTCGTGACGGATCCGGCGCACATGGCCGTGATGGGGAGCAGGTCGCGTCCGAGCCAGGGGCAGTCGGACGCGACCCGCCGTCTAGAGGTCGCGCCCGGCCGGGCCGGCAGCGGACACGACGAAGCACTCAGGGGCCCGGAACCCCTTGTCGGCGAACGACTTCTCCACGGCCGCCCGGACCTCGTCGGCGGACTCGCGACGCACCAGGGCGATCGCGGACCCGCCGAACCCGCCGCCGGTCATCCGGGCGCCCAGGGCGCCGGCCGACGTGGCCGACGTGACCGCGGTGTCGAGCTCGTCGACGGAGATCTCGAAGTCGTCGCGCATGGAGTCGTGCGAGGCGAGGAAGAGCTCGCCGAGGCGGGCGAAGTCGTCAGCGCGCAGCGCCTCCCGCGCCTGCTCCACCCGGGCGATCTCGGTGACGATGTGCCGCGCGCGACGACGCAGGAGGTCGGAGGAGAGGCGCTCCAGGGCCGCATCGAGGTCCGCGACGTCGACGTCGCGCAGGGTCTCGACCCCGAGCTCGCGGGCCGCCTGCTCGCACGAGTCGCGACGCTCGGCGTACTGCCCGTCGACCAGCTCGTGGACGGCACGGGTGTCGACGACGAGCAGGGCCAGGTCGTGCGCGGCGAGGTCGAACGGCACCTGCTCGGTCGAGAAGTCACGGCAGTCGAGCAGCAGCGCGTGCCCTTGCTGGGCGAGGAGCGAGGCCGACTGGTCCATGCCGCCGGTCGGCGCCTTGGCCACGGTGTTCTCGGCCTCCACGCAGACGGCGGCGAGGTCGACGCGACCGGCGGGGGAGTCGAGCAGGACGAGGTCGAACACGTCGCTCAGGGCTGCCGCGACCGCGCACTCGAGCGCTGCCGAGCTGGACAGCCCGGCGCCGAGGGGCACGCGGCCCTCCACCGCCACGTCGAACCCACCCACCGGGTGGCCGGCCCGCTCAAGGGACCAAGGGACGCCGGCGACGTACGCCGCCCACCCCTGTGGGCTGCCGGGGCCGACGTCGTCCAGGTCGAGCTCCACCACGCCGTCGCCCTGGGCCGAGACGATCCGCAGGTGACGGTCGTCGCGGCGCCGCAGCGCCGCATACGTCCGGTGGGGGAGGGCGATGGGCATGCACAGGCCGCCGTTGTAGTCGGTGTGCTCGCCGATGAGGTTGACGCGCCCGGGCGCCGACCAGACACCGTCCGGCTCCTCGCCGAAGGTGTCGCGGAACAGGCGGGCCGCGGTGTCCGGCCCCGTCACGGGGCGACCTCGCGCAGACGCGCCGCGATGCGCTCCGGTGGCACGTCGTTCACCCAGCCACCGACGCCGGACTCGGAACCGGCGAGGTACTTGAGCTTCTTGGGCGAGCGCAGGACCGACATCACCTGGAGGTGCAGGCGCGAGACGTCCCGCCCCTGCTTGGCCGGCGCCTGGTGCCAGCCGGCGATGTACGGCAGCCGGATCGGCGCGCCGTCCTTGGCGACGTAGTACCGGTCGAGGCGGCGCAGCAGGTCGAGGTAGACGCGGGCGAGGTCGTCGCGCTCGTCGTCGGTCAGCGATGCGAGGTCGGGCACGTCGCGGTGGGGGGCCAGGTGCACCTCGACCGGCCAGCGGGCGGCGTAGGGGACGTAGGCCGCCCAGTGCTCGGTGTCGATGACCACGCGCTCCTTGGCGTGCAGCTCGGCCGCGAGGATGTCGGCCCCGAGGAGCCGGCCGGTGCGGGCGTGGTGCGCGGTGGCCTGCTCGAGGATCGTCCTGCTGCGCTCGGGCAGGTAGGGGTAGGCGTAGATCTGGCCGTGCGGGTGGTGCAGGGTGACGCCGATCTCCTGCCCGCGGTTCTCGAAGCAGAACACCTGCTCCACCTCGGCCACGGCGCCGAGCTCCGCGGTGCGGTCGGCCCACGCGTCGACGACCGTGCGCGCACGCTCGGGGGTCAGGTCGGCGAACGTGGACTCGTGGTCGCTCGTGAAGCAGACGACCTCGCACCGGCCGAGGGCCGGCCTGCTCTGGATGAGGTCGCCGTCCTCCTGCTCCGCGTGGGAGTGCGCCGAGACGGGGGCGTAGCTGGGGAAGCGGTTCTCGAAGACCACGACGTCGTAGGCCGCCTCGGGCACCTCCGACGGCACGCTGCCCGTGCCGGTGGGGCACAGGGGGCACTCGTCCTTCGGGGGCAGGAAGGTGCGGTTGCTGCGGTGGCCTGCCACCGCCACCCAGTCGCCGACGAGGGCGTCGTAGCGGATCTCGCCCGAGGCGGCCCGGTCCCCGAGGGGGCGGGTGTCCTCGGCGGTGCGCTCGGGCGCGTCGGGGGAGTCGTCGAAGTAGATGATCTCGCGTCCGTCGGCCAGCCGCCGGCTCGTGCGCCGCACCGTCATGCGTGGCTCCTGCTCGTGCGGGCCGTGCGGACGACGCCGGGGGTGGCGAGCACCACCTCGACCCCGGCTTCGCTCACGGCGGTGCGGGCCCGTTGGCCGAGACCTGCATCGGTGACCAGGAGGTCGACCGACGACAACGGGATGATCGTGCTGAGCCCGACCGTGCCCCACTTGGTGTGGTCGGCGAGGACGCAGACCTGGCGCGCGGTCTGGACCAGCGCCTGGTTGGTCTCCGCCTCGACGAGGTTGGGGGTGGTCAGGCCGGCCCGGGCGTCCATGCCGTGCACACCGAGGAACAACCGGTCGACGTGCAGCATGCGCAGCGCAGCGACCGCGACCGGCCCGACCAGCGCGTCGGAGGGGGTGCGGACACCACCGGTCAGGACGACCGTCTGCCCGGGGGTGCCGGACTCGTGCAGCAGCTGGGCGACCGGCACCGAGTTGGTGACGACGGTGAGGTCGGGGACGGAGCGCACGGCACGGGCGAACTCGTAGGTCGTCGTGCCGGCCGAGATGCCGATGGCGGCGCCCGGCTCGACGAGCTGGGCGGCGGCCTGGGCGATGGCGTTCTTCTGCGACTGCATGAGGGCGGACTTCGCGGTGAAGCCCGGCTCCTCGCTGCTCCTGCTCCCGACCGCGAGTGCGCCACCGTGCACGCGCTCGACGAGTCCCTCCGTGGCCAGCTGCTCGATGTCGCGCCGCACCGTCATGTCCGAGACGCCGAGCTGGTCGACGAGCTCGGACACGCGCACCGCACCGTTGTCCTCGACGAGGCCGAGGATGGTGGCGCGACGCTGGCTGGCGAGCAACTAGGCCTCCCTGATGACGGCGACGGCGCCCGCCGCGAGCGGGGTCCCGGGGGTGAAGGGGCGGTCCGCGACCAGGTCGTGCCCGGTCACGGGAACCTGCTGGTCGGTCGTCGTGTCGTTGACGAGGAACAGCCAGGAGCCATTCTCGCCACGACGCCGGACGGCCTCGACACCGGGCGGCACCGTTGCCGCGGGAGCGACCCCGCCGGCCTCGGTGAGGTGGTCGAGGAGGCTGCCGAGCGCGTCGTCGTCGAGGAGGGTGCTGAGGTACCACGCCGCGCCCGTCCCCGTGCGGCGCCGGGTCACGGCGGGCCGACCCGTGAGGGGACCTGCGGCATACCGGTCGAGGACCTCGGCGTCGACGGCCGTGACGTCCTCGCTCCACAGGGTGCCGGTGCCCCCGCCCTCGAGCATGCTCTGCTGGTCCGCCAGGAGCGGGAAGAACTCCTCGACGCGGACCCCGAGCAGGTCGCGGAACGCCCCCGGGTAGCCCCCGAGGCGGACGTGGTCGTCGCTGTCACTGATGCCGGAGAAGAACGTGACGAGGACCTGCGCGCCGGCCTCCGCGGCCGCCGCGACCGCTGCCGCGTGCTCGTCCGTGACGAGGTAGAGCGTCGGGACGACGACGACCTTGTATGCCGTGAGGTCGGCGCTCGGGTGCACCACGTCCGCGGTGATGCCGCGGTCGCGCAGCACGCGGTGCACCGCGTGGGCGGTCGTGGGGTACCTCAGCTCGCTGGACGGCATCGCCGGACCGTGGGCGGCCCACTGGGCCTGGTAGTCCCAGAGGATGGCGACGTCCGCCTCGACCCGGGAGCCGAGCAGCTCGCCGAGCCGCTCGGCGACCTGACCGAGCTCCACGACCTCGCGGAAGCGCGCGCTGTCGCGGCCGGCGTGGGGGACGAGGGCGGAGTGGAACTTCTCCGAGCCGGACAGCGACTGACGCCACTGGAAGAAGCCGAGGGTGTCGGCGCCACGGGCGACGTGGGCGAGGCTGTCACGCAGCGTGCCGCCGGGGAGCTTCGCCGGGTTGACGGGCTGCCAGTTCACGGCGCTCGTCGAGTGCTCCATCAGCAGCCACGGCCGGCCACCGGCCAGGCCACGGGTGATGTCACCGCTGAAGGCCAGCTCGGCCTGCGGGTGCTCGAGGGCCGCGACCACGTAGTGGTCGGTGCTGACGACGTCCTGCTCGGCGGCCCACTGGTGGTAGTCGAGGTGGTCGAAGTGCGCGAGCGTCATGAAGTTCGTCGTCACGGGGATGCCGGGCGACAGGTCCTCGAGGATGGCCTTCTCGCTGCGGAAGAAGTCCAGCAGCGTGTCGGACTGGAACCGCTTGTAGTCGAGCACGTGCGTGGGGTTGGCGAACGTCGTGGTCAGCCGCGGGGGGAGGACCTGCTCCCAGTCGGTGTACCGCTGGCTCCAGAAGGCCGTTCCCCAGGCGTCGTTGAGTCGCTCCAGCGTCTCGTGGCGGCGACCCAGCCAGACGCGGAAACCGGCCGCGCACGTGTCGCAGTAGCAGGGGATGTTGTGGCAGGCGTACTCGTTCGAGACGTGCCACATGGCCAGGGCGGGGTGGTCGTGGTACCGCTGGGCCAGCTGAGTCGTGAGGGCGAGGGCGTAGTCGCGGTAGACGGGCGAGCTCGGGCACCAGGCCTGGCGGCTGCCCGGCCACAGGGTGTGCCCCTCGTGGTCGACGGGCAGGATCTCCGGGTGCGCGGCGGACAGCCACGGAGGAGGGGTCGCCGTCGCCGTCGCGAGGTCCACCGCGATGTCGTTCGCGTGGAGCAGCTCCATGATGTCGTCCAGCCAGGCGAAGTCGTACTCGCCCTTCGCCGGCTCGAGCCACGACCAGGAGAAGACCCCCAGGGTGACGAAGGAGACCCCGGCCTCGCGCATGAGCTCCATGTCCTCGGACCAGACCTCGCGCGGCCACTGCTCGGGGTTGTAGTCGCCACCCAGGGCGATCCGACGGTTCGGCCATGAACGCATGGCGGACAGTGTTGCGCCGGTTTGATGAAGATGTCAACAAAAACCAACAGATGGCTGCAGCCTCGTGTGGAGGACCTCCGGACCGTGGCCCCTTCCGCCGGGTGGGCTGGGAAGCCGGCGCCTCGATCAACAGCCTGTGTCCTGCCTGTATGGCGTGGTTGAGCCGAATTCGTCATCCGCCTGTGCGCGGAGGGCGAGGCGTCCGCGAGGTGGAGGGCGGATGGATGCGCGACCATTTCGTGATGAGCAGACTCTTGACAGGTGTTGGTTCCTAGGCCCATCCTCGGGACTTGTTGATGGTTTTTGATCGAATCTGTCGGATGATGGGTTCGGCCATCGCGCCGGTGCAACCCGTGTCAAAGGAGACCCGTCATGACCCGCCCGACCTCTGAGGCCGAGTACCTCGCCAGCCTCGTTCCTGCCTCTGTCCGCGGTGTCAGCCGTCGGACCCTGCTGCGCGGCGCCCTGGGCGCCGGCACCCTGCTCGCGGCCCCCTCGCTCCTCGCGGCGTGTGGTGGCGGCGGCAGCGGCTCCTCTTCCTCCGGCGGTGCCGCGACCGGCACCGTGACGGTGGGCTCCAACCAGTCCGACGCCGTGCCGAAGGCGGCCATCCAGTCGGTCATGGACGCCTTCCAGAAGGCCAACCCCGGCCTGACGACCAAGATCAACACGATCGACCACAACTCCTTCCAGGAGAACATCAACAACTACCTCCAGGGCTCGCCCGACGACGTGTGGATGTGGTTCGCCGGCTACCGGATGCGGTTCTTCGCCTCCAAGGGCCTCGCGGGCGACGTCTCCGACGTCTGGAAGGACCTGTCCGGTGCCGGGATGTCCGACGCCCTCAAGAAGTCCTCGACCGGCGACGACGGCAAGCAGTACTTCGTCCCCTCGACCTACTACCCGTGGGCGATGTTCTACCGCAAGAGCGTCTTCGAGAAGTACGGCTACACCGAGCCCAAGACCCTCGACGAGTTCAAGACCCTCGGCACGCAGATGAAGAAGGACGGACTCGTCCCGATCGCCTTCGGCGACAAGGACGGCTGGCCCGCCATGGGCACCTTCGACCAGCTGAACCTGCGCGTCAACGGCTACGACTTCCACGTCAACCTGATGGCCGGCAAGGAAGCCTGGAACAGCCCCAAGGTCAAGGCCGTCTTCGACACCTGGGCCGGGCTGCTGGACTACCACCAGGCCGACTCCCTCGGTCGCACTTGGCAGGAGGCCGCCCAGGCCCTCCAGCAGAAGAAGGCCGGCACCTACCTGCTCGGGTCGTTCGTGGCCCAGCAGTTCGGCAAGGGCGCGGAGCAGGAGGACCTGACGTTCTTCAACTTCCCCGAGATCGACTCGAACGTCGGCGCGGACGCCATCGAGGCGCCCATCGACGGCTACATGATGGCCAAGCGTCCGAAGAACGAGGCCGGTGCCAAGAAGCTCCTCGCCTACGTGGGCTCCGCCGACGCGCAGAACATCGTCGTCAAGGCGGACCCCAGCGTCATCGCGACGAACGACAAGGCCGACCAGGCGGCATACACCTCGCTGCAGAAGAAGTCGGTGGAGTTCGTCAGCCAGGCCAAGTCCATCGCGCAGTTCATGGACCGCGACACCCGTCCGGACTTCGCCTCCACGGTGATGATCCCGGCCATCCAGTCCTTCCTCAAGAACCCGAAGGACATCGACGGGCTCGTCAACGGCATCGAGAAGCAGAAGCAGAGCATCTTCGCGAGCTGACGCACCGACCACGCCGACGTCGACGACGACGACGCCCGCCCACCGAGGAGCTCCCGTGGCACGCAAGTACAAGGGAATCGACCACCTGACACCCGTCGACCGGGTGGTGGTCGGCCTGATGATCGCGGTTCCGACGCTGTTGGTGCTGTGGCTGGTCTGGGTGCCGGCGATCGGGTCGGTCCTGCTGTCCTTCACGAACTGGGACGGGATCGGCCCGATCTCCTCGGCGAAGAACGTCGGCCTGAAGAATTACACGGACGTCCTGACGATCTACCCGCCGTTCGTCCCGGCGCTGCAGCACAACCTGATCTGGCTCGCGGTGATGTTCCTCATCGCGACCCCGATCGGGATGTTCCTCGCCGTCCTGCTCGACCGGGAGGTACGTGGCTCGCGGGTCTACCAGACCGCCATCTACCTCCCGGTCGTGCTGTCCCTCGCCCTGGTCGGCTTCATCTGGCAGCTCATCTACAGCCGCGACCAGGGCCTGATCAACAGCGTCACGGGCAGCAGCATCGACTGGTACGGCGACCAGCGGTACAACCTCTGGGCCGCCCTGATCGCGTCGAGCTGGCGACACGTCGGCTACATCATGCTGCTCTACCTGGCCGGGCTGAAGGGCGTCGACCCGACGCTGCGCGAGGCCGCCAAGGTGGACGGCGCCAGTGAGCGCCAGACCTTCTTCAGGGTCGTCTTTCCGGTGATGTTCCCGATCAACATCATCGTCCTGGTCGTGACCGTGATCGAGTCGCTGCGGGCCTTCGACCTCGTGTGGGTCATCAACAAGGGGCGCAACGGGCTCGAGCTCATCTCGACCCTGGTGACGAGCAACATCGTCGGTGAGGCCAGCCGGATCGGCTTCGGCTCGGCACTGGCCACCTTCATGCTCGTCATCTCCTCGATCTTCATCGTCATCTATCTACGCATCGTCATGAGGGAGCAGCGATGACTGCCGGAAGCGACCTTCCACTGGTCTCGGTCCCCAGGTCCAAGAACCCGCTCGCCAGCCGGCGGGCCGAGTCGAGCGGGGCGAAGAAGCAGCGCAACCGTGGCATCCAGGTGTTCCTGGCCATCGTCGCCCTGGTGTGGATCTTCCCCGTCGGCTACGCCCTGCTGGGCAGCTTCCGTGACTACGCGTACACCGCGAAGAACGGGTACATGTCCTTCGGCGGGTTCACCCTCGACAACTACAAGAACGCCTGGCAGCAGGCCAACTTCTCCCACACGATGCTCAACTCCGCCTACATCACCATCCCGGCGGTGCTGCTGACGCTGTTCCTGTCGTGCTGCGTGGCCTTCGTCGTGTCGCGCTTCTCGTTCAAGTTCAACCTCGCGCTGCTCGGCATGTTCACCGCGGCCAACCTGCTTCCCCCGCAGGCCCTGCTCATCCCGGTCTACCGGATGTTCCGCGCCATCGAGGTGCCCTTCTGGTTCAGCGACTCGGGCACCCTGCTCAACTCCTACTGGGGCCTGATCCTCGTCAACGTCGCGTTCCAGACCGGCTTCTGCGCCTTCGTCCTCTCGAACTACATGAAGACGCTGCCGCGCGAGCTCTACGAGTCGGCCGTGATCGACGGAGCCGGAGTCCTGCGCCAGTTCTTCACGCTGACCCTGCCGTTGTGCCGGCCGCCGCTCGCAGCGCTGGCGACCCTCGAGGTCACCTGGATCTACAACGAGTTCTTCTGGGCGACGGTGCTGCTCCAGTCCGGCGACAAGTTCCCCGTGACGAGCTCGATCAACAACCTGCGTGGCCAGTTCTTCACCGACAACAACCTCGTGGCGGCCGGGTCGGTCGTGATCGCCCTGCCCACCCTCCTCGTGTTCTTCCTCCTGCAGAAGCAGTTCGTCGCAGGCCTCACCCTGGGAGCCACCAAGGGATGACCATCCCCACCACCACCCTCCGGTCCGCAGGCACCTGCCTGGTCATCGAGCTCCCCGAGGGCGCGCTCCCCCGTGTGCTGCACTGGGGGAGCGAGCTCCCCGACGGGGTGGCCGGCCAGCTGGCCGCCGTCACCACCGGCCCCGTGGCCCACAACGCCCTCGACGAACCGTGGCCCCTCACCGTGCTCCCCACGGGCGGCGACGGCTGGCTCGGCACCCCGGCGTATGCCGCACACCGTGCGGGTGGTTCGGCCGCCCCCCGCTGGGTGGTCACGACCGAGCAGGACGGCGAGCGCTCGCTCACCGTGACGGCGGTCGACGGCCCCACTCGAGTGCGGGGCACGTGGTCCCTGGACGAGCACGGTGTGCTCCGGGTGTCGAGCTCGGTGACGAACGTCGGGGAGGGGAGCGATGCCGCCACCCCCCTCGACCTCGGCGCGTTGCGCGCCATCCTGCCGCTGCCCAGCAGGGCCACCGAGGTCCTGGACCTCACCGGTCGCTGGTGCCGAGAGCGCTCACCGCAGCGCTCGACCCTGCAGGACGGGACCCACCTGCGTGCCTCACGCCGCGGTCGTACCGGCCACGACGCGACCCTGCTGCTCACCGTCGGCACGCCCGGCTTCGGCTTCCGCACCGGCGAGGTCTGGTCGGTCCACGTCGCCTGGAGCGGCAACCACGAGCACCTGGTCGAGCGGCTGCCCGAGGGGGCGGGCGTCCACTCCGGCGTCCTGGGTGGCGGCGAGCTGCTCGAACCCGGCGAGGTGCGTCTCGCCGCGGGGGAGACCTACACGGCGCCCGACGTCGTCTTCGTGCACTCTGCCGACGGCCTGGACGGGATCTCGCGCCGCCTGCACCGTCGCCAGCGCGCGACCGCACTGCACACCAACGAACCCCGGCCCCTGGTCCTCAACACCTGGGAGGCCGTCTACTTCGACCACGACCTCGACCGCCTCAAGGCCCTGGCCGACACCGCCGCCTCCATCGGCGTCGAGCGCTTCGTGCTCGACGACGGCTGGTTCGGCAGCCGTCGCGACGACCACAGCGGGCTCGGCGACTGGGTGGTGTCCACCGACATGTGGCCGCAAGGTCTCGCGCCGATCGTCGACCACGTCAAGGGCCTCGGGCTGGAGTTCGGCCTCTGGTTCGAGCCGGAGATGGTCAACGTCGACTCCGACGTCGTCAGGGCACACCCCGACTGGGTTCTGGGGCCGCGCGCCGGCCTTCCGCGCCCGTCACGGCACCAGCACGTCCTCGACCTCGCGAACCCCGACGCAGCGGCGCACGTCGAGGGCCAGATCAGCGCCCTGGTCTCGGAGCTCGGGATCGACTTCATCAAGTGGGACCACAACCGCGACCTGCACGAGGCCGTGCGGTCCGACGCCACGGGCACCGACCGCCCTGCCGTCCACCTGCAGACCGAGGCGTTCTACGCCCTGCTCGACCGGCTGCGCGCCACCCACCCCGACCTCGAGATCGAGTCCTGCTCCAGCGGTGGTGCCCGCGTCGACCTCGGCGTCCTCGCCCGGAGCGACCGCATCTGGACCAGCGACTGCAACGACGCCCTCGAGCGGGCTGCCATCCAGCGGTGGACCTCGTTGCTCGTGCCCGCCGAGCTCATGGGCACGCACGTCGGTCCGGCGACCGCCCACACGACGCACCGCACCCTGGACCTGTCGTTCCGCATGCTGCTGGCCCTGCAGGGCCACGCCGGGCTGGAGTGGGACATCACCACCTGCAGCCCGGAGGAGCTGGAGAGCCTGCGCGCCTGGTCCGCGCTGTACCGCGAGCTGCGCCCGCTGCTGCACACCGGCGACCTCGTGCGCGCCGACCTCCCCGAGGAGCAGGGCCTGCTCGTGACGGGGACCGTCTCCGCGGACGGTGGGCAGGCGGCATACAGCGTCGTGCGGACCGTCACCGGTCCAGCTGTCCGGCCGGGCCTGCTCACCCTCCCGGGGCTCGACCCCGACCGCACCTACACGGTGCGGGTACGGGCGGAGGCGGGCCTGCCCGCCGTCACCCAGGTGCGCGGTCCGCAGTGGTGGGAGCAGGCCCTCGGTGACGGGATCGGCGTCAGTGGCGCGGTCCTCGGGCGGGTCGGGTTGGCGCTCCCGGTGCTCGACCCCGTCCAGGGATTCCTGCTCCACCTCACCTGACACAATGGCGGGCATGTCTGCGTCCCCCGCTCCCGCTGCGCTGCCCCGGATCCTGTCCGGGATGCAGCCGACCAGTGACTCCCTGCACCTCGGCAACTACCTCGGGGCGCTGGTCAACTGGGTGAAGCTGCAGGACGAGTTCGACGCCTTCTACTTCGTCGCCGACCTCCACGCGCTGACCGTCCCCACCGACCCCGCGGTGCTGCGCCAGCGCACCCGCGTCACCGCGGCGCAGTTCCTCGCCGGTGGGGTCGACCCGAAGCGCTCCGCGGTCTTCTGCCAGAGCCACGTCACCGAGCACGCCGAGCTCGGCTGGGTGATGAACTGCCTCACCGCCGACGGCGAGGCCCGGCGGATGACCCAGTTCAAGGACAAGACGGCCAAGGGGCAGAACGCCAACGTCGGGCTGCTCACGTACCCCATGCTCATGGCGGCCGACATCCTCATGTACGACGCGGCCTACGTCCCGGTGGGGGAGGACCAGCGCCAGCACCTCGAGATCACCCGTGACCTCGCCGAGCGGTTCAACCACCGGTTCGGCGAGGCCCTGGTCGTGCCCGAGCCCTACATCGTCAAGGGCTCGGCCAAGATCATGGACCTGCAGGACCCCACCTCGAAGATGAGCAAGACGGGGTCCTCCCCGAAGGGCCTCATCGACCTCATGGAGGACCCGGCGCGGATCGCCAAGAACATCCGCTCCGCCGTCACCGACACCGACGCCGAGGTGCGCTACGACCCCGAGGCCAAGGCGGGGGTGTCCAACCTGCTCGTCATCCACTCGGTGCTCTCCGGCCAGTCCGTCGAGGACGTGGCCGCCTCGTTCGCGGGCCGTGGTTACGGCGACCTCAAGAAGGAGGTCGCGGACGTGGTGGTCGACGCGCTGACGCCGTTCCAGCAGCGGATGTCCGAGCTGCTCGACGACCCGGCCGAGCTCGACCGCATCCTCGCCGACGGCGCCGACCGCGCACGGGAGGTCGCCCGGACCACCATGGCGCGGGTCCGCGACCGAGTGGGTCTGCTCCCGAGCGTTCGATAGGGTCGATCAGTGCCCACCATTGGCGTCTCGATCGCCATCCCCTCGCCGTACGCGGAGATGCTCCAGGCCAAGCGGGCCTCGTTCGGTGACCCGCTCGCCGACTCGATCCCGACCCACGTCACGCTGCTGCCCCCGACCGGGGTCGGCGACGAGGAGCTCGCGGTCGCGGTGAAGCACCTCGAGGAGGTCGCCGCCGACAAGGAGTCCTTCCGGATGGTGCTGCGCGGCACCGGCACCTTCCGGCCGATCTCCCCGGTGGTCTTCGTCCAGGTGTCCGGCGGCCTGGCCGACTGCGAGCTCCTGGAGAAGGCCATCCGCCGCGGTCCGCTCGACCGGACCCTGGAGTTCCACTACCACCCGCACGTCACGGTGGCGCACCACGTGCCCGAGGAGGCCCTCGACCGGGCCTTCGGCGAGCTCTCCGACTTCGAGTGCGAGTTCGTCGTCGACCAGTTCCACCTCTACGAGCACGGCACCGACGGCGTATGGCGCCCGGTCCGCTCCTTCGCGTTGGGCGGCTGACGAGCGTGCAGACCCTCAAGCAGTGGTGGACCCGTCTGCAGGCCACCACCGCGTGGCAGGCGTGGAAGCGCTACGGCGACGCCCGGGGCAACGTCCTCGCCGGCGGGGTGGGCTACTTCGCCTTCTTCTCGATCTTCCCGGCGGTCGCCCTCGCGTTCACCATCGGCGGGATCGTGCTGCGCGACCGGCCCGACCTGCTCGACAACGTGCGGCAGTACGTCGACCAGACGCTCCCGGGGTTCGTGTACGACGAGCAGACCAAGAAGGGGATCATCCCGATCACGATCCCCGAGAAGAACGCCCTGACCATCACCGGCCTCGTCGGCCTGGCCGGCCTGGTGCTCGCTGGACTGGGGTGGCTCTCGGCGCTGCGTGACGGCATCCGCTCGGTCTTCGGCGTCCCCGGCGAGCCGGGCAACCCGATCATGCTCAAGCTTCGCGACCTCGGCGTCATGGTCGTCCTCGGGCTGGGCGTGCTGGTCTCGGCAGCCGTGACCGTCGTCGCCGGGGGGATCACCCACACGGTGTCGTCGTGGATCGGCCTGGGGTCGCAGACGTGGATCGTCGGCGTCGTCGGGTTCCTCATCGGGGTCGTGCTCGACACCGGTCTGGTCGCGCTCATGCTGCGGGTCCTCAGCGGGGTCGCCATGCCGTGGCCCGCGCTGCGCAACGGCGCCCTGTTCGGGGGCATCGGCCTGACCGTGCTCAAGGTCGCCGGGTCACGGCTCATCGCCGGGACCACGAACAACCCGCTCTTCGCCTCGATCGCCCTCGTCGTCGGCCTGCTCCTGTGGCTCAACATCATCTCGCGCGTCATGCTCGTCGCCGCCGCGTGGGCCGCCAACGACGTCGACCACGCGACCGAGGGGCTCACCACGGCGCAGAAGGACAAGCTCACCGAGGGCCCTGCGCCGGAGCCGGTGGACAGCGTCCGGGAGCGTACCGATGCGGGGTTGCCGACCTTCGGGCAGCGCGCCGCGGACCGGACGTCCGTGGCAGCCGGTGCGGTGCTCGGCGCGGTCGGTGCGGTCGCGGTCGGGTCGCTCGGTCGCGGCATACGGGCGCTCGTCCGCCGCCGCTGACCGAGCCGGGGTCCACCCCGTCACGGTGGTCAGCCGGCGTCGCTCACGCCGGGGTGGGCTGACGCCGTCGGTGCAGGCGGCCCCACAGGGCTCGCTGGGCGAGCAGGGTCAGCACGCCGGCGACGGTCATGCCGAGCAGGTTGATGCCGAGCTGGGCCGCGGCGCCGCCGAGCTGGCTCCACGCCCCGGTGGCCAGCGCCACGGAGAAGTCGCCCGCGGCGGGAACCGTCGTCACCGAGATGAACACCCCGACGAGCGCGTTGCTGCGCCCGGCCGTCGTCGAGAGCACCCCGGCCGCACCGGCCAGCACCGCCACCACGACCGACCAGTGGTCGGGGCGCCAGATGAAGCCGGTCAGCGGGCGCGGCGCGGCCACCGTCGACGCGTCGAACCAGCCGACGGCCACCGCGAGGAGCGACAGCAGGGTGGTCACGGCGATGGCCAGGGCGAACCCGCGCACGAGCAGGCCCATGGCGCGGAGCGACAGCCGGGGCCGGCCGAGGGCGAGCCCGACCGCCAGGGCGGCCACCGCGCTGAACTCCGGCCCCACGACCATGGCCCCCACGACGAGGATCGCCGAGTCGGTGACCACGGCGACCGACGCGATCAGCGTGGCGAGGCAGAGGAAGGCGTAGTACGACCACGACCCGTGCGACTGTCCCTCCGCGCCGTCCAGCACGGCGTCCCACACGACGGCGTCGTCGGGCGCACCCGGTGCGTGGCGTTCGGCCGCGACGGCGTTGCGCGAGGGAGCTGCCTCGATGGTGAGGATGGTGATGCCGCCCCGGTCGTGCAACCCGAGGTCGCGCAACCGGCCGAGCACCGCGTCGGTGGCCTCGCGGGCGATGTCGGCCTCCACGAGGTCGCCCACGGGCTTGAGGCTGCCGCCGCGCGTGACTGCAAGGTTGCAGACGGCGTCGTCGGGTTCGAGGACGGCCAGGACCTGTTCGGACAGGTCGCCCGGGACGGCGAGGCGCAGGTGCAGCACGTCAGTGGCGGGCGTCGCGGCGGCGGCGTGCCGAGGCTGCCCGCGAGCCCAGCCACAGCAGGAGCCCCGCGATGACCGCGAGGGTGCCGATGCCGACCCAGGGTGCGGACGTGTGGTCGATCCCTCGGGGGAGGGCAGCCGCGGCGGCGGTGGCGCGCGACGCCTGGTCCTGCGGGGCGTCGAGGGGAGCCACCGTCGAGTTGTCCTTCAGCGGCGGGAGCCGTGGAGGGGCGGTCACCGTGCCCGGCGCGACGAGGGTGCCGACGGGGCGCGCCCTGGAGCCGTACCGGAACGCCCAGTCGTACATCGCGGCCTGCGGTCGCCAGGACCCGTCGAGGCCGTACATCTCGGTCAGCAGGTAGGTCTTCCCACCCCGGGTGACCGCCGAGATGAAGGTGCGGTGGGCCGCCACGGTGTAGCCGTTCTTGATGCCGATCGTGCCGTCGTAGTTGTAGAGCAGCTTGTTGTGGTTGTTGATGACGTAGGTTGCACGCTTCTTGGTCTTCGGGTCGGTGCGTCCCGGGAACTGCGCCTGCTTGGTCGTGACGTAGCGGCGGAACTCGGGGAGCTGCATCGCGGCCCGCCCGATCAGGGCCAGGTCGTAGGCGCTGGACGTCTGGCCGCGGACATCGAGCCCGGACGGGTCCTTGGCCACCGTGTCGTGGGCGCCGAGGTAGCGCGCCTTGGCGTTCATCGCCGCCAGCGTCGCGGCCCGCCCGCCCCCGGCCCCGGCGAGGGCGTAGGCCGCGTCGTTGCCGGAGGACATGAGCAGCGCCTCGAAGAGCTGGCGCGAGGTGTAGGTCGCACCCGGCACGATCCCGACGCGGGTGCCGTCGGCGTTCGCGTCGGCAGCGGTGGCCGTGATCACCCGGTCCGGCCCGACCTTGGGGATCAGCGTCAGGGCGGTCAGGGTCTTCAGGGTGCTGGCCGGCAGGAGGCGGGCGTGCGGGGCCTTGGCGGCGACGACCTCACCGGTGTCCATGTCGGCGAGCAGCCAGGCGACGTTCTTGAGCGCCGGGGGAGCAGGCACCCCGGCAGGGAGGTCGGTGACCAGACCGGTGCTGGCCAGCCTGGGCCCACCGATCGACAGCTCGGGACGCACCGTCGCCCTGGGGACCGGGAGCTTCGGGAGGCTGGGTGAGGGCTTGGGCTTCGCCGCGGCGACCTGCGCCGACGTGAGCCGGCCCTGGGACGCCGGGGCGCTGGCCGGCGCTCCGGCGACGGCGGGCGCGGTGGGTCCGAACACGACGGCGCCGCCGACCGCCAGCACGAGGCTGGCAGCGGCGGCGGACGCACGTCGTCGGGGCACGCGAAGAGTGTGCCCTAGAACCTGCTCGTGAGCAGTGCCCTCTTGACCTCTTGGATCGCCTGGGTCACCTGGATGCCGCGCGGGCAGGCGTCGGTGCAGTTGAAGGTCGTGCGGCAGCGCCACACGCCCTCCTTGTCGTTGAGGATCTCCAGGCGCTGGCTGCCACCCTCGTCACGGCTGTCGAAGATGAAGCGGTGGGCGTTGACGATCGCGGCCGGGCCGAAGTACTGGCCGTCGTTCCAGAAGACGGGGCAGCTCGTCGTGCACGCGGCACACAGGATGCACTTGGTCGTGTCGTCGAACCGGTCGCGGTCCTTCTGGCTCTGGATGCGCTCGCGGGTCGGCTCGTTGCCCGTGGTCACGAGGAACGGCATGACCTCGCGGTAGGCGTCGAAGAACGGCTCCATGTCGACGATGAGGTCCTTCTCGAGCGGAAGACCCTTGATCGCCTCGACCGTGATCGGCTTGTCGGGGTTGACGTCCTTGATGAGCGTCTTGCAGGCGAGCCGGTTCTTGCCGTTGATGCGCATGGCGTCCGAGCCGCACACGCCGTGCGCGCACGAACGCCGGAAGCTCAGGGAGCCGTCCTGCTCCCACTTGATCTGGTGCAGGGCGTCGAGCACGCGGTCGGTCGCGTGCGCGGTGACCTGGTAGTCCTCGAAGTGCGGCTCGGTGTCGGCCTCGGGGTTGTAGCGCGCGACGCGGATGGTCACGGTGAAGGTCGGCACGGCGCCGACCTTGCCCTCGGTCTTCTCTTCGACAGTGGCAGTCATCAGTACTTGCGCTCCATCGGCTGGTAGCGGGTCACGGTCACGGGCTTGTAGTCGAGGCGCACCTCGTCCGAGAACAGCGGGCTGTCCGCCCCGAAGCCCTCGCCGGCGACGGGCGCGCGGTAGGCCATCGTGTGCCGCATGAAGTTGACGTCGTCGCGGGCCTCGTAGTCCTCACGGAAGTGACCGCCGCGGGACTCCTTGCGGGCCAGGGCGCCGATCGTGATGACCTCGGCCAGCTCGATGAGGAAGCCGAGCTCGACGGCCTCGAGCAGGTCGGTGTTGTAGCGCTTGCCCTTGTCCTGCACCACGACGTTCGCGTAGCGCTCCTTGAGCTCCTCGATCACGCCGAGGGCCTCCTTCATGGAGGCCTCCGTGCGGAACACCTGGACGTTGCGGTCCATGGTCTCCTGCAGCTCCTTGCGGAGGTCGGCGACCCGCTCCCCGGTGGCCCTGCCGCGGATGCCCTCGACCATGCCGTCGACCAGCGAGGAGGGGTTGGCCGGCAGCTCCACGAACGCGGCGTTCGCGGCATACTCCGCGGCGGCGATGCCGGCGCGGCGGCCGAACACGTTGATGTCGAGCAGGCTGTTGGTGCCCAGGCGGTTGGAGCCGTGCACCGACACGCAGGCGACCTCGCCGGCGGCGTACAGCCCGGGGACGACGTCGGTGTTGTTGCGCAGCACCTCGGTCTCGACGTTCGTCGGCACCCCGCCCATCGCGTAGTGCGCGGTCGGGTAGACCGGCACCGGCTCGGTGTACGGCTCGACGCCGAGGTAGGTGCGGGCGAACTCGGTGATGTCGGGGAGCTTGGCGTCGATGTGGGCCGGCTCGAGGTGGGTGAGGTCGAGCAGGACGTAGTCCTTGTTCGGTCCGGCGCCGCGGCCCTCGCGCACCTCGTTGGCCATCGAGCGGGCGACGATGTCGCGCGGCGCGAGGTCCTTGATGGTGGGGGCGTAGCGCTCCATGAAGCGCTCGCCGTCGGCGTTGCGCAGGATGCCGCCCTCGCCGCGAGCGGCTTCCGAGAGCAGGATGCCGAGGCCGGCCAGGCCTGTCGGGTGGAACTGGAAGAACTCCATGTCCTCCAACGGGATCCCGCGGCGGAAGGCCACACCCATGCCGTCGCCGGTGAGGGTGTGGGCGTTCGAGGTGGTCTTGAAGACCTTGCCGGTGCCGCCCGTGGCGAACACGATCGACTTGGCCTGGAAGACGTGGATCTCGCCGGTGGACAGCTCGTACGCCACGACGCCGGCAGCACGCTCGACGCCGTCCGCGCCAGTGTTCATGAGCAGGTCGAGGACGTAGAACTCGTTGAAGAACTCGACGCCCTGCTTGACGCAGTTCTGGTAGAGGGTCTGCAGGATCATGTGACCCGTGCGGTCGGCGGCGAAGCACGAACGGCGCACCGCGGCCTCACCGTGGTTGCGGGTGTGGCCCCCGAACCGGCGCTGGTCGATCTTGCCCTCGGGCGTGCGGTTGAACGGCAGGCCCATCTTCTCGAGGTCGATGACCGCGTCGATGGCCTCGCGGCACATGATCTCGGCCGCGTCCTGGTCGACGAGGTAGTCGCCGCCCTTGACGGTGTCGAAGGTGTGCCACTCCCAGTTGTCCTCCTCGACGTTGGCGAGGGCGGCGCACATGCCGCCCTGGGCCGCGCCGGTGTGGGACCGCGTCGGGTAGAGCTTGGTGAGCACCGCGGTGCGGGTGCGCGTCGAGGACTCGAGGGCCGCGCGCATCCCGGCGCCGCCGGCACCGACGATGACGACGTCGTACTTGTGCGTCTGCATCAGGATTGGTTCCTTCGGTGTTGCGGGGTCATCGTGCCGTGCACACGGACAGGGTGGACGACGGGTCGAGGCACGGGTCGAACGTGAAGATGACCAGCGTGCCGAGGACCAGGACGAGCAGGGCGCTCGCGACCAGCAGCCCCTTGAGGATCCAGCGGGTGCGGTCCTTCTCGGTGTAGTCGTTGATGATCGTGCGGACCCCGTTGAAGCCGTGCAGCTCCGCGAGCCACAGCATCAGCATGTCCCAGGTCTGCCAGAACGGGCTGGCCCACTTGCCGGCGACGAACGCGAAGTCGACGCCGTGGATGCCTTCGCCCAGCATGAGGTTGACGAAGAGGTGCCCGAAGACCAGGACGAGCAGCAGGACGCCGCTGGCACGCATGAAGACCCAGGACCACAGCTCGAAGTTGCCCCGGCCCTTGGAGACGCGGCGGTAGCGCGACGTCTTCGCGGAGACCGCGTCAGGACCGGCGTGGTAGTTGGTGGTGGTGCTCATGATCCGCCCTCTCAGTGCGTGAAGACGATGGTCAGGTGGCGGATCGCGAACGGCGCGAAGAGCACCACGAACCCGACGAGGACGGCCCAGAACATCTGCTTCTGGTACCTGGGGCCCTTGGCCCAGAAGTCCACCGCGATGATCCGCAGGCCGTTGAGCGCGTGGAAGATCACCGCCGCCACGAGGCCGGCCTCGGCGAGCCCCACGACGGGGTTCTTGTAGGCGTCCATGACCTCGTTGTAGGCCTCCGGGGAGACCCGGACCAGCGCCGTGTCGAGCACGTGCGCGAAGAGGAAGAGGAAGATCAGTACGCCGCTGATGCGGTGGGCCACCCACGTCCACATGCCTTCACGGCCGCGGTAGAGGGTCCCGTTGGCTGCCTGCGCCACTGCGCGTCCCTTTCGAAGCAGAGTTGTCACGGCAGCTGCACCAGAACATGGCTGGGCCTGGCTGTCCGTACGTCGACCGTCAGGTTATCCGTACGTGCAGGTGGAGCGCGCACGGCCCTGCTGTGAGAAACCAGACAGGAGGGGTTACCGGCGGGTACCCGACGACCCCTGCGAGGTGGTCAGGCGGCGGGGACCGC
The DNA here is from genome assembly GCF_054782575.1 of Pedococcus soli. Classification (NCBI taxonomy): domain Bacteria; kingdom Bacillati; phylum Actinomycetota; class Actinomycetes; order Micrococcales; family Intrasporangiaceae; genus Pedococcus; species Pedococcus soli. The sequence continues at coordinate 416,428 of NZ_BAAGSF010000001.1, read as the reverse complement.
AGCCCGGTGGACCGACTCGTACTGGCCGACCAGCTCGTCGGTGAGGGCGGACCACGACCGGCCCGCGACCCGGAGCCGGCCGGCGGCTCCCATCGCCTCGCGCTTGGTCCGGTCACCGGCGAGGTGGGCGACCGCCTCCCGCAGCGCTGCAGGGTCGTCGGGGTCGAAGAGCAGGCCGGTGCGGCTGTGGTCGACCAGGTCCAGCGGTCCACCCCGTGCCGGTGCGACGACCGGCAGGCTGGTCGCGGCCGCCTCCTGGAGGGTCTGCCCGAAGGTCTCCCTGGTCCCCGTGTGGGCGAACACGTCCAACGCGGCATACGCCCTCGCCAGGTCGTCCCCCTCGCGCCGCCCGAGGAGGACGACATCGAGGCCGGCGGCCCCGAGCAGGGCCGAGTCGTCCGCGCGGCTCGGCCCGTCGCCGACGATGACGACCCGCACCCCCGGGAGCCCGGCGAGGGAGGCGAACCGGTGCAGCTCCTTCTCGGGTGCCAGCCGACCGACGTAACCCACGAGCACCTCACCATTGGGGGCGAGGCTGCGGCGCAGGGCGCGGGTGCCGGCGTCGGTGCGCCACTCCGGGCGGAACGTCGCCGCGTCCACGCCGCGCGCCCAGCCCCGCACCCTCGGTATGCCGTGCGCCTCCAGCTCGGCGAGCGCCGCCGACGAGGGGGCCAGGGTCAGGTCGGCGAGCTCGTGGACCCGTCGCACCCAGCGCCAGGCAGCGGTCGCCGCACCGCGCCCGAGCGCGCGGGGGGCGTGCTGGCCGAGGTAGCTGGGCATGTCGGTCTGGTAGACCGCGACCGAGGGGACGCCCAGCCTGGCCGCCGCGCCGAGCGCGCTGGCGCCGAGGACGAACGGCGAGGCGACGTGGACCACGTCCGGGGCGAAGCGGCGCAGCAGGGCCTCGACCTCGCCGGTCGGCAGTCCGACGGGGAACTGCCGGACGGGGACGGAGGCCACGGCGTGCACGGGGTACCCGGCCCAGCTCGACGGTGCCGGCCGAGGGGCGATGACCACGACCTCGTGCCCGCCGTCGCGCAGGCACTCGAGCACCCGGCAGACGCTGGTCGTGACGCCGTTGAGGTTCGGCAGGAACGACTCGGTGACGATGGCGATGCGCACACCACCAGCGTGCGGACCGCGGGTGAGGGGACGGCGACGCCCGGGGGTGTGTCAGGTGAGCGCAGGGTGATCACCAGGGGCCGTTGTGGCCGTGGGCTAGCGTTCGCGCCATGTCGAACGAGCACTTCTGGGCCGTCATCCCGGCAGGCGGGGCAGGGACGAGGCTCTGGCCGTTGTCGCGCGCCGGGTCGCCCAAGTTCCTGCACGACCTCACGGGCACCGGGCGCTCGCTGCTGCAGGCCACCTGGGACCGGTTGGAGCCGTTGACCGGTCCGCAGGTGCTCGTCGTCACCGGGGTGGCGCACGCCGAGGCCGTGGCTCGCCAGCTGCCGGGGCTGCCCGCCGACCAGCTGCTCGCCGAACCCTCGCCGCGCGACTCGATGGCCGCCATCGGCTGGGCCGCAGCGGTGCTCGAGGCCCGGGACCCGGAGGCGGTCCTCGGCTCGTTCGCCGCCGACCACGTCATCGGTGACGAGGCGCAGTTCCGCGAGTGCGTCTCCGCGGCCGTGGACGCCGCGGCCGACGGTCATGTCGTGACCATCGGCATCGAGCCCACCCATGCCGCAACGGGTTTCGGCTACGTCGAGCTGGGTGAGGTGCTCGGTGACGGCCCGGCGCATGCGGTGGCGCAGTTCGTGGAGAAGCCGGACCGCGAGCGGGCGGAGGCCTACCTCGCCACCGGCCGGTTCCGCTGGAACGCCGGCATGTTCGTCGTCCGGGCCTCGGTGCTGCTCGACCTCCTCGGCCGGTGGCACCCTGAGCTGGCTGCCGGTCTGCGCACCCTGGCCGCAGACCCCTCCCGCCTCGAAGAGGTCTGGCCGGGCCTGGAGAAGATCGCCATCGACCACGCCGTCGCCGAGCCTGCTGCCGCCGAGGGTCGGGTCGCCGTGGTGCCCGGGGGGTTCGGCTGGGACGACGTGGGCGACTTCGCGTCCCTCGGCTCGCTGCTCACGGATGCCGACGGCCTGCCGGGGGTTCGCGTGCTCGGGGACGCCGAGCGCGTGCGCGTCCTCGACTCGACCGGTGTCGTGGTGCCGGGGACGGACCGGGTCGTCGCGCTCGTCGGCATCGACGACGTCGTGGTCGTCGACACCCCGGATGCGCTGCTCGTCATGTCTCGCGAACGAGCCCAGGACGTCAAGGGCGTCGTCGACGCCCTCAAGGCGCAGGGCCGCACCGACCTCACCTAGGAGTGCCGAGGATCATCAGTGCAGGTCGCGCCGGCGGAACAGGCTGCCGCCGACGACGACCAGGATCCCCGCGACGGCCACCAGCGCGACGACGGGCGTCGGGTCGAACGCAGCACCGGGCAGCATCGGCACGTGCCGGAACGGTGAGAGGCCCTGCACTGCCGTCGGCAGGGCGAGCAGCTCGCCGAGCTGGCCGATGACCAGGCAGCCGGCGAGAACCACCCAGGCGCCGACGGCCAGCCTCGAGGCGGTGCCGTAGAGCAGCACGGCGACGCCGATGACGACCCAGACGGGTGGCACCTGCACGAGCGCCGCCGGGAGGACCCGGGCGAACGAGTCGTCGAGGTCACCGCGGGTCGCCCCGTCCGCGGCGGCGGCCCCGGCGCCGAGCAGGGCCAGGATCCCGGCGCTGCCGACCAGGGCCAGGCCGACGTGGCTCATCAGCCAGGACCACCGAGACGTCGCCGTCGACAGGGTCAGCTCCGCGCGGGTGGAGGTCTCCTCGCCCAGCATGCGGAGTGCTGCCGCGACGCCGAAGCCCGCCACGACCGCGGCCATGATGCCGAACTCCGCGGAGATGAACGCGTCCGTCAGGGACCCGGTGCCCCCGAGGCTGCGGATCATGTCCCGCGCCTGTGGCGAGTCGAGCAGCGTGGCGGCACTCGAGGCGAACCCGCCCAGCACCGCCCCCATGAGGACGAGCGCCAGCGACCAGCCAACGATGGCGGAGCGCTGCAGCCGCCAAGCCAGCGCGAGCGGCGAGCCCATCGTCGTGTGGGCCGGTCCCGCACGGTCCGCGAAGAGGCCCGACCCGAGGTCGCGACGGCTGCGCAGGACGTAGGCGAGTGCCGTGGTGGCCGCAGTGAACCCCAGCGCGAGCAGCCCCACCCACCAACGCTCCCCGGCGTACGGACGGACCTGCTGGGCCCACCCGAGCGGGGAGAGCCAGACGAGGACGCGCGCCGGCCCGTCGCCGGCCGCGTCACCCACCGCACGGAGCAGGTATGCCGCCGCGACACCACCTCCCGCGATGGCGGCGACGGTCCGTGCGCTCGAGGTGAGCTGCACGGCCACCGCCGTGATCCCGGTGAACGCGAGGCCGGCGACCAGCCAGGCCAGCCCCAACGCGACCGAGCCCGCGACGGGCAGGCCGGAGGCGGCATACCCCAGGGCGCAGAGCGCACTGGCGAGCAGCACCACCAACGTGGTGTGCAGGACCGCCGCGGTGAGGGGTGCGTGCCGTGACAGGGCCCCGGCCCCGAGCAGCTCGACGCGGCCGGTCTCCTCCTCGGTGCGGGTGTGGCGGCGCAGGAGGAACACGGCCGCCAGCGCGATGGCCACGGCGCCGGTCGAGAGCATCTTGAGGCTGGCCAGGGACCCCAGGGACGCGTGGACCGGTCCGTACAGGGCGACGAGGGCGGGCGAGGCGTTGGCGGCGACGGCCGCCGAGGTCACCTGCGCAGGGTCGGGGTAGAGGGCGACGGTCGCTGCCGCAGTGCTCCATGCCGTGAGACCCAGCAGCAGCACGACCACCGGGGCCAGCACCCGGTCGCGCCGCAGCGCCAGCCGCAGCAGGGTCCCGGTGCCGGAGGGGCTCATGGCCGTGCCCCGACCTCGCGAGCGGCGTCGGCCGGGCGCCGGTAGAGGTCCATGAACAGCTCCTCGAGACTCGGGGGAGCGCTGGTGATGCGACGGATCCCGCACTGCGTCAACAGGTTCATCACGCTGCCGAGCTCGTCGGGATCGACGCTGAGGTGCACGCGCCGGCCTTCCGTCCGCAGGTCGTGCACCCCGGGGGCCGACTCGAGGGCGACCGGGGCGCGGTCCAGCTCGACGTCGACGGTGGTGCGCGACAGGTGCCGCATGTCGGCCAGGCTGCCGGTCTGCACGGTGCGGCCGGCGCGGATGATCGTCAGGCGCTCGCAGAGGTGCTCCACCTCGCTGAGGATGTGGCTCGACAGGAGCACGGTGCGGCCCTCGTCCCGGACCTCGCGGATGCACTCGCGGAAGACCTCCTCCATGAGGGGGTCGAGTCCGGACGTGGGCTCGTCGAGGATGAGGAGCTCGGCGTCGGAGGCCAGGGCCGCGACGAGGGCCACCTTCTGGCGGTTGCCCTTGGAGTAGGCGCGGCCCTTCTTCGTGGGGTCGAGGTCGAAGCGCTCGAGCAGCTCCGCACGCCGGCCCCCGGCGTGGCGGTCGTCGGCCTGGCCGCGCAACCGACCCAGCAGGTCGATCACCTCTCCGCCGGTGAGGTTGGGCCACAGGGCCACGTCGCCGGGGACGTAGGCGAGACGGCGGTGGAGGGTCGCGGCCTGGCTCCACGGGTCGCCTCCCAGCAGGCTGACGTCGCCGCCGTCGGCCCGCAGCAGACCGAGCAGGACCCTGATGGTCGTGGACTTCCCCGAACCGTTGGGACCGAGGAAGCCGTGGACCTCGCCCTGCTGGACCTCCAGGTCGAGCCCGTCGAGTGCTCTGGTGCGGCCGAACTCCTTGCGCAGCCCGGCCGCGTGGATCACGGTGGTCATGGTGTCCACGGTACACAGTTTTCAGAAAATACTGAATGTTCTAAAGTGACTGCATGGTGACACGCAGGAACGGCTCGGCACGGGCGGGTTCGCCTCCCGAGGCAGTGGGGGAGGACGAGCGGTCGAGGTTCGTCGAGCGGTTCGGCTCGAGCCTGACGGCCGCGGGCTTCCCCCGCCTGCCCGCCCGCGTCTTCGCGTGCCTGCTCGCCCGCGACACCGGGACCCTCACCGCGGCGGAGCTGGGCGAGGCCCTCGCCGTGAGCCCCGCCGCCGTCTCCGGGGCGGTCCGCTACCTCGAGACCACGCGGATGATCCACCGGGAGCGCGAGCCCGGGTCGCGGCGGGACGTGTTCGTCGTGTCCGACGACGCCTGGCACGACGTGATGATCAACTCCGCGGCGACCTACGCCCCGATCACGGCGAGCCTGCGCGAGGGTGTCGGCCTGGTGGGTGGGCGACGGACGGCCGCCGGCCACCGGCTCGCCCTGAGCGTCGAGTTCCTGGAGTTCATCACGGAGGAGATGAAGGGCATCGCCGAGCGGTGGGAGCAGCGCCGCGCCGACCTCGCCTGAGGGGGCCCGCCCGGCACCGGCCCGGCACGGCAGGCGCCCCTGGTGAGGTTGGCCACGGGCCGTGGGCGGGTGCCATACCTCGCCGTTAGGCTCCGCAGCATGGCCGCAGACGTCCCCGAAGCCCGCTCCGAGTCCGACCTCCCCATCAAGCCCGTGTACGGCGCGGAGGACCTCGCGGACTTCGACCCGGCGGAGCAGCTGGGCGAGCCCGGGCAGTTCCCGTACACCCGCGGCGTCTACCCGAACATGTACACCGGACGGCCCTGGACGATGCGGCAGTACGCCGGGTTCGGCACCGCCAAGGAGAGCAACGAGCGCTACCACGAGCTCGTCGCGAACGGCACGGGCGGACTCTCCGTCGCGTTCGACCTGCCGACCCAGATGGGCTACGACTCGGACGAGGCGATCGCGAGCGGCGAGGTCGGCAAGGTGGGGGTGGCGATCGACTCGATCGACGACATGCGCACCCTGTTCGGCGGCCTCCCGCTCGGCGAGCTGTCGACCTCGATGACCATCAACGCACCCGCCTCGACGCTCCTGCTCATGTACCAGCTCGTCGCGGAGGAGAACGGCGCCGACAGCGCGAAGCTCGCAGGGACGATCCAGAACGACGTGCTCAAGGAGTACATCGCGCGCGGCACCTACATCTACCCGCCGAAGGAGTCGCTGCGCCTCATCAGCGACATCTTCGCCTACTGCGCCAAGGAGATGCCACGCTGGAACACCATCTCCATCAGCGGCTACCACATGGCCGAGGCGGGGGCGACGCCCGCGCAGGAGATCGCCTTCACCCTCGCGAACGCCAAGGAGTACGTCCGGGCGGCGATCGCCGCCGGCCTCGACGTCGACGACTTCGCGCCCCGGCTGTCCTTCTTCTTCGTCGCCCGCACGACCCTGCTCGAGGAGGTCGCGAAGTTCCGGGCGGCCCGTCGGATCTGGGCGCGGATCATGCGTGAGGAGTTCGGGGCGACGAACCCCAAGAGCCTGATGCTCCGGTTCCACACCCAGACCGCCGGCGTGCAGCTCACCGCCCAGCAGCCCGAGGTCAACCTCGTCCGCGTCGCGCTGCAGGGCCTCGGGGCGGTCCTGGGTGGCACCCAGTCGCTGCACACCAACTCCTTCGACGAGGCGATCGCCCTGCCGACGCAGAAGGCCGCCCGGCTGGCCCTGCGCACCCAACAGGTCATCGCCTACGAGACCGACGTGACGAAGACGGTCGACCCGTTCGCCGGCTCGTACGTCGTCGAGTCCATGACCGACGACGTCGAGGCCGCTGCCCTCGAGCTGATCCGGGCCGTCGAGGACCGAGGCGGCGCCGTGGCCGCGATCGAGCAGGGTTTCCAGAAGTCCGAGATCGAGCGTTCGGCCTACCGCATCGCGCTGGAGATCGACAACAAGCAACGCACCGTCGTCGGCCTCAACCGCTTCGCCCTCGACGAGGAGGAGCCGTACGAGCCACTGCGCGTCGACCCGCAGATCGAGCACGACCAGCGGGAGCGGCTGGCCGCCCTGCGCGCCGAACGTGACAACGAGGCCGTCGAGCGTGCCCTCAAGGCGGTCCGAGAGGCGGCCCGCGGCACCGACAACCTGCTGTACCCCATGAGGGAGGCGCTGCGGCTGCGCGCCACCGGCGGAGAGGTCAGCCACGCCCTGCGCGACGTCTGGGGCCAGTACGTCCCGCGCGAGACCTTCTGAGCCGTCCGACGCCGGCGCGACCACGCGCCATTCCGGGGTCCCCACGGCACCCCGGCGGGGTCCTCCCCGCAGTCGTTGAGTGATCCGACGGGTCCTGGTCCGTCGGGCCACGCAAGGACCGCGGGTGGCCGGGCGGGGCCGTGACCCGCGAGTAGAGTGCGCCGGGACATGAGCGACAACCACCTGCTGACCGACCTCGGCGAGTCCATCGACGCCCTGGCCCCCGCGCTCCTGGCCCTCCAGCGCGACGTCCACGCCCACCCCGAGCTGTCCCGAGGCGAGGTGCGAACCACCGCCCGCGTGGAGGAGCTGCTCCGCGGTGCCGGCGTCCGCACCCGCGCCCTGCCCGTCACCGGGCTGGTCGCCGACCTCGGTGCCGAGCAGCCGGCCTACCGCGTCGCCCTTCGCGCCGACCTCGACGCCCTGCCCGTGGGGGAGCGCACCGGGGTGGCGTGGGCCTCGACCACCGAGGGCATCTGCCACGCGTGCGGCCACGACGTCCACGTAGCAGCTGTGCTGGGCGCCGGCCTGGCCCTCAAGGAGCACGAGGAGCAGCTCCGTGAGCGGGGGATCGGGGTCCGCCTCCTCTTCCAGCCCGCCGAGGAGGTCATCCCCGGCGGTGCCGTCGACCTCATCGCCCAGGGCGCCCTCGACGGCGTCGACGCGATCTTCGCGGTCCACTGCGACCCCAGCCTGGACGTCGGGAGCGTCGGCCTGCGCGACGGGGCGATCACCGCCGCCGCCGACCGGGTCGTCGTCCACCTGAGCGGTCGTGGTGGCCACACGTCCCGCCCGCACCTCACCGAGGACCTCACCTTCGCCCTGGCCAAGGTCGTCACCGAGCTGCCGGCCGTGCTGTCGCGCCGCCTGGACCCGCGGACGGCGTTCGCGCTGGTGTGGGGGGAGCTGCACGCCGGCCAGGCGGCCAACGTGATCCCGTCCAGCGGGACCGTCGCCGGCACCCTTCGCATGCTCGACGCCACCGCGTGGACCAGCGTCGGCCCCCTGCTCGCCCAGGCGCTGGAGCACATCGTGGCCCCGTATGCCGTGACGGCCGTGCTCGAGCACGCCCAGGGCGTGCCCCCCGTCGTCAACGAGCCCGAGGCCATCGAGGTGTTCCGCCGCTCGGCGGAGGGGATGGGCCTCGCCGCGGTGGGCACGCCGCAGTCCCTCGGCGGCGAGGACTTCGCGTGGTACCTGCGTGAGGTGCCCGGGGCGATGGCCCGGCTCGGGACGCGCACTCCTGGCGGTACGACCTACGACCTGCACCAGGGCGACCTCGTCGTGGACGAGACGTCGGTGGTCCAGGGCGCTCGCCTGCTGGCTGGTGCTGCTGTGGCTGGTGTGGTCAAGAGCGGTCCCGGACGGACAGTCGCGGATCGGTAACGGTTTGCAAGAACTGCGCCAGAAGGCTGACGGGAGCCGCAGTTCTTGCGGCTATCCTCACGCCCTAGTGGCGCACCAGAGCGCCTCATGCATACCTAGGAACAGGAGACAGCCTTGCGTCACGCGATGAAGGTTGCAGCGGTCGTGTCGGTGGCAGCACTGACGCTCGCCGCATGTGGTGACTCGGGCAGCGACCAGCCCAGCGGCAGCGCCTCGAGCTCGGGCTCGGGCTCGACGAAGAAGAGCGACATCAAGGTCGGTATGGCGTACGACGTGGGCGGGCGCGGCGACCAGTCGTTCAACGACGCTGCCGCTGCCGGCCTCGACAAGGCCAAGAGCGACCTCGGTGTCGAGGTCAAGGAAGCCGCAGCCGTCAACGGTGAGAACGAGGCCGCTCGCGAGGAGCGCCTCCAGCAGCTCGTGGACGCCGGCTACACCCACGTCGTCGCGGTGGGCTTCGCCTACGCAGCCTCCGTGGGCAAGGCCGCCAAGGCCAACCCCGACGTGCACTTCGCGATCGTCGACGACGCGTCCGACGACTCCAAAGGCGCCAACGTCGACCAGATCACCTTCGCCGAGAACGAGGGCTCGTTCCTCGTGGGCGCGGCCGCCGCGCTGAAGTCGAAGGCCAAGCACATCGGCTTCGTCGGTGGCGTCAACGTCCCCCTCATCAAGAAGTTCGAGGCCGGGTACATCGCGGGCGCCAAGGCCGTGAACCCCAGCATCAAGGTCGACAGCCAGTACCTCACCCAGCCGCCGGACTTCAGCGGCTTCGGTGACCCGGCCAAGGGCAAGACGGCTGCCGAGGGCATGTTCCAGGGCGGCGCCGACATCGTCTACCACGCCGCTGGTGGCTCCGGTGGCGGTGTCTTCACGGCGGCCAAGGCTGCTGGTGGCCTGGCCATCGGTGTCGACTCCGACCAGGCGCTCACGGCCCCGGCCGACGTCCGCTCCGTCATCATGACCTCGATGATCAAGAAGGTCGACGTCGCGGTGTTCGACTTCATCAAGTCGGCCGCTGACGGCACCGAGAAGACCGGCAACAACGTCTACGACCTCAAGGCCGGTGGCGTGGACTACTCCACGACCGGTGGCCAGATCGACGACATCAAGTCCAAGCTGGACGACTACAAGCAGAAGATCATCTCCGGCGAGATCAAGGTTCCCACCACCCCCTGATCGACCCCCAGATCGATCCTGTGGTGGTCCACACGGCCCGGGCGGCGCGGTAGCGTCTCACCCGGGCCGTGTGCATGTCCCGCACGACCAGCCCGACCCCTCGACCCGTATGCCGGGTCTGCCAGACCATGCGCCGAAAACTGCCTGCACCGTTGCGGGCCCGGACCAGGAGTGTCGCCATCACTGCCTCCCCACCCCTGACGCGGACCACCGCTGACGCAGGCCCCCCAGCCGTCGAGCTCGAGGGCATCACCAAGCGCTTCCCCGGTGTCGTCGCCAACAAGGACGTGACCTTCTCCGTCCGCCGCGGCACGGTCCACGCGATCGTGGGTGAGAACGGCGCCGGCAAGTCCACCCTGATGAAGATCCTGTACGGCGTGCAGCGCCCGGACGAGGGCACCATCAAGGTGGGTGGGCAGCTGGTCAACCTGCACTCCCCGTCCGACGCCATCGCCGCCGGTATCGGCATGGTGTTCCAGCACTTCATGCTGGCCGACAACCTCACCGTCCTCGAGAACGTCGTCCTCGGCGCCGAGAAGCTGCACGGCATCGGCGACAAGGCCCGGCGCGAGATCCAGCGGATCTCCGACGCCTACAAGCTCGACGTCGACCCCGACGCCCTGGTCAGCGAGCTGGGGGTGGGTGCCCGTCAGCGCATCGAGATCCTCAAGGTGCTCTACCGCGGCGCGAAGACCCTGATCCTCGACGAACCCACCGCCGTCCTCGTCCCGCAGGAGGTCGACGAGCTGTTCGACCAGCTGGCCGAGCTCAAGGACGAGGGCCTCACCGTCCTGTTCATCTCGCACAAGCTCGACGAGGTCCTCAAGGTCGCCGACTCGATCACCGTGATCCGACGCGGCACCACGATCGACACCGTCGACCCGAAGTCGGTCAACGCCCGCCAGCTCGCCGAGCTCATGGTCGGGTCCGAGCTGCCCTCGCCCACCACGGAGGAGTCCACGGTCACCGACCGCGTCCTGCTGTCGGTCGAGGACCTCGTGCTGGGCGGCGGCTCGGGACGCCCGCTGCTCGACGGCATCTCGTTGACCATCCACGCCGGGGAGGTCCTGGGGATCGCCGGGGTCGAGGGCAACGGCCAGGCCGAGCTCGTCGAGGTCATCATGGGGATGCGCGAGCCCACCTCGGGCACCGTGCACCTCGAGACCACCGACATCTCCGACTGGGGTACGCGAGAGATCCGTGAGGCGGGCGTCGGGTACATCCCCGAGGACCGCCACCGCCACGCGCTGCTCCTCGAGGCACCCTTGTGGGAGAACCGCATCCTCGGCCACCAGACCGAGTCGCCCAACGTCAAGGGCCAGCTCATCGACGCCGCCGCGGCCAAGGCCGACACCCAGCGCATCGTGGGGGAGTACGACGTGCGCACGCCGTCGATCTTCGTCACGGCCGGCTCCCTGTCCGGTGGCAACCAGCAGAAGCTCATCATCGGCCGCGAGATGAGCCACCACCCGAAGGTGCTCATCGCCGCCCACCCCACCCGTGGTGTGGACGTCGGCGCCCAGTCGAGCATCTGGGACCACATCCGTGCCGCTCGCCGGGAGGGCCTCGCGGTGCTGCTGATCTCCGCGGACCTGGAGGAGCTGATCGGCCTGTCCGACACCATCCGCGTGATCCTGCGCGGCAAGCTGTCCGGCGAATTCGACCCGGACGCGGTGACGGCCGAGGACCTCGGTGCCGCCATGACCGGCGCCGGCGAGAAGGAGCAGACCCGATGAAGGCCCTCAACCCGCGCCGGATCCTGCTCAGCGCAGCAGCCCCGGTCCTCGCGCTCGTGGTGGCCTTCGTCGTCACCTCGCTCGTGCTCGTCGCCGTCGGCGACCCCGTGGCGGAGGTGTGGAAGACGATCCTCGCGGTGCCCAAGCCCCGCCAGGCCGTCAACATCGTCAACGCCGCAGCCGTGTTCTACCTGTCGGCCATCGCCGTCGCGGTCGGCTTCCGCATGAACCTGTTCAACATCGGTGTCGACGGCCAGTACCGCGTCGCCGTGTTCGCCGCCGCCGTCTTCGCCGGCCAGGCGTGGTTGCCCGGCTGGCTCAACATCGTCGTGAGCATCCTCATCGCGATGGTGGCCGGCGGGCTGTGGGCCAGCATCGCGGCATACCTCAAGGTCAAGCGCGGCGTCTCCGAGGTGATCTCGACGATCATGCTCAACGCGATCGCCACCGGCATCGTGAGCTGGTTGCTCCTCAAGGTCGCCGACCGCAAGGCCGGCAGCAACAGCATCGAGACCAAGACCATCCCGGACAGCTCGCAGCTCGAGGGCTTCAAGCTCATCCCCGGTGCCACCAACCGCGTCTACACGCTGCTGATCCTGGCGCTGCTGGTCGGGTTCCTCTACTGGTTCGTGCTGGGGAAGACGCGCTTCGGGTTCGACCTGCGCGCCACCGGGCGCTCCGAGAGCGCGGCCGTCGCCAGCGGCGTGAAGGTCCCGCGCATGGTGATGACCGCCATGATCGCCTCGGGCGCGCTCGCCGGACTGGTCGGCATGCCGCTGCTCTTCGGGCAGGACCACAACTACGGCACGACATTCCAGTCGGGCCTGGGCTTCGCCGGCATCGCCATCGCCCTGCTCGGTCGCAACAACGCGGTCGGCATCGCCTTCGCCGCGCTGCTGTGGGCGTTCCTCGACGTCCAGTCGAACGCGCTGCAGATCCAGGCCAACGTCGCCCAGGAGCTCGTCAACATCATCCAGGGCGTCATCCTGTTCGCCGTCGTCATCGCCTACGAGCTGATCCGCCGGGCCGACAAACGGCTCGAACAGACCCGCGTCGCCCGGGAGCTGGCCGCCCAGCGGCCTGCCCCCGCATCCAAGGAAGGAGCCCCGGCATGAGCGCCGCCGGACTCGAGGTCGGCACCAGGACCGTGCCCGACAGCCCCCGGCGCAAGCGTCGCTACGGGCCCCGCGAGTGGGCCGTCATCGCGATCGGCGCGCTCGCCGTCATCTCCGTCCTGCGCGTCGTCAGCGGTGCGAACGACATCGCGTCCTCGGGCGCCCTGGCCGCGGCCATCGGCCTGGCCGTCCCGATCGGCCTCGCCGGCCTCGGTGGCCTGTGGTCCGAGCGCGCGGGCGTGGTCAACATCGGCCTCGAGGGCATGATGATCCTCGGTACCTGGGGAGCCGGGTTCTTCGGCTACCACATGGGTCCCTGGGCCGGGGTCCTCGGCGCGATCCTCATGGGCATGATCGGTGGCCTCATCCACGCGATCGCCACCGTGACCTTCGGGGTCGACCACATCGTCTCCGGTGTCGCCATCAACATCATCGGCCTCGGTGTCGCCAAGTACCTCGCCGCCCGCTTCTTCAACGGCCTGCCCGGCGGTGGTCCAACCCAGTCGCCGCAGGTCAAGGAGCTGCCGTCGTTCACGCTGCCCGGGATCTCGCCGGCGCTGGGCGACCTGGAGAAGAAGCACTGGTTCTTCGTCAGCGACCTCGCAGCGGTGCTGCGGGCGATCTGCACGAACCTGTCGATCCTGACGATCATCGCGATCCTGCTGTTCGTCGGCACCTGGTGGGTGCTGTGGCGCACGTCGTTCGGCCTGCGGCTGCGCTCCGTCGGTGAGTCGCCGGTGGCCGCCGAGTCGCTCGGTGTCAACGTGCTCCGCTACAAGTTCCTCGCGGTGCTCGTCTCCGGTGGCCTCGCCGGCCTCGGTGGCGGGTTCCTCGCCCTTGTGGCGGCGAGCATCTACCGCGACGGGCAGACCGGTGGCCGTGGCTACATCGGCCTCGCCGCCATGATCTTCGGCAACTGGCGCCCGGGTGGCCTGCTCACCGGTGCCGCCCTGTTCGGCTACACCGACGCCGTGCAGCTGCGCGGTGGCGCGACCGTGCACGCTTTCCTGCTGCTGTTCGCGGTGCTGCTCATCGCGGTCGGCATCTGGCAGGTCGTGCGCAACCGTCGCATGGTGCAGGGTGTCCTCGCGATCGTCGTGGGCGTCCTCGTCGGCTGGTGGTACCTCGCTGCGGACGCCGTCCCCGCCGAGCTCACCGGCACCACGCCGTACGTCACCACGCTGCTCGTGCTCGCGTTCGCCTCGCAGCGCCTGCGCATGCCGGCGGCCGACGGTCAGATCTACCGCAAGGGCGAGGGCCACTAGTGGCGAACGAGGTCGACTGGGACGCCCTGCGTGGCAAGGCGATCGAGATCATGGGCAAGGCCTACGCGCCATACTCCCGCTTCCCCGTCGGGGTCGCGGCGATCGTGGACGACGGACGGCTCGTCTGGGGCTGCAACGTCGAGAACGCGGCGTACGGCGTGGGCCTGTGCGCCGAGTGCGGGCTGGTCTCGCACCTGCACGCCACGGGCGGTGGCCGCCTCGTCGCGGTGTCGTGCGTCGGGCGTGATGGTGAACCGCTCATGCCGTGCGGTCGCTGCCGCCAGCTGCTGTGGGAGAACGGTGGGCCCACCTGCCTCATCCTCACCCCCCAGGGCGTGCTGCCGATGAGCGAGGTCCTGCCCCAGGCGTTCGGCCCCGACAACCTCTCGATCGCCGCCCCACCCGCCTGACGCTCGGGCTGTCGCTCGGCCCACTCACGCCGGTTCCTGCACGAATCGCCCCTCGCCGCCGCGGAGAGGGGCGATTCGTGCAGGATCGGGCCTTGGTCGCCCCTGTGGACAACCGCCGGTCGGCTCTGCCTCGGTCGGCGACCCTGTCGGTATGGAGGGCCTGCCGTTCGTCTTCACGCGTACCGAGGCGCGGTCCGCGGGCCTGACCGACAAGGTGCTGCGCGGCCCCCGCGTCCAACGGGTCCTGCACGGCGCCTACGTCCGCGCCGGGGTCGAGGTGGACCTTCGGGTGCGGGCGTTGGCCGCGCTACGGCTTGCGCCCGCCGGTTCCGTCGTCGCCCGGTCGACGGCAGCCGTGCTGCTGGGTGGCATCGTGCCTCCCGACCACCGCATCCACCTACGTGTGCCGCACGGCCAGCTCCGGCTTCCCGAGGTCCAGGCGCGGGTTCGGTCGGGTCCACAGGCCCAGGCTCGGGTCGGCGGCATACCGGTCACGACCGCGGAGGACACGTTCCTCGACCTCACCGGTGAGCTCTCCCTGGTCGACCTCGTGGTACTCGGCGACTCGCTCGTCCGTCGTGGACGCACGTCTCCGGACGCACTCGTCGCGGCCGCCAGCGGGCGCCGAGGTCTCCAGGCAACGGTGGCCAGGCGCGCCGCGTGGCTGGTGCGGGCCGGTGTCGACTCGCCGATGGAGTCGCGGCTGCGAATGCTCCTCGTGCTGGCCGGGCTGCCGGAACCGGTCGTCAACCACATCGAGTACGGAACGGACGGGCGGTGGCTGCGCCGCTTCGACCTGTCCTACCCCGACCACCGGCTGGCGATCGAGTACGACGGTCGCCAGCACGCCGAGAGCACGAGACAGTGGGAGCGTGACGTCGCCCGACGCGAGGAGCTGGACACCGAGGGTTGGCGGATCGTGGTCGTCCTGGCGAACGGGGTGTACGGCGACCCGGAGCGGACCCTGGAACGGGTCCTGGCAGGGATGCGGGCCTGTGGCATGCGGGCCCGCGTCAGGTCACAGGAGTGGCGACGGCACTTCCCGGGACGCGGCTGACGGCGCACTGGGTCGGATCCTGCACGAATCGCCCCGGTAGCGGTGAGGTCCGGGCCGTTCGTGCAGGAACCAGCAAGGTTTCCCCCGTGTCGGGTCGCGGTAGGGATCTGACACGATGAGGCCATGAGCGAGAGCTTCGATGCCGTCGACGTCATCATCACCAAGCGGGGCCGGGGCGAGCTGTCCGACGGCCAGATCGACTGGGTGATCGACGCGTACACCCGGGGCGCGGTCGCCGACGAGCAGATGAGCAGCCTGGCCATGGCGATCCTGCTCAACGGCATGAACCGTCGCGAGATCTCGCGCTGGACGAACGCCATGATCAACAGCGGTGAGCGCATGGACTTCTCGTCCCTGTCGCGACCCACCGCCGACAAGCACTCGACCGGCGGCGTCGGCGACAAGATCACCCTCCCGCTGGCCCCGCTCGTGGCTGCCTGCGGGGTCGCGGTGCCGCAGCTGTCCGGCCGCGGTCTCGGCCACACGGGCGGCACCCTCGACAAGCTCGAGGCGATCCCCGGGTGGCAGGCGGGGATGAGCAACGAGCAGATGATGCGCCAGCTCGAGGACGTCGGCGCCGTCATCTGCGCGGCTGGTGACGGTCTCGCCCCCGCCGACAAGAAGCTGTACGCCCTGCGCGACGTCACCGGCACCGTCGAGGCGATCCCGCTCATCGCGTCCTCGATCATGAGCAAGAAGATCGCCGAGGGCACCGGCGCGCTGGTCCTCGACGTCAAGGTCGGCAGCGGTGCGTTCATGAAGAACGTCGAGGACGCCCGCGAGCTCGCCCGCACCATGGTCGACCTCGGCACCGACGCCGGCGTCAGGACGGTCGCGATGCTCACCAACATGCAGGTGCCGCTCGGCCTCACCGCCGGCAACGCCCTCGAGGTCCGCGAGTCGGTCGAGGTGCTCGCCGGTGGCGGGCCCGAGGACGTCGTCGAGCTGACCCTGGCCCTGGCGCGCGAGATGCTCGCAGCAGCCGGTCGTGGTGACGTCGACCCCGCCGACGCGTTGAAGGACGGCCGGGCGATGGATGCCTGGAAGGCCATGATCCGCGCGCAGGGCGGCGACCCGGACGCGACCCTGCCGGTGGCCAGGGAGACCCACGAGGTCCTCGCCCCGGCCGACGGTGTCCTCACCCAGCTCGACGCCCTCAAGGTCGGCGTGGCCGCCTGGCGCCTCGGTGCCGGACGCGCCCGCAAGGAGGACCCGGTGCAGGCCGGCGCCGGCGTCGAGATGCACGCCAAGCCGGGGGCCACCGTCCGTGCGGGCGAGAAGCTCCTCACGCTCCACACCGACACCCCAGAGCGCTTCGAGCGTGCCCTCGAGTCGCTCGAGGGTTCGTTCACCATCGCCCCCGAGGGCAGCCGCCCCGACCTGCTCCCGCTCGTCATCGAGAAGATCTCCTAGGACCCACCGTGCCCCAGCTCATCACCACGCCCACGACCATCCCCGTCCCCGGTGGCAAGGTCATCGACGAGCACGTCGGTCGTGTCACCACCGGCACCGACGCCGTCTCCGTCGCCCACATGAAGGCACCGGCCGACTGGAGCGAGCCGTTCCAGACGCCGCAGTTCGACGAGATCACCCTCGTCCTCGCGGGGGCGGTCCTGCTCGACCACGACGGTGGCCGGCTGCGGGTCGAGGCCGGCCAGAGCGTCATCACCAGGGCGGGGGAGCGGATCCGCTACTCCACGGGCGAGGACGGGGCCGAGTACGTCGCCGTGTGCCTGCCGGCGTTCTCCCCGGAGACCGTCGGCCGTGAGGAGGAGGGCGAATGATCTTCGGCCGCAAGGACAAGAACGACGACACCACCGTCGCGCCGGAGCCGGGCTCGGTCGAGGACCTCGTGCTGCGCGCGCCGAAGGCGCTCCTGCACGACCACCTCGACGGTGGCCTGCGGCCGCAGACGATCGTGGAGATCGCCGACGAGGTCGGGTATGACGCGTTGCCGGCGAAGGACGCCGAGAGCCTCGGCACGTGGTTCCGCGAGAGTGCGGACTCGGGTTCGCTGGTGCGGTACCTGGAGACGTTCGACCACACGCTGGCCGTCATGCAGACGGCCGACGGTCTGCGCCGGGTGGCGCGCGAGTGCGTGCTCGACCTCGCCGCGGACGGCGTCGTCTACGCCGAGAGCCGGTACGCCCCCGAACAGCACCTGACCGCCGGCCTCGCGCTCGAGGACGTCGTCGAGGCCGTGAACGCGGGCTTCCGCGAGGGCGAGAAGGAGGCGGCCGCGGCCGGGACGCCGATCCGCGTCACCGCCCTGCTGACCGCGATGCGGCACGCCGCGAAGAGCACCGAGATCGCCGAGCTCGCGGTCCGCTACCGCGACCACGGGGTCGCAGGCTTCGACATCGCCGGGGCCGAGGCGGGTTTCCCGCCCACCCGTCACCTCGACGCGTTCGAGTACCTGCGGCGCGAGAACGCCCACTTCACGATCCACGCGGGTGAGGCGTTCGGGCTGCCGAGCATCTGGGAGGCGATCCAGTGGTGCGGTGCCGACCGGCTCGGGCACGGAGTGCGCATCGTCGATGACATCCTCGTCCACGACAAGCCCTTCGCCGACGACCCGGCCAAGGCGCTCGACGCCGACCCGGCCGACATCTACCTCGGTCTGCTGGCGGCCTACGTCCGTGACACCCGCATCCCGCTCGAGATGTGCCCGAGCAGCAACATCCAGACCGGCGCTGCGGAATCCATTGCGCTGCACCCGATCTCGCTTCTCAAGCGGTTGCGGTTCCGTGTCACGGTCAACACCGACAACCGGCTCATGAGCGGCACGTCGATGTCGCGCGAGATGGGCCTGCTGGTCAACGAAGCGGGCTGGACCCTCGACGACCTGCGCTGGGTCACCATCAACGCGATGAAGTCGGCGTTCCTGCCCTTCGACGAGCGGCTCGCCATCATCGAGGACGTCGTGAAGCCGGGGTACACAGCCCTCGAGGCCTGAACCGGACCGGAGGGGAGCTCAGGCGGTCGGGTCGGGGGGCAGGATGCGAGCCCGCAGCGCGTCCTCCCGCTCGAGCCGAGCGGCGTCGCGGCTACGACGCTCGGCCAGCACCGCCATGAGCACGTACTCCGGGTGGTTGCCCTCGGGAGGCGCGGGCGCGACATACGGGCGGGTCTCCTCGAGGAGCCGCTGACCGAGCTGTTCGCGCACCTCTGGGGTGAAGGTGGCCGCACGGGCCACGAACTGGCGCAGCGCCACCGCGAGCTGGTCGGGCAGCGGTGCGACATCCGCCGTGCGCGCCCACGAGGCGAGGTGCGGCGGCATCTGGACGGGTGGCGGCAGGCTGATCCGGTGGCGGTCGCGCACGACGTAGGTGCCGGCGAGGAGGTCGCCGAGTCGTTTGCCACGCTGGGAGACGCCGGCGCAGATCAGGGCGGGGACGCCGGCGCAGGAGTACAGCTCGATGACACCGAGCAGGGCGCGGGTGAGTGCATGCCGGAACCCGATCGGGCCGGCGTCGTCGCGCACGGTGCGCAGCCCGACGGCGAGGTGCCCGAGGGTCTTGCCGCGGGTCAGCGTCTCGAACGTCGTGGGCACCGCGACCCAGGCGACGATGACGACCGCGATCGACACCGCGGCCTGGATGGCGTCATCGGCGCCGCCGATCAGGAAGCCGACGGCGAGCTGCAGGCCGTAGAGCAACCCGTACCCCACGAGCAGGTCCAGCAGCCCGGATGCGAGGCGCAGACCGATGCCCGCGTGGGGGAGGTCGAGGGCGACCGCCTCGCCGGTGACGAGGTCGTCGGCACCGACCCCCACGGTGCTGCTGCTCATGTCGGCCACCCTAGCCGCGCCGCGCCGCTAGGGTGGCCGATGTGGACCTGGACGCCTTCGTGGCAGCCCACAGGGGGGACTGGGAGCGGCTCGAGGAGCTGACGCGCCAGCGACGTCTCGACGGCGCCGAGGCCGACGAGATCCTGGACCGGTACCAGCGGGTGGCGACCCACCTGTCGATGATCCGGTCGACCGCCCCCGACGCCTCGCTCGTCGGCTACCTCTCGATGCTGCTGGCGCGGGCCCGCACCCGTTCGGCGGGTACCCGTACCGCGTCGTGGGCCGACCTCGGCCGCTTCTTCGCCGTGTCGTTCCCGGCCGCCCTGTACCGCCTGCGCTGGTGGTGGATCACCACCCTGGTCGTCAACGTGGTGCTGGCTGTCGTCATGGGGTGGTGGCTGCTCGACCACCCGAGGATCGAGTCGTCGATGGCCTCGCCGGAGCAGATCCGCCAGCTCGTGAACAACGACTTCGAGGGCTACTACAGCGAGTTCGCCGCGACGTCGTTCGCGCTGCACGTGTGGACCAACAACTTCTGGCTGTCGGCGGTCTGCATCGCGCTCGGCGTGTTCTGCATCCCGGTGGTGGTCATGCTCGCGGGCAACATGCTCAACCTCGCCGTGATCGGCTCGATCATGGTCCGCCACGACCGGGCCGGGCTGTTCTTCGGGCTGATCCTGCCGCACGGGATGCTCGAGCTGACCTGCCTGTTCGTCGCGGCCGGGGTGGGGCTGCGGTTGTTCTGGACCTGGGTCTCGCCCGGTGCACGGACGCGGGTCCGCGCGCTCGCCGAGGAGGGGCGAGCGGCTCTCGGCGTCGCCCTCGGCCTCGTCGTGCTCCTGCTCCTCACCGGCCTGATCGAGGCGTTCGTGACCCCGTCGGGGCTGCCCACCTGGGCGCGGGTCGGCATCGGGGTCACCGTCGAGGCTGCCTTCTTCACCTACGTCTTCACCGTCGGCCGGTGGGCCCACCACCGCGGCGAGACCGGTGACGTCGCCGAGGCCGATCGCGGCGCCATGGCCCCGGTCGCCGGCTGACGTCCCGGCTGACGTCCCTGAAGAAGCGCAGGCGGCGTATGCCGCGGACCTCGCCTCCGATGCTCGCAGCTAGGCCGTGGCCCGCGCGGGCCGGTAGTGCAGGGCCACCGCCCCCGACCGGAACTCCCGTCGCTCCACGAGCTCGAGCTGGATGCGCTCGCGCAGACCGGCGAGCAACGTCGGCCCGTGACCGGCGAGGACCGGCTGGACGAGGAACGCGTACTCGTCGATCAGTCCCAGCTCTGCCAACGCCAGGGGCAGCGTCACGCCACCCACGAAGAGTCCCTCACCCGGCTCCTGCTTGAGCCGCTGGACCGCGTGGGCCAGGTCGTCACGCACCAGCTCGGCGTTCCAGTCCACCCCGCCCAGGGTGCTCGACACGACGTGCTTCTCGGCCTCGTCGATCGCCTCGGCGAACGCGATCTCCCGCTCACCCATCCAGTCGGGCCACCCGCCGGTGGACGGTCGGCGCCAGGCCGACTCCATCATCTCGTAGGTCACGCGACCGAACAGCAGGGCGTCGGCCCGCTCCATCTCGGTGGTCCAGTAACGCATCGACTCATCGTCCGGCGGGAGCCCTGCCTCGTGGTGGCAGCAGCCGTCGAGGGTGATGTTGATCGAGTAGCGAAGCGGTCTCATCCCGTTGCTCTCCCCGGGTGCTCGGTGGCTTTCACCTGACCGTACCCAGACCACGGTCTGCGGCACAGGAACGCGCGGGTTCAGAGCAGGCCGCGGGCCTTGAGCATGAGGTAGTGGTCGGCGAGGGCGACGGGGAGCTGTTCGGGGTCGGCATCGAGGACGTCCACGCCCAGCTGGCCCAGGGCGGCAGCGGTGCGTTCGCGCAGCGCGACGGTGCGGGCGGCCGCGGCGGCGTCGTAGACGACAGTCGAGTCACCGGTGCCCTCGACCATCGCGGTGAGCGCCGGGTCGGCGACGGAGGCGAGGACCACGCGGTGCCGGGCGGCGAGCACGGCGAGCGGCGCGAGCAGCGACTCCTCGATGGCCGAGGGCTCCAGCGGTGTCAGCAGGACGACGAGTCCGCGCTGCCGGCTCACCCGCGACACCTCCGCGGCCAGCAGGTTCCAGTCCGCCTCGAGGAGGGCGGGCTCGAGGGGCGCCATCGCCGTGACGAGGTCACCGAGCAGCGTCGTCCGGCTCGAGCCGACGACCTTGCGGTGGACCCGACGGTCGCCGGCGACCAGGTCGACGCGGTCCCCCGCGCGGGAGGCCAGGGCGGCGAGGAGGAGGGCCGCGTCCATGGCCGCGTCGAGGCGGGGCACGTCGCCGACCCGGCCGGCCGAGGTCCGGGACGTGTCCAGCACGAGGATGATGTGACGGTCCTTCTCGGGCTGCCACGTGCGGACGACCGTGGAGCGGCGGCGGGCCGTGGCGCGCCAGTCGATGCTGCGGACGTCGTCGCCCTCGACGTAGTCGCGCAGCGAGTCGAACTCGGTGCCCTGGCCACGGACGCGCACGGCCGAGCGCCCGTCGAGCTGGCGCAGGCGGGCCAGTCGTGAGGGCAGGTGCTTGCGGGAGGCGAACGGCGGCAGTGCCCGCACGTGACCGGGGACGACGACCGACTTCTGCCGACCGGCGAGGCCGAGGGGGCCGAGGCGACGCAGGGTCACCCGGTCCGCGAGGCGGTCGCCCCGCCGGGTCGGCCGCAGGGTCGTCGTGACGGCGCGACGCTCGCCCGGGGGGAGCATGATCCGGTGCCGGTTGGTTCCTGCACCGGCCGAGGGCTGCCAGGCGTCGCGGAGCCGTCCGCGGAACGTGCGCCGCCCCCGGTTGGTGACCAGGAGGGTGGTCGTCGTCGCGTCGCCCAGACGCACCTGGGCGCTCGGCACGCGGGTGAGCTCGACAGCGGTGGGCGACCCCGCGAGCAGGAGGTCGACCGCTGCGAGCACGACGACGATGCCCATCCACAGCCACACCGTGCCCGTCTCGGGACGCACGAGCACGGGCACGGCTCCGGCGAGCACGAGCCCGAACAGGCGACCACTGACGATCACGGGAGCGACCTCAGCGGGGGACCGGGACGGAACCGATGGCGGCGTCCAGCACCGACGACACGGCGACGCCCTCGAGCTCGGCCTCGGGACGAAGCGACAGGCGGTGGGCGAGCGTCGCCTGCGCGAGCGACTTGACGTCGTCCGGGGTGACGAAGGACCGCCCGTTGAGCCACGCCCAGGCGCGGCTGGTGGCCAGCAGGGCGGTGGCACCACGGGGGCTCACGCCGAGCGCGAGGGACGGTGAGTGACGCGTCGCCCGGGCGATGTCCACGATGTATGCCGTGACCTCGGGCGAGATCTGCACGTGGCGGACCTGCTCGGCCCCGGCCTCGATGTCGGCGGCGCTGGCGACCGGCCGGAGGCCCGCCGCGGCGAGGTCGCGCGGGTCGAAGCCGGAGGCGTGGCGGGTGATCACGGCGATCTCGTCCTCGCGCGGCGGCAGCGGCATCGTCGCCTTGAGGAGGAAGCGGTCGAGCTGGGCCTCGGGCAGGGGGTACGTGCCCTCGTACTCCACGGGGTTCTGCGTCGCGGCGACGAGGAACGGCCTCGGGAGCGGCCGGGGCGTGCCCTCGACGGAGACCTGCCGCTCCTCCATGGCTTCCAGCAACGACGCCTGGGTCTTCGGGGGCGTGCGGTTGATCTCGTCCGCGAGCAGCAGGTTGGTGAAGACGGGTCCTTCGCGGAACGAGAACTCCGACGTCGAGTTGTCGTAGACCAGCGAACCGGTCACGTCGCCGGGCATGAGGTCCGGCGTGAACTGCACGCGCTTGGTCTGCACGTCGAGGGCAGCGGCCACGCTGCGCACCAGCAGCGTCTTGGCCACCCCTGGAACCCCCTCGAGGAGGATGTGGCCGCGGCACAGCAGCGCGATGAGGATGCCGGCGACGGCGGCATCCTGGCCCACGACGGCCTTCCCGACCTCCGTCCGGACGGCCATGAGGGATGCGCGGGCCCGGTCGTCCGCCGTGGCGGACGCGCCGGCGACGGAGGCCGGGTCCGCATACGGGGAGTGGCTCGTCGGCTGTGCCGACGGGGGCTCGGTGGGCTGGGGCTGCTCGGTCATGCGCGGCGCACTTCCTTCTCGAGGTCGGTCAGGTCGTTGGCGAGGGCGACCAGGGCCGCCTCGGTGGTGGGTGGTGCAGCGGTGAACAGGTCGGTGACGGACCGCGGGTCGCGTCCGGTCGCCGTGGCGGCGGCCCGCGCGACCGCGTCCGGCGCGGCCCCGGTCGGCAGGCCGAGGTAGGCGGCGAGCCGCTTGGTCGTGCGCGCCCGGAGCACCCCGCCGGCCCGTTGCGTGTCGCGAGCCTTGCGGTACAACCGGCCGCGGCTCTGGGTCGTCTCGATCGCCTTGACCACGGCGGGGAGCGGTTCGGTGACCAGCGGCCCGAACCGGCGCCCGCGCCACAGCATCAACGCCAGCAGGCCGAACACCGAGAGGAAGACCAGCGGGCCCAGGGCGCGCGGAATCTCGGAGGTCGCCGTCGTGTCATCGTCGCTGATGTCGAGCGAGGTGGGGAGGTACCACACGACCCGGTCGCCCCGGCCGAGCAGGCGCAGCGCCACCCCGGCGTGGTCCTCCTGCGTGATCTGGCTGTTGGCGAGGAGGTCGGCGTTGCCGAGCAGCACGACCTCGGGCTGATCGCCGTTCGCGGGGACCGCGACGAGCTCGAAGGACCCGTCGTGCGCGAAGCAGCCCACCGGTCCCGAACCCGTCGCGACATAGGTCTGCGGGGCCGGCACGACCCGGTCACCCGGCGACAGGCCGTCGACCGTGCACCCCGCTGTCGTGGTCGACGGGATCCCGGCGTCACCTGCGGCATCGACGGGGAGCTCGAGCGCCGAGAGGAGGAACTGGCCGGGGGCGACGAGCAGCAGGCGGCCGGCGCCGGCCACGTGCTCGACCATGGTCGCGGCCGTCTGGTCGGAGAGCTCGCCGGTGCCGGTCACCAGCACGGTCGTCCCGGCGTCGACGGGGGCGTCGAGGAGCTCCTGCTGGCCGCGAACGACCTGGACGTCGACGCCGCGGTCACGCAGGACCGAGGCCAGCGCCTGGGCGCCTTCTCGACCGGGGTTCTGCGGGTCGAGCGACTCGCCCTTGTGGGCGTTGCGCCGGATGCCCACGACGACCGCCGTCACGACGAGGACGGCGACGACGACGAGCACGCCGGCCCACAGCAGGCGGCGACGGGTGGCCGAACCGGCTGCGGTGTCCGCGCGGTCCCAGACGTGGAGGGTCACGACGGTGACCCCACGACGGACTTCGCCGAGGCCTCCACCTGGGCGCGGTGCGGCCGGGCCGCCGCGATGACCCGGTCGAGGGACAGCAGGTCCTCGGCGTCGGCGCGCGAGGCCGGCTCGTCGCCGTAGGCCACGGCGTCGAACCGGTCCGCAGCTGCGCGCAGGTCCTGGGCCTGCTCGGGGAAGGTGGAGCCCAGGCGTCCCGCGATCTCGTGCGCGGTGAGGCTCGGCGCGTCCTCCAGGAGGGTTCGTTCGACGGCACCGCTCGCGATCGCTCGCAGCGCGTCGAGGACGCAGTCGCCGTGCCGCTGCTCGGCCAGCGCCTGTTCGGCGCGCGCACGGTACTGGGCGGCGGTGAGCCGCTCGTCACCGAGCACTGTCCCGGGCCCGTCGGCGGCTCGGCGCTCGGTGCGTCGGACGAAGCGCAGCGAGTAGGCAACCAGGGCGACCAGCGCGAGGGCCACGAGGACGGCGACGATCGTCGGCAGCGGGTTGGACGGGGTGTGGGCCCGGCTGAGGAGGTCGGTCAGCCATTGCTCGAAGGCGTCCACGGCGCGCTGCAGCGGGTCACGGGTGTCGCGGTAGGCGGGCTTGGCCAGCTCGTCCCGCAACCAGGTCCGCGCCTCGTCGTTGCCGGGGTCGATCCGCGACGGCACGATCCCGAGGCGGGACGGCAGCGCCCCCAGCTGCGCAGGGAGGGCGACGACGTGGGACGGCACGACGGAACCGGTCACCCGGACACCCTGGCGCCGGTCGCCGCCCGGACCAGGGCCAGGTCGAAGCCTTCCTTGCGGATGCGGGCATCGGTGTAGAGGAGCGTGCCGACCGCGGCCTGGAACGGCTGGGACAGCAGGGTCGCCAGCAGGGAACCGAGGAGGGTGAACGCGAGGACGACCACGGTCCCCGCGATCTCCCCGGCCCGGCCGCTCATCGTCGAACCGAGTCCGAACCCGACGGCGCCACCCACGACCTGGAACCCGACTCCGAGGACCTGCTGCACCACCCCGACGATGAGTCCCGAGACGAGGAGCACCTCGAGCGTCCGCCAGAAGCGTCCTCGGGTCAGGGCCCACGAGCGCCGCAACGAGGCGATGGCGCCCAGGTCCTCGAGCACCAGGGCGGGGGTCGACAGGGCGAGGCGGACGCCGAGTAACCCCATCGCGACGGCGGTGCCGAGGATGGCGAAGATCCCGAGGGTGCCCAGGACGTTGGAGCCCCGGTCGAAGGCGAGGATCA
Source organism: Pedococcus soli (assembly GCF_054782575.1). NCBI lineage: Bacteria > Bacillati > Actinomycetota > Actinomycetes > Micrococcales > Intrasporangiaceae > Pedococcus > Pedococcus soli. The sequence continues at coordinate 390,863 of NZ_BAAGSF010000001.1, read as the reverse complement.
CCACCGCGACGAGGCCCGCGATGACGACGAGCACCGGGATGAACAGGACGAGCGTCAGCCCGGCGAGCCGCAGGAGCATCCCGCGGGTGCGGCGCCACGTCTCCCCGATGGACGGCTTGCGCCCCAGGACGGCCTCGGCGACGGGGTAGGACAACATCCCGGTGAGCGCCACGGAGGTCACGCTGCTCGCGACGAACAGGAGGGTGAAGCCGCCGATGGTCCCCACCGCCAGCAGGACGTCGTTGGCCTGCGAGGAGCCGATCTGGGTGACGGCGAGGTACCCCAGCGCTCCGACCGCGGCCAGGATGAGCAGGATCACCAGCGAGGTGAGCAGGGCGAGGCCGAAGAACGTCCGCGGGTTGCGGCGCATCGCCGCGAAGGAGCCCTCGAGGATGTCGCCGAAACCCAACGGGCGCAGCGCCACGATCCCCGGCTTGTGGGCCGTCAGGGCGGTGCTCCAGTGCGGGGCGGGCGCACCGGGCGTCCCGGTCGGAGTCCCTGCAGGGGACCCGTATGCCGGTTGGCCGGCACCCGCGCCGTAGGCAGGTCCGCCTGCGCCGTACCCGGGGCTCGCGCCATACGCCGGTCCGCCCGGGGGCGGCACGGGAGGGGCTGGCGCCCCGCTGCCTCCAGGGGAAGGGGGCTGGGGCGAACCGGGGGCCGACCACGACGGCGGTAGGGGCGTCGAGGGGTCCGGCGGGACGGCTCCGCCGTCGGTGTCGCTCATGCTGGCCGTGCCCCTCCCCGCGCTCGACAGGTCCCACCCCTGCGTGCCCCGAAACCTACCAAGTCGGACCCGCGCCGTGCGGAGTTGGACCGGTCAGCGGGCCAGCGCCGCGAGCAGGGGTTCGAGGTCCTTGGCACGGGCCGGGGTCGCGCCGAGCGACTCCTGGCGCGCCACGACGGCTGGTTCGACCCGCATCAGGGCCAGGCCGCGGCGGACCAGCGTCCACGGCGGCTTCCGGCGCTCGCGCAGGTCGCGCGCCAGCCGCCGGACGAACGTCACGAAGGGCCGGTGGTGCACGCAGTACGCACCCGCGAGCAGGCCTCGCTCGCGCAGGTCACCGATGATCTCTGCAGCGAAGATGCCCTCGGCGAGCACGAGGTCGTGGGCGCCGGCCTCGACGGTCGTCGAGTCGACGGCCCGGCTGGTCGAGATGTCGTAGACGGGGGTGCGGACCGACCCCGTCGTCACCAGGGTGGCCAGGGCGTCGACGGCGGCCGCGCGGTTCCACGAGTCGGGGTGGTCCCAGTCGACGATGCCGAGCTCGGCGCTGCGCGGCATGGCCGGGTCGTCCTCGTCGCGGTAGAAGTCGTCGAGGCGGACGATCGGCCACCCGTGCGCGGCGTGCAGGCGCTGGGCGAGGCGGGACTTGCCCGCCCCGCTGGGTCCCGCGAGGACGACCACCCGGGCGGCGGTGTGGTCGCCGGGGTGGTCGGCCGTCAAGGTCAGCGACCCTTGGGGTGCCAGACGGTCTTGGTCTCGAGGAACGCCGTCATCCGCGCCATGTCCGGGGTGCGGGTCCAGTCGGGCTCGACCGCGTCGGTGCCCTCGCCCGCAGGGCGGACCACGCGCTTGAGGTTCTCGGCGGCGGCGAGCTCCAGGTCGCCCCAGACGACACCCTCGGCCTCGGCCGCGCCGGCCAGGTCGATGGCGTTGACGTCGCGGTGCGAGGCGATCCACGGTGCGACCTCGGCGGTCCGCCCGGTGATCAGGTTGACCACACCACCGGGGACGTCGGAGGTGGCCAGCGCCTCCGAGAGCGTGATCGCCGGCAGCGGACGCAGCTCGCTGGTGAGGACCACAGCGGTGTTGCCCGAGGCGATGACCGGCGCGACGACCGAGACGAGGCCGAGCAGCGAAGAACGTTGCGGCGCAAGGACACCCACGACACCGGTCGGCTCGGGGGCCGAGATGTCGAAGTACGGTCCGGCGACGGGGTTGAGCCCGCCGAGCACCTGTGCGAGCTTGTCGGTCCACCCGGCGTACCAGACCCAGCGGTCGATCGCGGCGTTGACCACGGTCTCGGCGCGACGCTCGGTGAGGCCCTCGCTCGCGCGCACCTCGGCGACGAACTGGGCGCGGCGGCCCTCCATGACCTCGGCGACGCGGTAGAGCACCTGGCCACGGTTGTAGGCGGTGGCCCCGGCCCACTTGGGGAAGGCCGCGCGGGCCGCGACGACGGCGTCACGGGCGTCCTTGCGCGAGCCCTGCGAGGCATTGGCGAGGAAGCGGCCACGGCCGTCGAGGACCTCGTAGGAGCGGCCGGACTCGGAGCGGGGGAACTTCCCGCCGATGTAGAGCTTGTAGGTCTTGCGCACGTCGACGCGGGCGTCGGTGGCAGTCCGCTGGTTGGTCGGCATCGCGGAGATCACCCGTTGCTTTCAGTCGTGACGTAGGCGGACAGGCCGTGGCGGCCACCCTCGCGGCCGTAGCCCGACTCCTTGTAGCCACCGAACGGGCTGGTCGGGTCGAACTTGTTGAAGGTGTTGGCCCAGACGACGCCGGCGCGGAGCTGGTCGGCCATCCAGAGGATGCGCGACCCCTTCTCGGTCCAGACGCCCGCGGACAGCCCGTAGGGCGTGTTGTTGGCCTTCGCGACCGCTTCCTGCGGCGTGCGGAAGGTCAGCACCGACAGGACCGGGCCGAAGATCTCCTCCTGGGCGATCCGGTGGCCCTGGCTGACACCGGTGAACACGGTGGGGCGGAACCAGAAGCCCTTGGCCGGCAGCTCGCAGCCGTTGTCCCAGCGCTCGGCGCCCTCGGCCTCGCCGGCGTCGGTGAGCTCGGTGATGCGGGTCAGCTGGGCCTTGGAGTTGATGGCGCCGACGTCGGTGTTCTTGTCGAGCGGGTCGCCCACGCGCAGCGTCTGCAGGCGGCGCTTGAGGCGGCGCTCCACGTCCTCGGCGATGTTCTCCTGCACGAGCAGGCGCGAACCGGCGCAGCAGACGTGGCCCTGGTTGAAGAAGATGCCGTTGACGATGCCCTCGACCGCCTGGTCGATGGCGGCGTCCTCGAAGATGATGTTGGCGGCCTTGCCCCCGAGCTCGAGGGTGGCCTTCTTGCGGGTGCCGGCGATGGAGCGGGCGATCATCTTGCCCACCCCGGTCGAACCCGTGAAGGCGAGCTTGTCGATGTCGGGGTGGTCGACGATGGCCTGGCCGGTGGCACCCGCGCCGGTGACGATGTTGACGACACCCGGGGGGAGGTCGGCCTGCTGCACGACGTCGGCGAACAGCAGCGCGGTCAGCGGCGTGGTCTCGGCGGGCTTGAGCACGACCGTGTTGCCGGTCGCGAGGGCCGGGGCGATCTTCCACGCGAGCATGAGCAGCGGGAAGTTCCACGGGATGACCTGGCCGACGACGCCGTGCGCGCGGGGGTTCGTGCCGAGGCCGGCGTACTCGAGCTTGTCGGCCCAGCCTGCGTGGTAGAAGAAGTGGGCCGCGGCGAGCGGGATGTCGACGTCCCTGCTCTCCTTGATCGGCTTGCCGTTGTCGAGGGTCTCGAGGACCGCGAACTCGCGGGCGCGCTCCTGCAGGATGCGCGCGATGCGGAAGAGGTATTTGCCGCGGTCGGCGCCGGACATCCGGCCCCATACCCCGTTGTAGGCACGGCGGGCGGCAGCGACGGCACGGTCGACGTCGGCGGCGCTGGCGTCGGTGACCTCGGAGAGGACCTCCTCCGTCGCCGGGTTGACGGTCTTGAAGGCGGAGCCGCCCTGGGACTCGGTGAACTCGCCGTTGATGAACAGCCCGTAGGAGGGGGCGAGGTCGACGACCGCCCTGCTCTCCGGGGCGGGTGCGTACTCGAACTTGGCCATGGTCTTCAGGTTCCTCGAATTCGCAGGTGTCAGTAGAGGCTGGGGGAGTCGTCGGTGACGTAGTCGGCGCCGGAGTAGGCACCGATCCGCATCCGCTGACGCTGCAGCAGCAGGTCGTTGAGCAGGCTGGACGCACCGAACCGGAACCAGAACGGGTCCAGCCAGTCGTCGCCCGCCATCTCGCTCACGGTGACGAGGAACTTGATGGCGTCCTTGCTCGTGCGGATGCCACCGGCCGGCTTCACGCCCACCATCTCACCGGTGAGGTCGCGCCAGTCGCGGACCGCCTCGAGCATGATCAGGGTGACGGGCAGGGTCGCCGCGGGCGACACCTTGCCGGTCGAGGTCTTGATGAAGTCGCCACCGGCGAGCATCGACAGCCACGAGGCGCGGCGGACGTTGTCGTAGGTCACGAGCTCGCCGGTCTCCATGATGACCTTGAGGCGCGCGCGGGTGCCGTCCTCGCGGACGCAGGCCTCGGACACCTGGGCGATCTCACGGAACACCCCGAGGTAGTCACCGGAGAGGAACGCGCCACGGTCGATGACCATGTCGATCTCGTCGGCACCAGCGGCGATCGCGTCACGCGTGTCGGCGAGCTTGACCGGCATGGACGCGCGACCGGAGGGGAAGGCGGTCGCGACGGCCGCGACGTTGATGGGCGCGTCGCCGAGGGCTTCGCGTGCGGTGGCCACCATGTCGCCGTAGACGCAGACTGCGGCCGGGCTCGGGGTGGACGGGTCGGTGGGGTCCGGGTGCAGCGCCTTGGCGGCGAGGCCGCGGACCTTGCCCTTGGTGTCGGCGCCCTCGAGCGTCGTCAGGTCGATCATGGAGATCGCCGTGTCGATGGCCCAGGCCTTCGACGTGGTCTTGATCGAGCGGGTGCCGAGACCGGCCGCGCGTCCCTCGCAGCCCACCTGGTCGACTCCGGGCAGGCCGTGCAGCCAGCTCGTGAGGGCCGCGTTGGTGAGGCGGGAGACACCGAGGAGGTCACGCGCCCGGGCGGTCGGGTCGACCGAGGGGGCGGACATTGTGGGGGTACTCACCGCACGAGTCTATCGGTGTCTACAGGGTGGTCGGTTCGCGCGGATTCGGTGGAGTCTCGGGTGTCCCTGGCCGGTGTCCCGAGGTGTGCCCCCGTTGGTCCTGCGGTGACTCGCGAGGCTCTTGGTTCTGAAGCGAAAGATGTTGCGTATCAAGGACTTTCGCGGGGAGGGACTGTCAGACCCCGTTGGTAGTTTTGTCCCATGGGTGAGGGAGCGCCGTTCTCGGAGCGCGAGTCAGCGGTGGCGCAGGCGTGCGCTGTCCTGACCGGCACCGAGGACGCCCTGTGGGCCGCGAGCGGTGCCGACCTGGGCCGGTTCATGTCCGAGCTCGACGAGCTGGCCGCCCGCGTCGACGCAGCCCGCGTGGAGGTGCTCAGTGAGGCGGTCGACCGTGGTGAGGCCGGCGCGGGGCGCTCCGGGGCGAGTGCCTGGCTGCTCGACCACTCTCCGTCGTTGCGCGCCGGTGGCTCGGCCCGCGTCGTGCGGCTCGCCGAGGCCGCCCACGACGACCGGTATGGCGCGTTGCTGGCGGCCGTCCGCGAGGCGCGAGTGCCGCTGGTCACCGCGACCGTCGTCGTCGACGAGTTCGAGCGGCTCGCGTCCAGGCTCGCTCCCGGTGCTGCTGGGCCGGTGCTCGACGGGCTCGTCGAGGTCGCGTCGTGGGGCAGGCCCAAGGACGTGCGTGGCCTCCGCGACCGGCTGGTCGCGAAGTACGGCGCGGTCGGCGAGCTCCAATTGGAGCAGGACCGGGCCTGCGAGCGACGATCGTTGTCCCAGCCGTTCGCCGACGGCACCGGGTTGTTCGAGTACACGATGGTCGTCGATGCCGAGGCCAAGACGGTCATCGAGGCTGCCGTGCAGGGGCTGTCCGCGCCGCGACCGGCTGAGGGCGAGCCCGACCGCCGCCCGTCGGGTCAGCGGCGCATGGACGCCCTGCTCGAGGTCGTGCGACGAGGTGTCGCCTCGGCCGACGGCGTGAGCACCACCCCCAAGGCCGAGGTGTTCGTGACCGTCTCCCTCGACGACCTCGTGGCCCGGTCGAACGCCGCCACGGTGTTCGGCTCGGGGGAGGCCGGCGCGCTGATCGGTCCGGAGACCGCCCGTCGCATCGCCTGTGACGCCGGGATCGTGCCGGTCGTCCTCGGCAAGGACGGCGAGGTCCTCGACCTGGGGCGCCGGTTCCGGCTGTTCACCAGCGCCCAGCTGCGAGCCCTGTGGCTCCGCGACGGCGGGTGCACGTTCCCCGACTGCACGGTGCCGGCGTCCTGGTGCGACGGCCACCACCTGAGGCACTGGGTCGACGGAGGCGCCACCGATCTGGGCAACGCAGCGTTGCTGTGCGGGCGGCACCACACGGTCGTGCACCGCAAGGGCTACCTCGGGGAGCTCGTCGAGGGCGGGGTCCGGTGGACGCTCGTCCCCGGTTCGTACGACCACTGGCTGGCTGGACAGGCGGCCGCAGGGTCCTCGCTGGGTCGAGGCGACCGTGCGGTGCACGGTGCCGGAGCGGGTGCGGGGCCGGGGGTTCGCACCTACACCGTGTGGGGCGAGCTGGCGACGACCGCCGTCGCGCCACCCCCGGCGCCACCCTGGCGACCATGACCGCGCCCCACAGCCCGCCCCCTCTGGCGGGCGCCGCGGCATGCCCGTGGATCGACGCGTGGGCTGACGCGCCCGGGGTCGTGGAAGGCGTGGGAACGCATCGCTAGGGTCTGGCCGTGACCGCGCGACCTGAGATCGTCTGCCTCTGCGGATCGGCGCGGTTCGTGAACGAGATGCGCGCGGTGAACAGTGAGCTGACCTTGGCCGGGGTGATCGTCGTGGCGCCGAGCGAGGCGGACCAGTCACCCACTCCAGAACAGAAGGCTGTTCTCGACGCCCTCCACCGGCGCAAGATCGACCTGGCCGATCGTGTCCTGGTCGTCAACCCTGGCGGGTACGTCGGGGAGTCGACCCGACGGGAGATCGCTTACGCCCGTGCGGCTGGCAAACCGGTCTCGTTCACTCATCCCCTCTGACGGCCAAACGCCATCGCGGGCAAGGACGCGCTCATCGCGGCAAGAGCGGACGTTCGCTCTCACTTGACCAACGCTTGGGCCAGATGATGTTGCTGCCTTGGTTCACGGTCACCGTCAGCAACCACGGCGGGGGCCGCCGATTCGTCGTCCGACTTCCCGCCTGAACGAGGCGGTCCGGCAGAGGTTCGGGTTCTCAGCCGGATGCTTCGAGGATGCCCTTGAGCCTGGCCAGGTCCTTGGTCGTGGCGCGCGTCATGGCGCGCTTCACCATCGGCTCGCTGATCTTGGCAAAGCCTGACGGGGAGCCCTGGTTGCGCAGCGTCATCCGCGTCGCTCCCTCGTGCACCGGCTCCCACTCGTACGTGGTCTCCATCGGGAACGGGCCATCAGCAGTGCGCATCACCAGCCTGCGCCCAGGCACGAGCTCGACGACCTCGTAGGTGTAGGCGAGTCGCCGCCCGAGGAAGTGGGCGACGAAGTCCATCCTCGACCCCACGGACAGGGGCTCTGGTGTCAGCCAGTGCACAGACGCGATGTTGGCGTACCACTCCGGAGCCCTACCCGGGTCACCGGCGAAGGCCGCTACCTCCGCGGAGGCTCGCTCGATCGTGCATTCCACCCTCACATCAACGCTCACCAGCGCATCATCTCCCAACAGCAACGCCTCCATGGGACAGAGGGTCTGCATGTGCCGGACGCTGGTGGCTCGAGATCACGAGGTGCAGGTCTGACATCCAGCGCACTCGGTCGGCGCCTGTAGGACCAGCCACCGAACCGCGCCCGACGTGGGCTCCCTCTAGGCGCTGGCAACCCCTGGGTCGAGAGCGTGCGCCAGTGAGCGCAACCCGTCCCTGATGCGGGTCTTCGCGGTGCTGTGCGGAATGCCCAGGTGCGAAGCAACTTCGGTGTATGTCAGGCCGTGGAAGTACGCGAGCTGGACGGCCGTGCGCTGCTTCATCGTGAGCGCTGCCAGGGCACCTCGGACTCTGGCGGCTTCGAAGGAGGAGTGTGCCGACTCGGCGGTTGAATCGAATGGTGCCGGCGTCACCTTCCGTGTCCACACGTCGTCACGGGTGCGGCTCGCGCTGACACTGCGGACCCGGTCCACTGCGCGGCGGTGCGCAATGGTGAGGATCCAGCCGGCTGCGCTGCCCCGCGACGGTTCGTACCGGCCGGCCTCGGCCCACACGTAAGCGAAGACGTCCTGGGTGACCTCCTCGGCGAGTGCGTGCTGGACCACGACGCGCAGCACGAGCCCGAACACGCGCGGCACCGTCGCGGCGTAGATCTGCTCGAACGCGGCCTCGTCCCCGGATGCGCAGCGGACCAGCAGGTCGCCCAACGACTGCGCGTCGTCGCCCTCGCCGTTCCAGTCATCGAGTGGCGCGCTGTGCGCGGTCACGACGTTCGCACCGACATCCGCATCACCAGGTCGTGCAGGTCGTCGCGCAGCCCGGTCAGCTCATCGCCGCACAATCCGGTCTGCTCGACGACGTTCAGCTGCGCCCGCGACGCGCCCAGCTCGACGGCAGCGCCCTTGGGTGTGAGGCGAACTCGACGGGTTCGCGCATCGTCCGGGTCCAGGTCGCGCACGACGAGCCCAGCTTCCTCGAGGCGCCCCAGGATGGGGCTGACCGCGGCCGGCGACAGCTGCAACCGGTCGGCAATCTCATGGGCCGGTTGGTCATCGGACTCCCAAAGCACGAGCATCACCAGATACTGCGGATACGTCAGCCCGACGGCTTCCAGCAGAGGTCGGTACGCGCGGGTCACCTGGTTCGTCGCGGCGTACAACGCGAAGCACAGCTGGTCGTTCAGTCGCAGATTGCTGGACGTGGTCATTGGCACTCCCTTGTCGGCCATCGGCAACATAGTTCACGCGTGAACTATCCGCACGGTGGGCAGCGCCCGGTGACAACACTCTGACCGAACAGGTGACACGACAAGGGCTGCCGCTCCCCGTTCGAAGACCGCCTAATCCGCTCGCTCACGCAAGGACGACCCGAGCACTGCGGGCCTGTGCACCGCCGGGTTGACCCTCGCAAAACCCTTCGACTCCCGCCTGGGCATTGCATCAACTACTGGCAAAGGACCCCCATCCCGCTGCAACGGCCACAGAGGCCCCGAGGACCACACGGGTCCACACCTTCATCGACCAGTTTTCGGAACCACCCCCGGCAGGTACCTCACCACCCACGGGCATCGCCGCTTGCCTGTGGATCAGCAGTCGTACTCATCTCGGCATGGTCGAGCGGATCGCGGCATGAGCGGACGTTCGTTCAGTCGGCTCGGGTCTCGGGCTCGATAGGCCGCCATCCGGGGTGATAGCTGGGATGGTCGGCGTAGACGGCAACCGCAATGCGCAACGTCTGACACGGGTAGGGCTTTTGGCAGGTGACGCACTCGACGATCGGGGGACGTCGGTCGGCTGAAGTTGGCACGTAGTCGTCGTGAGTGAAGAGGACCTCGCGCTTCAGTGAGGCTTCGGCGAGCAGGCGCCATCCAGTCATAGCAACGCGACCATCAACATGCGCGGTGAGGCGCGAGTCCTGGAGCGGCGCAGCTGCGATCGCAGCCTTGGCGATCGCCTCGTCCTGCAGGATGCGTTCTTCGAAAAATTGATCAAGGTGCACGGCATCATGTTCTCGCAGCTGCGTCCCGCCCTTCGCAGACCGCGGAATGAGCCCGCACTGGCTAGAGCCCGCCGTCAGGACGGAACCAGGACCCACCCGGCGTACTGAAACGCTTTCGCAATGTTGTCCATCACCTGTATGCGTCCCCGTTGCGGTGAATCTGGGATGCTGCCTGAGTAGACGGTCACAGTGGTGCCAGAGCCGGTCATGGGCTCAGTGTCGACCCGCAGTTCGCCGCCTGCGTCCTTGTACGTCAGGGCACTCCTGCCGTTCAGGCGCACGCTGAACCCCTCGGATGACACGATCTCCCCGCGCCACGTCTTACGGAACGTCTCAGCCACGAAGGCATGGTGCCATCGGTTGCTGGAGTCGAATGCCCGGTTACGGCTCATCGGCAGATGCTGAAACTCGCTTGGCCCTCGCATGGCCGCGGAGAGGCGGGACGTCAGACCTGCGTGAGCTCCTCCATCGCGGTGCGGATCGCGGCCAGCCTCGCCGCAGCGGCCTTGCGGGCGGTGACCAGGTCGGTGGACACCGGCTCGATGACCTCGAGGTAGACCTTGAGCTTCGGCTCGGTGCCGGACGGGCGCACGATGATCCGCGAGTCGTCCTCGAGGAGGTAGCGCAGGCCGTCGGTGGGCGGCAGCGTGTCGCTGCCGAGGGCCAGGTCGTCGGTGCGGGACACCGCGAGCCCGGCCACCTCGGTGGGTGACTGCTCGCGCAGGCGGGTCATCACGGTGCCGATGAGCGACAGGTCGGCGACCCGCACCGAGAACGAGTCCGTGGCATGCACGCCGTGCTCCACCGCGAGGTCGTCGAGGACGTCCTGCAGGGTGCGGCCCTGCGCCTTGACCGTCGCAGCCAGCTCGGCCATGAGGAGCGCGGCGCTGACGCCGTCCTTGTCGCGGACGACTCCGGGGTCGACGCAGTAGCCGAGAGCCTCCTCGTAGCCGTACCGCAGGCCCTCGACGCGGGCGATCCACTTGAACCCGGTGAGCGTCTCCTCGTGGCGGATCCCGGCCTTCGCAGCCATGGCGGCGAGCAGCCGCGAGGACACGATCGAGTTGGCGAACACGGCATCGGCGTCGACGCCGCGGGCGAGGACGTGGGCGCCCAGCAGCGCTCCGACCTCGTCGCCTCGCAGCATCCGCCAGTCGGTGCCGCCGTCGTTCTCGCCACCCTGGACCGTGAACGGGACGGCGACCGCGCAGCGGTCGGCGTCCGGGTCGTTGGCCAGCACGATGTCGGGTCCGATCTCGCGCGCCAGCGCCAGCGCGGCGTCGATGGCGCCCGGCTCCTCGGGGTTCGGGAAGGACACGGTGGGGAACGCGGCGTCCGGGTGCTGCTGGCTCTCGACCGGCACGGGTGAGGGGAACCCGGCGCGCTCGAACACGCGCAGCAGGGTGTCGCTGCCCACGCCGTGCAGGGCGGTGTGGACGATGTCGATGTCGCGGGGGCTGTCCGGAGCGACGACACCGGCCGTCGCGTCGACGTAGTCCTCGAGGACGTCGTTCCCGAGGGTCTCCCAGCCGTCGTCGGCCAGCGGCACGTCGGCCACCGCCGCGACGCGGGCGATCTGACCGGCGATGCGGGCGTCGGCGGGCGGGACGATCTGCGAACCGTCGCCGAGGTAGACCTTGTACCCGTTGTCCTGGGGCGGGTTGTGGCTCGCCGTCACCATGACACCAGCGTCGGCACCGAGGTGACGGATCGCGAACGCCAGCACCGGTGTCGGCATCGTGTGGGGGAGTACCGCGGCCCGACCGCCCGCGCCGACGGTGACGGCCGCGGTGTCGCGGGCGAACACGTCGGAGTTGGTGCGGGCGTCGTACCCGACGACGACGAAGGGCTCCGGCTCCGACTGCTTGAGGTATGCCACGAGGCCGGCTGCCGCACGGATGACCACCGAGCGGTTCATCCGGTTGGGGCCGGCACCGATGGCGCCGCGCAGGCCGGCGGTCCCGAACTCGAGCATCCCGGAGAACCGGTCCTCGAGGTCCGCGACGGCGGACTCGTCACCGTTCTTGGCCCGGGCGAGGACCTGGCCGAGCTCGACCCGGGTCTCGTGGTCGGGATCGTCGTCCACCCACTCCTGGGCGGCGTCGATGAGCTCCTGCGCGTGGCCGTCGAGGGGAGGGGCGCCTTCGGAGCCGTGCCGGGCGGCATACGTCATGACGCTGGTCCTTTCAGAGGGAGGCGACGACGGCCGCGAGGAGGCGGCCACAGCGCTCGGCAGCGGCCTGGCCGGCCTCGAGGACCTCGTCGTGCGACAGCGGCTGGTCGCTGATCCCGGCGGCGAGGTTGGTCACCAACGAGATCCCGAGGACCTCGAGGCCGGCCTGCCGGGCCGCGATCGCCTCGAGGGTGGTGGACATGCCGACGAGGTCACCCCCGAGCACCTTGGCCATCTGCACCTCGGCCGGGGTCTCGTAGTGGGGACCGCGGAACTGGACGTACACGCCCTCGTCGAGGTCGGCGTCGACGCTGCGGGCGATGTCGCGCAGTCGGGGGGAGTAGAGGTCGGTGAGGTCGACGAAGTTGGCGCCCTCGATGGGGGAGTGCGCGGTGAGGTTGATGTGGTCGCGGATGAGGACCGGGGTGCCGGGGGCCCACGCGGGGTTGAGGCCACCGCAGCCGTTGGTCAGCACGATGGTCGAGCAGCCGGCGGCGGCGGCGGTGCGCACGGCGTGCACGACGGCGCGGACGCCCTTGCCCTCGTAGAAGTGGGTGCGCGTGCCGTAGACGAGGGCGCGGCGGCCGGTGTCACCGATGGCGACCGAGCGCATCGTGCCGCTGTGGCCGGCGACGGCGGCCTTGCCGAACCCGGGGACGTCGGCGTTGTCGATGGTCGCGAGGGTCTCGCCGATGAGGTCGCCGGTCTGGCCCCAGCCGGAGCCGAGGACCAGCGCGACGTCGTGGCGCTCGGCCCCCGTGCGCTCGGCGATCACCGCGGCAGCCGCACGGGCCACCTCGAACGGGTCGGTCGCCGGATCGGTCAGGTCGGGGGCGCCCGTGGCGGGGCGGCTCTGCTCAGTCACCGGGGAAGACTACCGAGGTCTGCGCAGGCGCGGTCCAGTGCCGTCCCTATGGTCCGGAAGGTGGTGCTCCTGCTGGTCAGCGGCGGTATGCGGTGTTCAGCCGTCGGTGCCCGCGACCGCGAGGGCGGGGTCGCCGGTGGGACGCAGGGTCACCGTGGCACCCGGGGCGAAGTCGGCGACGGACCCGCTGGGCACCTGCACGATGACCTGCTGCCCGGCTCCGCCCGGGTCGACGACGACGCGACCGTGGGCGCCGAGGAAGCTGGCGCTGAGCACCGTGCCCGGTCCGGCAGGGTCGAGGGCCACCGTGAGGTGCTCGGGGCGGACCAGCACGGTCGCGGCACCCTCGGGGGCGGACCCCGGCAGGAGGGGGATGATCGCTCCGAGCACGGTCGCGGTCGTCCCGTGCGACTGCCCGTGCAGCCGGTTGGTCACCCCCACGAAGTCGGCCACGAAGTCGTTGACCGGCCGCGAGTAGAGCTCCTCGGGGCTGGCGATCTGCTCGAGCCGGCCGCCACGCATCACGCCCACCCGGTCGGCCACGGCGAGGGCCTCCTCCTGGTCGTGGGTGACGAACAGGGTGGTGGTCCCGACCTCGAGCTGGATGCGACGGATCTCGTCGCGGAGCTGGACCCGGACCTTGGCGTCGAGGGCGGACAGCGGCTCGTCCAGGAGGAGCACCTGCGGCTCGATGGCCAGGGCGCGGGCGAGCGCCACGCGTTGCTGCTGACCGCCGGACATCTGGTGGGCGTACCGGTCGGCCTGGGTCGACAGGCCGACGAGCTCCAGCATCTCGGCGGCCCGGCTGCGACGCTGCTGGCCGGGCTGGCGCCGCAGCTGGAGCCCGAACTCGACGTTCTGGCGGGCGGTCATGTGGGGGAACAGGCTGTACGCCTGGAACACCATCCCGAGGTCGCGCTTGTTGGTCGGCACCCGCGTCAGGTCCCTGCCATCGACCTCGATCCGGCCCTCGTCGGGGTCCTCGAGGCCGGCTAGGCACCGCAGCGCGGTCGTCTTCCCGCAGCCCGACGGTCCCAGCAGGGCGACGAGCTCGCCGGGGGCGAGGCGCAGGGTGAGGTCGTCGAGCGCGTGGACGTCGCCGTAGCTGCGCCGCAGCCCGGTCAGCTCGACAGCCACTCCTCGCGCACCGCCGTCCGCAGACCTCCCTGGCTGGGTCGGGTGGGTGCTGGTGGAGGTCATGCGGTCTCCTTGCGGCGGCGCAGGCGGGTCAGGGGCGAGGCGCTGGAGCGCTGGCCACCGACGAAGGACATGGCGAACAGGATGACGAACGCGAACACGAGCGAGGCGAGGCCGACGGCGACGGAGATCTGGGCGTCGGACTTGCCGATGAGGTACATCGCGACCTGGAGGTTGGTGCGGCTGAACAGGTTGGCGATGGTGAACTCGCCCAGCGTCAGCGCCACCGCGAGGAACGACGCCGACAGCACTGCGGTCCGCAGGTTGGGCAGGATCACGCGCACCATCACGGTGCCCCAGCCGGCTCCGAGCGAGCGGGCCGCCTCGGACAGCGTCCGGACGTCGATCGCCCGCAGGCCTGCGTCGAGCGCGCGGTAGGCGTAGGGCAGGACGAGGACGACGTAGGCGAACGAGAGCCAGATCGCGTTGCCCCCGAGGAAGTAGGTGACCCACGCGTAGACCGGCGTCAGCCCGACGACGAGCACGATCGCCGGGACGGTGAGGGGCAGCAGGCAGATGAACTCGACCGTGCGGCCCAGTCCGGGCAGCCGCAGCCGCACCCAGGTCATGGTCGGGACGAGGAGGACGAGCATGACCACGACGGTGAGGACGGCCAGCCCGATGGAGGCGATGAACCCGGCCCGCAGATCCGGGTAGCGCGTGGAGATGGCCCCGAAGTCGGCCAGCGCAGACCACGTCGCCCCGGTGCGGTGGCCCTGGGCGTCGCGCGTCGTGAACTCGAGCATGCTGAACAACGGCAACCCGAAGAAGACCAGGCTGAGGCTGACGACGACCCACCGGAAGAGGTCCTGGCGACGCCTCATGGACGCCCGCTGGCCGCTCACCGGACCAACCACTTCGAGGCGCGGCGGTCGAGCACGGCATACGCGGTCATCACCACGGCGACCACGACCACCATCTCCAACGCCATCGCCTTGCCGACGTTCTCCTGGCCGAGGATCACCTCGGAGGTGAACGTGCCGCCGATCTGCAGGGGCAGCAGTGGCGAGCCCTGCGAGACCAGCGCGGCGGCGGTGGCGTACGCGGAGAAGGCGTTGGTGAAGAGCAGGAGCAGGGCGCCGATGAACGACGGCATCAGGATGGGCCCGGCGACCTTGCGCCAGTAGAGGAAGGTGCTCCCGCCGAGGGTCTCGGTGGCCTCGCGCCACTGGGGGCGCAGGCCCTCCACGGCGGGCAGGAACACGATGAGCATGAGTGGCACCTGGAAGTACAGGTAGACGAGCATCAGGCCCTTGTCCCACTCGTAGAGCCACAGCCCGCCACCGCCGGTGCCGAGGAGCCGGGTGAGGAACCCCTGGGCCGAGAAGGTCGCGAGGAACGCGAAGGCCAGGATGACGCCGCCGAACTGGGCGAGGACGCCGCACAGGGAGGTGACGAACCGCTTGAGCACACCGTTGGGGGGAGCGGTGGACACGGCATACGCGAGGACCGCGCCGAGCACCGCGCCGACGACCGCAGTGACGACGGAGAGCACCACCGAGTGCCACAGGGCCGCGGTGACCGCCGGACCCCCGAGCGCGCGGATGTTGCCCAGGGTCGGGCGCCCACCGCTGACGAACGCCCCGATGACGACGACGAGCGCGGGGATGATGAGGAAGACGGTGACGTACGCGAAGAAGGGGACGACACCGAGGAGGGCGCCCGGTGGCCGGAAGCCACCGGACGCCCTGCGCGTCCGGACCTCAGCCAACCGCGTTGGCCCATTCCTTGGCGAGGTAGGCCTTGGCGGTGTCGGAGTCGGCAGCCGTGGGCACGACCGGGGTGCCGGTGACGGGCGGGAGGGCGGCAGCCGCGGTGGCGTCGAGCGTGCCGGCCTTCTTCATGTCATCGAACCGGACCGGGCGGGCACCACCCTTGAGCCAGAGGTTCTGGCCCTCGTCGGAGTAGAGGAACTCCTGCCACAGGCGGGCTGCGGCGGGGTGGGGCGCGTCCTTGCTGACGGCCTGGACGTAGTAGCCGGCGACCACGGCGTTGTCCGGGACGTAGACCTTCCAGGTCGGGACCTTGGCCGTCTGGGCGGCGTTGAGGTAGTCCCAGTCGATGACGACCGGCGTCTGGCCCGAGGCGATCGTCGCGGGCGTCGGGTCGACCGGGATGAAGTTGCCGGCCTTCTTGAGCTGCTTGAAGAAGTCGACGCCCTTGGTGACGTCGCCGGCGCTCCCGCCACTGGCGATCGAGGCCATCTGCACGCCGGCGAAGGCGGCACCGGCCTTGGTCGGGTCACCGTTGAGGGCGACCTTGCCCTTGTACGCGGGCTTGAGGAGGTCGGCGAAGGACGTCGGGGCTGGGACCTTGGAGGAGTCGTAACCGACGGACATGTAGCCGCCGTAGTCGTTGACCCAGAGGCCGTTGGCGTCCTTGAGGTCGGTCGGGACGCTGTCGAAGGTGGTGGTCTTGTACGGCGCGAACATCGTGGTGTTGGCCGTGGCGACCGCAGCACCGAGGTCGAACACGTCGGGGGCGCTGTCCTGGCCCTTGAGGCGGGTGGCGGCCGAGATCTCGTCCGCGCTGCTCGCATCGGGCTGGGCGCTGTTGACCTTGATGCCGTACTTGGTGCCGAACGCCGTGATGATCGCACCGTAGTTGGCCCAGTCCGGGGGGAGCGCGATGACGTTGAGCGTCCCCTCCTTCTTCGCGGCGGCGACGAGGGCGTCCATGCCGCCCAGCGCCTGCGCGGAGGTCGCGGTGGCGGCCGAGCCGCCCGAGCTGCCGGAGGAGCCGGACGAGTCCTTCGCGGGGGGCGAGCACGCGGCGACCGCGATCGAGGTGGCGGCGGCAACGACGGCCAGCCAAGCCGTGCTGCGGGTACGAGCGGTCATGTTTCCATCCTGGAGTTGTAGCCCGGCCTGCGGGCGTGAAGTCTGCCGAGCGGAACCTAGTCCGCCTTTCCGGACCATACGGCCACGACGGCGTTGCGGGAAGGTGTCCGGCGCATGACGACCCGACGCGAGCACGGTCGCCAGGTGCGGGGATGGTTGGATGGGCGCGTGAACTCGCGTCAGTCCTCGGTCGTCATCCTCGGCGGCGGACCCGGCGGGTACGAGGCCGCCCTGGTCGCGGCCCACCTCGGTGCCGCCGTCACCGTCATCGACCGCGACGGCCTCGGTGGCGCCGCGGTCCTGACCGACTGCGTGCCCAGCAAGACCCTCATCTCGACGGCCGACTTCATGTCGCAGTTCGAGACGGCGTCCGACCTCGGGGTGCACCTCGAGGACCACGAGGGCGACGAGGTCGCGGACTCGGTCGCCGAGCTGAACGCCGTCAACCGGCGCGTCCTGGCCCTCGCCGCGGCCCAGTCCCGTGACATCGGTCGCCGGCTCGATGCCGACGGCATCACCGTCCTGCGCGGCACCGGGCGCCTGCTCTCGCCGTCGCAGGTGGAGGCGACCCTGGAGGACGGTTCGGTCCGCACCCTCGACGCCGAGGTGGTTCTGGTCTCCACCGGTGCGACGCCGCGGGTCATGGCCAGCGCCCAGCCCGACGGCGAGCGCATCCTCACCTGGCAGCAGATCTACTCCCTCCCCGAGCTCCCCGAGCACCTCGTCGTGGTCGGCTCCGGTGTGACCGGCGCCGAGCTCGCGCAGGCGTACCTCGGGCTGGGCTCGCGCGTCACCCTCGTCTCCTCCCGCGACCGGGTGCTCCCCGGCGAGGACGCGGATGCCGCCACCGTGATCGAGGACGTCTTCCGCAAGCGAGGCATGGAGGTCCTCGGGCGCTCGCGCATGGCCTCGGTCGCGCGCACCGACGACGGCGTCGTCGTCCGCCTCGAGGACGGCCGCGAGGTGACCGGTTCGCACGCGCTGCTGGCCGTCGGCTCCATCCCCCAGACCGCGGGCCTCGGGCTCGCGGAGGTCGGGGTCACGCTCACCGAGTCCGGTCACGTGAGCGTCGACCGGGTCTCCCGCACGTCCGTGCGCGGTGTGTATGCCGCGGGCGACTGCACCGGGGTCCTCCCGCTCGCGTCCGTGGCCGCCATGCAGGGGCGCATCGCCATGGCCCACGCGCTCGGCGACGCCGTTGCGCCGCTCAACCTGCGCGCCGTGTCGGCGAACATCTTCACCGACCCCGAGATCGCGACCGTCGGCTTCTCCCAGAAGGACCTCGACGACGGGACGGTCGACGCGACCGGGGTCATGCTGCCCCTCGCCACGAACCCGCGCGCGAAGATGCAGGGCATCACGGACGGGTTCGTGAAGCTGTTCGCCCGCAAGGGGGTCGGCACCGTGGTCGGTGGGGTCGTCGTGGCCCCCAAGGCCTCCGAGCTGATCTACCCCGTGACGCTGGCGGTGCAGCACGGACTGACCGTCGACCAGCTGGCCGGGACCTTCACGGTCTACCCGTCGCTCAGCGGCTCGGTGGCCGAGGCGGCCCGCCAGCTCCACCCGACCGACTGACCTGTCCCGGACGGTTCCGGGGGCGCCTCGTTTCCCGGAGTGCCTGCCCAGGGGGTTGTGGGTAGCGTCGTGCGCAGAAGAGCGTCGACCTCACGTCGACCTCGAGAGCGATGACCCAGATCCCCACCGAGAGAGGCAGTGCGATGGCTGGCTGGATGGACAAGGCGAAGGACTACATCAAGGGGAACCCCGAGCAGGCGGGTTCGGCGATCGAGAAGGTGGAGAGCCTGATCGACCAGCGGACCGGCGGCAAGTACGCCGACAAGATCGACAAGGGCGGTGACGTCCTGCGCGAGAAGCTGGGTCTGCCCAGCGACGGCGACACCCGCACGGTCCCCGCGGGCCAGGGCCCGACCGAGCAGTCCGGTCAGGCGCCGTCGGTCGACACGCCGGTGGGCTCGCCCACCGAGCACCAGCCGGGCGGCACGCCGACGGGCCAGCTGTCCGAGGAGCAGACCATGCCGGCGCCACCGGCGCCGCCGGAGACCACACCAGAGCCGGCTCCCGCACCGACACCGGAACCGCTGCCCACCCCCGAGCCGGCTCCCGCACCCGAGCCCGCGCCGAGCCCGGAGCCCGCGCCGAGTCCGGAGCCTGCGCCGGCCGGACCGGTGTCCAGCGGCGACCGTGACTCCGGCGCCACCGAGCCTGTCCAGGGTTCGGTGCCGAACCCGGAGCCCGGCACCAACGACCCGCAGCAGCCCGGCACCCTGTCCGAGGATTCCTTGGTCCCCGGGGACAACGAGCGGGTCGGGCAGCCCGGCGGCCCCATCGACCCGCAGCACCCGGCGGGAGACCACCCCACGTGGGGCACCCCCGGCGAGACGACGCCCGACGTCGGCCCCGACCGCGCCTGACGGCCGACACCGCGGCACACCGAAGTGACGAAAGGCCCTGTCCCACCGCGGGACAGGGCCTTTCGGCCGGTATGGCGCGGGGTCAGTCCTTGATCTCGGCGATGACGGCGCCGTTGGTCACCGTCTGACCGACCTCGGCCGCGAGGCCGGTGACGGTGCCTGCCTTGTGGGCGTTGATCGGCTGCTCCATCTTCATCGCCTCGAGGACCACGACGAGCTCGCCCTCGGCGACCTGCTGGCCCTCCTCGACCGCGATCTTGACGATCGTGCCCTGCATCGGCGCGGTGAGGGAGTCGCCCGAGGCGGCGGCGCCGGCCTTGGCGCCACCGGAGCGACGGGGGGCCTTCTTCTTCGTGCCGCCACCCCCGCCGAGCGAGAGTCCAACGGGGAGGACGACCTCGAGGCGCTTCCCGCCGACCTCGACGACGACGCTCTGGCGCTCGCCGGACTCCTCGGGGGCCTCGGGCGTCGCACCGGAGTAGGCCGGGATCTGGTTGTCGAACTCGGTCTCGATCCAGCGGGTGTGCACGGTGAACGCCGAGTCGTCCTCCGGGGCGAACGCCGGGTCGGACACGACCACGCGGTGGAACGGCAGGACGGTCGGCATCCCGTCGATGACGAACTCGGCCAGGGCCCGGCGTGAACGCTCGAGCGCCTGCCGGCGGTCACGGCCGGTGACGATGAGCTTGGCGAGCATCGAGTCGAACGCACCGCCGATGACGTCGCCCTCGACGACACCGGAGTCGAGCCGGACGCCGGGGCCCGACGGAGGCTGGAAGGTCGCGACCACGCCGGGGGCGGGCAGGAAGTTGCGCCCGGCGTCCTCGCCGTTGATGCGGAACTCGAACGAGTGGCCCACGGGCGTGGGGTCGTCGTAGCCGAGGACCTCGCCGTTGGCGATGCGGAACTGCTCGCGCACGAGGTCGATGCCGGTGACCTCCTCGCTCACGGGGTGCTCGACCTGGAGTCGGGTGTTGACCTCGAGGAAGGAGATCCGTCCGTCCTGGGCCACGAGGAACTCGCACGTCCCGGCGCCGGTGTAGCCGGCCTCGGACAGGATCGCCTTGGAGGCGCGGACGAGCTCGGCGTTCTGCTCGTCGGACAGGAACGGCGCGGGCGCCTCCTCGACGAGCTTCTGGTGCCGACGCTGCAGGGAGCAGTCGCGCGTGGAGACGACGACGACGTTGCCGTGCTGGTCGGCGAGGCACTGGGTCTCGACGTGGCGCGGCTTGTCGAGGTACTGCTCGACGAAGCACTCGCCGCGGCCGAAGGCTGCGACGGCCTCACGGGTCGCCGAGTCGAACAGCTCGGGGATCTCCTCCATGGTGCGGGCGACCTTGAGGCCGCGGCCGCCACCGCCGTACGCCGCCTTGATCGCGACGGGGAGGCCGTGCTCCTTCGCGAACGCCACGACCTCGTCGGCGCCCTCGACCGGGTCGGGGGTGCCCGCGACGAGCGGGGCGTCGGCCTTGGAGGCGATGTGGCGGGCCTTGACCTTGTCGCCGAGCGAGTCGATCGCCGACGGGGGAGGGCCGACCCAGGTCAGCCCGGCGTCGATGACGGCCTGGGCGAACGAGGCGTTCTCGGAGAGGAAGCCGTAGCCGGGGTGCACGGCGTCGGCCCCGGACTTGCGGGCCACCTCGAGGAGCTTCTCCTGCACGAGGTAGGAGTCGGCGGGGGTGGTCCCGCCCAAGGCCCACGCCTCGTCGGCGACCTTGACGTGCAGGGCGTCCCGGTCCGGGTCGGCGTACACGGCGACCGAGCCGAGTCCGCTGTCGGCACAGGCCCGGGCGATGCGCACGGCGATCTCACCACGGTTGGCGATGAGGACCTTCGAGATGGGGCGGGGGCTCGGCTTCGTCGTCGAGTCGGGAGAGGGCACCATGCGGCGGAGCCTAGCCCGTTTCCCCGGCGTCACTCCCACCCACGGGGTGTGGCCTGGGCGACACCTGCATACAGTCGAAGCATGACCTCAGTCCCGAACCTCCAGCTGTCCACCGGCGCCGACACCATCACGATCCCGCAGCTCGGGTTCGGGGTGTGGCAGGTCCCGGACGCCGACGTCGACGCGGCCATCGCCTCGGCCCTCGAGGTCGGCTACCGCAGCATCGACACGGCCAAGCTCTACGGCAACGAGGAGGGTGTCGGCCGGGCGCTGGCGGCCACCGACCTCGACCGCAGCGAGCTGTTCGTCACCACGAAGGTGTGGCAGGACGACCACGGCCACGACGCGACGCTCGCGTCGTTCGACGCCTCGATGAAGCGGCTGGGTCTCGACGTGCTGGACCTCTTCCTCATCCACTGGCCGGCACCGGCCCAGGACAGGTACGTCGAGACCTGGCGGGCGCTGCTCGAGCTGCGGGCCTCGGGCCGGGTGCGCGCCGTCGGTGTCTGCAACTTCGAGGTCGAGCACCTCCAGCGCCTCCTCGACGAGACCGGGGAGCTGCCGGCGATCAACCAGGTCGAGCTGCACCCCTACCTCCAGCAGTTCGAGCTGCGCGAGTTCCACGCCAACCACGGCATGCTCACCGAGGCCTGGAGCCCGCTGGCCTCCGGTGGTGGGGTCCTCACCGACGAGGTGGTGGTGAGGATCGCGGACAAGCACGGCGTCACCCCGGCCCAGGCGATCCTGCGGTGGCACACCCAGATCGGGAACGTCGTCATCCCCAAGTCCGTGACCCCGAGCCGGATCAGGGAGAACTTCGACCTCTTCGGCTTCGAGCTCGATCCGGACGACCTGTCCGACATGGCCCGCCTCGACCGCGGCGAGCGCACCGGGCCCGACCCGCGCGAGTTCGGCTGACGCCCGCGCCGCTGGCCCTAGGGTGGGCGCCATGAGCACGGACGAGCAGGCCGCTGGAGCCACGACGAACGACGGCGTGGGTGCCGAAGCGGCAGACCACGCGGCGCAGGACGCCAAGGCGATCCGGCCGATCGAGGAGGGCGTGCAGCGCGACTTCTCTCAGTCCATGTCCTACGGCGCCTATCTGGGGCTCGACCGGCTGCTGTCGTCGCAGCACCCGCGCAGCGAACCGCCCCAGCACGACGAGCTGCTGTTCATCATCCAGCACCAGACGTCCGAGCTCTGGTTGAAGCTGATGCTGCACGAGCTGCGTTCGGCCCGGGCCCTGCTGTCGACCGACGAGCTCGCCCCGGCGCTCAAGCGGCTGGCGCGCGTCAAGCACATCCAGCACACCCTCACCGGCCAGTGGTCGGTGCTCGCGACGCTCACGCCGAGCGAGTACGCCGAGATCCGGCCGTTCCTCGCGACCAGCTCGGGGTTCCAGTCCTGGCAGTACCGCGCGGTCGAGTTCCTCCTGGGCAACAAGAACGCCGACATGGTGACCGTGTTCGAGCACGACCCCGCGGCACGGGACATGCTCGCCGAGCTGCTCGTCGAGCCGAGCCTGTACGACGAGTTCCTGCGCTACCTCGACCGACGGGGGTATGCCGTGCCCGCCGAGCTGCTCGAGCGCGACTTCACCCAGCCCTACCGGCTCGACGAGCGGCTGGTCGACACCTTCGCCGCCGTCTACGCGTCGCCGGCCGAGCACTGGGGCGTGTACGAGACCTGCGAGGAGCTGGTCGACCTCGAGGACAACTTCCAGCAGTGGCGGTTCCGGCACCTGCAGGTCGTCACGCGCACGATCGGCATGAAGCCGGGGACCGGTGGGTCGTCGGGCGTGAGCTTCCTGCGCCGGGCGCTGGACCTGACGTTCTTCCCCGAGCTCTACGCCGTCCGCGCCCGCGTCTGACTACAGCCAGCCCTCCGGGCCGTCGGACCCGGCGGCATACGACTCGAGCGGGACGACGTCGTCGGCCCACGCCTTGATGACCGGGGCCATGACCCGCCAGCACTCCTCGGCCGCGTCGCCGCGCACGGTGAGCAGCTGGTCGCCGTCGAGGACCTGGGCCAGCACCTCGCCGTAGGCCTGCATCCGTGGTGCGGCGAGGGGAGCCGTGAGGGTCTTCTGCTCGAGGTCGAGGGGGTCGCCCTCGGCGTTCATCGTCAGGGTGAGCGAGACCGCGCCGGGCTTGAGGTCGATGGTGAGCCGGTCGCCGGCGCTGGTGCCGACGAAACCCGTCGGCAGGTGCGGCACGTCCCTCAGGTGCGCGACGACCTGCTTGCGCGGCGAGCCCAGCGCCTTGCCGCTGCGCAGGACGAACGGCACCCCCGCCCAGCGGTTGTTCCTCACCTCGAGGGTGACCTGCGCGAGGGTCTCGGTGTGGCGGCGTGGGTCGACACCCTCCTCCCGCGCGTAGTCGGGAACGGCGCGGCGGCCGATCTTCCCCGCGGTGTAGCGGGCCCGGCGGGAGGACCGCTTGGGCGACCCGCCCCACACCCGGGTGGCACGCAGCACCTGGACCTTCTGGTCGCGCATCTCCTGGGCGTCGAGGGTCGCGATGGACTCCATGGCGAACAGCGACATCACCTGCAGCAGGTGGCTCTGGAGCATGTCGCGCAGGGCTCCTGCGCCGTCGTAGTAGCCGGCCCGGCCCTCGAGCGCGAGGTCCTCGTCGTAGACGATCTCGACGCGCTCGATGTGCTCGGCGTTCCAGATCGGTGCGAGCACGCGGTTGGCGAACCGCAGCCCCACGAGGTTGAAGACCGTGGCGACGCCGAGGAAGTGGTCGATCCGGAAGATGGCGTCCTCGTCGACCACCTCGTGCAGCAGGGCGTTGAACTCCACGGCACTCTCGTGGTCGGTGCCGAACGGCTTCTCCAGCGCCAGCCGGGTGGTCTGCGGCAGGTCGACGTGCCGCAGCAGCGCGCAGACCTTCATGGTCACCTGCGGCGGCAGCGCGAAGAAGATGACCAGGGGGCCGTCGCCGCAGTGCGCGACGAGGTCACGCAGCGCGGCCTCGTCGAGCAGGTCCGTCTGCAGGTATGCCGTGTGCCGGGTCACGGGCGTGGTCACCTTCGTCGGCGCATCGACGGTCGAGAACGCGTCCTTGACCCGCGCCTTCCACTGGGCCGGCGAGAGATCCACGCGGTCGGCCCCCAGCACCCGGACCCGCCGGTCGCGTTCGACGACCAGGAGGCTGGCCAGACCGGGGAGCAGGAGCCGGTGGGTCAGGTCACCGCCCGCGCCGAGGATGAGCAGGGTCGTCTCGGGGGTGGTTGCCACCCTGTCACCCTGCCACGCGGTCCTGTGCCGCGCTCGGGCGTAGCCCGCATCGCGCCCCTGTGCGGCCGCACCCGGAGGCCGACACGGCATACTCCGTCGGCATGGCCACCCACGACGCCGAAGCGGCACGCCGTCCGCGGTCCGTTCGGCCGCGGGTGATCCACAGTGCCCAGGCGCTCGTGGACGAGGTGGTCGAGGTCGCGTCCCTGCCCGAACGCGGCGGCAACGCCGTGGCCACCTCCTACAGCCGGTATGCCGGCGGGGCGGTCAACATCCTCGTCGCCGCGGCGCGGTCGGGAGCCGTCGCCGTGCACGCCGGCTCGGTGGGGACGGGGGCGAACGGCGACCTCGTCCGTGCCGCCCTGGCCGCGGACGGGGTGTCGCTCAGCAGCCCGGTCGTGCCCGACTCCGACACCGGCATCTGCGTCGTCATGGTGGAGCCGTCGGCCGAGCGGACGTTCGTGACGACCCAGGGTGCCGAGCGCGACATCTCGGTCGCCAGCCTCGACACGTCTGCGCCGGTCGCCGGGGACCTCGTCTGCGTGAGCGGGTTCTCGTTGGTCGGTCGGACGCGGGATCCTTTGCGGCAGTGGCTCTCCGGGCTCGCTGACGACGTCGTGGTCGTGCTCGACCCGGGTGACGCGTTCGGCAGTCTGGACGACTCGCTGCGGGAGGAGGTCCTGGCCCGGACGAACGTCTGGACGAGCAACGCGGACGAGGCGCTCACCCTGACCGGGGTGCAGGTCGAGGACGACTCCGCCGCCGCCGTGGCCCTCCGCCTGCCCGATGGCGCCATCGCGATCGTCCGCGACGGGTCCAAGGGCTGCCACGTCCACGAAGCCGGCCACACCGCATACCTCGCCGGTCACCCGCAGGAGGCGGTCGACACCAACGGTGCGGGCGACACCCACACCGGCGTGCTCCTCGCCGAGCGGGCACGGGGTGCCGACTGGCTGACGGCGGCGCGGCGGGCCAACGCCGCCGGTGCGATCAAGGTGACCCGGCGCGGACCGGCGACGGCCCCCACGGCCGCCGAGATCGACGCCTTCCTGGCAACGGCGGGGGTCGCGCCGGTCCGGGTCGACCGGGGCTAGAGCGCCCGCGGGCGGTAGGCCTCGAGCAGGCGGTCGTAGAGGGCGTCGAGCTCGTGGTCGATGCGCTGCCGGGTGGGGTCGGCGAGGTGCCAGGCGACCATCTCGGCCGCGCCGCGGCGGAACGGGACCCGGGCGTTCCACCCGGCGGCGAGCGTCCGGATCTTGGTGTTGTCGAAGACCATCGAGTTCGACTTGTCGCCGACGAGGGACGCGCCGAGCTCGGCGTCGTTGGCGGCGATCGCGTCGGAGGCGACGTGCACGATCCGGGCCTCGACCCCGGCCGCGGCAGCCACTTCCTGGTGGATCTGGTCCCACGTCAGTGCCTCGTCGGAGGTGATGTGGAAGGCCTCGCCGATGGCCTGCGGCCGGTCGAGCAGGCGCACGAACGCGCGCGCGAAGTCCTCGTGGTGGGTCAGCGTCCACCACGACGTCCCGTCGCCCGGGACGACCACCTCCTTGCCGTCGAGCATCCGCTGGACGACGGTCCAGCCACCGCTGAACGGGAGCAGGGTGTGGTCGTAGGTGTGCGACGGGCGCACGATCGTCACCGGGAGCCCGGCGTCCCGGTAGGCGGCGACGAGCAGGTCCTCGCAGGCGATCTTGTCTCGGGAGTACTGCCAGAACGGGTTGCGCAGCGGAGTGGACTCGGTGACCGGGCCGTGGGTGGGTGGGGTCTGGTACGCCGAGGCCGAGCTGATGAAGACGTACTGGCCGAAGCGTCCCTCGAGCAGGTCCAGGTTGGCGGTGAGCTGGTCGGTCGTGAACGTCAGGAAGTCGACGACGACGTCGAACTCGCGCCCGTCCAGGGTGGTG
Organism: Pedococcus soli; assembly: GCF_054782575.1. Lineage (NCBI taxonomy): Bacteria > Bacillati > Actinomycetota > Actinomycetes > Micrococcales > Intrasporangiaceae > Pedococcus > Pedococcus soli. Next base: position 364,802 of record NZ_BAAGSF010000001.1, on the reverse strand, counting down.
GCGACGGCCTCGCGGTCACGGATGTCAGCGGTCAGCACCTCGGCACCCGGCGCCGGCTCGTGGGTGCTGCTCGCGCCGCGGTTGAGCAGGGTGACGGCGAACCCGTCGGCGACCGCGGCCCGGGCGCACGCGGTGCTGATCACCCCCGTCCCGCCGATGAACAGGACGGTGGGGGACGCGCTCGAGGAGGCCATGCCCCAACCCTAGGTCGCACCGCCGCGAGCTGCCTCGGTCGGCAACCAGGTGGCCGAAGGGTGGGAAACGGCCCACCCGGGACGTGGGGAGGGGGCGTTCTGCCCCCCTTGGTGCGCGCTGGGGCAGCAGTCGGGTGAGCCTGGTGCGAAGGGGCCCGGCAGGGTCAGGCGAGGTGGTCGAGGTCGGCGCGGCAGCGGCGCTCGAACTCGCCGAGCTCGGCCAGCGCGTCCTCGAGGTCCCGGCGGCGCTGCTCGAGGTCGCGGCGGCGCTCGTCGATCTGGGAGAGCACGTACTCGAGCTGGCTGGCCTTGCCGCGGGGCCGGTCGTAGAGGTCGATGATCGTGCGGATCTCCTCGAGCGGGAACCCGAGCCGCTTGCCCCGCAGGATCAGGGCCAGGCGGGTGCGGTCGCGGCGACGGTAGACCCGGGTCGTGCCACGGCGTTCGGGGGAGATGAGCCCGAGGTCCTCGTAGTGCCGCACGGTGCGGTGCGTGACGTCGAACTCGTCCGCGATCTCCCGGATGGACCACGACTGGTCGAGATCGGTCACGTCGGCGGCTGGCATACCCGTGAGTATTGCTTTACGTTTACGTCAACGTCAAGAACTGGCGGCCACACACCTCACGCCGTGGCACCCCTGCACCACCCCCGATCCCACGAGGAGCGCGCATGTTCGAGCTGTCCAAGGAGCACGAGGACTTCCGCAAGGTCGTCCGGGAGTTCGCCCAAGACGAGGTCGAGCCGAACATCGCGAAGTGGGACAAGGCGCACCACTTCCCCACGGACCTCGTCCCGAAGATGGGCGAGCTCGGGCTCTTCGGGCTGGTCGTGCCGGAGGAGTTCGGGGGGATGGGCGACGACGGCGACTTCACCAGCCTCTGCGTCGCGATCGAGGAGCTCGGCCGGGTCGACCAGTCGATCGGCATCACGCTGTCCGCCGGGGTCGGCCTGGGCATCAACCCGATCCTCACCTACGGCACGCAGGAGCAGAAGGAGCGCTTCCTGCCCGACCTGGTCGCCGGGCGCGCGCTCGCCGGTTTCGGCCTCACCGAGCCCGACGCGGGTTCGGACGCCGGTGCCACCCGCACCAAGGCGGTCCGCGACGGCGACGAGTGGGTCGTCAACGGCTCCAAGGCGTTCATCACCAACTCCGGGACCGACATCACCTCCGTCGTGACGGTCACCGCCCGCACCGGCACGAACGACGACGGTTCGGCCGTCCTCAGCGCGATCATGATCCCGTCGGGCACCCCCGGGTTCACCGTCGAGCCGGCCTACGACAAGCTCGGCTGGCACGCCTCGGACACCCACGGCCTGACCTTCGAGGACTGCCGCGTCCCGGCTGGCAACCTGCTCGGCAACGAGGGCGAGGGCTTCAAGCAGTTCCTCAAGACCCTCGACGACGGCCGCATCGCCATCTCCGCGCTCGCCATCGGCATGAGCCAGCGGATGCTCGAGGAGACCACGGCCTACGCGAAGACCCGCAAGGCGTTCGGCAAGCCGATCGGCGTCAACCAGGGCATCTCGTTCCAGATCGCCGACCTCGCCGTCATGGTCGAGGCCTCGCGCCAGCTCACCTACAAGGCCGCTTGGCTCAAGGACGAGCTCGAGCGTGGCCGCCGTTCGGTCAAGGAGGTCAAGCAGGCCGCCGCCATCTGCAAGCTGTACTCGACCGAGGCCGCCGTCACCGCGACCCGCATCGCCACCCAGGTCTTCGGTGGCAACGGCTTCATGGAGGAGTACCCCGTGGCGCGCTTCTACCGCGACGCCAAGATCCTCGAGATCGGCGAGGGCACCTCCGAGGTCCAGCGCATGGTCATCGCCCGCCACCTCGGCCTCCCGACCGCGTGAGCGCCGGAGTGCGAGAGGGTATGCCGGTGAGCCGAGTCGACGACGCCAGTCCCGCCTTCGCCGTGGCCGGGGACTCCGGCGCCGACCCCAAGGTGGGGGACGTGCGCCGGCGGCTCGCCGCGGCATACGAGGCCTCGGGCTCGGCGCCCGAGAAGGCGAAGGCGAAGCTCGACGCGCAGGGCAAGCTCTACGTCCGCGACCGGATCGCCCTGCTGTTCGACGAGGGCAGCTTCGTCGAGGACGGCCGGTTCGCCAACGCGACGGCCGAGGGCCTGCCCGCCGACGGTGTCGTCACCGGGCGCGGGATGGTCGACGGGCGGCCGGCGATCGTCATCGCGAACGACCCGACCGTCAAGGCCGGCTCGTGGGGCGCGCGCACCGTGGAGAAGATCGTGCGCGCCACCGAGATGGCGCTGCGCGAGGAGCTGCCGGTCTTCTGGTTCGTCGACTCGGCAGGCGCCCGCATCACCGACCAGGTCGAGATGTTCCCGGGACGTCGTGGCGCCGGGAAGATCTTCCACAACCAGGTCGCGCTGTCCGGCAAGGTCCCGCAGATCTGCTGCCTCTTCGGCCCGAGCGCCGCGGGCGGTGCCTACATCCCGTCGTTCACCGACCTCATCATCATGGTCGAGGGCAACGCGTCGATGTACCTCGGCAGCCCACGCATGGCGGAAATGGTTGTGGGAGAGAAGGTTTCGCTCGAGGACATGGGCGGTGCGCGCATGCACTGCACCGTCTCCGGGGTCGGCGACCTGCTCGTCTCCGACGACACCGAGGCGATCGAGCTCGCCAAGCTCTACTTCTCCTACGTCCCCTCCAGCTGGCGCGCCGACAAGCCGAGCTATGCCCCCGAGGAGCCGTCGCGCCCGCTCACGCGGCACACGGTGCCCGAGCGCGAGAGCCAGCCGTTCGACATCCACGAGGTCATCGACGGGCTGCTCGACGACGAGTCGTTCTTCGAGATCAAGCCGCTGTTCGCCCCCGAGCTCGTCATCGGGTTCGGCCGGATGGACGGCGAGACCGTGGGCATCGTCGCCAACAACTCGATGGTCAAGGGTGGCGTGCTGTTCACCGACAGCGCCGACAAGGCCGCACGGTTCATCTGGCTGTGCGACGCGTTCTCGATCCCGCTGCTCTACCTCGCCGACGTCCCGGGGTTCATGATCGGCTCCGAGGTCGAGCGCGGCGGCATCATCCGCCACGGCGCGAAGATGGTGCACGCCGTGTCGTCCGCGACCGTCCCGCAGTTCTGCATCGTCGTCCGCAAGGCGTACGGCGCCGGCCTCTACGCGATGGGTGGACCGGGTTTCGCTCCGGACGCGACGATCGCGCTGCCGACCGCGCGGATCGCCGTCATGGGTCCCGAGGCCGCGGTGAATGCGGTGTACGCCAACAAGATCGCCGCCATCGAGGACCCCGACGAGCGCGAGGCGTTCGTCCAGGAGATGCGCCGCGAGTACGAGGAGGACGTCGACCTCGAGCGCCTCGCCGCGGACCTCGTCCTCGACCAGGTCATCGAGGCCGATGCCCTGCGCGCCGAGCTGCTCCTGCGGCTGCGGTACGCCGCGAACCGTGAACGCCACTTCGCCACCAAGCGCCGGGACGTCCCCCCGGTCTGACCGGCCGTCTCGCTGGCGGCCGCGTAGGCCGTGCGGCCCCTGCGCGTCAACGGGAGCCAGGTGCGCGGTCGCTGGCGTCTTGCGTCAGTTGCCGCGGGCGGAGCTCGGGCTGCGCAGGGTGCGCCAGGCGATGCCGATCTCCCCGAGCAGCTCGCGCAGCAGCGGCAGGCTGAGTCCGACGACGTTGCTCGGGTCGCCCTCGATGCCCGCGACGTAGGGGGAGCCGAGCCCGTCGAGCGTGAACGACCCGGCCACCCGCAGGGGCTCACCCGTCGCGACGTACGCCTCGATCTCCGCGGGGTCAAGGCTGGCGAAGTGGACGGTGGTCGAGGCCGTCGCCCCCAGGGTCGCGCCGGTGCCGCCGGCGTCGCTGTCGCGGGTGTCGACGAGCCAGTGCCCGGTGTGCAGGACGCCGGAGCGCCCGCTCATCCGCGACCAGCGCTCGACCGCCTCCGCGGCGTCGACGGGCTTGCCGTGCACCTCGCCGTCGAGCTCGAGCACCGAGTCGCAGCCGAGCACCAGGGCGTGCTCGATCTGGGCGGCGACGTCCTCGGCCTTGGCGCGGGCGAGGACGAGGGCGACGTCCTCCGGGGCCAGCTCGCCGTACGTCTCGCGTGCCGCTGCCGTCACGGCGTCCTCGTCCACGGAGCTGACGACGATGCTCGGCTCCACCCCCGCGGCGAGCAGGAGCTTCTTGCGGGCGGGCGAGGCGGAGGCGAGGACGAGCGAGGCGGTCGGGTTGGTCATGCCCGGACCCTATCCGCCGCCGGACGCCCCCCGAACCCTCAGCCGAGCTGGTTGTCGACGAAGCACCAGCGCCAGGACTCGCCGGGCTCGAAGCTGCGCATCACCGGGTGCCCGGACTCGTGGAAGTGCGCGTCCGCGTGCTTCTGCGGCGAGGAGTCGCAGCACCCGACGTGGCCGCAGTCCAGGCACAGCCGCAGGTGGACCCACTGCGTCCCGTCGCGCAGGCACTCCTCGCAACCGTGCGGGCTGGTCGGGGCGACGAACCGGTCGTGGTGGTCAGCGAGGTGCTGGCACTGTCCTTCGGTGCGCTCGACCGGCAGCATCGGCTCGTCACGCAGCGCGGAGGTGCGGTCCTCGATCCGGTCGAGCATCGACTCCTCGATGTCGAGCTGCGCCATGACGTGGGCGAGGACCTCTTGGTCGGCGTTGCCCTCGCCGCGGATCCGCAGCAGCTCGCGCCGCTCGGCCTCGAGCATCGTCATCCGCATCCGCCGGTACGTCTCGCTCGGGGTCTCGGCGCCCTCACGTCCCTGGCCGAGGCGTTCCCAGACGATGTTCGTACGGTTCTCCGCCCGGGCCCGGAGGGTCTCGACCACCTCGGGGTCCGAGCCGTCGCAGTTCTCCAGGGCGGTCAGCCCTGCGGAGACCGCGGCCTGGAGGATGGTCGCCTCCTGCAGCGCGTCCTCGCGCGGGTCGGGCCCGCGGACCCGCAGCCAGCGGGCGAGCAGCGGCAGGGTGGTGCCCTGCACCAGCAGGGTGCCCACGGTGACGACCATGGCGATCCAGACCAGGACGCCCCGGTACGGCGTCTCCTGGGGGAGCGTGAACGCGGCGGCGAGCGTGACGACGCCACGCATGCCCGCCCACGAGATGATCGCGCTGTGCGCGTACGGCCGCGACGTGGGGCTGATGCCCTTGTCGAAGCGGCTGAACAGCAGGCGGGTGGGGAAGACGTACAGGGGGCGCAGCAGGACGACCGTGGCGAGGACGGCCAGGGTGACGACCACGACCCGTCCCCACGACAGGCCGGAGTCGGAGATGTCGGCGACGATGCGCCGCATCTGCAGGCCGATCATGAGGAAGACGGCGTTCTCGAGCAGGAACTGGACCGACGCCCAGTTGATCCGCTCACTGAGGCGCGAGGCCGCCGTCTGCACGACCGGTGACTTGTGGCCCAGCAGCAGCCCGGCGACGACCACGGCCAGGACGCCGGAGGACTCGAAGTGCTCGGCCGGCAGGAACGCCACGAACGGCACGATGAAGGACAGGGAGGTGTCGATGGCCGGGTCGGTGAAGTTGCGGCGGATCAGGCCGATGACGAGGGCCACGACCACCCCGAACCCGATCCCGCCGACGACCGCCCAGGCGAAGTCGAGCGCGACCGACCCGAAGGTCACCTGGTCGGCCGCGGCGTGCGCGCCCACACCGGCGACGCTGAAGGCGGCGATGGCGGTCCGCAGGGACACCAGCGCCGTCGCGTCGTTGACCAGCGACTCGCCCTCGAGGATGGTCACCACCCGGCGCGGGAGACCGATCCGGCGGGCCACGGCGGTGGCCGCGACGGCGTCCGGTGGGGCGACGACGGCGCCCAGGGCGAAGGCCACGGCGAACGGGACGGGGATCAGCCACCACGTCACGAGGCCGACACCGGCAGCGGTGAACAGCACCAGCCCGACGGACAGCGCCAGGATCGACGTGGTGTTGGCCCGGAAGTCCACGAGCGAGGTCCGGACCGCCGCGGCATACAACAGGGGTGGGAGCAGGCCGTAGAGGACGACGTCCGGGGTGAGGACCGGCTCCTTGACGAAGGAGATGTAGGAGATGCCGATGCCCACGACGATCAGCGAGAGGGGCGCCGGGACGTTGATGCGTTCGGAGAGCCCCGCGACGACGATCACCGCAGCGACGATGGCGACCAGGGTCAGGGCGAGTGTCACGCGGGCATCTTCCCACCCGCAGGGGATGAACGCGTCGGCCGACCACCGCTGGTGGCCGGCCGACGAAGGTCAGTCGAGCTCGCCGAGGACCGCCTGGCGCAGGGTGTCGAGGCCGACGCTGCCGATGTCGAGCGCGCGACGGTGGAAGTCCTTGAGGCTGAAGGCGTCGCCCTCCTTCTCGCGCACCTGCTCGCGCAGCTGCAGCCAGAGGCGCTCGCCGATCTTGTACGAGGGAGCCTGACCCGGCCAGCCGAGGTAGCGGTCGAGCTCGAAGCGCAGCCAGGCCTCGCCCTGGTTGGCGTGGGCGGTGAGGTACTGCCAGGCCTTGTCGTAGTCCCATGCACCGCCGCCGACCTCCTCGGGCGCCTCGAACCCGCAGTGCACGCCGATGTCGATGACGACGCGGGCTGCTCGCAGGGACTGGCTGTCGAGCAGGCCGAGCCGGTTGCCCGGGTCGTCCATGTGCCCGAGCTCGGCCATGAGCAGCTCCGCGTAGAGCGCCCAGCCCTCGCCGTGGCCGGAGGTCCAGATGCCGATGCGCCGCCACCGGTTGAGCAACTCGGAGCGGAACACCGTCTGGGCGACCTGGAGGTGGTGACCGGGAACGCCCTCGTGGTAGACGGTGGTCAGCTCCTTCCACGTGCCGAACGCCGTGACGCCCTTGGGGACGGACCACCACATCCGGCCCGGGCGGGTGAAGTCCTCGCTGGGGCCGGTGTAGTAGATCCCACCGGTCTGGGTCGGCGCGATGAGGCACTCGATGGTGCGCACCGGGTCGGGGATGTCGAAGTGCGTGTCGGCGAGCTCGGCGATGGCGGCGTCGGCCTTCTTCTGCATCCAGGCCTTGAGCTCGTCAGTGCCGTGGAGCTGGTACGCCGGGTCGGCGTCCAGGGCCGCGATCGCCCCGGCCACGGTGGCGCCGGGCTTGATCTGGTCGGCGACCGCGGCCATCTCGGCCGTGATCCGCCGGACCTCCTCCTGGCCCCACGCGTAGGTCTCCTCGAGGTCGACCTCGGCCCCGATGAAGGCCCGCGACAGCAGCGCGTAGGCCTCGCGCCCGCAGGCATCCGCCTCCGGGGCCCGGTCCAGCAGGTTCTCGGCCAGCCAGGGGCCGAGCTCCGCGTATGCCGCGCGGGCGCCGCCCACCGCGGCCTCCAGCTGGGTGCGGGTGCCGTCGGAGAGGTCGGCCGTGCCGGCCGTGGTCCCGTCGAGCAGTCCGGCGAAGTAGCCGTCGTCGGCGGTGAGGTCCTCGCACTGGGCGATGCAGGCCTTGACCTGGCGGCGCGGGGCGATGTTGCCCTTGTCGGCCGCGGCGGTGAGGCTCTGCTTCCACTGGTCGAGGGCGGTCGGCACCTTCTCCAGCCGCCGGGCGAAGACCCCCCAGTCCTCGTCGGTGTCCGTGGCCATGAGGTCGAAGCAGCCCCGGATCTCCTGCAGCGGGGAGGCGAGGACGTTGAGGGCCATCTCGTCCAGCCCCGCGGCATACGTCTCCTCGGCGAGGCCGATGCGCTCGCGCAGGGCCGCGATGGTGACGCGGTCGATGTCGTCGACGGGCGGCACACCCTCGAGGCGGGACAGGATCTCGCGACGCAGCTCCGAGGCGGCGGCATGGCCGGCGGGGGAGAAGTCGTCCAGCTCCTCCTCGTACCCGGCGATGCCGTAGTAGGTCGCGCTGATCGGGCTGAGGGCTGCGGTGCGCGCGAGGTAGTCGTCGGCGATGGCGTCGACTGCGGTGGCGGGCCGGGTCGTGGAGGTCTGGGTGCTCACAGCCGCGAACGTACCCCAGCGGCCTGACGTCGTCACCGCCTTATCGGCTTGCCGCACTGCCTAGGCTGGCCGCATGACTGCCCGCCTGCTCTCGCTCAACATCGGCGCCTCCGAGCCCAACCCGGCCAAGTCGGTCGGTGTCACCGGCATCGGCAAGAAGCCGGTCGGGTCCGCGACCCTGCGCGCCCCCGGGCCCAAGCACGGTGGGCTCGGCAGCGGGGTCGTCGGCGACTTCATCGCGGACGTGAAGCACCACGGCGGGGACCAGCAGGCGGTCTACGCGTACGCCCGCGAGGAGCTCGACGCCTGGCAGGAGCGGCTGGGACGCGAGCTGGCCGACGGGGTCTTCGGGGAGAACCTCACGACCACGGGGCTCGAGGTCGACGGTGCCCTCCTCGGCGAGCGGTGGGCGGTCGGGGACGAGGTCGTCCTCGAGGTCTGCGGCCCTCGCGTCCCGTGCGCGACGTTCCAGGCCCGGATGGGCGAGCGCGGGTGGGTCAAGCGGTTCACCGAGGTCGGCAACACGGGTGCCTACCTGTCGGTCGTCACCGGTGGGGAGGTCCGTCCCGGCGACGCGATCGAGGTGGTGTCGCGGCCCGGGCACGGTGTCGACGTGCGGATGGCCTTCCGGGCGTTCATGGGCGACCTCGAGGCGGCCCGTCAGGTCCTGGCGGCCGACGCCCTCGCCGGGGCCGACGCCGAGGAGCTGCGCGAGATGGTCGAGAGCCGCAGCCGCTGACCGACCACCACCCCACGCAGAACGCTGGCTGCGCGGTGAAGCTCGCGGAATCATCCCTCAGGGCTGCCGCGCAACCAGCGTCTTGCCTGCGCTCCGTCGGGGACGTGAGGTATGCCGCGGAGCCGGGTGCGCGGCACACCTCACCTGGGGCTCAGCGCCAGGCGGAGGCGCGCCACGCGCCCGGACCCGGGGTGAGGGGGCGGCGCACGAGGCGTTCACGGGACGTCCACGCAGAGGTGGACCGCGGTGCCGGCGCCTCGTCGCCACCGGACGCGGCCGACAGCACGGCGAACAGCGCCGCGATCTCCTCCGGGCTCGCGTCGCCGCGGACCAGCCGCAGCGGCGGCTCCGTCGCTGCGGACTCGCTCTGCTCGGGGGTCATGGGGCCGGGTCCCCCTGAGCTCGGAGCCTGCGACGAGGTCATAGGGGAATGTTCCCGTGCTTCTTGGGCGGCAGCGTCTCCCGCTTGGTGCGCAGGGCGCGCAGGGCCCGGGTGACGTTCATGCGCGTGTTGCTGGGCGTGATCACCGTGTCGATGTAGCCGCGCTCGGCCGCGATGTAGGGGTTGGCGAGGGTGTCCTCGTACTCGGTGATGAACCGCTGGCGGGCCTCCTCGACGTTCTCGCCATCGGCCTCGGCGGCCGCGAGCTGCTTGCGGTAGAGGATGTTGACCGCGCCCTGGGCACCCATGACCGCGATCTGCGCCGTCGGCCAGGCGAGGTTGATGTCGGCGCCGAGGTGCTTGGAACCCATGACGTCGTACGCGCCGCCGTAGGCCTTGCGGGTGATGACGGTGACGAGGGGGACGGTGGCCTCGGCGTAGGCGTAGATGAGCTTGGCGCCACGGCGGATGATGCCGTCCCACTCCTGGTCGGTGCCCGGGAGGAAGCCGGGGACGTCGACGAAGGTCAGCACCGGCACGTTGAACGCGTCGCAGGTCCGCACGAACCGGGCGGCCTTCTCCGAGGCGTCGATGTCGAGGGTGCCGGCGAACTGCATCGGCTGGTTGGCGACGACCCCGACCGAGCGGCCCTCGACCCGCCCGAAGCCGCAGATGATGTTGGGCGCGAACAACGGGTGCACCTCGAGGAACTCGCCGTCGTCGACGACCGAGCCGATGACGGTGTGCATGTCGTAGGGCTGGTTGGGGCTGTCGGGGATGAGCGTGTCGAGGACCCGGTCGTCGTCGGTGACCTCGAGCGACGGCAGGTCGGCGTCGTCGGCGAAGGACGGCGGCTCCTCGAGGTTGTTGCTCGGGAGGTAGGACAGGAGCGCCTTGACGTACTCGATCGCGTCGGCCTCGTCGTCACCCATGTAGTGCGCGACACCGGACTTGGTGTTGTGGGCGCGGGCGCCACCGAGGTCCTCGAACGAGACGACCTCGCCGGTGACGGTCTTGATGACGTCGGGACCGGTGATGAACATGTGCGACGTCTGGTCGACCATCACGGTGAAGTCCGTGACGGCGGGGGAGTAGACCGCCCCGCCGGCACAGGGGCCCATGACGAGGGAGATCTGCGGGATCACGCCGCTGGCGTGGACGTTGCGGCGGAAGATCTCGCCGTAGAGGCCGAGCGAGACCACGCCCTCCTGGATCCGCGCGCCGCCGGAGTCGTTGAGGCCGACGACCGGGCAGCCGACCTTCATCGCGAAGTCCATGACCTTGCAGATCTTCTCGCCGAAGACCTCGCCGAGCGACCCGCCGAACACGGTGAAGTCCTGGGCGAAGACGGCGACGGTGCGGCCGTCGACGGTGCCGTACCCGGTGACGACGCCGTCGCCGTAGGGGCGGTTCTGCTCCTGCCCGAAGGCGGTGCTGCGGTGGCGGGCGTACTTGTCCATCTCGACGAAGGACCCCTCGTCGAGCAGCATCTCGAGGCGCTCGCGGGCGGTCTTCTTGCCCCTGGCGTGCTGCTTCTCGACGGCCCGCTCCGAGCCGGCGTGGGCGACCTCGGCCACGCGGCGCTTGAGGTCGGCGAGCTTGCCTGCCGTCGAGTGGAGGTCGACACCGGAGTCGGGGCTGGGGACGTCGGTGCCGCCGGTGGAGACCGCGTCGGTGGTGGTCTGGGCCATGCCGGGGAGCCTAGCCTTGCCCCCATGCGCCAACCTCTCCAGCGTGAGGCATTGCACGAGGCGTTGGTCACGTCGGGCTCACCGTGGTTGGACGTCGACGTCCACCGCGAGCTCGGCTCGACCAACGCCGAGGCCGCTCGCCTCGCCCGGCCCTTCCACGTCGTCGTCACCGACCACCAGCAGGCGGGGCGCGGACGGCTCGGCCGCGTCTGGGAGACGCCACCGGACACCTCCGTGACCCTGTCGGTCCTGCTGCCCGCACCGGACGCGGGGCGCGGGTGGATGCCCCTGGCTGCGGGACTCGCGGTCCGCGACGCCATCGGGGACGTCACCGGCCTGGAGGCCGGGCTGAAGTGGCCCAACGACGTCCTCCTCCCCGCCGACGAGGAGCGCAAGGTCTGCGGAATCCTCTGCGAGCTGCAGCCGGGCGGCATCGTGGTGGGCCTCGGGATCAACGTCGACCAGGAGCGCGACGAGCTGCCCGTCGACACGGCCACGTCGCTGCGCCTCGCCGGTGCCCCCGACACCAGCCGGGAGGACCTCGTCGTCGCCCTGCTCGGCCACCTGGCGCGGTGGCACGGTGAGCTGTGCGGCGGCCCGGCGGCGCGCGCGGGTCTCCACGCCGCCTACCGGTCGGCGTGCCTGACCATCGGGCGCGACGTGGAGCTGCACGTCGCCGGCGGTGACGTGCGGCGCGCCCGGGCCACAGGGGTCGACGAGGAGGGGCGGCTCGTGGTCGCCTCGGGGGGCACGGAGTACCCGGTCGCCGCCGGGGACGTCGTGCACGTGCGGCCGGCGAGCTGACCGACTCCTGCGGCGAGGGCCTCCCCGGCACGGCATGATGCGGGGGAGGGACGCACCGCCGCGCCCCGTGCAGTCCTGCCGCGTGCGGGGCTGCTCCCGTGTTGCCCAGCAGGCGCAGCGACGTGTGCGCCGTCCGTGAGATCCCGAGGAGGTGTCGGCCGTGTCCGAGGTCGGACGCCACCGCATCGTGCGCCCCGAGGACTTCGCCGCCCTGAGCCCGGACAACCTCGAGGCCCGACTGCTCGGCAAGCCGGCCACCATGGCCCGCCGCGACGTCAGCCGCGGCGCCGAGGTCTCGCTGCTGTCGGCCCGCAAGTTCTGGCACGCCCTGGGGTTCCCGATCGTCGAGGACGACGACGCGATGTTCACCGAGGCCGACCAGATGGCCCTCATGGCCGTGGCGCGGCTCGTGCGCGAGGAGGAGCTCGACGAGGCGACCGCCCTCGCGATGACCCGGGCCTTCGCGCGCACCACCGACCGGCTCGCGGTCTGGCAGACCCAGCTCATGGCCGAGGCGCTCGCCGACCCGGCGCTCGAGGCGGCCCTCGACGAGGCCGACGCCCGCGGCGCCCCCGACCTCGCCGCCGCCAAGGCGGCAGCCCGCAAGCTCGCCGACATGGCCGACTCGCTCGAGCCCCTGCTCATCTACGCCTGGCGCCGGCACCTCACCGCCGCCATCTCCCGCATGCTCGCCGACGCCGACCCCCAGCAGTCGGCCCAGGGCGTGCGCCGCGTGGTCGGGTTCGCCGACCTCGTCAACTTCACCTCGCTGGTGCGCCGGATGACCGAGCGCCAGCTCGCGGTCATGGTGCAGCGGTTCGAGGCGCTCGCGACCGACATCGTCACCGCCCACGGCGGCCGGGTGATCAAGACCGTGGGGGACGAGATCCTGTTCGTCACCATCGACGCCGCGCCCGCCGCCGCGGTCGCCCTCGACCTCGTCGAGACGATGGCCGAGGACGACCTGCTCCCGGACGTGCGGGTCGGTATGGCGGTCGGCCCGGTCCTCTCGCGCCTCGGGGACGTCTTCGGCACCACCGTCAACCGCGCCTCCCGGATCACCAGCGTCGCGCCGGGTGGCGGCGTGCTCGTCGACGACGCCCTCGCCACGGCGCTCGCGTCGCTGTCGGGGTTCGAGACCACCGCGCTGCGCACCCGCACGCTGCGTGGCATCGGTCGCGTGACCCCGAGCGAGCTGCGCCGCGCCACCGGCGGCCGCCTGGCCGGCCGCACCCCCACGCCGCCCCCTGCACCCCCACGAGAGGACACCCCATGACGACGACCATGGTCCGCATCGAGCGGCACGGAGACGGCGGCCACGTCGCCGAGCTGGTCCTCGACCGCCCCGAGGCGATGAACGCGGTGTCCACCGAGATGGCGCACGCCCTCGGACGCGCGGCCCGCGAGCTGGCCGAGGACCGCACCGTGCGCGCGGTCGTCGTCAGCTCGACCCACCCGAAGGCTTTCTGCGTCGGTGCCGACCTGAAGGAGCGCAACTCCTTCACCGACGAGGACCTGCGCGCCCAGCGCCCGCTCGCGCGGGCGGCATACCGCGGCGTGCTCGACCTGCCCGTGCCGGTCGTGGCGGCCGTGGACGGGTACGCGCTGGGAGGTGGCTTCGAGATCGCGCTGTCCTGCGACCTCGTCATCTGCGGCGAGGGCGCAGTGGTCGGCCTGCCCGAGGTGTCCGTCGGGGTCATCCCCGGAGGGGGCGGCACCCAGCTGCTCACCCGCCGCATCGGCTGGTCCCGCTCGGCGCGGATGATCTTCACCGCCGAGCGCTTCTCCGCGGCCGACGCCTGCGCCCTGGGCGCGGTCGACGAGGTGGTGCCGGCCGGCTCGGCCCGCGAGCGGGCCCTCGAGCTCGCGACGACGATCGCGGCCAACTCGCCGGTCGGCGTGCGCAACGCCAAGGCCGCGATGCGCCGCGGCTTCGACACCGACCTGGCCGCCGGGCTGGAGCTCGAGGACGAGCACTGGGCCGCGACGGCGTTCTCTGCTGACCGTGCCGAAGGTGTGTCCGCTTTCAACGAAAAACGCCGTCCGGAGTGGCCTGGTCGCTGATCTGGCTCGTCGTTCCCTACGATCACCCCATGACCCGTGTGCTGTTGGCCGAGGACGACCCCGCCATCTCCGAACCGCTGGCCCGTGCGCTGCGACGAGAGGGCTACGACGTCGACGTCCGCGCAGACGGCCGTGCGGCCCTCGAGGCCTCGGCGGAGAACCCGGACCTGGTCGTCCTCGACCTCGGCCTGCCCTACGTCGACGGGCTCGAGGTGTGCCGCCGCATCCGTGCGGAGGGCCGTACCGTCCCCGTCCTGATCCTCACGGCCCGCGCCGACGAGGTCGACACGGTCGTCGGGCTCGACGCCGGCGCCGACGACTACGTCACCAAGCCGTTCCGCCTCGCCGAGCTCCTGGCCCGGGTCCGGGCCCTGCTGCGGCGCAACCCCACCGACGCGCCGTCGGCCAACGAGCTCGTCCGCATCGACCCCGAGGGTCGGCGCGCGTGGTTCCAGGAGGAGGAGCTGCAGCTCACCGCCAAGGAGTTCGACCTGCTGCGCGTGCTGGTCCGCGAGCAGGGCAAGGTCGTCTCCCGCGAGCAGCTCATGCGCGAGATCTGGGAGACCGCATGGTTCGGCTCGACCAAGACGCTCGACATGCACATCTCCGTCCTGCGCCGAAAGCTCGGCGACGACGCCGCCCAGCCCCGCTACATCGCCACCGTGCGTGGTGTCGGGTTCCGCTTCGAGCGCGGCGACGAGGTCTGAGCGCCTGACATGCGTCAACAGCTGATCCGCTCCACGGTCCTGGCCGTGGGACTCGCGATCGTCATCACGATGGTGCCGGTGGCCGTGGCGATCTGGCGCGCCACCGTCGCCGGCCGTGGGGTGGTCGCGACCTGGCTCAGCGCCGGGACCCCGACCGAGACGTCCCTGCGACTCGTCGGCATCGCCGTCGCCCTGTCGGTGCTCGCCCTCGGCGTGGGCGTGTTCGTCGCGATCCAGCAGGCGCGTCGCCTCTCCCGTCCGATGACGCAGCTCGCCGACCGGGCCGAGCGGCTCGGTGCCGGTGAGTCGCGGATCCAGCCGCTGCACTCGGGCATCGCCGAGCTCGACCAGGTCTCCCAGGTCCTCTCGCGCAGCGCGCAGACCCTGACGAAGTCGCTGGCGTCCGAACGCGACTTCGCCGCCGATGCCTCGCACCAGCTGCGCACGCCGCTCACCGCGCTCCTCATGCGCCTCGAGGAGATCGCCGCCACGGACGACCTCGAGGTCGTGCAGGAGGAGGCCAACATCGCCATCGCCCAGGTCGAGCGGCTCACCCGGGTCGTCGACGACCTCATGTCGCGGACCCGCCGCGGTGGCGACGAGCCCAAGGCGACCGTCTCCCTCGACTCGGTCATCGCCGCGCTCCAGCGCGAGTGGCAGCCGGCCTTCGAGCAGGCGCGGCGCAGCGTCCGGGTGCACGGGGAGCGGGGCCTGGTCGTCCAGGCCACCCCGGTGGCGCTCTCGCAGGTGCTGTCCACGCTGCTCGAGAACTCCCTGGCCCACGGTCGCGGCACCGTGGACGTCGCTGCCCGGCGCTCCGGCCCGTCCGTCGTCGTCGAGGTGACCGACCAGGGCGAGGGGGTGCCCGCCACCATCGCCCCGCACATCTTCGAGCGCTCGGTCACGACCAGCGGCACCGGCCTCGGCCTGGCCCTGGCCCGCGACCTCGCCGAGTCCAACGGTGGCCGGCTCGAGCTGATCCAGGCCCAGCCCGCGATCTTCGCGCTCTTCCTCAGCGAGTCCGACGCCGCCTGAGGGGGATCCGCTGCGGCGGGGGCGTCACTCGGACAGGGGCGAGGTGTCCGCGAGGGGTTCGTGGCTGAACACGAACCGGCGGTAGGCGTAGAACCGGAACAACGTGCCGAGCGCGATGCCGATCATCTTGGCGAGGTTCTCCGCGACCCAGCCGGTCTCGCCGGCGACGACCTGGTTGGTGACCCCGACGCAGAACGCCTGGATGAGCAGGGCCACCCCGTTGGTCAGCGCGAACAGCAGCGCCTCGTGGTGCACCGGACGGTTGCGGCGGTGCCGGAACGTCCACATCCGGTTGCCGACCCACGCGACCACGGTGGCCACGGCGGCCGAGATGATCGTCGCCACCACGGCGTGCGACAGCACCCAGTCGCCGGTGCCCTGCAGGACGGTGCGGCGAAGGAGGTTGAACCCGCCGATGTCGATGACGAAGGCGACGGCCCCCACGACGCCGAACTTGATCATCTCGCGGTAGAGGACGTCGACGGTCCCACGCAGGCGCGTGAGGACGGAGGGGGTCGCAGACACCAGCGGAGCCTATCGACCGATGCCGTGCGGCGCGTGCCCAGCACCGCGCCCTCGGCCCAACGGGGGAGGCCGATATCCTCGCCGTCGTGACGTCACCGCAACGCGCCCCCGGAGGGTTCCCCGTCGTCGGCATCATCGGTGGCGGCCAGCTCGCCCGGATGTGTGCCGGACCCGCTGCCGAGCTGTCCCTGACCCTGAGCGTCCTGGCCGAGGCGCCGGATGCCGCCGCGGCACAGGTGATCCCGTCGGCGCCCGTCGGGGACCACACCGACGTCGAGGCCGTCCTCGCCTTCGCGGCCGAGTGCGACGTGGTGACCTTCGACCACGAACACGTCCCGCCGGCGGTCCTGGACGCCCTCGTGGCTGCGGGGGTACCGCTGCACCCGAGCCCGGACGCCCTGCACTTCGCGCAGGACAAGCTGGCCATGCGCGAACGCCTCACCGAGATCGGCGTTGCCTGCCCGCCGTGGGCCAGGGCCCTCACCGCGGACGAGGTGACGGAGTTCGGCGACCGCACGGGGTGGCCGGTCGTCGCGAAGACCCCCCGCGGCGGCTACGACGGCAAGGGCGTGCGGGTCATCGGCTCGGCCGACGACGTCGCCGACTGGCTCGAGCAGGTCGGGCAGCCCGGTGCCCTCGCCGACGGCGTGCTGCTCGAGGAGAAGGTCGACTTCGTCCGCGAGCTCGCGGTCCTCATCGCCCGCAGCCCCTCCAACCAGGCTGCGGCCTGGCCGGTGGTCGAGACGGTGCAGACCGACGGCATCTGCACCGAGGTGCTGGCCCCGGCGCCCGGACTCGACGCGGACCTCGCGGCCGTGGCCACCGAGGCCGGCCTGCGCATCGCCGAGGAGCTCGGGGTCACCGGGGTCTTCGCGGTGGAGATGTTCGAGGTGCGCGACCCCGCGACGGGCGCCGCGGCATACGTCGTCAACGAGCTGGCCATGCGCCCGCACAACAGCGGGCACTGGTCCATGGACGGGGCGGTGACGGGCCAGTTCGAGCAGCACCTGCGCGCGGTCCTCGACCTCCCGCTCGGCGCGCCCACGCCGCGCGAACCGCACACGGTCATGGCCAACGTGCTCGGTGGCGACTTCCCGGAGCTGTACCCCGCCTACCGTCACATCATGGCCAGGGACCCCGGTCTCAAGGTGCACCTCTACGGCAAGTCGGTCCGTCCGGGCCGCAAGATCGGCCACGTCACCGTGAGCGGAGCCGACCTCACCGACCTGCGCGCGCGGGCCGGCCACGCCGCCGACTACCTCGCAGGAGTGATCACCGAATGAGCGACGCCGCCACCACCCCCCACTCCGAGCCCCTCGTCGGCCTCGTCATGGGCAGCGACAGCGACTGGCCGGTCATGGAGCTGGCGGCCACGGCGCTGGAGGAGTTCGGGATCGCGTACGAGGCGGACGTCGTCTCGGCGCACCGGATGCCCGACGAGATGATCGCCTACGGCCAGCAGGCCGCCGACCGTGGCTTGCGCGTCATCATCGCCGGAGCTGGGGGAGCCGCCCACCTGCCCGGCATGCTCGCCGCCGTCACGCCGCTTCCCGTCATCGGGGTGCCGGTCCCGCTCAAGCACCTCGACGGCATGGACTCCCTGCTGTCGATCGTGCAGATGCCGGCCGGAGTGCCGGTGGCCACCGTCTCCATCGGCGGCGCCCGCAACGCAGGACTCCTCGCGGCTCGCATCCTCGCAGCAGGGGAGGGTGAGCTCGCGGCCGGACTGCGTGAGGCGATGGTGCGGTTCCAGTCCGCGCTGCGCGACCAGGCCCACGCCAAGGGAGCGGCCCTGCGCGAGCGCCGCGGCACCGGCGGCTGAGCGGGGTCGTCCGTCTGGTCAGACCTTCGCGGAGTGGGCGATTTGTCCCGCATCGTGGGGTTACGGTGCGTCGCACCCTTCCCCCGCACCCGTCCGAGAGGGTCCCCCCATGCGCCCTGCCCGCCTCACCGTCCCCGCGCTGGTCACCAGCGCCCTGCTCGCCCTCGGCACCACCGCCGCCACCGCCGCCCCGTCCCCCGAGGCGAAGGGCACCCGCGTCGCCTCGACCGCCGCGGTCGCCGCCGTCACCACCTCACGCCTGTCCGGCGCCAACCGGTACGCGACCTCGGTCGCGATCTCGAAGGCCAACTTCGCCCCTCCGCAGGACACGGTCGTCGTCTCCTCGGGGCAGAACTTCCCGGACGCGCTCGGCGCCGGTCCGTTCGCGGCCCTCGTCCAGGCCCCCCTGCTGCTCGTCCCGACCTCGGGCAAGCTTCCGGCCGAGATCGCCGCCGAGCTGGACCGTCTGAAGACCAGGGACGTCATCGTCGTCGGTGGCCCGGGGTCGGTCAGCGACTCGATGCTCACCCAGCTGGAGAAGCATGCCGGCAACGCGATGGCCTACCGGTTCGCCGGCAGCAACCGGTACGCGACCGCCGCCTCCCTCACGGATGCCTTCGAGACGCCGCTGACCGGGGTCCCCGTCTACCTCGCCTCAGGGACCACCTTCCCCGACGCACTCGGCGGTGGAGCGGCGGCCAGCGTCGCAGGGGGGTACCTGCTGCTCACCGGTGCCACCAAGCTCCCGCCCGAGACAGCGGCCGCCCTCAAGCGGATCAAGCCCTCCGAGATGGTCGTCCTCGGTGGGACGGGGGCGATCTCCACCAGCGTCCTCGGTGCCGCGAGGTCCGCGGCCGGGCTGGCCAACGATGCCGTGCGCCGCATCGGCGGCAAGGACCGCTTCGCGACAGCGGCGCTGGTCTCGCAGGGCACCCTCCGCTCGGCCACCGAGGTGCTGCTCGCCGACGGGATGTCCTACCCCGACGCCCTCTCCGGGTCGGCGGTCGCGCCCTACTTCGGCGGCCGACCGGTGCTGCTGACCCTCAAGGACTGCGTCCCGGCGGCCACGCTGGCAGAGATCACTCGGCTCGGTGCCACCAAGGTCACCGCCCTGGGGGGGACGGCCGTGGTCTCCGACCGCGCCCTCGCGCTCACGCCCTGCTGACGGGCTCGGCCGTCGTCGGCCGTGTGGTCAGCGGGCCATCCCGGAGGAGCGGACGGTGCGCCACTCGATGCGGGGGCAGGTGTCCATGACCACGCCGAGGCCGGCCTCGCGGGCGCGCGCGGCCGCCGCCTCGTCGGCCACCCCGAGCTGCATCCAGATCGCGTCGATCTGGAGCCGGTCCTTCTGGGCGATGACCTCGTCGACGAGCGCCCCGACGTGCTCGGAGTTGACGAAGCAGTCGACGACCTTGATGTCCGTGCCGTCCGGGATGTCGGCCAGGGTGGCGTAGCCCTGCTCGCCGTGGACCGTCTCGGCCCGAGGGTGCACGGGGATGAGCCCCTTGCCGAGCTCGACCTTGAGCCACCGGGACACCCCGAACGCCTCGCGGTCCTGGTTGTTCGACAGTCCGACGACCACCCAGATGCCGGGATCGACCAGCAGCTCGCGGACCAGCTCGGGGTCGTTCTGGTGCTTCAGGCTCATGAAGGCCAGCATCACACGTTCCCCCGGAGGCGCAAGGCTCCCGACTGCCACGGTGCCGTCACTGCGCTGCAACGATGCCACCACTGCGCTGCCCCCGGCTGCCAGAGGGCGGCCACGGGGCGTGCCGTCGCGTCGCCGGGGAAGCCCTAAGATCGTTCGCGGACCCCAACCGTGAAGGAACACCGTGAAGATCACCGTAGTCGGCCTCGGCAAGATCGGCCTTCCCCTGGCCGTGCAGTTCGCCAAGTCCGGGCACGACGTCCTCGGCGCGGACGTCAGCCAGCCCGTCGTGGACCTCGTCAACGCAGGGACCGAGCCGTTCCCCGGTGAGGCGCACCTGGCGGAGTACCTCGCCGAGGTCGTGCCGGCCGGGCGCCTCGTGGCCACCACCGACACCGCCGACGCCGTCTCCCAGAGCGACGCGGTCGTCGTGGTCGTGCCGCTGTTCGTCGACGCGGAGGCCCGCCCCGACTTCGGCTGGATGGACTCCGCCACCGACGACATCGCGCGCGGCCTCAAGCCCGGCACCCTGGTCATCTACGAGACCACCCTCCCCGTCGGGACCACGCGGACCCGCTGGAAGCCCCGCCTCGAGGAGGGCAGCGGCCTGACCGAGGGCAGCGACTTCCACCTCGTCTTCTCGCCCGAGCGCGTCCTCACCGGCCGCGTCTTCGAGGACCTGCGCAAGTACCCCAAGCTCCTCGGCGGGCTCTCCGAGGCCGGGGCCGCCAAGGCCGTCGAGTTCTACGAGCAGGTGCTGCAGTTCGACGAGCGCCCCGACCTCGAGCGTGGCAACGGCGTCTGGGACCTCGGGACGGCCGAGGCGGCCGAGATGGCCAAGCTCGCCGAGACGACGTACCGCGACGTGAACATCGGGCTGGCCAACCAGTTCGGTGCGTTCGCCGCGAAGAACGGCATCGACGTCTTCCAGGTCATCGAGGCCAGCAACTCCCAGCCGTACAGCCACATCCACCGTCCGGGCATCGCCGTCGGCGGGCACTGCATCCCGGTCTACCCGCGGCTGTACCTGTGGAACGACCCCGACGCCACGGTCGTGCGTGCGGCCCGTGAGGCGAATGCCGCGATGCCCGCCTACACGGTCGGCCTGACCGTCGGCGCCGCCGGTGGCAGCCTCGCCGGCAAACGAGTGGCCGTGCTCGGTGCGTCCTACCGCGGCGGCGTCAAGGAGACGGCGTTCTCCGGCGTCTTCGGCACCGTCGACGCCCTGCGCGAGGCCGGCGCGGACGTCGTCGTCCACGACCCGATGTACACGGCCGAGGAGCTCGCGAAGTACGGCTGGGACGCCTACACGCTCGGTGACCCGGTCGAGGTCGTCGTCATCCAGGCCGACCACGCGGCATACCGCGAGCTGTCCGCCAAGGACTTCCCGGACGTGCAGGTCGTCGTCGACGGCCGGCGCATCCTCGACCCGGCCAGGTTCGAGGACGTCCGCTTCCTCGTCGTCGGCCAGGCCGAGAAGGTGGGCTGACCGTGGCGGTCCGGATCGTCGACTCGGCCGACGTCGCCGACGGCGCCGACGGCGCGACGATCGGTGACGGTTCGTCCATCTGGCACCTCGCGCAGGTCCGTGAGGGCGCCGTCCTCGGCGAGAACTGCGTCGTCGGGCGTGGGGCGTACGTCGGCACCGGGGTGCAGATGGGTGACAACTGCAAGCTGCAGAACTACGCCCTCGTCTACGAGCCCGCCGTCCTCGAGGACGGTGTGTTCGTGGGTCCGGCGGTCGTGTTCACCAACGACCACTTCCCCCGTGCCGTCAGTCCTGACGGCACCCTGAAGACCGGCGACGACTGGGAGGCGGTCGGGGTCACCTGCCGCACCGGCGCGTCGATCGGCGCCCGCAGCGTCTGTGTGGCACCGGTGACGATCGGACGCTGGGCGCTCGTCGCCGCTGGCTCCGTCGTCACCAAGGACGTCCCCGACTTCGCCCTCGTGGCCGGGGTCCCGGCCAGGCGGATCCGCTGGGTCGGCAAGGCGGGCGTCCCCCTCGAGCAGAACGACTCCGGCACGTGGGTCTGCCCGCAGACCGGAGACCAGTACACCGAGCACGACAACACCCTGACGGAGGCCGTCGCACCATGACCGAGTTCATCCCCCCTGCCAAGCCGCTCATCGGCGACGAGGAGCGCGAGGCGGTCGACCGCGTCCTGCGCAGCGGCATGCTCGCCCAGGGCCCGGAGGTGAAGGCCTTCGAGGAGGAGTTCTCCGCGCACTTCGGCCTCGGCCGCGCCTGCGTCGCCGTCAACTCCGGCACCTCCGGCCAGCACCTCGGCCTGCTCTCCTCCGGCGTGAAGGCGGGGGACGAGGTCATCGTCCCGTCCTTCACGTTCGCCGCGACGGCCAACTCCGTCGCGCTGACCGGTGCCACCCCGGTCTTCGCCGACATCTCGGCCGACGACTTCTGCCTCGACCCGGCGGCCGTCGAGGCGGCGATCACCGACAAGACCGTCGGGATCATGCCGGTCCACCTCTACGGCCACCCGGCCAAGATGGACCAGCTCATGGCCATCGCCGACAAGCACGGCCTGCAGGTCTACGAGGACGCGGCCCAGGCCCACGGCGCCTCGCTGAACGGGACCCCGGTCGGAGCCTTCGGCACGTTCGCGATGTTCTCGCTCTACCCCACGAAGAACATGACGTCCGGTGAGGGCGGCATGGTCTCGGTCGCGAACGACGAGGTCGAGCGCCTCATGCGGCTCTACCGCAACCAGGGCATGGAGAAGCAGTACCACAACGAGGTCGTCGGGTTTAACACCCGCATGACCGACATCCACGCCGCCATCGGTCGCGTCCAGCTGACCAAGGTCGGTGCCTGGACCAAGCAGCGCCAGGAGAACGCGGCGTTCCTCACGGCCAACCTCGAGGGCGTCACCACGCCCCCGGTCGCGGACGGCGCGGTGCACGTCTACCACCAGTACACCGTCCGGGTCCCGCAGGACCGCGACGGCCTCGCCGCCGCCCTG
This sequence comes from Pedococcus soli, assembly GCF_054782575.1. NCBI lineage: Bacteria > Bacillati > Actinomycetota > Actinomycetes > Micrococcales > Intrasporangiaceae > Pedococcus > Pedococcus soli. Next base: position 342,288 of record NZ_BAAGSF010000001.1, on the reverse strand, counting down.
CGCGAGGAGCACAACATCGGCTCGGGCATGTTCTACCCGGTGCCCAACCACCGCCTCGCCCCGTTCGTGGGTGACGGGACCGTCGACCTCCCGGAGACGGAGAAGGCCGCGGCCGAGTGCCTGTCGCTGCCGGTCCACCCGTCGCTGAGCCAGGACGACCTCGAGCGGATCGTCGCCGGCGTCAACGCCCTCGCCAAGGCCGGTGCCTGATGGCGAACCTGCGCGCCGGCCTCATCGGCCTGGGCATGATGGGCCGCCACCACGCCCGGGTCCTGGGCTCCCTGCCGGGCGTCGACCTCGTCGCCGTGGCCGACCCGGGTGGTGACGCCCACGGCGTCGCCGGCAACCGCCCGCTCGAGGACTCGATCGAGGGCCTGATCGCGCACGGCCTCGACTACTGCATGGTCGCCGTCCCGACGATCTACCACGAGCCGGTCGGCCTGGCCCTGGCGGCCGCCGGGGTGCACGCGATCATCGAGAAGCCGCTGGCGCAGGACACCCCGTCCGCCGTCCGCCTGGCCACGGCGTTCAAGGACGCCGGTCTCGTCGGTGCCGTCGGCCACATCGAGCGCTACAACCCGGCACTCCAGAGCGCGCGGGCGCGCCTCGAGGCCGGCGAGCTCGGCGACGTCTACCAGGTCACCACCCGCCGGCAGGGCCCGTTCCCGGCCCGCATCGCCGACGTGGGCGTGGTCAAGGACCTCGGCACCCACGACATCGACCTGACGGCCTGGGTCACCCAGCAGACGTACACGTCGGTGTCGGCGCGCACGGCATACAAGTCCGGTCGCGAGCACGAGGACCTCGTCGCCATCGTCGGCCAGCTCAGCGGGGGCACGGTCACGAGCCACCTGGTGAACTGGCTGTCGCCGCTCAAGGAGCGTGTCACGATCATCACCGGTGAGCGCGGGACGTTCGTCGCAGACACCCTCACGGCCGACCTCACCTTCCACGCGAACGGCGAGATCGCGACCACGTGGGACGCGATCTCCAAGTTCCGTGGGGTCTCCGAGGGGGATGTCGTCCGGTACGCCATCGCCAAGCCGGAGCCGCTGCGGGTCGAGCACGAGAACTTCCGCGACGCGGTGCTCGGCAAGGACGCGGACATCGTCACCATGGAGCAGGGGTTGACCACCGTCCGCGTGGCCGAGGCCTGCATCGAGTCGGCGAAGACCAGCCGGACCATCGACCTGACCGACGCCGTCCCGGCCCTCTAGGACGACGTGACCACGGCCCTGCGGCGCGCGGTGAGTCGTCTCGCCCGCACCCCGGTGCTCGAGCCGGCCGCCCTGTGGCTGCGCCGGCGCACCTTCCCGGGCACCGCTGCCTACTGGGAGCGGCGGTATGCCGCGGGCGGCACCTCGGGGGCCGGTTCGTCCGGCCCCCGGGCCGCGTGGAAGGCCGAGGTCGTCAACGGCTGGGTGCGCGAGCTGGGGGCCACCTCGGTCGTCGACCTCGGGTGCGGTGACGGGCAGCAGCTCGCGCTCGCGGAGTACCCGCGCTACCTCGGCATCGACGCGTCCGCCACGGCGGTGCGCCTGTGCATGGAGCGCTTCGCCGGTGACCGCGACAAGAGCTTCCTGCACCTGCCGCCGGGGGAGTTCACCGACCCGGCCGGCTGGCTGCGCGGAGACCTGGCGCTGTCGATGGAGGTCCTGTTCCACCTCGTGGAGCAGGAGGTCTTCGAGGACTACCTGCGGACGTTGTTCGCCAGCGCGGAACGCTGGGTGGTCATCTGCAGCATCGACCGGACCGACGTCCGGAAGGCCGCGACGGAGCAGCACCGTTCGTTCTCCGAGTGGATCGCCGTGCACGAGCCCGGCTGGCGGCTCCGCGACCGCCGTGACCCCCCGGAGGGGGTCGACCTGATGTCCTCGCTGTACTGCTACGAAAGGGTGTCATGACCCCCGTCCGCCGCCTGCCCCTCCGCGTGGTCGGGGCCCGCCGGTGACCCGTCCGGTCCGCGTCGCGTCGCGCTTGTTCTCGCCGGAGGTGGCTGCTGCGGCGTTCCGGCTGCGCGTGCTGTCCGACGCCTTCGACTCCCTGGGCCACCCCGTCGAGGTGCTCACGACCACCCCGCCCGGGGGCCTCGTCCCCGACGACGGTCCGCTGCGGGTGAGCCGGTGGCCGGCGCTGCGCGACGAGCAGGGCAACATCCGGGGCTACCTGCACTACCTGTCGTTCGACCTGCCGCTGGCGATCCGGTTGCTGGTGCGACGCCGCCCGGCGCTGCTCGTCTGCGAACCGCCACCCACCACCGGCCTGGTCGTGCGCGTGGCGGCCGCGATCCAGCGGGTGCCCTACGCCTACTACGCCGGCGACGTCTGGTCGGACGGCGCCGCGTCGATGGGCGCCCCCGCTGCGATCGTCAAGGTGCTCCGGGCGGTCGAGTCCTGGGTCATGCGTGGGGCCAGCAGCGTGCTGTGCATCAGCGACGGCGTCGCCGAACGCGTCGCGCACCTCGGCGTCGAGGCCTCCCGGATCGTCGTGGTGGGCAACGGCGTCGACACCGACGTCTTCACCCCCGAGGGGCCGGCACCCGAGGCCCTGGCCGAGGGGGGTGCGGGGCCGCTGTTCGTCTACACCGGCACGATGTCGGAGTGGCAGGGAGCCGAGGTGCTCGTGCGGGCCTTCGCAGCCTTCCGTGCCGCCGAGCCCACGGCGCGACTGGTCTTCCTCGGACAGGGCAGCGACGTGCCCCACCTGCGCCGGCTCTCGGACCAGCTCGCCCCGGGTGCCGTGGACTTCCGTGGCGTCGTGCCCCCGGCTCAGGCGGCGGCCTGGTTGCGCTCCGCGACGGCCGCGCTGGTGTCGATCAAGCCCGGCCAGGGCTACGACTTCGCCAAGCCCACCAAGGTGTATGCCGCGACGGCCTGCGGCACGCCCGTGATCTTCGCCGGCGCCGGCGCCGGCCACGAGCTCGTGCAGTCCCAGCGGCTCGGCTGGGCACCCGGGTACGACGCCGACGGGGTCGCGCGCGCGATGTCGAGCGCGTGGGCCCTCACCGAGGAGGAGCGGGCCCGCACCAGCGAGCACGTCGTCGCCTGGACGCACGGCCACGCCTCGCTGAGGACGATGGGTCGCCAGGCAGCTGAGGCCGCGTTGCGCGGCGCCGGCCTGTCCTGACGAGCTCAGCCCGCGCGGTGCGGGAGCCGAACCCGGGTCAGCGGCGCTGGGCGGTGTGGATCGCCTCGACCACGCGGGTGGCGGCGTCGCCGTCGCCGTAGGGGGTCTCGTCGGTGGCGGCCGGGGTCGGGCGCTGGACGAGGTCCCTGAGGTCGTTCGGGTCCTGGACGAGCACGTTCCAGCCGAGGTCGACCGTCTCGGTCCACTCGGTCTCGGTGCGCACCGTGGTGCACGGCACGCGCAGGATGAAGGCTTCCTTCTGGAGCCCGCCGGAGTCGGTGATGACGCCGGCGCTGGCCATGACGTTGCGCACCAGTGCGGGGTAGGGGATCGGGTCGGCCACGGTGACAGAGCCGCGGTCGAGGTCGATGCCGAAGTCGGCGGCGCGCTGGCGCAGCCGGGGGTGCGCGAACAGCAGGACCGGCGCCTGCACGCCGGCGAGCCCGTCGATGATCGTCCGCAGGCGGTCCGCGTCGTCGGTGTTCTCGGCCCGGTGCAGGGTGGTGACGTAGTAGGGCTGCTCGGGGTCGACGCCCGCGGGCAGCTCGGCCGGCCGGTCGGCGACGGCGTCGCGCACCCGCAGGAGCACGTCGGTCATCACGTCGCCCACCATGACGCTGGAGCCGGCCAGTCCCTCGGTGCGCAGGTGGCCCATCGCCACCTCGGTCGGTGCCAGGCACAGGTCGGCGGCGTGGTCGGTGAGGACGCGGTTGTGCTCCTCGGGCATGCGACGGTTGAACGACCGCAGGCCGGCCTCGAGGTGGGCGAGCGGGATCCCCATCTTCACCGCGCTGAGCGTGCCGGCGAGGGTGGAGTTGGTGTCGCCGTAGACGAGCACCCAGTCGGGGCGGGTCTCCTCGAGCACCTCGTCCATCGCGGCGAGCATGGCCCCGGTCTGGCGCCCGTGCGAGCCGGAGCCGACCGCGAGGTGGCGGTCCGGTGCGGGGATGCCGAGGTCGCGGAAGAACACGTCGGACATGTTGATGTCGTAGTGCTGGCCGGTGTGCACGATCACGTGCTCGTCGCCCCGGGCCGCCATGGCGGTCGCGACGGGGGCGAGCTTGACGAACTGGGGCCGGGCGCCGACCACGCTGAGGATCTTCACGGCCGGTCACTCTAGCGGCCCGCGATCCGGGGTCCGTGGGCGACCGATCCCGCCGGGACCTGGCCTGGACCTGGCCGGGCAGCGGAGGCAGGGGGTCGCTCTGCTCAGCGGAACCCGGGCAGCCGGTCCTTGACGGCGGCGGGCAGCGGCAGCAGCCGCAGGTCCTTGCGCGACAGCGTCCACCACGCCAGGCAGAACGCCGCGGCCACGACCGGCTCGAGGTAGACGGGCAGCTCGAGGGTGCGCTCGGCCACGAGCAGGCCCACGATCGTCACCGCCCCGGTCAGGCCACGCGCCGCCAGCCCGAGCCACGCGTGCCGTCCCTTGCGCCACTCGGCGAGCAACGGCACGCTCGCCGACACCGCGGAGCCGAGGAGGAACCCGACCGCCACGCCGTCGACCCCCATGCCGGGGGTGAGCAGCCACCACGACAGGCCGCCGACGCACAACCCGGCGAAGGCGGCGCCACTGGTCAGCTGCATCGCCCGGCGGGAGCGGGTGGCGAGGGCGTTGATGCTGGCGACGGCGACGTTGGTCAGCATGAGGGCGAACACGAGGACGGGGAGGATCAGCGACTCGGGGTCGAAGTCCTTGCCCCACAGGACGGTCATGACCAGCCGCGAGCACAGGATCAGCGAGCCGAACATCGTCACCATGACGAGGACGAGGACCCTCGTCGCCTGGTTGGTCTGGGCCTTGAAGTTCACCAGGTCCCCGCGGCCCCAGGCCTCGGCGAGCGACGGGAAGAGCACGAGGCTGAGCGACGCGGCGAGCATGGACGCGGGGGTCGCGGTGGCCATCGCCGCGGCGAACTGGCCGGCACCGGCCTGGTCGAGACCCTTGGCCACGACCATGGCGAGCTGGAGGAAGCCTGCGCTCGCGAGCGTCCCGGCGACGCCGACCAGGACGACCTGGTCCATCTCGCGCTTGAGCGCGGGCTCGAGCCGGGCCGTGCGGTCCACACCCCGCGGCCACCCCGAGAGCGTGTACACGCCATACGAGAGGGAGAGGGCGAGCAGGAGCGCGGGGCCACGCACCCCGGCGAGCAGGAAGGCCGCCAGGGCCACGAGCCCGGAGCCGGCGCTGAGCAGGTCCCACGTCGTGGCGCGGGCGACCTGCCCCGTGCCGAACTGGACCCCGCGGATGAAGCTGTAGCCGGAGTAGGAGGCGGTGAACACCGCAACCCACAGGCCGTCGATCCAGCGGCCGTCGTCGTAGTAGACCCAGAACGGGGCCGCGACCCCGGCCAGCAGCAGGCTGGACTGCAGGGCACGGCGACGGAAGTGGGTGGCGACCGCGTGCAGCTCCTCGAGGTTGCCGGAGCCGCGGGCCCGGGCGAGGTACTTGGACGCGACGCTGCCCGTCGTCGTGGGCCACATCAGGGTCAGCAGCGAGGCGGTGGAGATCGCGGCCTGCACGGTGCCGAGGACGAGCTTGCCGGCGATGCGCCCGATGAGCCAGCTGGTCGCGAACCGCAGCACCCCCTGGGCGAGGAGGCCGACCGTGCTCAGCGCCCCGCGCTGGGCGAGGCTGTGGGCGGTCGGGGTGTCGAGCCGGAGGGGGCGGAGGTTCTCCACGATGGAGGTGCCCAGGGCCCGTGTTCTCACGCGACGACCCTACCTGCGTCGGCCCTAGACTCCGTCCGGTGACTGCCGACCTGCCGATCGCCAGCGCGGACGCGTCGTCCGCAGCCGACCGACCCCGGGTCGCCGTCGTCCACGGCACCCTGCGCGTCCCGCCGACGTACTTCACCATCCAGCACGCTGTGCCGCTGGCCGACCGCTTCGACTTCACCTTCTTCGCGCTCGCCACCGACGTCGCCGAGGGGGCCTCGCCGTTCCCCGTCGTCGACGCCCTCGGCCTGCACGGGAGGCCGTTCCGCGAGCGCGAGTTCCTCCTGCCGCTCGTGCTCGGTCGACTGGCGTCGGCCGTCGAGCACTTCGACCCCGCCCTCGTCCACCAGCACTTCGGCACGTGGTCGCTGCCGGCGCGGCGATCCGTCCGACGGCTGCGCGTGCCACTGGTGGCGACGCTCCACGGCTCCGACGTGTTCACGTCGAGCTACACCGGCCGTGACCCTCGGTACCGCTGGCATCGCGCCAACCTCGCCGGTGTCTTTGCGGAGGCCGACCGGATCCTGTGCGTGAGCCGCTTCCTCGCCGACGCGGCGGTGGCGGCAGGGGCGCCACCGGAGCGGGTCGAGGTGCACCACCAGGGGATCGACACCGACTTCCTGACGCCGGCCGACCCGGGTGCTTCGGCAGATCGTGGGCCCGGACCGTCCGCGACGTCGACAGGCGGTCCTCCGCGGGTGGTCTTCGTCGGGAGGCTCGCGGCATACAAGGGGGTGCCGGACCTCGTGGAGGCGTCGACCGCGCTGCGGGCCCGCGGCGTCGAGCACGAGCTGGTCCTCGTCGGTGACGGCCCACTGCGGGCGGAGCTCGACGCGCTGGCCGAGCGCGAGCAGCACGTCGGCGTGACCGGCTCGTTGGACCGGGTCGGTGTGCGCGAGCAGCTGCGCGCGGCGCACGTCGTCGCCCTGCCCAGCACGCCGCGCGAGGCCGCCGGGCTGGTCCTGCTGGAGGCTCAGGCCTGCGGGGTCCCCGTCGTGGCCTACGACGGGGGCGGCAAGCCCGAGATGCTGCGGCCGGGGGCGACCGGCCTGCTCGCCACCCAGGGCGACGCGGCAGACCTGGCCGTGCGCCTGGAGGAGCTGCTCACCCTTCCGGCCGCGGACCACGAGACCATGGGCCGGGCCGCGCGGGAGTTCGTCGTCGCTGAACGCAGCCTGGCCGTCAGCGCCGAACGCCTCGGGGAGCAGTACCGCTCGCTGCTCGGGTGACCCGTCGGCGGTGCGCTCAGGCCGTGCGTCCGGCGAGGAGCCTGGTGACGATCGCGTGCGAGGTCGCGACGTCGGTGTCACTGCTCAGGGCCTGCGCGTGGGCGTGCGCCGACTGCTTGGCGGCCACGATCCGCTCGGGCGTCAGGGTCCGCAGCGCGGCGACCAGACCCTCCTTGGAGTAGTCCGCGGCGACGACCCCGAGGTCGTTCTCCGTCACGAACCGGGCCATCTCCGGAGACGGGCTCACCGCGAACGCGAGCCGGGCCTGGAGGAAGTCGAACAGCTTGTTCGGCAGGCAGTTCTCCATGTTGAAGTTGTCCGGTGGCAGCGAGAACACCCCGACGTCGTACTGGTTGAGGGTCTTCGGGAGGTCGGCCGGCGGCACCGGGTCGTGGATGGTGATCCGGGGGCTCTGGGCGGCTTGCTCTCGCAGGGACCTCAGGAACTTGCCACCGTCGCCCGCGGCGACGAGGTACAGGTCCAGGGTGACGTGCTCGAGCTCGAGGGCCGCGTCCACGAGCATGCCGAGGTTGCGGTTGGGCTCGGCGCCACCACTGTGGGCCAGCCGTATGGTGCCGTCGGCCGGCAGCGGGGTGGGCGTGAGCTCGGTGAACGGCCGGGCGTTGCGGACCAGCTCGGGTCGGACGCCGTACACACGGGCGTACTCGTCGACGAGGCTCGCTGCCACCGTCGTGACCGCCGCGCAGCGCGGCAGGTAGGTGCGGCACATGTAGTCCATGAGCGGGGCGACCATGGTCCGCCAGACGAAGTACTGGTCCCGCTGGCCGGGGGCCCACTCGTGCATGTCGCCCCACACCGGCGGGGACCCGCCGGCGTCGGCGATCGCGAACGCCAGCGCGAGCGCCCGGGCGTCGTTCGCGACGACCAGGTCGAAGGACTGCCCCCGGAGCCGGGACAGCGCGAACTGCACTGCGGGGGCGTCGAGCTCGGCGCTGCGCAGCCGGTGCAGGCCGAGCTTGACGACGCCCTTCGGGGTCTGCGGCAGCGTGAGGGCGGCGTCGGGGACCTGCACGTGCTCGGCCGCTCCCTGCGGCTTCGGGCCGTAGCCCACCGTGACCACGTCGCCGTGCTCGGCGAGCACCGCGAGCTGGCGCAGGACGCGCGCGTCGCGGGAGATGGGGGACAGCGAGATGCACAGGATGCGGGGGGTGGCCACGGCCCCGATCCTAGGTGGTGGTCGTGGTGGCTCCGGTGTGTAGTGTCGGGTCGCCGCAACACCCACGAACCAGGAGTGGTCGCATGAAGTTCGGACTCTTCGTCCCGCAGGGCTGGCGGATGGACCTCGTCGGCATCGACCCCTCGCAGCACTGGGGGGTGATGGCTGGATTGACCCGTCGAGCCGACGCGAACGAGGACTGGACCTCGATCTGGGTCTACGACCACTTCCACACCGTGCCGATCCCGAGCGAGGAGGCGACGCACGAGGCGTGGACCCTCATGGCCGCCTTCGCCGCTGTCACCGGGCGGGTGCGGCTCGGACAGATGTGCACCTGCATGGCCTACCGCAACCCGGCCTACCTGGCGAAGGTCGCGGCCACGATCGACATCATCTCCGAGGGACGAGTCGAGATGGGTATCGGCGCCGGCTGGTACGAGCACGAGTGGCGGGCCTACGGCTACGGCTTCCCCCGCGCCGGCGAGCGTCTCGCCGCCCTCGACGAGGGCGTCCAGATCTTCCGCCAGATGTGGACCACCGGCTCGGCGACCTTCGAGGGCAAGCACTTCCAGGTCGACGGCGCCCGCTGCTACCCGCAGCCGCTGCAGGGCACCGCCGTCCCCGGGTCCAAGGGCAACGGCATCCCGATGTGGATCGCGGGCGGTGGCGAGAAGAAGACGCTGCGGATCGCGGCGCAGTACGCCGACTACACGAACTTCGACCCCAGCCCCAAGGGCTTTGCGGCCAAGAGCGCGATCCTCAAGGGACACTGCGACGACGTGGGCCGTGACTTCGGCGAGATCGTCCGCAGCGGCAACCTCAACGTCTTCATCGGGAGCAACGAGCGCGAGGTCGACGACCGGTTCGCCTCGATCCGTGACCGCCTGCTGTCGGTGGGGACCCCGGAGGCGCGGGTCGACGGGCTGCTCGCCGAGTACCGCGACTCCGCGACCGTCGGGACGCCCGAGCAGATCGTGGAGAAGCTCGGCGCGCTGCAGCAGCTCGGCATGACCTACGCAATCCTCAACTTCCCCGAGGCCGCCTACGACACGACCGGCATCGCCATGTTCGAACGCGACGTGATGCCCGAGCTGCTCGACCGCGAGGAGCACGGCCACCTCTGGCACCTCGGCCGCCGCTGAGGCGGCCCCGGGGCATGGTCCTGCTCGGTGACCCCGGCGTGGCGCAACGCACGCCGGGGCACTGCCCCAGGCGGCATACCAGCGGGTAACCTGACCTCGTGAGCACAGGGAACCCCGACTTCGACCTCTTCCGGATCTCCGAGGACCACGAGGCGCTGCGCGACGCGGTGCGCGCGGTCGCCGAGGACAAGATCGCGCCCTACGCGGCCGCCGTCGACGAGGAGGCGCGCTACCCGCAGGAGGCGCACGACGCCCTCGTGGCGTCGGACTTCTTCGCGCCCCACATCGCCGAGGAGTACGGCGGCGTCGGCGCCGACGCGCTCGCGACGTGCATCGTCATCGAGGAGGTGGCCCGCGTCGACGCCTCCGCCTCGCTCATCCCGGCGGTCAACAAGCTCGGCACGATGCCGCTGATCCTCGCGGCGAACGACGACGTCAAGAAGCGCTACCTCACGCCGGTCGCCGCGGGGGAGTCGACGTTCTCGTACGGCCTGTCGGAGCGCGAGGCCGGCTCGGACACCGCCGCGATGAAGTGTCGCGCCAGGCGCGACGGTGACGACTGGGTCCTCAACGGCCAGAAGTCGTGGATCACCAACGCCGGTGTGTCCGAGTACTACACCGTCCTGGCCGTGACCGACCCGGAGGGCCGCCGCGGCGCCAACGTCAGCGCGTTCGTCGTCGAGAAGTCCGACGCGGGGTTCACGTTCGGCGAGAAGGAGCGCAAGCTCGGCATCAAGGGCAGCCCCACCCGCGAGCTGCACTTCGACAACGTCCGCATCCCCGGTGACCGCATCGTCGGCGCCGAGGGCGAGGGGCTCAAGATCGCCCTGCGCACCCTCGACCACACCCGCGTCACCATCGGTGCGCAGGCCGTCGGCATCGCCCAGGGCGCGCTCGACTTCGCCATCGGGTACGTCAAGGAGCGCAAGCAGTTCGGCAAGCACATCGCCGAGTTCCAGGGCATCCAGTTCATGCTCGCCGACATGGCGATGGCCGTGGAGGCCGCTCGCCAGATGGTCTACGTCGCGGCCGCCAAGTCCGAGCGCGGTGACAAGGACCTGCCGTTCTTCGGGGCTGCCGCCAAGTGCTACGCCTCCGACGTCGCCATGCAGGTGACCACGGACGCGGTGCAGCTGCTCGGTGGCGCGGGGTACGTGCGCGACTTCCCGCTCGAGCGGATGATGCGCGACGCGAAGATCACGCAGATCTACGAGGGCACCAACCAGGTCCAGCGTGTCGTGATGGCCCGCCAGCTGCTGGGCTGACCCGTCGGACCGGCCGAACCTGGCCCGTTCGGTTCGTTTTGTCCGCATTCACTCGGACGCGAGCCCGGCGACGGTTACGGTGTCCCGTGTGTCACGAGTGAGAGCCATGTCCGGTGCGTTGCTGGCCGCCGCCGTTGCGGTCAGCGTCATGGCTGCATCGGCCACCCCGGCCAGCGCCGATGACCGCAACGTCGAGCCCGGACAGCTTGCGGCTGCAGCGGCGGGCGGTGGGCTGGTCGCTGGGATCACCCGCCCCACCATCCAGGTGACCCTGCTCGGTGGCGCGAGCGTCCTCCCGGACACCTTCCGCGACCGTGCCGACGTCGTCGCCGGCGACTCGCGTCGCATCGCCGGCTCGGACCGGTTCCGGACGGCCGTGTCGGTGTCCCGCGCGATGGCCCCGAACGGCGCCGGCGAGGTCGTCCTCGCCTCCGGTGTCGACTTCCCCGACGCGCTGTCGGCCGCCCCGCTCGCCTCACGGCTGAGGGGGCCGCTGCTCCTCGTGCCGCGCGATGCCCTCCCGTCGTCCGTCGCTGCCGAGCTCGCCCGACTGTCGCCGACGCGGGTCACCGTGGTGGGTGGTCCCGGCGTGGTCTCGGCCCGGGTCGCCGATGCAGCCCGCGCCGCTGCAGGCGGCGCCTCGGTGGCACTGCGCCGGATCTACGGCTCCGACCGGTACTCCACTTCCGCGAAGGTGGCGGGGTACTTCGCCGCCGGCGGGGCCGGAGCGGTGCTGGCCTCCGGGGCCGCCTTCCCCGACGGTGTCTCGGCGGGTCCGGTCGCGGCGGCCCTGCGCGGACCGCTCCTGCTCACGCCGCCGACGTCGCTTCCCCCTTCGGTGGGCGAGCAGCTCGTGCGGCTCGCGCCCGGCCGCCTGGTCGTCGCGGGTGGCACCTCGGCCGTCTCCGCACGCACCGTCGCTGCCGCCGAGTCGGCCACGGGCGCCACGGCCGAGCGCGCGTCCGGCGCCGACCGGTATGCCACGTCGTCCGCCCTTGCGGCCATCGTCGCCCAGCTCCGGAAGGCGACGGGGGCGTACCTCGCAACGGGTCAGGGATTCGCCGACGCCCTCGTCGGTGGTGTGGGTGCCGCCACGCAGGGCGGCCCCGTGCTGCTCACCGCCCCGGGCAAGGGGGCGCTCGCGTCCGTCGCGGCAGACCTCGCTCGCTCCCGCAGGGTTGGCACCTGGCTCCAGCTCTCGCTCGACCTGCTGGCCCGCCAGCAGAAGCAGCCGCCGACTGCCTACGTCGCCTACGACGCGGCATACCAGGCTGCCTCGATCGCCACGCTCTACGGCTGGGGCTCGTCCGAGGCGCTGGCCCAGCTCTCGCGGCTGCGCAGCGTGAAGAAGCCTGACGGCGGCTACGGCATGGAACGGGCCTGGGACGCGTTCAGCGACGGCTCGGTGAACCCGCCCGACACGAGCTACCTCGTGTCGGTCACGGACCACGCGGGAGTGGGCCTGCTCGTCGGGCTCCGCGCCGGGGCGGTGCAGGCCGCCGAGGTGGGTGACCTCGTCGACCTGGTCATGGCGTGGCCCCGCGTCACGGGGGACGAGGACTGCCTCGCGTACTCCACGGCTGTCACGGATCGGCGGTTCTGCGTCTACAACGTCAACTCGTCGGCGTCGTGGTTCCTCCAGTCGGCGTGGGACGCCGGGGTGCGGCGACCCGGTCAGCAGGAGCTGGCCCAGCGCCTCTACGCGCACGACGTCTCCAAGGCCTCCGGCGGCTGGTGGCCCTACAGCTCCAACCACCTCACCACCCGCCAGGACTGGAACCACAACGCGGCGATGATCGACTTCCAGTTCCAGCTCGACGTCGAGGCCGGCCGGGCCTCCCTGGCGTCGGTGATGCCCGGCGGCTGGGTGCACCCCGACCGGTCGACGGTCAACGACGTGCAGGGCTACATGCGTCTGCTCCCCTACGCCTGCTCCTACCGCGACGGCGTGCCCGAGGCAGCCCGGATCCTGGCGGCCAAGCAGAAGGACGCCAGCGAGTCGGGGCAGCTCGCGCTGTGGTCGATCCGCACCACCGCCTCCTGCGGCCCGAACTGACGGCCCTTCCGACCCGGCTCCCTGCGGTCGTTTGCGGCGGGATGTCAGCGAGGAGAGGCGAATTCGACCTTTGACCTGCGACTGACAGTGCCTGAATGCGCACGGTTCCGATGGGCTTCAACCCATTGATGCGTCTTTGGTGGAAGTGGTCTGCCCCGCTCCATTAGTGACGTACGCTCCCAGCGTTTGGGTCTACCGAGGGCCCGCTGCACCACCACGTGGTCCGACCTCGGCGCACTGCTCCAGGGGGTTGGGAACGATGGCACGCACGTGGGTGAGTGTCGTCCTGCCCACGCGCAACCGCCCCACGCTCGTCGTGGCCGCCGTGGCCTCGGCCCTCGAGCAGACCCGCCCGCCGCACGAGGTCGTCGTCGTGGTCGACGGCCCGGACGACGAGACCGTCGAAGCGCTGCGGGTCCTGAACGCACCGACGGTCCGCGTGCACGTGCACGACTCGTCCCGCGGCGCCGCGGCGGCTCGCAACACGGGGGTGCGGTTGGCCGAGGGCGACCTCGTGGCCTTCCTCGACGACGACGACCACTGGCTGCCCACCAAGCTCGAGCGCCAGGTCGCGCACTGGGAGGCTGCGACCGACAACGATCGACTGCTGGTGTCCTGCCGGTCCCGCTTCCTCACCGGAAACTCCGCCGCAGAGTGGCCCACCCGGCCGCCCCGCTCGGACGAGCGACTGGCGGAGTACCTCTTCGTGCGCAACCACGCCGGCGAAGGTGCCCTGCCGACGCCCACCTTCCTGCTGCCACGCGGCATCGCCGTCGCCCGCCCGATGCCCGAGCACCTGGTGACCCACGAGGAATGGGACTGGCTGCTCGACCTCGAGCAGGCCGGTGTCCGGGTCGAGGTCCTCATGGAGACGCTCGCGGTCGTCGACGCGGCACCCCGCAGGAACTCGGTCAGCGGAGCATCGTCGTGGCGGGCCTCCCTGGACTGGGCCACGGCGCGCGCCGACGACCTGGGCTCGCGCGCGTTCTCGGCCTTCGTCCTCACCGAGGTGGCCCGAGGGGCTGCACTCCACCGCTGGTCGCCGGGTGAGCAGCGGACCATCCTGACGGCCGCGCTCACCGGGCGTCCGCGACCGCTGGATCTCGCCCGCTTCGTCGGGAGACCGGTCGTGCTGGCGGCCCGCGGCCTCGGCAGGGGGAGCCGATGACCAGGCCGCTGGTGAGCCGACCGCTCGCGGTCTGGATCTTCTGCACGACCGCGATCCAGCCCTTCACCGGCAGCAAGCTGGCATCAGGTGTCACGGCCGTCCTGCTAGTCCTCGCTGTCCTGGCGAATCGGCGGCTGCTCGCCTCGACGCGGGTGTCGCTGGCACTCCTCGCCTACCTGGCCTGGTTGGCCATGTCGGTCTTCTGGTCGGTCCTGCCGGGCGTGACGGCGTCGGCCGTCCTCGTCCAGCTCCTGCTCGTCGTCTCGGGGTTGCTCGTGGCGGTCGGCCGTGGCCGCGCGGAGCTCCTGCGCCTGTTCGCCGACACCTCAGCGGCGTTCGTGCTGCTGAACATCGCGCTGGGTGTCTTCGTGCCCAGTGTCGGCCGGGGTTCTCAGGGGCACTACACCAACATCATCGAGGGGCTCTTCGCGGACAAGAACCTTTTTGCGTTCTTCGCTGTTCTCGCGCTGGGCGCTGCCCTGTGCGCCTTGGTGGAGGCCCGCAGCTCGGGGGCGACCTCGCCGCTCGACATCGCGCGCCCTGTCGTGGCCGTGGTGGGGGTGGTCCTTGCCGACAGTGCGACAGGACTGAGCCTGAGCCTCGTGACCGTCGTCCTGGTGATGCTCCTCAGGCTCATCGCTCGAAGCAAAGGACCCGTGGCGGTCCCAGTGACGGGAGTGCTGGTGGTCTTGGGCTCACTGACGTGGGTGGTGCACACCCAGTGGTCCGCTGTGCTGGGCCTGCTGGGGCGCGACGCCACCCTGACCGGGCGAACGCGCATCTGGTACGCCGTCACCAGGGCCATTGCGGAACGACCGATGCAGGGCTACGGCTGGAAGGCGCTGTGGGTCGACGGGGACCCGACGACCACACGCATCTGGAGCGACAACTACGGCGTGCCGTTCTTCCACGCCCACGACGGCTATCTCGACGTGACGGCTCAGCTCGGTCTCGTCGGCCTCGCGCTCACCGTCCTGTTCCTCGGGACCGTCCTCGCCCGTGGCTGGCGCAGCACCGTGGACCACGGGTCCGGGGCTGACATGTGGCCGGTCGTCCTGGTGACGGTCATGGCCCTCTACAACATCACCGAAGCGACCGGTTTCACGACGGTCAACTGGGTGCTCCTCGTCGCGCTGTCCAGCGCGCTGGCTTCAAGAAGAAAGGACCGAGAGTGTTCATCGCCTACGCCTGGCGCCTCGTCGTTCGTCAGTTCCCCGTGATCCTGGTGCTGGCCCTCGCGGGGCTCGTCGTGGCATTCGGATACTCGGCGCACACGAAGACGTACAGCACCACCACGTACCTGACCGTGCTGCCGACCAAGGACCAGGCGGGCCTGCGTGCGGTCGACCCCTTGCGCTTCTTCCAGACCCAGACCCAGGCGATCCTGGGCGACCCACTGCTGGCCGACGCCGCCTCGAGGCTGGGGGACGGGACCACGGTGGAGGACCTCCGCCTGAGCGTCAGCGTGAGTGACGGGTCGACGGCGGACGTGGTGGGAGTCACCGTTTCGGGCCCGACGTCGGCGGGTGCGACGGCGCGTCAGCGTGCCGTCCTGGCCGCCATCGACTCCTACACCTTCCCGGCCGTGACGATGACCAAGCTCTGGGTGGCCCCGCTGGTCTCGCCCTCGGACACCAAGGCACTCCTCGCCGGGCTGGTCGGCGGCGCCGCGGCGGGCGTGCTCCTCGTGCTGCTCTGGGGTGCGATTCGTCGGCCGGTGCACCACCCCCGGTACCTGCAGCTCGACGACGACGTGCGCACCTATCCGCTGGTCCTGGACGTCCATCGGCCCGACCAGGTGCAGCAGTTCCAGCACTGGCTCGGCCGGCCGGCCGGACGCGTGGTGGGGGCCGGACGCTCCGACGCGCAGGCCTCGCGGCTGTCCGCCCACATCGGCGTGGACGAGGCCGCTGGTGGTCCCACCCTGCTCGTCGCCGCTGCCGGGCGAGCCACGGAGAACAACGTGGAGGAGCAGGTCTCGCTGAACTCGCAGGGCGAGGCTCCCGTGCTCGTCGTGGTCTCGGCGAACCGGCGCAAGCGGGCGCAACGATGAGTCGCGACACGGGTCGGCACGATCTCCTCCTGGTCTGTTCGGCAGGCGGCCACCTGGCTCAGCTCATGACCGTCCGCCCTTGGTGGTCCCGGCACGATCGTCGGTGGGTGACGGCCGACCTCCCCGACGTGCGCGCTCGGCTGCAGGACGAGGACGTGACCTTTGCGCACTTCCCTACGACCCGGAACGCCCGCAACTTCCTGCGCAACTTCGGGGTGGCCCTTCGCGTCCTGCGCGAGCGACGCCCCGATGTGATCGTGTCCAACGGGGCCGGGGTTGCGGTCCCCTTCTTCCTCATCGCGAAGCTGATCGGTATCCCGACGGTGTACATCGAAGTCATCGACCGCCTCGACTCGGGCACCGTCACCGGGCGCATCTGCGCGCGCCTCACGGACGACTTCTGCGTGCAGTCCGATGACCAGCTCGTCGTGTACCCCGGGGCAACTGTGATCGGACAGCTGCTGTGACCAGGGTTCTGGTGACCATTGGCACGGATCACCAGCCCTTCGACCGCCTCATCGGCTGGGTCGACGACTTCCTCGCCGTTCGCCAGGACATGGCCGACCAGGTCCTCGTGCAGCACGGACAGACGGCACCCGCGTCACGGGCCAAGAACCGCGCATTCTTCCCGTTCGACGAGCTCAACGCCCTCATGGCGTCGAGCGACGTGGTCATCACCCATGGTGGCCCGGGGACCATCTTCGAGGCTAGGGCACAGGGCCGGTTGCCCCTGTGCGTGCCGCGTGACCCGGACCTGGGCGAGATCGTCGACGGCCACCAGCAGCGCTTCGCTCGTCGACTGGCGGCGGACTCGCTCGTCCTGCTGGCTGAGGACCAACAGACCTTCGAGCGCCTCCTGACCGCGGCCCTGGCCCAGCCGGAGATCGTGCGCATCCCGCAGGACGACTCCCGGGTCCGGGTCACGGCTGACCGCCTGGATGCCTACGTCACCAATGTGGTCATGACGGGGCGCAGCCGTTGGTGGCGCGGATGACGCACGTCGTGCAGGTGGTGCCCCACGTTCGCATGGGGGGTATGCAGCGGATGGCGATGCTGCTGGACGAACACCTGCCCTCAGCAGGGGTGTCGTCTACCCTCGTGGATTTGCAGTCGATGCGGGAACGTCAGTCGCCGGCGTCGCTGTGGCGCCAGCTGGCCAGGCGTTGGCGCACCGAGCGACCCGAAGCAGTGATGGCACACACCGTCCTGGCCGCCGCGCTCGCCTTGACCGCGGCGCGTGCGGCGGGGGTGGATCGTCGAGTGCTGGTGATCCACGCATCCCAGCCGTCGCTGGGAGCGCCGAAGTCGATCGTGGTCGCCCTTCTCGGCGTCACGCGTGTCGCCACCGACGTCGTGGTGTGTGGCCATGCTGCCCTCGCGACGTTCCAGCCATGGCTCCGGGTCGTGGCTCGCGCCAAGGCGATCCCCAACGCCATACCGGTCCCGCAGACTCACGCCGATGAGCCGGAGCCCACCTTTGACTCGATCGACGGAATGCGGTCCTCGCGCCCGGTGCGGGTGCTGGTGGCAGGTCGACTGGTCCCTCAGAAGCGAGTCGACGTGGCCATCCGTGCGGTGGCCGGATCGACGGCCAGCCTGACCGTGTGCGGTGACGGACCGCTGCTCGAGGAGCTGCGCACGTTGGCCGAGACCACCGGCGCCGACGTCACCTTCGCCGGACGCGTTCCCAGCGAGGAGATGGCAGGGCAGTACCGGAACCACGAGGTGCTCGCCTTCCCGAGCGAACGCGAGGGACTGCCCCTGGTGATGCTCGAGGCCGCCAGCCACGGCCTGGCTGTCATCGCGTCCGACCGTCCGTTCAACCGCGAGGTGCTGGGCGACGCGGCCTGGTACTGCGACGGGGACGACCCCATGGTGTGGCGCGCCGGCCTCGACGCCCTGGCCGCCGACGACTCGGTGCGCCGCGACCTGGCGGCGTCCGCGCGCGAACGCATCGACCTCTTCGACCTGTCCACGATGGTGCGGCGGTATGCCGAGCTCATCGTCGGCAGGGGATGACAGGGGGGTGGCCGTGACGCGCATGAAGGATGTCGGCGTCCGGTACGCGATGGCGGGGAAGCTGTTCGGGTCGACGGCTCTCGCGCAGGGTGCCGCCCTCGTGGCCACGGTCGTGGCCGCCACGAGCGCAGGACCCTCCGACTTCGCGATCTATGCCGGGATCCGTGCCGCCACGGCGGCGGTGTCCTCCGTGAACGCCCTCGCCACCGAGACCCGCCTGCCGGTCGTCTCCGACGACGACTCGCGGGCCCTCATCCGCGTGGCCACGACCACGGTGGTGACCACGTCCGCGTTGACGGTCCTCGTGGGCGCAGTGGCCTCGCTCGAAGGAGCCACGTGGGCGAGCATCGCCCTCCTGCTCGGTCCGTCGTTCCTGGCGGTCTCCGCGCTGAACGTCGTGACGTCAGCCGTGGTCCGCGCCAGCCGTCCGCACCTCCTGGCGCGCAACAGGGTCCTGAGCGGTTTCAGCAACGCGGCCCTGATCATCGGGCTCATCTTCACGTCCCTGCCGGGCTACCTCGTCCTCACCGGCGCCTTCGTCGTCTCCACCCTGCTCGGGGTCCTCGTGATGCTGCACGGCCTCCCGGGCTGGCTCTCGCAGGCGCGGCCGGCCCACCGTGGGGACTGGCGCATCGTCCGGCGTGAGGTCGGCTGGCAGCCGCTCAACAACCTGGCGGCCAACCTCGGGACCGCGCTCCCGGCGCTCCTCCTGCCGGCATTCGGCGCCACCGCCCTCGCCGGCGCCTGGGCCCTCCTCAGCCGCATCATGAATGCCGTCGTCAACGTCGTCTACTCGACCGCTGCCCCGCTGTACACGGCGGAGTTCGCCCGCCTCGTGCGGGACGGAGACAGCTCCGAGCGGGTGCACCTGCACCGCAGGTGGTTGGGGCGGCTGTCCTTGCTCGTGATCCCCTCGGTCGTCGGCATCATCGTCGGGGTGCTCTGGGTGGTGCCCCTGCTGGGAGAGCAGTGGAACGGCGTCTCGACGGTGCTCGTCCCGGCCTGCCTCAGCTTCGCCGTCCTCATCCTGTGGCTCCCGATGTCGCAGACCCTGGTGCTGGTCGGCCGCACGACGCTCGAGCTGGTGTGGACGCTCGGCAACCTCGCCGTGTCCGCGGCCACCCTGGCGCTCATCCCGGTCCTGGGCGGTGAACAGGCTCTCACCGTGTGGGCGGTCGCCCAGGTGCTCTCCCTCATGGTCCACGTGGCCATGCAGCGCCGAGCGGTCAGCGAGCCGCTTCCGGGGGTCGCCGTGCGTGGTCCCGCGACGAGCCGGACCTAGACCCGGCTCAGGCAGGTGTCAGAGGGCGATGCCGACGTACTTCGTCTCGAGGTACTCCTCGATGCCCTCGAACCCGCCCTCACGACCGAACCCCGAGTGCTTGACCCCTCCGAACGGCGCCGCCGGGTTGGAGACGATGCCCTGGTTCACGCCGACCATGCCGAACTCGAGGGCCTCACCGACGCGCAGGGCACGCGAGAGGTCGCGGGTGAAGACGTACCCGACCAGCCCGTACTCCGTGGAGTTGGCAGCAGCGACGGCTTCGGCCTCGGTGGCGAAGGTGGTGACGGGGGCCACCGGTCCGAAGATCTCCTCGGTGAGGCATCGCGCCCCCGGTGGGACGTCGGTCAGGACCGTGGGGCCGTAGAACCAGCCGTCACCTGGAACGGGTGAGCCCCCGGTGAGGACCTTCGCCCCCCGGCCCACGGCGTCCTGGACGAGCGCATCCACCCCGTCGCGCGCCTTGGCCGTCACCAGCGGTCCGACGTCCACCCCGGCCCGGGTACCCGGACCCAGCGTCAGCGCGCCCACCCGTGCCGCGAGCTTGCCGGAGAACTCTTCCGAGACCGACTCGTGGACGAGGAAGCGGTTGGCCGCGGTGCAGGCCTCGCCCATGTTGCGCATCTTGGCGAGCATGGCGCCGTCTACCGCGGCGTCGACGTCGGCGTCCTCGAAGACGAGGAACGGGGCGTTGCCGCCGAGCTCCATGGACACCCGCAGGAGCTGCGCGGCGGACTGCTCCACGAGGGCCCTGCCCACCGGGGTGGAGCCGGTGAACGTGAGCTTGCGCAGGCGTGGGTCGCGGATCAGGGGTGCGCACACGGCCCCCGAGTGCGACGTGGTCACCACGTTGACCACACCGTCCGGTACGCCGACCTCCTGCAGCAGCCGCGCGAGCGCCAGCATGGAAAGTGGTGTCTCGTGCGCCGGCTTCACCACCATGGTGCAGCCCGCCGCGATGGCGGGTCCGATCTTGCGCGTGCCCATCGCGAGCGGAAAGTTCCACGGCGTGATCATCAGGGTGGGGCCGACAGGAGCCTTCATCGTGACGAGCCGTGTCGCTCCGTTGGGGGCGACGGAGAAGCGCCCGTGGACGCGGACCGCCTCCTCGCTGAACCAGCGGAAGAACTCTGCGCCGTAGGCCACCTCGGCCCGCGACTCGGCGAGCGGCTTGCCCATCTCGAGGGTCATGAGGAGGGCGAGGTCCTCGGTGCGTTCGACGAGCAGCTCGTATGCCGCGCGCAACAGCTCGGCGCGCTCGCGCGGTGGGGTCCGCGCCCACCCGGCCTGCGCCGCTGCGGCCGCATCCAGCGCGGCAGCGCCGTCCTCGACGGTGGCGTCGGCGACATGGGCGAGGACGGCACCCGTCGCCGGGTCGTGGACCTCGAAGGTCGAACCCGAGCTCGAGTCCTGCCACGTGCCGCCGATGTACAGCTGTCTCGGCACGTCGGCGAGCAGGTCCTGACGGTTCACGCTGGTCTCCAGGGGGCTTGAGGTCGGAGGTGGCCGGTCAGACGCGGGGCACGATGCCGTTCTCGCGCAGCTGCTCGAACAGGTCGCGGAACGACTGGGCCGTGCCCTGGTAGTCCAGGAACCCGGCAGCGCGGCTCTTGCCCATGTCGGCGAAGGTCTCCACGGTGCGCCCGAGGTCGGCGTCGGTGTGCCACCAGGACGCCAGCTCGGACGCGGCATACGGCTTGAGGTCGTTGGCCTCGACGATGCCGGCCCACACCTCGTCCGCGTGGTCCATCCGACCCTCCAGCGGGGTGGGGGAGCCCGGGTACTCCGCGGGCTCGACACCGAGCGCCGCGGCGACGTCCTTCCACAGCTGCCGCCAGCGGAAGACCTCGCCGTTGACGGTGTTGAAGGCCTCGTTCTCGCCGGCTGGTTCGCTGGTGGACCAGGCCACGTGGCGTCCGAGCAGGCGGGCGTCGGTGAGGTCGGTGACGCCGTTCCACTGCTCCGGGCTGCCCGGGAACACGAAGGGCTCGCCGGTCGCGCGGCAGATCGCACCGTAGACGGCCAGCGTCACCCCCATGTTCATCGCGTTGCCCAGGGCGTAGCCGATGAGCGTGTGGGGTCGGTGCACCGACCACGTGAACGAGTGCTCCTCCGCCGCCGCGAAGAGGATGTCCTCCTGGACGTAGTAGAAGTTCTGGTGCGGCAGTCGTCCCTGCTCCTCACGGAACGGGGTGTCGGCCGGGGCGCTGGCGTAGGCCTCGAACGGCCCGAGGTAGTGCTTCAGCCCGGTGATGAGGGTCGCGTGCGTCAGCTGGTTCGTGGCGCACACGATGTCCAGGGTGTTCTGCAGCATTTCACCATTGACCCTGCAGTTCTCCGCCTCGGTGTCCTGCCGCTGCCAGGTCGCGAACACCACGTCCGTGATGGTGAGCCCGGCGATGGCTGCCCGGATCGACTCCCGGTCGAGCACGTCGGCGTACACGTGGGTGACGCCGGGGAGCTCGTACTTGGGTGACCGCGACATGCCGATCACCTCGAATCCCTTGTCCTGCAGGGCGATCGCTGAACTGTAGCCAGCCATGCCGGTAACGCCGACAACGAGGGCAGAGCGCTTCATCTGACAGGTCTCCTGAGGTGTGACGGGACAGCCAGGCGGGGGACGGGCCTGGTCCGACGGTGTGCGGCATCGTGGCGCGCATAGACCGAGGGGTCAAGTATAGGTTAACATTTCGATCACTGTCGCGAACCACTGAACGGAGAAGGGCATGCCTGAGCGCCGTCCCGGCCCGAGAGCCGTTCCGGTCGGACGCATCGACACGGTGTGGCACTGATGCGGCACGGGACCGACTGGTCCTCGCGGATCCGGGGTACCTTCGGCGGGAAGTGGATCCGATGAGCGAGGGATTGGTCACCATGCCAGTGGGACGGTTGGGCGCACGCCTGCGCGAGGAACGGACGCGGGCCGGCCTGTCCCTGCGGGGTGCGGCGCGCGAGCTCGGCGTCTCGCCGTCCTTCGTGTCGCAGATCGAGAACGGCAAGTCCCAGCCGTCGGTGGCCACCTTGTACTCCCTGGCCCGCCTGCTCAACGTCTCCATCGACGAGCTCTTCGCCGTGGAGTCGGAGACGCCGGATCCTGCTGCGACACCGGTGCGTTCGCTCGGGTCCACGCCGAAGCAGCGCAAGGCCGTAGGGGTGGTGGGCAAGCTCCCCGCCCGCTCCGACATCAGCTCGCCGGCGGAGGCCTTCCCCCAGGAGTCGAGCCACAGCCGGGTCGCCGTGACGCGGCCGGGGGAGCGCTCGCGGCTCGAGATGGACACCGGCGTGGTGTGGGAGCGACTGGCCACGAACACGGGGCCGGACTTCGACTTCATGGAGATCATCTACCCGGCGCACAGCAGCTCGACGAGCGACGGCCGGATGCTGCAGCACGCCGGCTTCGAGTTCGGGTACCTCGTCGAGGGGGAGCTCGAGATCACCGCGGGCTTCGACGTGTTCACCCTGCGCGCCGGGGACTCGATGAGCCTGGACTCCTCCCTGCCCCACCTCCTCACGAACCGCGGCGACGAGCCGGCGCGGGGCATCTGGCTCGTCGCGCACCAGCACTGAGGCGACGATCGTTCGGTAGTTCTTGACACCGAACGCCGCAGCGTTAACCATGTATGAACACATGGTGTCCCTCGCGGATGCTGCGACAACGACGTCGACCGAGAGGTGCGCATGAAGGCGCTGCAGTTCGAAGCCCCCTCCACCTACGCGGTGAACGAGCTGGATCTCCCGAGCATCGGCGATGACGAGGTCCTCGTCGCCAGCCGCGCGGTGGGCGTCTGCCACTCGGACATCGAGCTGCTCGAAGGCCGCTACATCATCCCCTTCGAGTACCCGGTGATCCCGGGGCACGAGTGGGCCGGCGAGGTCGTCCAGGTGGGGCGGGGCGTGACCGGTTACGGGCCCGGCGACCGGGTCGTGGGGGAGTGCGTCATCGGCAGCGACCACTTCGGCTTCAGCATCAGCGGCGCGGCCGCCGAGTTCTTCGTCGCGAAGGAGTCGTGGCTGCACCGCCTCCCGGACGCGCTGTCGTGGACGCAGGGCGCCCTGGTCGAACCCTTCAGCTGCGGCTACTACGCCACCGTGCAGGCCGACAACCTCGACGCCAGCGACACCGTGCTGGTCTACGGAGCCGGCCCCATCGGGCTCGGCGTGGTTGCCGCATCCGCGGGCAAGCGGGCCAAGGTCATCGTCGCCGAGCCGTCGGCCGCCCGGTCCGGCCTGGCGCAGACGCTCGGGGCGGAGATCGCCCTCGACCCGACGTCGGCCGACTTCGAGGACGCGGTCAAGGAGCACACCGACGGCCACGGGCCGAGCGTCGTCATCGAGGCGAGTGGTCGCCCGGAGGCGATGGCCTCTGCGCTGGAGGTCGCGGGTTTCCGCGCCCGACTGGTCTACGTCGGCATCGACGTGGGCTCCTCGGTGCCGGCGAAGCTCGGTCTCTTCCAGTCCAAGGAGCTCCAGGCGCGGGGGATCATCGGCTCACCCGGCGTGTGGCCCCAGACCCTGCGCTTCCTGGCTCGCAGCGGTGTCGACCTCTCCCCCCTGGTCACGTGCCAGGTCCCCCTCCTCGAGGGTGACCGAGGCATCCGGACCGTCCTCGAGGACAAGGCGCAGGTCAAGGTCCACCTGACGTCCGACGCGACGCTGTAGGTCCACCGAGCCCTGAAGAGAAGGACATTCGCATGCTTGCAGGAGTTCTCCACGCACCGGGTGACCTCAGGGTCGAGGAGGTGGCCGACCCCACGCCGAAGACGGGCGAGGTCGTCATCGAGGTGTTCCACAACGGCCTCTGCGGTACCGATGCCACGGAGTACAGCAAGGGACCGATGATGGTCCCGCTGCAGACCCGCCACCCCGGCAGCGGACACGTGGGCCCGACCATCCTCGGCCACGAGTTCATCGGTCGCGTCGTGGGATCGGCCCCGGACGCCAGCGAATGGGTCGGGAAGACCGTGGCCTCCGGGGCGGGTGTCTCCTGCGGAGCCTGCGCGTGGTGCCGCCGTGGGCGGACGAACCTCTGCGCCTCGTACTACACGCTGGGTCTGTCGACGCACGGGGGACTGGCCCAGTTCGTGGCTGCCCCCGCCTCGACCCTGGTGGAGGTCCCCGCGGGCATGCGCACCGTCGATGCCGCGCTGGCGCAGCCGCTCGCGGTGGGGCTGCACGCCGTCGACCGCGCCGGCATCCGCCCGGGTGACACGGTCCTCGTCCTCGGGGCGGGCGCCATCGGCTCCTTCATCCTCGCAGGGCTGACCGGTCACGACGGTGAGGTCGTGGTGGCCGACATCGACGACGCGAGGTTGGCGGCGGCCACCACCCTGGGTGCGAGCCGCACCATCAAGCTGACCGCGGACACCTCGACGGAGGCCGTCGCCGACCTCGTCGGCGGCCAGGTCGACGTCGTCATCGAGAGCTCCGGTGCCCCCGGGGCGGCTGCGCGGGCCCTGGACCTCGCCGTCCGCGGTGGGCGGGTCCTGCTGGTCGGCCTGTCGAAGGCACCCCAGCCGATCGCCCTCGCGGGGGTTGTCCTGAGGGAGGTGGACGTCGCGACGACGGTGGCCCACGTGTGCGGAACCGACCTCCCCCGGGCCCTCGCGCTGCTCGACCGGACGCGTCTGAGCGATGCCGTCGGCGTCAGGACGATCGCGCTGGCAGACGTCGTCCCGCAGGGGCTGGACCCCCTGGCCGCCGGCACCGCCGGACAGAAGATCCTCGTGGACCCCCGTCGTGGCTAGGGTCGCCGTCCTCGGGGCGGGGCGCATGGGTGGGGCCGTCGCCCGCAAGGTGGCCGGTGCCGGGCACGACGTCCCACTGTGGAACCGCACGCGCGCCACGGCCGAGGCCGTCGCCGAGGGGCACGAGCGCCTGGTCGTCGCGGACACGGCCGCGGAAGCGGTCGCGGGCGCCGACGTGGTGCTCACCATGATGGCAACCGGTGCTGCCACGTGCGAGGTGCTGCTGGCCGATGACGTGCAGGGCGCGTACGCCGACGACGTCGTCGTCGTCGACCTGGGCACCAGTGGCGTCGAGGCCGCGCACCGCCTTGCCGAAGGCCTGTCGCAGCGAGGGGTGTCCTTCGTCGACGCCCCCGTCTCGGGGAGCGTCCCGGCTGTCGAGGGTGGCACCCTGCTCGTCATGGCCGGGGGCCCGGAGGATGCCATCGCGCGGGCCGAGGGGGTGCTCGGTGCCATCGCCCGCAGGGTGATCCGCGTCGGGGATCCCGGGGCCGGCCAGGTCATGAAGCTCGCCGTCAACCTCGTCCTGCACGACCTGAACGCTGCGCTCGCCGAGTCGCTGCGGCTCGCCGAGGGAGCGGGTCTCGCGCGTGAGGACGCGTATGCCGTGCTCCAGGAGAGCGTGGTCGGCGCACCGTACGTGCAGTACAAGCGGGGCGCCTTCCTGGACACCACGACACCGGTGGCCATGACGCTGGCGCTGGTGGCCAAGGACCTCCAGCTCATCACCGAGCAGGCCCGTCGCACGGGTGCGCCGGCCGTGGTGACCGAGCAGGTGCTGCGCACCGTGCATCTCGCCGTGGAGTCGGGCTTCGGTGACCGGGACATGGCCGATCTCAGTCGCGTCTGAGCGCGACGGTCCGCCCGTGGGACGAACCCATAGGCGTAAACCCCTTGTGAACACCTCAGCACAGTTGTACAGTCACACCTAACGAACTGCAGTCGTTCTGTGAACACTGCGGAGGACCTCGACGAGGAGGCACGGGATGGCATCGACCGACGGCGCCCACGGCAGCAGCCCGCGGCGAACCCTGCCCGTGCTCTCGCGCGGACTGTGGACCGTCCTGGCCGCCCTGGCCCTCCTGGCCGTCGTCTCGATCGTCTTCGCCCCGAGCAGCATGAGCTCCGGAGCGCTCCAGGGAATGCTGCCGTTCGCTGCGGTCCTGGCGATCGTGGCCATCGGCCAGACCCTGGTCGTCATGCAGGGCGGCTTCGACCTGTCCGTCCCGGGATCGGTGTCCATCGTCGTCGTGATCGTCACCCACCAGGCCTACGGGAACGACGCGAAGGTCCTCCCTGCGGCGCTGATGGCGCTGGGCGTGGTGCTCGTCGCCGGACTGGTCAACGGGTTCCTGATCGGTCGGATGGGTCTGAACCCCATCGTCGCGACGCTCGGGGTGAACGCCCTGCTGTATGCCGGTGTCCTCGGCATCTCAGGAGGCACCCCCCGCCAGACCACCGACCTGCTGGCCAGCGTGGCCGGCGGAACCCTCCTGTGGGTCCCGAACTCGCTGCTCGTCGCGGTCGTCACGGTCGCCGTCACGACCCTGGTGGTCAAGCGCACCGTGGCAGGTCGCAGGTTCGAGGCCGTGGGGGCGAACGGCAGGGCGGCATGGGCGACCGGCCTACGGGTGCAACGACACCGCGCCGGCGGGTACGTGGCCGCCCAGGTGCACTACTGGCTCGGAGGGCTGCTGCTCGCAGGCATCCTCAACAAGCCCACCGCCTACCAGGGCGACCGCTACCTGCTGCCCTCGGTGGCCGCCGTCGTCCTCGGCGGGACCTCGCTGCTGGGCGGCCGCGGCAACATCGCCGCCACGGCGATCGCCGCGTTGTTCCTCACCCAGCTCGACCAGCTGGTGCTCGCGCTGGGCGTCAACTTCGCCGTCGAGACGCTCGTGCAGGCGGCAGCCTTCGCCATCGGCGTGGCCCTCTACTCCATCGAGTGGCGCCGTCTGCGCGAACGGTTCGCCCGCAGCCCCGGGCCGGTCGCGTCCCCCTCCTGACCACCACGCAGCACCCCTGCTCCGCCCCACGCCGTCGCCCCGTCGCCTCCCCTGACGCGGCTCTACCCAACGCTGTCCCGTGCACCACAGAAAGGTCCAGAACCATGAAGGAATCCACGAGCAAGATCCGGCTGATGGCCTCCTGCGGCGCCGTCGCCCTCTCGCTGGCAGCGTGCAGCAGCACCGGAACCACAGCGGGCGGTGACACGAGTGGATCGGCCAGTGGTGCGACCGTGGCCGGCGCCCCGTCCTGGTGCGGCACCAAGAAGATCTCCCTCGGCCTGACCGACGGGTTCGGCGGCAACAGCTGGCGCTTGGTCACGACGGCCGCGGCCAAGGAGGAGATCGCCAAGTGCCCGAGCGTCACGAACTTCACCTACGCCGACGGACAGGGTGACACCCAGAAGGCCATCTCCGACATCCAAGGACTGGTCGCCAAGGGCGTCAACGCGATGGTGGTCTTCCCCGACGCCGGCAACGCGATGCTCCCCGCCCTGCGCAGCGCCTTCAAGGCGGGCGTGGTCACCGTGCCCTACCGCGTGAACCCGGGCGGCACGGCCAAGGCCGACTACAACGTGTGGATCGGGGCCGACTTCACCACCGACGGCAAGAACTGGGGCGACTGGATCGTCAAGAACCTCCCCGACGGCGGCAACGTCCTCTTCCTCTCCGGACCTGCGGGCAACAGCCAGGGCGTGGACGAGCTGAAGGGCATGAAGTCCGTGCTCGACCCCACGGGCAAGTACAAGTTCATCGGTCAGTCGCCGTTCGAGGTGACCAACTGGGACCCGTCCAAGACCCAGCAGGTGCTCAGCGCGGCCATCGCCAAGTACCCGAAGATCGACGTCATCGTCTCGGACTTCGGCCCGTCCCTCGTGGGCGCCCTGCCCGAGTTCGAGAAGTCCGGCCGGTCGATCCCGATGATCGCCACGTCCGACGGCAACGTGCTCTCCTGCTTCTACGAGGCGCACAAGGCCAAGAACCCGGACTTCAAGCTCATGACGGTCGCCACCGGCAACGACAACGCCCGCCTCGCCGTCCAGTGGGCCGTGGCGCTCGCCACCGGCGGCAAGACGCCCAGCGACGACGTGTTCAAGGCGCCGATGTTCGAGGACTCGGTCAGCTCCACGCCGCACCCCGTCACCTGCGAGAAGGCCCTGCCCGGGGACATCTACCTCTCCGCCCAGATGGCCGGCGACGCCCAGGCGAAGCTGCTGAAGTAAACCCCACGTGAGGCGATCCCATGTCGAAGATGCACGTTGATGTCCAGGACGGATCCATGAGCGACCAGACGCAGGACCGGACTCCGGCCGACCTCGCCACCGACCTCAGGTCGGCGATGAGGCTGACCGAGATCAGCAAGCACTACGACGGCGTGGCCGCCCTCACCGACGTCTCCCTGACCATCCGGCCGGGAGAGGTGCACGCCCTGCTCGGGGAGAACGGTGCCGGCAAGTCGACGCTCATGGGCGTCGCCACCGGCTCCGTCCTCCCCGACGGCGGGACGATCGAGGTCGACGGGGAGCCCATCGACTCGCTGACGCCGGCCCGGGCGACGCAGCTGGGGATCGCGATCGTCCACCAGCACCCTGCGGTGCTGCCGGACATGACCGTGGCGGAGAACATCCGGGTGGCGGTCCAGGCCGACCGGCTCGGTGGGCGCAGGGCCGCCGAGTCGACCATGCGCCAGGTCCTGGACGACGTGGGCTCGACCGCCCACCTCGAGGACCGCGTCGACTCGTTGAGCGTCGCACAGCGGCACCTGCTCGAGCTGGCCAAGGCGATGCTGGTCAAGCCGACCATCCTCATCCTCGACGAGCCGACCGCCCCCCTCGGCCCGGAGTCGGTCGACCGCCTCTTCGCCTGGGTCAGGCGGGCCGCCGAGCGCGGCACCGCGGTCGTCTACATCACCCACCGCCTCGCCGAGGTCCGCGAGCTGGCGCAGCGGGTGACCGTGCTGCGCGACGGTCGCGTGCGCGGCACGGCCGAGGTGGACACGATCACCGACGACGAGCTGCTGGCCCTGATCGTCGGACGCCAGCTCGAGTACACGTTCCCGCCCAAGCGCCCGGACGTGGTCGACGCAGAAGAGTTCCTCACCGTCGAGGGCCTCTCCGGCAAGGGCTTCAACGACGTCTCCTTCACCGCCAGTCGAGGAGAGGTCCTGGGGATCTCGGGCATCGTCGGGAACGGCCAGAGCGACCTGCTGCGCGCCCTCAACGGGCTCGAGCCGTTCACGGGGACCGTCAGGATCGGCGCCAAGGACCACACGGCGAAGCAGCTGGCGCACGCGACGGCATACCTCCCTGCGGACCGGCACGTCGAGGGCCTGATGATGACCCTCTCGGTCCGGGAGAACGCGGCGCTCGCCGCACTGGGCCGGTTCCGCAAGGGATGGCTGCTGGACCGCGGCGCCGAGGTCGAGACGGTCGGCGCGGAGCTCAAGGACCTGGCCGTGAAGACCGCCTCGCAGGAGACCGAGGTCTCGGCGCTGTCGGGCGGCAACCAGCAGAAGGTGGTGCTCGCGCGTGCCCTGCTGTCGCGACCCAAGCTGCTCGTCGCCGACGAACCCACCCAGGGCGTGGACGTGGGAGCGCGCGCGGAGATCTACCGCATCCTGCGCGAGGTCTCCGACAGCGGCGTACCCGTGGTCGTCGCGTCCTCGGACGCCAAGGAGCTCGAGGGGCTCTGCGACCGCGTCATCGTGATGTCGAGGGGCTCGGTGGTCAACACCTTCGCCGGCGCGGACGTCACCGAGAGCAACCTCATCGACGCGGCCGTGCGAGCCACCAGTCGGACGAAGTCCAAGGACCGGGCGGTCGCGTCGACCAGCGCGACCGGTTCCACCCGGGTCGGGCGCTTCCTGCAGGGTGACTACGCCCCGGTCCTGATCCTCGCCCTGGTCATGATCGCGCTGGGCGGCTACATCTACGCGCAGAACCCCCGTTTCCTCTCTGCGTTCAACATCACCAGCGTCACGATGTCCTGCGCCGCACTGGGATTCATCGCCCTGGGCCAGACCGTCGCACTTCTCTCCGGAGGCATCGACCTGTCCGTCGGCCCACTGGCAGGCTTCGTCGTCGTCATCGGTTCGTTCTTCCTCGTCAACGGGAAGTCACCGGCCTTCATGGCCCTCGGGATCGTCCTCATGGTGCTGGCCTCGGCCGGTGTCGGGGCGGTCAACGGCTCGCTGATCCGGTACGCCAAGTTCACCCCGGTCGCCGCGACCCTCGCGGCCTACATCGCCCTGCAGGGGCTGAGCCTCCTGCTGCGGAGCGCGCCGGGCGGCAACATCGCGGACGGTGTCACCGCGTTCCTCCAGCTCGGGGTCGGCCCGGTCCCCAACGTGTTCATCCTGCTCGTCATCGCCGCGGTGGTGATGGAGTGCCTGCTGCGCTACAGCGGGTGGGGGAGGCGGCTGCGCGCCGTCGGGTCCGACGAGGGCTCGGCCCGACGGGTCGGGGTCAAGGTCGACCGCACGGTGGTGCTCGGCTACGTCGTGGCCTCGCTGTTCGTCTTCCTGGGCTCCGTCGTCCTGCTCGTGCAGCTCGGGATCGGCGACCCCACCCAGGGCGTCGGCTACACCCTCAGCAGCATCACGGCCGTCGTGCTCGG
Organism: Pedococcus soli; assembly: GCF_054782575.1. Taxonomy (NCBI): domain Bacteria; kingdom Bacillati; phylum Actinomycetota; class Actinomycetes; order Micrococcales; family Intrasporangiaceae; genus Pedococcus; species Pedococcus soli. The sequence continues at coordinate 311,688 of NZ_BAAGSF010000001.1, read as the reverse complement.
TGGCACCAGCCTCCTGGGTGGCCGGGGGACGTTCATCGGCACGCTCCTCGGTGCCGGACTGATCATCGAGCTGCTGAACGCGACGGTCTTCCTCGACCTCTCGCAGACGTGGCAGTACCTGTTCCAGGGCGGGCTCATCGTGGCCGCCGCCGTCATCTACGGGCGCGTCCGCGGCGCGCGCGCCAGCGTCTAGACCAGGAGGACACCCCCATGCGGGCAGCACGGTTCCACGGCAAGTCCGACATCCGCGTCGAGGACGTCGACGTCCCCCAGATCCACGAGCACGACGAGGTGCTCGTCGAGGTCCTGTGGTGCGGCATCTGCGGCACCGACCTCCACGAGTACATGGTCGGTCCCATCGTCACGCCGGTGACGCCACATCCGCTCACCGGCGTGACGCTTCCACAGGTGCTGGGTCACGAGTTCTCCGCGCGGGTGGTGGAGGTCGGTCGCAGCGTCAGTGACGTGGCGGTCGGTGACCGGGTCGCCATCATGCCCGCCATCGTCTGCGGACGGTGCCGCTTCTGCCGGGAGGGCCTGGGCCACCTCTGCGAGAAGTTCGCCTGCACCGGACTGTCCGCGGAGACCGGTGGCCTCGCGCAGTATGCGGTGCTGAAGGAGTACCAGGTCAGCCGCCTGCCGGACTCGGTGTCGGACGTCGAGGGTGCGGTCGTCGAACCCGCCAGCGTCGCGGCATACGGCATCGACCGCGTCGGTGTGCGCGGCGGTGACATCGTCCTCGTCACCGGTGCCGGCCCGATCGGTGTCCTGTCGGCGATGTACGCGAGCGCCCTGGGCGCCACCACCGTCGTGATCGCCGAGCCCAACCCCAACCGTGCGGCGTTGGCCCGGGCGATGGACATCGGGCCGGTGGTCGACCCCACCCAGGACGGTTTCGCCGACTTCATCGCCGAGACGACCGAGGGGCGGGGCGTCGACATCGTGGCCGAGTGCTCCGGCTCGACGCCGGGGCTCACCACGGCGATGGACAGCGTGCGCACCCGCGGCAGCATCGTCCAGACCGGGCTGCACACCCGGCCGGCGACGATCGACGCGATGCGCTTGTCGGAGAAGGACATCAGCTACATCGGGAGCTGGTGCTACCTCATCACGGACTGGCCTCGCATCATCCGGCTGATCGCGTCGGGCAAGTACCCCGTCGCCAAGGCGGTCACGACCCGGATCGGGCTCGAGGACGTCGTGTCCCGAGGCTTCGACGTCCTCGTCAACCCGACCGGTGACCAGCTCAAGGTCCTCGTGTCGCCGACGACGTCGGGCTGAGGCGACGGTCATGGCAATCACCATCCAGGCCATCCACCACGTGGGCCTCGTTGTCCGCGACCTCGACCGGTCGATCTGGTTCTACCACGACCTGCTCGGGCTGCCCTTCGTCAACGAGCCGACGCCCTGGTTCGAGGGACCGGAGCTGTCCGTCGGTGTGGGGGTTCCCGGAGCCAGGCTGCGCCAGGTCTCGCTGCTCGCCGGCGAGACCATCATGGAGCTCATCGAGTACGCCGAGCGGCCCGACGGCGGCCCGCAGCCGCCGCCCAACAACAACCTCGGCGCGGCCCACGTGTGCTTCAAGGTGGCCGACGTCGCGGCGACCAAGGCAGAGCTCGAGAGCCACGGGGTGGCGTTCTACTCCGAGGTGAACGTCGTGGACGACGGGCCGCTCGCCGGCTGGCGCTGGGTCTACTTCAGCGACCCCGACGGCCTGGCGCTCGAGCTCGTCGAGATCGCCTACTACGACGAGGAGGCGCGCCGGCTCGCGGCCGCGGAGTACCTGCGTTCCAGACCGTCGAAGGAGCAGGCCGAGAGTCGCGTGCCCGCCTGAGGCGACCCGCAGGCTCGCCCCCGCCGACCCGCTCGGCACCCCACCCGTGCCACCCGCCCCCGACTTTTCTTGCACAGACCCGAGGAGAACTCATGGTTTCGCCGACATACGGCACGAACGCCGTCGACTGGGAGAACCGCTTGGACATGGACCGACTGCGGTCCGAGCGGTTGGCGCGCCTCAAGGAGGAGCTGGACCGTTCCGACCTCGGTGCCCTGCTGACGTTCGACTTCCACAACATCCGGTACATGACCAGCACCCACATCGGCACCTGGGCCATGGACAAGATGATCCGCTTCGCACTGCTGCCACGCGGTGGTGACCCGGTGCTGTGGGACTTCGGCTCCGCCGCCAGCCACCACACCCTGCAGGCCCAGTGGCTCGACGAGCCGCACCGCGCCGCCGGGCGCGGTGACCGCTACGGCTCCAGGGCCGGAATCTCCACGCTGCGCGGGGCGATCTCGCCGGCGGCAGGTCGCGCCGAGGACGTCGCCCGCAAGGTCGCCGAGGTGATGCGCGACTTCGGGCTCGAGGGCCAGGCCGTCGGTGTCGACATCGTCGAACCCCCTGTCGCCGCAGCGCTCAAGGCCGCAGGGCACGAGGTCGTCGACGGGCAGCAGGTCTTCCTCGAGGCGCGTCGGATCAAGACCCGCGACGAGATCGGGCTGCTGACCCAGGCCGCGTCGATGGTCGACGGAGCCTACGAGCAGCTGTACGACTTCCTGCGCCCCGGGATCAAGGAGAACGAGTGCGTCGGCCTCGTGAGCAAGGTGCTCTACGACCTCGGGTCGGAGCACGTCGAGGGGGTCAACGCGATCTCCGGCGAGCGCTGCGCACCCCACCCGCACGTCTTCAGCGACCGGATCATCAGGCCCGGCGACCCGGCCTTCTTCGACATCCTGCACAGCTTCATGGGTTACCGGACCTGCTACTACCGCACCTTCGCCGTCGGCAGCGCGTCGCGCGGCCTGCGTGACGCCTACACGATCTGCCGCGAGTACATGGACCGCGCGATCGACCTCGTGAAGCCCGGCGCCACCACCGCAGACATCGTCTCGGTGTGGCCGACGGCGCAGGAGTTCGGGTTCGCCAACGAGGAGGCGGCCTTCGCCCTCCAGTACGGCCACGGCATCGGGCTGTCGATCTGGGAGCGGCCGATCTTCAGCCGCATGACCTCGCTCGAGCACCCCGAGACCCTCGAGGAGGGCATGGTCTTCGCACTCGAGACGTACTGGCCGTCCGTGGACGGTTGGGGCGCCGCGCGCATCGAGGAGGAGCTGGTCGTGACCAAGGACGGGTGCGAGGTCATCACGAAGTTCCCCGCCGAGGACCTGCTGGTCGCGGGCAAGCGCTACTACACGACCGGCGGCTACCTGCCGACGGTCCGGGACAGCCAGTCCCACCTCAACAGCACCAGGTCGACGTCGGTCGTCGGCGTGGGGGAGGAGAGCCGATGAGGTCACCACTGACCGACCACGTCTACGGACAGCACGCGTCCGTCCTGCCACCGCAGGACCAGACCCGGCACGACGGGGACGACATCGACCTGGCCGTGCGCACGGGCCTGTACCGGAGCATGCGCGAGATGCGTGTCTTCGAGAAGCGCGCCTACGACCTGTTCATGAAGCAGCTGGTCAAGGGCACCAGCCACCTCTCGCTCGGCATGGAGGCCATTGCTGCCGGCTTCGGGCAGGCGATGCGCCGCGACGACTACACCTTCGCGACCTACCGCGGGCACGCCCACACGCTCGCCCGTGGCGTCCCCATGACCCCCGTCCTGGCCGAGCTCCTGGGCCGCGCCAACGGGCTCCTCGGTGGCAAGGGTGGATCGATGCACCTCACCAGCGTCGAGCACGGGATGATGGGCTCCTACGCGATCATCGGTGCCCACCTCACGATCGCCAACGGTGCGGCGTGGTCGGCCCAGTACCGCGGTTCCGGCCAGGTCGCCGTGTGCTTCTTCGGTGACGGCACCACCAACATCGGCGCCTTCCACGAGGCCCTCAACTACGCCGCCGTGTACAAGCTGCCGGTCGTCTTCGTGTGCGAGAACAACATGTACATGGAGTACACCTCGATCTTCGACATCACCGCTGTGGAGCGGCCGGCCGCCGACCGTGCGTCGGCCTACGGCCTCGAGCCGGTGCTGATCGACGGGAACGACGCCGACGAGGTCTACCTGGCCGCCGGGCGGGCGCTGGACCGGGCTCGCGCCGGGGACGGCCCCAGCCTGATCGAGGCGGTGACCTACCGCCACGGCGGCCACTCCCGCGCCGATCCGGGCAAGTACCGGCCCAGCGAGGAGGTCGAGGCCTGGAAGGCGTACGACCCACTCGACGTCTACCGCGACCGGCTCATCAGGCTCGGTGTGTCCGCCGACGAGCTCCTCGCGATCGACGCGGAGGTGCTGGCCGCGGTCGACACCGCCACCCAGGAAGCGATCGCCGGTGACCTGCCCGCACCGGAAAGCGCCTTCACGGATCTCTGGGCGGATGGAGGCTGGTCATGGCGCAACTGACGTACCGCGACGCCGTCGCACGAGGGATCGCCCAGGAGATGCGACGCGACGAGCGCGTCCTGCTCGTCGGCGAGGACGTGGCCGGCGCGGGCGGGGTGTTCAAGACGACCGTGGGCCTGCTCGACGAGTTCGGCCCCACGCGGGTCGTCGACACCCCCATCTCGGAGCAGGCCATCCTCGGAGCGGCCATGGGCGCCGCCATGACCGGCCTGCGCCCCGTCGCCGAGATCATGTTCTCCGACTTCTTCGCCGTCTGCTGGGACATCGTCGTCAACCAGATCGCCAAGACGCGGTACATGACCGGCGGCCAGGTCAGCCTGCCGCTGGTCATCAAGACCGGCAACGGTGGTGGCCTGCGGTTCGGTGCGCAGCACTCCCAGTCGATCGAGAACTGGGCCATGGCGATCCCCGGCCTCAAGGTCGTCACGCCCTCGACCCCCGAGGACGTCGTCGGCCTCATGGCCGCGGCCATCCGTGACGACGACCCGGTGATCTTCTGCGAGCACAAGGGCCTGTACGCGTCCAAGGGCGAGGTCCCCGACGGCGACATCATCGACTCCCTGGGTACCGCGAAGGTCCGTCGCCCGGGCAGGGACGCGACGATCCTGTCGCTCGGCATGATGGTGCCGCGGGCCCTGGCCGCGGCCGAGGCGCTGGCCGCGCGGGGCATGGACGTCGAGGTGATCGACGTGCGCTCCCTCGTCCCGCTCGACACGCAGACGATCCTCGGGTCCGTGTCGCGGACCGGTCGGCTGTTCACGGTGGAGGAGAACCCGCAGCTGCTGGGTTGGGGAGCGGAGATCGCGTCCCTCGCCAGCGACGAGTGCTTCTGGGACCTCGACGGCCCGATCCAGCGGATCACCACCCCCCACATCCCGCTCCCGTCGGCCGACTCGCTCGAGGACCTCGTCATGCCCTCCGAGGAGAGCATCGCGACCACCATCGAGAAGGCGCTGCAGTCGTGACCGGAGGACGGGAGGGGCGGGTCGCCGTCACGATGCCCCAGCTCGGCGAGACCGTCGCCGAGGGAACCGTCCTGCGGTGGCTCAAGCAGGTGGGCGAAGCGGTGGCCGACCAGGAGCCGCTGCTCGAGATCTCGACGGACAAGGTCGACGCCGAGGTGCCCTCGCCGGCCGCCGGCGTGCTGGCAGAGATCGTCGTCGGCGAGGACGAGACCGTCGACGTCGGAACGGTCCTCGCCCATGTCGCGCCCGGTGCTCCATCGCCCGGGCAGCGGGCCGAGGCCACGGGTGCACCGCCCGTCGAGCCGGCGGCCGAGGAGCGCTCGCCGTCACCCCCCAGCGGCGAGCGCTCCTCCCCGCCCGCCGGCGGGCCGCGCCACCGGCACTCACCGCGGGTGCGGCGGCTCGCACACGACAGCGGCGTCGACCTCGCCTCCCTCACCGGGACGGGGCCTGCAGGCCGGGTCACCCCCGACGACGTGGAGCGTGCCGCCCGGCACGCTGCCCCCGAGCCCGTTCCCTCTCCGGAGGCGCCGGTGTCCGTACCGACCCGGGCCGGGCCCCAGCGCGTGTCGACTGCGGCGGCCACCGAGCCGTTGCCGAGCCTGGCGAGGAGCTCCGCTCCGGCTGCGAACCGTGCGTTCCGCACCCTGGTCGCCGAGGTGGACGTCCCTGCGGCGCAGTGGGTCGGCTCCTCCGACCAGGCGTCCGTCCCGGTGCCCGCCTCGGCAGCGGCGGCAGTCGTCGCAGCAGTCGCAGGTGCCCTGCGCAGTCACCCCTCGCTCCTGCCCCCCGGGGCCGGCGCCGACGCGGGCGACCTGGCCGTCTCGTGGTCCACCGGGTCCGGCACCACCTCCTGCCTGCTGTCGCAGGCCGGTGAGCTGAACGTCGGGGGAGTCGCCCAGCGGCTCCTCGCCGGGGCCACCGCTGGCGAGCCCCCGCCCGGGGCCGGCTTCACGGTGAGCCTCCTCCAGGACACCGACGTGCTCTTCGAGGTCGCCGAACCCCCGCCGGGTCAGGTCGCGACCATCGTCTTCGGCACCCCGACCCGACGCGTGGTCGTGGTCGATGCCGACGGCTCACCCGGCATCGCCGTCCGCCAGCGGTCCTCCGTGGCCCTCAGCCACGACCCGGGGACCGTCTCGAGGGAGGCCGCCCTCGCCTTCCTCCGGGACGTGGTCCGCCGGGCACACTCCCGCGCCTAGCCGTCCGTCCACCAGCAGAAGCTCGGAGACCCCATGCCCAGTCCCACCCGGACCCACCACCTCGCCTACTCGACGCTGGTCCACCCCGGCGACACCTGGGAGGAGATGCGCGAGAGCCTCGAGACCTATGCGCCGCAGGTGAAGGTGCGAGTCTCCCCGGACGAGCCGTATGCCGTGTCCCTGCGGATCTCGGGTGCCTCCGCCCGGACCCTGACGAGCGATCCCGTGGAACGGAAGCGACTGCGTCACTGGCTCGACGAGCACGACATGTACGTATACACCGTCAACGCGTTCCCCCACGGTCCGTTCAAGGGCCGCAGTGTCATGGAGGACGTCTACGAGCCCGACTGGAGCACGCAGGAGCGGGTCGACTACACCTGCCAGGTGGCCGACATCCTGGCCGAGATCACCCCCGAGTCGGTGTCGCCCTCGATCCAGACGGCCCCGCTGGCGTTCCGCCCCAAGGTGACCTCCGAGGCCGATGTCGTGCTCCTGACCGAGAACCTCCTTCGGGTCGTGGCCCACCTCGTCGACCTCGAGCAGCGCACCGGCCGGCGGGTGAAGCTCGCCCTCGAGCCGGAGCCCTACTGCTACCTCGAGACCACGGCAGAGACGATCACGTACTTCCAGGAGCGGATCTGGTCACGCGCTGGTCTGGTCACGTTCGCGAGGCTGAGCGGACTCCCCGTCAGCGAGGCCATCGGCGCGCTGCGTCGCCACCTCGGTGTCGTGTTCGACATCTGCCACCAGTCGGTGGAGTTCGAGGACATCGCGGTGTCGCTGGACTCGCTGGTCGACGCCGGGGTGCCGATCTTCAAGCTCCAGGCGGCTGCCGCGCTGTGGGTCCCGACGGTGGACGCGGAGACGGTCGAGGCGCTGGAGGCGTTCACCGACACGATCTACCTCAGCCAGACGACGGAGTCCCGCGGGGGAGAGCTGACGCGGATGCTCAACCTCTCCGACGCGATCGCGGCGTGGCGCAAGGACCCGGGCGGTGACCGGGAGTGGCGCACGCACTTCCACGTGCCGGTCTTCCTGGACGACCTGGGTCCGTTCCGGACGACCCGCCCCGGCATCGAGGCAGCGTTGCGGGTGCACGCCGAGCTCGACCTCTCGGACCACCTCGAGATCGAGACCTACACGTGGGACGTGCTCCCCGCGCACCTCAAGACCGGCGACATCGTCGAGTACGTCTCGCGCGAGCTCGAGTGGATGCGCGACACCTCGGCCGCACTGGCGACGGCTGACCGGACGGAGTCGCGGTAGGGCGTCACCGTGAACGGTCGGCGCCGCGCGCGCTGAGCCGGCCGCGCGCCATACCGGTCAGCCGCCGGAGGGCTTGCCGTCGGTGCCCTCGGGCGGGGACTCGAGCGGGGTGTCGTTGCGCAGCAGCGTGAACAGCGCCTTGGCCCGCGGGGTGTCCCACTTGACCGAGCTGCCGGCGCTGGTCTGGTAGTTCAGGCTCTGCAGCGGGACCACGAGGCTCAGGCCCTGGTCGTTGGAGACCGCGCGCATCGCCAGCAGCACGCGGCTCGCGTCGCGCATCGAGGTGTCCTGACCGACGATGAGGCCCTGGGCCGCGGCGTGGGAGAACCCCCAGTAGCGGGTCGGCACGAGGACCGTCGACGGTGTGAGCGCCTTCTTCATGATCGCCGCGAGGAACTGGCGCTGGCGCTCGGCCCGGCCGATGTCGCCGCGCGGGTCGGAGTAGCGGGCGCGGACGTAGCCGAGGGCGTTGCGGCCGTCGAGCAGCTGGCAGCCCTTCTTGAGGTTGATGCCGGCCTTCTTGTCGTTCATGGCGAACTTCACGCAGATGTTCACCCCGCCGACGCTGTCGACGACGGAGGCGAACCCGGCGAATCCGATCTCGACGTACCCGTCGATGTGCAGGTCGGTGACCTGCTCGACGGTCTGGACGAGCAGGTTCGGGCCGCCGAACGCGAAGGCCGCGTTGATCTTGTTGCTGTTGTGGCCCGGGATCGGCACGAAGCTGTCGCGCGGCAGGGAGATGAGCGCGGGCTTGCCGCCCCCGGCCGGGACGTGGACGAGGATGATCGAGTCGGTGCGGCGGCCCACGGCGTTGCCGGTGGCCAGCTCCTTCTTCTGGGCCTTGGTCAGGCCCTCGCGGCTGTCGGACCCGACGAGCAGGTAGTTGTACCCCTTGCTCTGGGCCGGGCGGGTGCCGGCGGGGGTGGTGTCGACCTTGCTGACGGAGTTCCACGCGTGCAGCGGGGTGAAGGCCATGAACGCCAGCCAGGCCACGACGACCAGGCCCACGAGCAGGGCGACCGGCCGTCGGCGGCGCCGGCGGGGCTCGCGGGGTCCGCGCGGCTCCTGCGGCGCGCGGGGACCGGCCGGGGGAGCGGACGGCGGGGCAGTGGCGGACTGGCGCGGTGTCCGGGGGGCCCGGTCGGCAGGGGCCGTGGCGGCTGCGCCGTACTGGGCGCGCGCACCGGTGTCCCGAGCCTGGTTCCGAGCCTGGTTGCGGGCCTGGTTGCGGGCCTGGCCGCCGCCCGAGCCGGGGCCACGGCCCTGCTTGCGGCCGCGCACGTCGACGACGTACACGTCGTCGGGGTCGTCCTCCCACCCGGCCGTGGGGTCGGCGTCGCCGCGCTGCGGGATCGGGCGGGCGTCGTCCGGCCCGGTGTGGCGTCCACTCATCCCGCCAGTGTCCGCTGCGCGGAGCGGGCGTGGCAAAACGGCGCGGCGGCCCGGGCGGGAATTCGTCCGACTTCGACCCGAGATGGTGCGCCCGGCCCAGCCGGTCGCGCGACGCACCGAAACCCTGACCGGGACCTGACCGGCACCTGACCGATCCCAGACCTCGCCACGACACTCGCACGATCACACGCGTCACAGGAATCACGCTGGCCCCACTTCATACTGGTCCACCATGAGCCGCAGCCCAGCCCCGTCCCCCGTGGACGACGAGGCCGGCGTGTACGTCTCTGGCCGTGCGCACCGCACCCTCGCCGACGCCGACGTGCTGAACGCGGGCATGCGCCGCCGTCGCGCGTTCACCCTCGTGCTGCTCACCCTCGTCGTGCCGGGCAGCGCCCAGCTCGTCGCGGGGAACCGCCGCCTGGGCCGGTTCGCCGTGCGCGTGTGGCTGGCCCTCATCGGCCTCGTGGCCGCCCTGGGGGTCGTGTTCGTCGCCAGCCACTCGTTCGTCATCGGCCTGCTGGGCCGGTCCTGGGTGCTCGGCGCGCTGGAGTGGCTGATCCTGGGGTTCGCCGGCCTGTGGGCCCTGCTCTTCGTCGACGCGTGGCGGCTCGGCCGCCCCAGCAGCCTGGTCATCCGGGCCCGCCGGATGCTCACCGCGGTCACGGCCGTGATGCTCGTCGTCACCTCCGGAGGCCTCGTGTATGCCGCGAGCAGCGTGGGTGCCGGGAAGGACGCCCTGGGGGCCCTGTTCGGCGACGGCGAGGCCGTCGGTGCCGTGGACGGTCGCTACAACGTGCTCCTGCTCGGCGCCGACACGGGCAAGGACCGCGTCGGCACCCGCCCGGACAGCATCCAGCTCGTCAGCATCGACGCGCAGACCGGCGCCCCCGTCACGTTCGGCTTCGCCCGCGACACCGAGAACATCGACTTCCGCCCCGGTTCGACGATGGCCCGGCTGATGCCGGACGGCTGGAACTGCGGCGACAAGTGCCTGCTCAACGGCCTCTACACCTGGGCCCAGGACCACGCCTCGCAGTTCCCGGCGGGCACCGCGAACCCCGGCGTGCTCGCCACCCGCGAGGCCGTCGAGGCCCTCAGTGGCCTGACGATCCAGTACTACGTCATGGTCGACCTCAAGGGCTTCCGCAAGATGGTCGACGCAGTCGGCGGCCTCGACGTCACGGTGAAGTACCGCACGCCCATCGGCGGCGGCACCTCGCCGATCATGGGATGGATCGAGCCCGGCCGCCAGCACCTCGACGGGTACCACGCCCTCTGGTACGCCCGCTCGCGCCAGGGCTCGACCAACTACGAGCGGATGGCCCGCCAGCGCTGCGTCCTCACCGCCATGTCCGCCCAGCTCGACCCCGAGACGGTCCTGCTGCGCTTCCAGAAGATCGCCTCGGCCAGCTCCGGCCTCATCCAGACCGACCTCCCGCAGGCCGAGCTCGGCCGGTTCGCCGACCTGGCGATGAAGGCGCGTTCGCAGAAGATCCGCGGCGTGAACTTCGTCCCGCCCCTGATCAAGCCGTGGGACTACGACCCGGGCGTCATCACCCGCACCGTCGCCTCGACCATCAAGGCGTCGGAGAAGGGCGCGGGGAAGTCCGCGAAGGCGAAGAAACCGGCGGCCACCGCGAAGGCCACGGCCGCGCCCCCGGCGCCCAGCAGGCCCGTCGCCCAGCCGGGGACCGCGGTGCAGGACCCGGCCAAGGCGGCCGGCAACGCGGCGGAGAGCGATCTCTCCTCCGTATGCTCTGCAACCTCATGACCAGCACGCCCCCTGCCTCCGAGTCCCCTTACTCCGAGTCCCCTTACTCCGAGTCCCCGGCCTCCGAGTCCCCGGCCTCCGAGTCCCCGGCCCCCGGGCCCGGTGACCCCCTCGAGCGCGACGACGCCCTCGAACCCGGCGACGTCCCGGGCGCCCTGCCCCGTCCTGCCCGGGTGGGGGTGGTCATGCCGATCCTCAACGAGGAGCGCCACCTCGGCGAGGCTGTCGACTCCGTGCTCGGCCAGGACTACGACGGACCCGTGCACCTGGTCCTCGCCCTCGGGCCCAGCCAGGACCGGACGGATGCCATCGCGCGGGAGATCGCCGCGCGCGAACCCCGCGTGCGCACCGTCACCAACCCGTCGGGCCGCACACCGGAGGCGCTCAACGCGGCCATCGCCGCGCTCGACGACGTGGACGTCGTCGTCCGGGTCGACGGCCACGGGGTGCTCGACCGCGACTACGTCCGCACGGCCGTCGAGCTGCTCGAGGAGACCGGCGCGGCGAACGTCGGCGGACTCATGGACGCCGAGGGCGTCACGTCGTTCGAGCGGGCGGTGGCCGCGGCGATGACCTCGCGGCTCGGGGTCGGGTCGGCACGCTTCCACACGGGAGGCGAGTCCGGCCCGGCCGACACGGTCTACCTGGGGGTGTTCCGGCGGGAGTGGCTGGACCGCACCGGTGGCTACGACCCGCGCTTCGTCCGAGCGCAGGACTGGGAGCTCAACCACCGCCTGCGCGAGGCCGGTGGGCTCATCTGGTTCTCACCACGGCTGCGGGTCGCGTACCGGCCGCGCCCCACCCTCGGCGCCCTGTCGCGGCAGTACCGCGACTACGGCCGGTGGCGCCGGGTCGTGGCCCGCACCCACGCCGGCACCATCAACGCCCGCTACCTCGCCCCGCCCGCTGCCCTGCTCGGGGTGGTCGTCGGCCTCGTCGGCGGCTTCCTGTGGTGGCCCCTGTGGCTGGTGCCCGCGGCATACCTGGCGGCGACGACGGTCGGGGGCCTCACCGTGGGTGACCGCAGGCTGGAGCCGGCGGACCGCCTGTGGCTCCCGCTGGTGCTGCCCACCATGCACCTGAGCTGGGGCTGGGGGTTCCTGACCAGCCGGGTCCGGATCGACTGACGCCCTCGGCAAGGGGTCAGCGGCAGGCGTCGAGCCGGTAGAGGGTGTAGTCGCCGGCTCGGCCGACGACGGAGAAACCGGCCGCGTCCGCGACCCCGTCGATCCCGGCGTAGCGCCGCTCCTGCCCACGGCTGTCGGTCATCGACGAACCGCCGGTGAGGACGTAGCCCACCCGGTGGCGCGCGGCGGCCTGGCAGACGGCCGGGTCCTCGGCGGCACGGTCGAGGTCGGCACCGAGCAGCTCGAGGTCCCCGCCCTTGGACCAGACCTTCTCCGTGGGGAACAGCACGCGCCGGTCGCTGGTGAGGTAGAGGTAGCTGCCGCCCTGCCACGGGTTCGCGGCGACGACGGCTCCGGCGGGCACCTTGGCGCCGAGGGTGCGCAGCGCCTCGAGGTCCGCCTCGCTGGCCCACGACTCGTCGGCCGGCGCGGAGAAGTACCCCGTGAGCGAGTGGCGGCTTGCGCCGATGTCGGCCCCGGCGGTCGCAGCGACGAAGGCGACCGCGACGAGCGCCGTCGCGGCCAGGGCCGACGTGGCCCGCCGCGACGACCCGGCGGACGCCTCGGGCGACGCGCCTCCACCGAACCGGGTGCCCATCCGGGTGCCCAGCCAGCCGGCGGCCGCGGTCAGGGCAGCCGTGGCGAGCAGGGCGGCCGGCAGGACCATGAGGGCCCCGAGTCGAGGACTGTTGTTGTACCAGGGCCAGGTGAGGAGGCGGGTGGCACCGTCGTCGACCAGGGCGATCGCGAGGTAGAGCGCCGTCACGCCGAGGTGGGCGAGCACGACCCAGAGGTGCTGCCGTCGGACGACGAGGACGACCAGCCCCACGAGCACGACGAGCCCCGCGACCCACAGCGGGGAGAGCGCGCGGGGCGAGAGGAACAGGACGTCGACGACACCCTTGGCGTTGCTCATCTCCCGGCCCGGGGGGTTCGAGGAGCGCATGCCGACGGAGACGACGGTGGCGGCGACCCAGGCGGCCGACAGGCCGAGCAGGACGACGAGCGCCGCCCCGACCGAGAGGGCGCTCGCCACGCGTCGCGTGGACCGGAGCAGCCAGGCCCGGCGCAGCAGGGCGGCCACGACGACGAGGGCGCCGATGAGGACGAACGAGATCAGGGCGTTCGGGTGCGCGATGGCCAGTCCCGGCAGGCCGGCGAGGCCGAGCAGCAGCGAGCGCGAACGGACCGGGCCGTCGACCGCGGCGAGCAGCAGGGTGAGCGCCGCGGGCAGGAGGGCCTGGCCGAAGAGGTTGGGCCACAGCACGCCGTACCCCATGAGCCAGAAGGGGAAGGCGGCGAAGGCGACCGACGCCAGGGCGGCGCACACGGTCGTCGCCCACCCGGAGCCGAAGAGGCGACGGGCGAGCACGAGCAGGCCGATCGGCCACACGACCCCGGCGAGGGCGAGTGCGACGCAGGAGGCTGCGACGACGGGGGTGGCACCGGTGAGCTGGGCGACGGTCGCGGCGACCCCGTGGAAGGCGGCGGGGTAGAAGCCGGTGCCGCTGGGGGAGGCGTACCCGCCGGCGTGCAGGGCCGAGATGTCGTGGCCGGCCAGCATCCACTGGATCGTGCCGAGGTGGAAGATCGTGTCGGGGCTCTGCGGGAACGCGGTGGGACGGGCGGTCTCGGGGACCACGACGAGGACGGCGACGACCAGGGCGACGGCGACCCCGACGAGCAGCGACCACGGCGACCCGTCCGACGCCGCGGAGCGGCCGTCGTCGGGACCGTCGGTCGTCCCGGTTCCGTCGGGCTCGGGGCGGGACCGCAGCAGCAGGCCGACCACGGCGCAGCCGGCCAGCAGGACCAGCACGCTGACCGCCAGGGTGGCGACGCCCCAGTCCACGCCGACGATCCCGGCGACGATGCCGCCCCCGGCGAGGGCCGTCGTCGTGAGCAGGGGACCGGTTCCCAGCGCCGTGGCCCAGCGGAGCCCGGCCAGGCGGGCGCCCACCGCTCCGGGGAGCACGAGCAGGAGCGCGGCGACGGCCACGACCGGCGCGGCCTCGAGCCACGTGGTGGAACCGAGGGCCATCAGCGCCGCGCCATCGTCACGGGGGGCCCCGGTACGGCACCGGGGACGGGCCGACGCGTCGCTGGGGTCATGGGCGACAGCATACGAGCGGCGCGACGCAGTGCCGGGCACCCGACCCCGGCGCCGCGGGATCCGGGGCCGGCCGGGTCGCTGGCGATATGCTGCGCGGGCCCTGCCGCCGCACCGAAGAGGACCGCATGCCCACCACCGCGCGAGGCCTGCCGTGCCGGCGGTGCCCGCTGTGAGGTCGTGGTCCGACACCCTCCGTGCGGTGCTGCGCCAGTCCGCCGCCGACGGCCCGGCCACCCCGGGGTGGCTCACCGTGCCCCGGCTGCTGGCTCTCACGGCCCTCACCGCGGCCTGGGTCGCGCAGCGCCCCGACGACGCCCTCGTCTGGCTGGTGGCCGGCGTGCTGCTGGTGGCCACCGCCGTCGAGCCGGTCCTGCGCCGGCTGCTCCCCGTCCCCGCCGCCGTCCAGCTCCCCGGCTGGACGCCGCCCACCGTCGCCGTGGCGCGGTTCGTCGTCCCGGCGGCCCTCGTCGCCCTCCTGCTCGTCCTCGTCGCGGCGGCCGGGGCGCTGACGCCGTGGGTCTTCGGCGTGGCCGCCGTCGTCCAGGGGGTGCCCCTCCTGCTCGCCACGGCCCAGGCGCTGCGCGCGTATGCCGCGCGGGCGGCCGCCGCAGCCGCCCTCGGTCGCGCGGTGGCACAGGTGGCGCCGGAGTTCGTCCTCTACACCGCCCGCCGTGGTGGCGCCTACCAGCTGCAGATGTGGCTGCCCCACCTCGAGGCGCTCGGCCGACCGTTCCTCGTGGTGACGCGCGACCCGGCGGCCCTCGCACCGCTCGCGGAGGTGACGACGGCTCCGGTGGTCGCGTGCCCCACGTGGCGAGACCTCGACCGGGTGGTCGTCCCGAGCCTGCGCGCGGCGTTCTACGTCAACAGCGTCGCGGCCAACGCCGACTTCGTGACCTACCGGCAGCTGACCCACGTCTACCTCGGCCACGGCGAGTCGGACAAGGCGCTCTCGCACCACCCCGCGCACGCCATGTACGACCTCGTCTTCGTCGCGGGGCAGGCCGCGGTCGAACGGTACGCGCGGCACGGAGTGCAGGTGCCCGCCGACAAGTTCGTCGTCGTCGGCAACCCGCAGTCGGCCGCGGTGGAGCCCGTCGACACCGTCGCGGGCTCCTCGGACGGTCGCCCCGCCGGTGCCGTGCTCTACGCGCCCACGTGGCAGGGCTACAACGACGACTCGTCCTACTCCTCGCTGGGCCACGGGGTGCAGGTCGTGCGCGCCCTGCTCGAGCTGCCGGGTCCCGTCGTGTTCCGCCCGCACCCGTTCTCGCGCACCCGCGCCACCGAACGCGGCCACGTCGCCGCGGTGGAGGAGCTGCTCGCTGCGGACGCCCGGGCCACGGGACGTGCCCACGTGTACGGCGTGGACGAGCCGTTCGCGGCCAGCGCCAACCGCGTGGTCGCGATGGTGGGCGACCTGTCCAGCGTCGTGACCGAGTTCCTGGCCTCGGGCAAGCCCCTGGCGCTGGTCACCGACGGTGAGCCGGACTTCGCCACGCGCAACCCGGTCGCGCGGGCGGCATACCTCGTCGCACCGGACCTGGCGGAGCTGCCGGCGGTGCTGGCCCGCATGCTCGGCGACGACCCGCTGCGCGAGGAGCGGGTGGCGGTGCGCCGCCACTACGTCGGGGCCGAGGGGGACCAGGCGTTCGCCCGGGCGGTCCTCTCGCTGCTCGACGCACCGCGCGGGGCTGACAGCCGCTCGCGCCACAGCCGGTAGGGTCTGGCGCGTGACAGCGTTGCGCACGGTTGCCGTGGTCCTTGCCGGTGGAGTCGGGAGCCGGGTGGGACTCAGCATCCCCAAGCAGCTCATCAAGATCGCCGGACGGCCGATCATCGAGCACACGATCGAGGTGCTCAACAGCAGCCCGCTCGTGGACGAGATCATCGTCATGATGACCCCCGGGTACCTCGACCCGGTGCGCGCCATCGTCGCCAACGGCGACTACACCAAGGTCACCCAGATCCTCGAGGGCGCCGACACCCGCAACGGCACCACCGGTCGCGCGCTGCAGGCGCTCGGCGCCGAGGAGTGCAACGTCCTGTTCCACGACGCCGTGCGACCGCTGCTCAGCCAGCGCATCGTCCGCGACTGCGTGGCCGCGCTCGAGACGTACGAGGCCGTCGACACCGCGATCCCGTCCGCCGACACGATCATCTCGGTCACCGACCAGAGCGAGATCAGCGACGTCCTCAAGCGGTCCGAGCTGCGCCGTGGCCAGACGCCCCAGGGCTTCCGCAAGTCGGTCATCTCGCGCGCGTACGAGCTCGCGTCCCAGGACCCGAACTTCACCGCCACCGACGACTGCACCGTCGTCCTGCGCTACCTGCCCGACGTGCCGATCGCGGTCGTCGCGGGCGACGAGCGCAACATGAAGGTCACCGAGCCCATCGACGTCTACCTCGCCGACAAGCTCTTCCAGCTCACCAGCCACGACCTCCCGCAGGACCACACCGACGACGAGTTCGGCGAGGTGCTGCGCGGCAAGACCGTCGTGGTCTTCGGCGGCAGCTACGGCATCGGCGCCGACATCGTCTCGCTCGCGGAGCGGTTCGGTGCCACCGTGCGCGCGTTCAGCCGGTCCGGCACCCGCACCCACGTCGAACGCCGCGCCGACATCGTCGCCGCGCGCCAGCAGGTGCTCGCGGAGACCGGCCGCGTCGACTTCGTCGTCAACACCGCCGGGGTGCTGCCCCGCGGGACGCTCGAGGAGACGACCGAGGAGACCATCTACGCGGCGACCGAGGTCAACTACATCGCGCCGATCCTCATCGCCCAGGAGTTCTACCCCTACCTGCGCGAGTCCGGTGGAGCCCTGCTGCTGTTCACGTCGAGCTCGTACACCCGTGGCCGTTCGGGCTACAGCCTCTACTCCTCGGCCAAGGCCGCCACGGTCAACCTCACGCAGGCGCTGTCCGACGAGTGGGCCGTCTCCGGGGTGCGCGTCAACTGCGTCAACCCCGAGCGCACCGGAACCCCCATGCGCACCAAGGCATTCGGCCAGGAACCGGCTGACAGCCTGCTCGAGTCCGAGACCGTCGCCCGGGCCGCCCTGCGGGTGCTGGTGTCCGAGCTGACCGGTCACGTCATCGACATCCGGCGCGCCGACCCGTTCACCTCGCACGAGCTCACGGCCGCGCTGGCCGACGACATGCACCAGACCGAACCGCACGACGAGATGCCCGAGGACGCGGAGGCCGCCGCCAGCGGTTCCGCGCCGGGCCAGTAGCCGGCGACGCGTCGGAGCGAGAGGAGTACACGGTGTCCGTCAAGGTGAGCGTCGTGGTCCCGGTCTACAACCCGGGCCCGTACATCGACCCCTGCATCGAGTCCCTCCTGGGCCAGACCATGGCGGCCGAGGACCTCGAGCTGATCTTCGTCGACGACGGGTCGACCGACGACTCGCTCGCCAAGCTCCAGGCCGTGGCGGCCCAGCACCCGCAGGTCACCGTCATCCCGATCCCCAACTCCGGCTGGCCGGGCAAGCCCCGCAACACCGGGGCCGACCAGGCCAAGGGCGACTACGTCATGTTCGTCGACCAGGACGACACGATGGAGCCCGAGGCGCTCGAGCGGATGCACACCCTGGCCGCTGCCAACGGTGCCGACGTGGTCCTCGGCAAGGTCATCAGCGACTTCCGCGGCGTCAACCACGAGGTCTACCGCACCCACCGGCCGTCGTGCACCGTCTTCGACGCCCCGCTCATGGAGAGCCTCACACCGCACAAGATGTTCCGCGCGGACTTCCTGCGGGAGAAGGGGATCCGCTACCCGGAGGGGCCGCGCCGCCTCGAGGACCAGCTCTACATGGCGAAGGCCTACTTCGCCGCCTCCGCCGCGACGATCGTCGGCGACTACGTCTGCTACCGCTACCTGCGCCGCCCCGACGGGGGCAACGCCGGGTCCAAGCGGTTCGACCCGGCCGTCTACTACGGCAACCTCCGCGAGGTGCTCGACGTCGTCGACGCGCACACCCAGCCGGGCGAGGAGCGCGACCACTTCTACCGCCGCTTCCTGCGGGTCGAGCTGCTCGGGCGCCTCGGCGGGGGCAAGGTGCTCAAGCACCCGGAGGAGTACTTCGACGCCCTGCTGCGCGAGGTCCGCGCGCTCCTCGAGGAGCGGTTCCCCGCCTCCGTCGACGCCGGTATGGGTGCGGCCATGCGGGTGCGGGCCGGCATCGTCCGCGCCGGTGACCGCGAGCAGATCATGGACCTGGCCCGCGAGTACAACGCGGTCAAGGCCGCTGCGGTCCTCACCGGGATGCGTTGGGCCGGCTCGTCCTTCGAGCTCGACGTCGAGGTGCGGCTGACCCACCGTGGCAAGCCGCTGGTGCTCGAGGCCCGTGACGGCCGGCTGTTCCTGCCCCGCGCCGTCGTCGGCACCGCGTGCACCGACGACGAGCGGCGCGTCGACGACCAGCTCGACGCGGCCTACGGCGACGTCGTGCTGCGCCACCGGGAGCTGCGCGACGAGTGGTACCTGCCGCAGCCGCTCGAGGTGACGCTCGAGCAGTCCGGCGCCGGGCAGGAGGTGGTCTGGCGGGGCACCGCGACCGTCGACCCGGCCAGGGCAGCCGCTGGCCGGGCGCTGCGCGAGGGCAAGCAGGACTTCTACCTGCGGCTCGGTGTCTTCGGCTGGGCCCGCCAGCAGCGACTGGGCGCCGACCGGCGCGACGGCATCGTCGTCCCCGACCTCTTCGCGGAGCCGGGCGGACGCCTCGTCGAGCGGTTCGACACCGACCCGCACGGCAACCTCAGCCTCAACGTGGACATCCCCAAGGACCGCGCCCGTGTCCTCATCGCGCGCACCTCGGTGCGCTCCGCATCGCGGACGCGGGTGGAGCTGGCGCCGAACGTGCACCTCGCGCAGGACGGTGGCAAGGGCACGCTGGGCCTGCGCCGGGCGGACGGCCACCGCACGTCGTGGCCGGTGGTGACCGGTGGCCAGACCTGGGTGGCCTCCGCCCCCGAGGGCGAGTCGTTGCGTCCCGGCACCTACGAGCTGACGCTGTCGGCACCCGGGCCCTGGGGGGCCGTGCGGCTGCTCGAGGTCGTCGTCGTGTCACCCTTCGGCGTCTCGTCCCGTCGGGCCACGGCCGGGCAGACCACGACGGAGCGGCTGACCGGTCTCGCCGCGCGGGTGCGCCGTTCCCTCAAGGGCTGACGACGGGGCGCCCCCACGTGCTGACGGCCTCGTCGAAGGCGCGGTCGAACCGGGCGACCGGGTCCTCCGACTGGTCGCCGAGCAGGTAGGCCCGCGTGCGGGTCCGCTCCTCGCTCAGCGAGTCCGACTCGCGGGCGTCCTGCACGAACCCGGCGATGTCGCTGCCGTCACCCATGAGCACGTACGCGCCTGCGGCCGAAGGGAACTCGAGGCGGAACTGTTCGGCGCTGGTGGTCCCGAAGTGCGTGACGACATACGGCTTGCCGGAGGCCAGGAAGTCCGTGATGACGCTGGAGATGTCGCTCACGAGCAGGTCGGCGCGGTTGAAGGCGCTGTACAGACCCTCGGAACCGGTGACGACCTCGTGCGGATGGCCGGCCGCGGCGACGAGGTCCTTGAGCGAGTCCACCTCGTCCCCGAACGCCGGGTCGTCGGTCCCGGTGCCGGGGTGCGGCTTGAACAGCACCCTGACGCCCGGCATGGCCAGCAGCGTCTCGAGCAGGACCCGCCCCTGGCTGAGGATGGAGGAGTACTCCCACTCGGCGAAGAAGCCCTCACGGGTGGGGGCGTAGAGGACGGTGTAGTCCCACTCGCCCTGCCCGTCGTCGCCGTGGTGGTCCTCGGCGAGCGGGGCGGCGACCCGGTGGATCTCGGCCAGCTGGGGTCGGCCGATCTCGCGCACCTGCTCGTCGCGGACGCCGACGTCGGCGATGCGGTAGCGGTCGCGAGCGGCGGGGCCGCTGACCCACGCCTCGTCGAAGATGCGGGTGAGGACCGTGGCGCTGCCGCCCTTGTCGCTGTCACCGTGCCCGACGAACACGTCGACGATGCCGGGCAGGCGCAGGAGGTGGTTGTTCGTCGCGACGTTGGACGGGTAGAGCGCGATGCGGACCGAGGGCGGCACGACCCGCTCGATGTCGCCGGGTCGGCTCACCATGACGACCGGCAGGGTGTCGGTGGACACCAGGGGCTCGTTCCACGGCTCACGCACCAGCACGACGACCCTGCGGTCGACCAGCTCCAGGGTCGGCATCCACACGTTGGCGATGTAGCCGATGGCCTCGGGCCGGCTGTAGTAGAAGAGCGCCTCGGGGGAGAGGTCGCGCAGGGCGTCGGCGAGCAGGTCGACCGTCTTCTCGTGGGGGGTGTCGTTCCGCGCCCGCAGGGCGTCGACCAGGGCCAGCACGACGAACAGCACGCACACCACTCCTGCGACCGCCGAGGCGATCGCGATGGCGGCGCGGGGCCCGTCCGCGAGGGGGACCACCACGCCCACGACCATGGCGAGGGTGGCCGCCGAGATCCACCGCTGTCCCTCGCCCAGGAGCGCAGGTGCCAGGGGAGGGTTGCGGACCACACCGGGGACCTCGAGGTTGCGCCACGAGACCGGCGAGAGCCGGTGGGCCACCGCGTCGGTGACCAGGACCTGCAGGGCCAGGCGCGAGAGCCACACCAGGGCGAGGGTGACGGCGACGAGGACCACGGTGCCGTGGTCGTCACCGAACGCCGCGACGGCCAGGCCCCCCAGCAGCAGGCCGCGCAGTCCGGTCCGGACGGTCAGGCCGGCCCCGAAACCCTCGAGCGCGCGGGCGACGGCCGCTCGCTGGCGCACCACGGCCTCGCCGAGGAGACCGACGAGCGTGCCGAGGACGAACACCACCGCCGCGAGCAGCGGGTGGGAACCGGCGAGGGGCAGGGCGGCGGCGAGCAGGGCGAACCCGGCACCGAGCACCCCGATGACGGGCAGGTAGGTCTTCACGCGTCCTCCTGGACGGCCTGGGTCCGAACGGCCTCGGTCTCCACGGCCTCGGTCTCCACGGCCTGGGACTCCACGGCCTGGGACTCCACGGCCTCGGCCTCGATCGCCTGGACCTGGGCCGCCTCGACCGCCCGGTCGAGGGCCCGGTCGCTGCGGCCGATGGCCCGGGTGACCTCGTCGGTGAACCGGGCGATGGGGTCGGCGACGGGTTCGCCGAGGAAGTACGTCGCGAGCTCGAGCCGGCGGGGTCGCAGGGTGTCGGGTCCGGCGGCGTCCTCGATCGCCGCGAGGAGGCCGGAGACGTCTCGACCGATGACCCCGCCCCCGGCGGTGCTGGGGAACTCCGCGTGGAACCGGGCCAGCGGGACGTCCTCGGGGTTGGTCACGAGGTAGGGCTTGCGGGAGGCGAGGAAGTCGGCGACCACGCTGGAGATGTCGGCGACGAGGACGTCGGCCTCGTTGAACGCACGGTAGAGCGCGTCCGGTTCGGTGCCGACGACCTGGTGGGGGCCGGAGGACAGGCGGCGCTCGATCGCGGCCCGCGCGGTGGCGGCCTTCTCCAGCCGGGTGCCGGTGGCGGGGTGCGCCTTGAACAGCACGCGGATGTCGCGGTCGGACGCGAGCAGCGCGTCGACGATCCGCTCGCCCATGGGCGCCACCGAGGAGTAGTTGACCCCTTCGAAGTTTCCCTCCCAGGTCGGGGCGTAGAGCACCGTCAGGGGAGAGGCCTGCTGCGCGCCGTCGGGGACGGCCTCGATGTGCGCGAGCTGCGGGCGGCCGACGGTGACGAGCTGGTCGGGCCGCACGCCCTCGCCGCGCTGCAGGTAGCGGTCGCGGGCGGCCTCGCCGGCCACCCAGATCTCGTCGAACACCCGGTGCAGCGGGCTGTAGGTCACCGACTTGTCGCCGTCACCGTGGTTGATGAAGACGTGGCGCAGGCCGCGCAGCCGGATCATGTGGTTGTTCTTGATGACCGTCGTCGGGTAGAGCGCCACCCGCATCGACGGCAGCTGGAAGGCCTCGATGTCCTGCGCGCGGGGCAGCACCAGCACCGGGGTGTTCGTGGGCAGCAGGTCCTCGAGGTGGCGGCTCTCGCGGATGAAGATCACCGTGGGCTGCTCGATGCGGTCGATCGTCTCGAGCCAGACGTTGAGCTGGTAGGTGGTGTCGGGGCCGCCGCTGAAGTACACGACGACCTCGGGGGCGAGCTCCTGCAGGGCTGCGAGGACCCTGGCCTTCTCGTGGGCGGGGGTGGCCAGCCGGCCGACCAGGCGACGCCGGGCGAGCCCGCGCTGGATGACGAACACTGCGCCGGCCACGACGAGGAGCAGGGCCACCCACACCGGCCACGTCGCGTCGAGGGTCCACGACAGCCACAGCCCGACGACGAGCGGCACGTCGACGTGGAGGGCGAACCGCGCACCCGAGACGGTCCAGAGGCGAGGGAGCGTGGTGGGCAGGATCTGCGGGCCGCTGTCGGCCCCGTCGACGTCCAGGCCGCGCCACCAGACCCGGCCGCGCCGCATACGCCGGTTGCGCGCCCCCACCACCCGGTATGCCGCGTGGCCGGCGTGGACGACGACCACCGCGGTGAGCGCCGCGGTCACCGCGAGCGGGGAGGGGTGGGTGATCAGGGCCCAGCCCAGGAAGGCGACGGCCTCGCGGAAGAGGTGCCGGTGCGGCGGGGCCATCTCGCGCTCGTTGAACCAGATGACGGCCCGCGGGTCGACCCGGTAGAACGAGGCGTCCGTGACGTAGTTGACGACCAGGGCCGCCCCCAGGAGCCAACCCTGCTCGGCCAGCGCCGCCAGCAGCATCACCGCCGAGCTGAGCACCCACAGGAGGCTGACCAGGACCTCGCTCCTGCGCAGGGCCGATGCCAGTCGAGTCATGGTGTCCGTTCGTCGGTCGCGGGGGTCGGCCCGGCTCTCCACCGGGCTGCGCCGAGGATACCGGGGTGGCGTACCCTCGGTCGTCGGGCCGACGCGAGATGATGCCCACCGGCAGGCGAGGCGGGCAGGCACCCCACGACAGGCAAGGACCCATGAAGCTGATCACGCGAACCCAGGCGATCCTGGCCCGGCGCAGCGTGCTGTGGACGCTCGTGATCCGCGACCTGCGGGTCCGCTACTCCCGCAGCGTCCTCGGGTACCTCTGGACGATCCTCGACCCGCTCCTGATGTCGTCGGTCTACTTCGTCGTCTTCGTCTTCATCCTCAAGCGCAACAACCTCGGGCACGAGCCGTACTTCATGTTCCTCGTCATCGGCCTGCTGTCCTGGCAGTGGTTCTCGGGCTGCCTGACCGACACGTCGCGCGCGCTGATCCAGGAGTCCAAGCTCGTGCGCTCCACCAACCTCCCGCGCGAGATGTGGGTGCTGCGGGTGGTGCTGTCCAAGGGGATCGAGTACCTGCTGTCGCTGCCGGTCCTGGTGTTCTTCAGCATCGTCTACCTCGTCAAGGGCCAGCTGCACGTCAACTGGTGGGTGCTGCTGTTCCCGCTCGCGATCGTCCTGCAGGCCGTCGCCCTGACCGGCATCGGCCTGATCCTCGCGCCGGTGACCGCCCTGGTGACCGACACCCAGCGGGTCGTGCGCATCGCCACCCGGGTGATGTTCTACGCCACCCCGGTGGTCTACGCCGGACACCTCGTGCCCGCGCCCTACGACAAGGTCACCTGGCTCAACCCCCTCGCCGGGATCCTCGAGATCATGCGGGCCGGGCTGTTCCGGCACGACAGGTTCCCCATCCTCTGGGGGGCGATCGGGACGTCGGTCGTGGTGTCGTTCGCCCTGCTGGTCGCGGGGTTCGCCGTCTTCTCGCGCCTCGAGCGCGCCGTGCTGAAGGAGATCTGATGGCTGCCCACGAAGCCCAGCCCCTCAGCTCCGGGTCCGCCGGCTCCGAGCCCGTCATCTCCGTGCGCGACCTCGGGATCGAGTTCTACCGCTCCCGGCGTCGGCGCATGCAGCTGCGCGAGATGCTCTTCCACGGTCGCAGCGGCGCCACGAAGCAGACCTTCTGGGCGCTGCGGAACATCAGCTTCGACATCCACGCCGGTGACGCCGTCGGTCTCGTCGGCGGCAACGGCGGTGGCAAGAGCACGCTGTTGAAGATGATCGCCGGCGTGCTGCTGCCCGACGAGGGCTCGGTGGAGGTGCGTGGCGGGGTCGCGCCGCTCATCGAGCTGACCGGTGGCTTCCTCGGCGAGCTGTCGGCCCGCGACAACATCCACCTCACGGCGGGTCTGCACGGGCTGGGCAAGGCCGAGATCGAGGAGCGCTTCGACGACATCGTCGACTTCGCCGGTCCCGAGGTGCGCGCCGGCCTCGACACCCCCTACCGCCACTTCTCCTCGGGCATGAAGGTCCGGCTCGGGTTCGCGGTGGTCACCACGCTCGACGAGCCGATCATCCTCGTGGACGAGGTGCTGGCCGTCGGCGACCGGGCGTTCCGCGAGAAGTGCTACCAGCGGATGGAGTCCCTGCTGGGTGACGGCAAGACGCTGTTCCTCGTGTCGCACTCCGAGCGCGACCTGCGCCGGTTCTCCACCCGCGGGATCTACCTCAAGCGCGGTCAGCTGGCGATGGACGGTCCCATGGAGGACGTCCTCGACCGCTACAACCACGACCTGGACGCCGGGGCGTGACCTCCGGCACCGAGCGCGTTCAGCCCGCCGAGCCCACCGTCGGCAACGCGACGGCCCGGGCGGTCCACGGCCTGAGCGCCGGCGCCGACGTCGTCGTCCTCGGCGGCGACGGTGGGTCGGCCATCACGCAGACCCTCGCCCTGCTCGGCATCTCGAGCCCCCCGGTGGTCCTCGGCGGCCCCTTGTCGGCCCAGCTCGGCGGTCTGGCCGACGCGCTCGCCCGCACCGGTGACGCACCGGCTGTCGTCGCGGCCCACGACCTCGGCATCTCCCCGGTGGCCCTCCTCGACCTGCTCGACGGCCCCGGGGTCCGCACCGCCGCCCTCGTGGCCGACCCGTACGCGCTCGCGGAGGGTGCGGACCTCGCGACCCCGGCCCGTGTCGGGCACGACGGGAAGCTGGTCGAGTCCGTGGGCACGTCGGCGCACGAGGTGACCGCGCCCAACCGGGCGCTCCCCGGTGTCCTGCGGGTCAGCGGCCCCGACCGTGCCGAAGCCGCTCGGCTCCTTCGCGCCGCAGCGTCATCGGCCGACGGGTGGGGGTCCGACGCGGTGGCCGTCGCCACCCTCGTCCTCGTCCGGGGCGGGCTCACCGTGCAGGCCGGCCCGCTCGGGCCGTTCGACTGGTCGCGCCCGGGGGTGCGCGCCGTCGGGGCGGCGGGGGAGCCGTGGCGGCAACGCCTCCGCGGCGCCTCCCGCGGTGGTGACGGCTTCTTCTCCACGTATGCCGTGCGCCCCCTCTCGAGGCGGCTCACCGGGGTGGGCCTGGCCCACGGGTGGACCCCGAACGTCGTCACGGTCGTCTCGCTCGCCTTCGGCCTGGTCGCCGCGCTGCTCGTGGCGACCGGAGCCTGGTGGGCCTGGGTCGTCGCCGCGGTGCTGCTCCTCGTGGCGCTCGTCGTCGACTGCGTGGACGGCGAGATCGCGCGCTTCACCCGGCGGTTCAGCCCGCTCGGTGCCTTCCTCGACGCAGTCGGCGACCGCGTCAAGGAGTACGCCGTCCTGGCCGCCGTCGCAGCGGTCGCGGTCCGCCAGGGCTCGGACGGCTGGCCTGTGGCGCTCGCGGCGATGGCCGTGGTGACGCTGCGCCACCTCGAGGACTACGCGTACGAGCACCGGCTGAGGGGTTCGCGACGCAGCCGGCCCGACCTGCTGCCGGTCGACGTGCCCCGCGACCTCGGTCCGCAGGGGGCGCGCACGACGTTCGCGCCACCCCCGAGCACCCGGACGCAGGTGGTGCACTGGACCAAGAAGGTGGTCCACATGCCCATCGCGGAGCGCTACCTCCTGATCTCCCTGACCCTGCTGACGCACCGGCCGATGCTCGTCCTGTGGGTCCTGACCGTCGCCGTCGCGGTGGCCGTGGCGTGGACCCAGGGCGGTCGGGTGGCCGCGGTCCTCGCGGGCCGCGACCGGACCTGGGCCTCCGTGGAGCAGGCGACCGGACGCGGTGACCTCGACGAGCAGCTGGACCTCGGACCGCTGGCGGTGGCCGTCTCGCGCGCACTGCGGGCCCCGTTCCTCGTCGGCCTGCTGGGGGCGGCCGTGCTCGTCGTCGCCGTGCCGTGGGTCGTCTGGTCGGGGCACGTAGGTGTCGGGCTCGTCGTCGCCGTGGTCGGGTTCGTGGCTGTCGCCGCGGCCTGGCAGCCGCCGGTGCACCACCGCCTCGCCTGGCAGGCCCCGGCCGCCCTGTGGGTGGCGGAGGCCCTCACCGTCGGCGTCCTCGTCCACCACACCCTCGACTCCTGGTCGGCCGCCGCGTTCGCGTATGTCGCCGCCATCGCCTACCACCGCTACGACGTCGTCTACCGGCTCCGCGACACCGGCACACCACCCGCCTCGTGGGTGGCGGTGGCAGGCCTGGGCACCGACGGACGTCTCGTCGTCCTGCTCCTCGTGGCCCTGCTCGCCCCCGGGGCGGTCGTCCCCCTCCTGTGGGTGTCGGCGGTCGCGCTCGCCGTCGTCTACCTCACCGAGTCCTTCCTCGGCTGGCGTCGGTGGATCGCCGCCCAGCCCGACCCCCTGCGAACAGGATCGCCGGCATGAGCCAGCTCGCCCACGACCCCTCCGACGACCGGCCCACGATCACCCAGCTCAAGGCCGTGGCGCAGCCCCCGGAGCACATCGCCCGCTACAACGCCGAGCACTGGGCCGGGGCCCTGTACATCCGGCACCTGTCCATCTACGCGACCCGGGTGCTGCTGCCGACCCGGATCTCCCCGAACGGCGTCACCTGGCTGATGATCGCCGTGGGCGTGCTCGGGGCCCTTGCCCTGCCGCTGCCGGGAGTCGTCGGCCCGCTGGTGTGCGTCGTGGCGATGCAGCTGCAGATTCTGCTCGACTGCAGCGACGGCGAGGTGGCCCGGTGGCGCCAGCGGTTCTCGCCGGCCGGGATCTACCTCGACCGGATCGGCCACTACCTGACGGAGGCCGCGATCCCGGCCTTCCTCGGCCTGCGCGCCGACGGTTGGTCGCTCGCCCACCCGCTCGACGTCGGCGGATGGACCGTCCTCGGGCTCCTCGTGTCGGTCGTCGTGCTGGTCAACAAGGCCTTCACCGACCTCGTGCACGTGGCGCGCGCCAAGACCGGTCGCCCCATGCTGGAGGACGTCGCGGCCACCACGCGGTCCAAGGTGTCCGGCCTCGCCGCCGTCCGCAGGGCGATGGGCTACCTGCCGATCTTCCGGGCCTTCGTCGCCGTCGAGGCCTCGCTCCTCGCGCTGGTCGCCGGGGTCGTCGACATCGCCCACGGCGACCTCCTCGGCACCCAGGTGCTCGTCGTCGTCATGGTGCCGCTGGCCCTGGTGACCGCGGGTGGCCACCTGCTCGGGGTCCTCACGAGCTCGAGGCTGGACTGACCGTGACGACCCGCGGACCGGTGCGGGTGCTGCAGTGGGCCCAGGAGCACGGTGAGGTCGGTGGCGTGCACGCCAGCCACCGGCAGCTCACGGCGACGCTGCGCTCCGAGGGGTCCGTCGTCCGCTACGTCGACACCGGCTCGCCCCGCCGCGCGCTGCGAGCGCTGCCATCGGTCTGGGCCCGCCGGTCCCTCCACCTGTTCCACATCACCCGGCTGTGGCGGGCCATGGTCCTCGCGCCGGTGTTCGCGGTGCTACCGGGTACGACCGTCCTCGTCCTGCACTCCGGCTCCACCCTGGGCCAGGTGCGCAGGCTCGGACCGGCAGGCGCTGCGGTGCTGCGCGTCGCCCTGCACGCCTACGACCAGATCTGGGCCGTCAACGACGAGATCCGCGAGGTCCTGCCCGCCGGGCTCCGCGGGCGGGTCCGCGTGGTCACGCCCTACGTCCCCTCTCCTCACGCTGTCCCAGCCGTCGCGCCCGCGCGTGACCCACACGCCGTCGTGGTCGCCACGAACGCCGGGCTCGAGCACTACCACGCCGACCTCGCCGTCGAGGCGGTCCGCCGGGTGCGCTCGGGCTCCTGGCCCGATGCCACCCTCCGCGTGCTCGCCTACGGCCACGACGGCGACCGGCTGGCCGAGCTGCGTCAGCTGGTCGCACAGGAGCCGTGGGTCACGCTCACCTTCGACGCCCCGGCACCCGAGGTGGCGCACGTGCTGGCCTCCAGCGGCGTCTTCCTGCGCCCCACCGCCTGGGACGGCGACTCGGTGATCGTCCGGGAGGCGCTCGCGGCCGGTGCCCGCGTGGTCGCCAGCGACATCTGCCCACGCCCCCTCGGGGTCGAGCTCTCCCCCCTGGACGCGGCCTCGCTCGCGCGGTCCCTGGTCGAGGGGGGACGGGCCAGCACGGGGGAGGGCCTGTCCACGACCACCATGCTGGACGCCGCCCACGATGCCGCCGCCGCCGTGGCCGGACGGTAGCCTCGGCGCAGCGCCACCACCACGACGGCCACGCCGCGACGCCATACGAGGAGCTTTTGTTGAGCAACCGCACCGTCATCACGTTCGGCACCTTCGACGTGCTGCACGTCGGGCACATCCGCGTCCTCAAGCGGGCGGCCGAGTTCGGTGACCGGCTCGTCGTCGGGGTGTCGGCGGACGCGCTCAACATGGCCAAGAAGGGCCGCAACCCGGTGTTCGACCAGGACGAGCGGGTCGAGATCATCAGCAGCCTGAAGGTGGTCGACGAGGTGTTCGTCGAGGAGTCGCTGGAGAAGAAGCGCGACTACATCCTCGAGCACGGGGCGTCGGTGCTGGTCATGGGCGACGACTGGGCCGGCAAGTTCGACTGGGTCAGCGACGTGTGCGAGGTCGTCTACCTGCCCCGCACGCCGTCGGTGTCGACGACCGGGCTCATCGAGCACATCGCCAAGATCGCGCCCTGAGACGGCGGCGGTCCTGACGCGGTCCGCCGCTGGGACCGTGGGTGGCGCCGCGAGTCAGGCCGTGGGGGCCCCGTCGGTCGGGGAGTCCGGCGCGCCGGTCGTGCGGACCTGCTCCTGCGGGAAGTCGCGCTCCGCCTCGTCCAGGGCGAGCCGTCGGGCCAGTCGCGTGTAGCGCGTCTCGAGGTCGCGGAAGCGCAGGTAGGTCGTCACGGTGAAGCTGAGGAACGCCACCACGAGCGCGTAGAGCACCATGTCGGTGCCACGGCCGACGCCGACGACGTGGGCGATGCGGTTCCAGACGTTCGGGATGAGGATCGACACGACGGCGAACGCGGCGAAGAGCAGGAGGCCGAGCCGGCGGATCGCCTGGGCGCGGGCGCCGTTGCTGCGGAACAGCCGGGCGACGAACGCCAGCACGGCGACCATCAGCACGACCTGGATCAGCACGAGGTTGGTCATCGGAGGATCAGCTCCACGAGGATGTTGACGGCGTTCCAGATCGACTGGCCCTTGGCCTTGGAGTAGTCGGTGTAGAGGATGTGCACCGGGCTCTCGCCGTAGCGGACGTCCAGGTCACCGATCTGCGCGACGAGCTCGGAGGCGTGCGCCATCCGGTTCTGGGTGATGTCGATCCGCTCGACCACGCCCCGGGACAGGAGCCGGAGGCCGTTGTGGGCGTCGGTGAGGCGGGTCTTGGTGGTGAGGTTGGTGTAGCCCACCGCTGCCCGCAGGACGATCTTCTTGAGCACGGACGCCTGGGTGCGGTCGTCGAGGAAGCGGGAGCCGAACACGACCTCGAGCGACTCGGCCCGGGCCTTCTCGAGCATGGCCACGACGTCCGAGACCTGGTGCTGGCCGTCGGCGTCGAAGGTGACGACCCACCGCATACCGGGGTCGCCCAGGGCGTAGGTGAAGCCGGTCTGGAGGGCCGCACCCTGCCCGAGGTTGATGGGGTGGCGCACCACGACGGCACCGGCCGCCTCGGCGACCGCCGCGCTGGCGTCGGACGAACCGTCGTCGACGCAGACGACATGGGGGAAGACCGCCCTGGCGGTGGCCACCACGTCGCCGATGACCTGGGCCTCGTTGTAGAGCGGGATGACCAGCCAGACGTCGTCGTTCATCGTCGGCCAGCCTAGTGGGCCGCCCGGGCGGTGCTGGTCAGGCGCGGGCGGGTGGGAGGAGAATTGCCGTGGAGGCCGGCGCTGCGGGGTGCGTAACGAAACGGCCACGTGGTTCCCCTCAGACCGGGACGACGGCGACCGATGTGTGACTGTGGGGGCTGGTGCCCGATTCGTCGGGCTGCCCACCCCCCTTCGCAGACTCTGAGAGTGAGAGGACACCTCCCGTGTTCCGAACGATGCGACGGCGTGCCGTCCGCTTCCTCGCCACCACGGCCGTCGGTGCCGTGGCCCTCGGCCTGGCCGTGCCCACGGGCGCCGCTGCCGCGGGGAACGCCCCGGACCCGCAGTGGGGTGCCAACCAGCCGCGGCCGACGTTCACGGAGAGCCCGACCGACGGGAACCCCGACGGACCCGCGCCCGACGCGTCCGCGCCGACCGTCTCCGGTGCCGAGGCCTCGGCCGCCGTCGCCCAGGACGAGCGTCGCGCTGCGACGGCCAGGTCCTCCGCAGCGGCCGCCTCCTCGTGGGTGCTGCGCGGCGCCGGCTGGGGCCACGGGATCGGCATGAGCCAGTACGGCGCGTTCGAGATGGCCAGGGCGGGCTACACGGCCCCCCAGATCCTCAAGCACTACTACACGGGCACCACGTACGACGCCGTCAGCGACAGCCAGACCCTGGACGTCAACATCCTCAACCAGGTGTCAGGGTCGAGCACCGTGACCGCTGTCCCGTCGCTCGTGGCGGCCGGCAACGGCGGCGGTGCGTTCACCGTCACGGTCGCAGGGGACTCCCGGACCATCACCGGTGCGCTGGGCGACGCCGTGTCGTTCAGTCGGGTCGGCGACACCATCAAGGCGAGCTGCTCGTCCTGCACCGGGGTGTCCTCCCTGGCCGGCACGACCGCCATCCTGCGGTGGGACAGCCTCCCCGGCATGAACGACAAGACGCTGATGAAGATCGGCGGCACGCTCTACCGCGACGGCACCGTCCGGATGAAGCCCTACGGCACCAGCAGCTGGAACGTCGTGAACCGGGTCCGGCTGCACGACGAGTACCTCGACTACATCGCCGAGAGCCCGTGGTCGTGGAACCTCGAGGCCCTCAAGGCCCAGGCCGCCGCGGCTCGCGGCTACGCCCTCAGCAAGTACCAGGCGCTGGGCGGCACCGTGCGCGCATCCTGCGACTGCCACCTCTACGACACGACGGCGGACCAGGTCTACGCCGGCTACTCGACCGTGCTCGGCAACGGCAACCAGCCGTACTGGGCCAACTGGCGCAACGCCGTCCGCGCCGCGGGCACGTCTGCGACCGGCTACGTGGCCCGCTCCAGGGGGACGATCATCCAGGCGTTCTTCTCCTCGTCCTCGGGCGGTCGCACCGAGAACAACGAGGACGTCTGGGGCGGCACGCCCCTGCCGTACCTGCGCGGCGTGTCCGACCCGTGGAGCCTCAAGGACAGCAACCCCGCACGGGCGTGGCGCCAGGTGGCCAGCGCCCCGTCGCTCGCCCGCGTGTTCGGCCTGTCCGACGTCGCGCGCCTCGACCTGTCCGACCGCACCGCCAACGGCGGGGTGCACACGGCGACCGCCACGTCGACGGCCGGCACCGTGCGCACCGTCACCGGTGACCAGCTGCGTTCGGTGGTGGCCTCCGGCACCCCGTTCTCGGGCCAGGTCAACTCGACGATGATCCGCCACCTCACGACCCGCCTCTCGGGGGCGGACCGCTACGCCTCCGCTGCTGCCGTCGCGGCACGCACCACGTCGTCGGCCGGCGCCGTCGTCGTGGCGGCCGGTGACGGCCTGCTCGTCGACGCCTCGGTCTCCGGGCCGCTCGCGGCCACGGTCGGCGGACCGCTCCTGCTCACGCAGCAGTCCAAGCTCCCCGCCGCGACGATCGCGGAGCTGAACCGCCGCGGCAGCGCGGTGAAGACGGCCTACGTCGTCGGCGGTGCCGGCGTGGTGTCGGATGCGGTCGCCGCGCAGCTGAGGAGCCGCGGGCTGACCGTGACCCGGCTCGGTGGCTCGAATCGGTTCGAGACCTCCGCCGTCGTCGCCAAGGCCATCAAGGCCAGGCGGGCCACCCCGACCGTCGTCGTCGCCGGTGGCGAGGGACTGCCGGACGCGCTCGGCGTCTCCGGCCCGGCCTCCGCCCTGCGCGAGCCGATCCTGCTCACGCCGGCAGGCGGCCTGAGCTCGTACACGTGGTCGGCCCTCTCCGCCCTCAAGCCCACCTCGGCGCGCGTCGTCGGCGGCAGTGCCGTGGTGGCCACCGGGGTCGAGGACCAGCTGCGCCGTGCCGGCGTCACCACCGTCACCCGCCTCGGCGGCACGGACCGGTATGCCGTCTCGGCTGCGGTCGCGTCCTTCTACCGTTCGCGGGTGCCGGTCCAGTCCGAGATCGTCCTCACGTCGGGGCGCAACGAGTCGCTCGTCGACTCGCTCGTCGCCGGAACGATGCAGCGGGTCATCGCCCTCACCCCGGGGTCCTCCCTCGGTGACGACGCCCTCGCCACCCTGCAGACCAGCTCGCAGCTCGAGACCCTGACAGCGGTCGGCGGCACGGCCGTGGTCTCGGCTGCGACCCTCACGACGGCTGCCAACAGCTGACCCGACGACCCGACCCCTTCTCCCCGCGAGTTTGAAGCGGCACCGACGTCCTGACGTCGGTGCCGCTTCAAACTCGGCGCGCGGGAGGTCGCGGTCGCCCGGTGCCGGCCTCAGGTGAGGTCGGTGGTGAACTTCGGCTCGGTCTTCTCGCGGACCTCGTCCTCGGTCACGCCCTCGGCGAGCTCGCGCAAAACCAGGCCGTCGGCGGTGACGTCGAAGACGCACAGGTCGGTGATGATCCGCTGGACGACACCGCGACCGGTGTAGGGCAGGGAGCACTCCTCGACGATCTTGTAGGAGCCGTCCTTGGCGTTGTGCTCCATCAGGACGATGACCTTCTTGGCCCCGTGGACCAGGTCCATCGCGCCGCCCATGCCCTTGACCATCTTGCCGGGGATCATCCAGTTGGCGATGTCTCCCTTGGCCGAGACCTGCATCGCGCCGAGGATCGCCGCGTCGACCTTGCCGCCACGGATCATGCCGAAGCTCGTCGCCGAGTCGAAGAACGAGGCGCCGCGTCGCAGCGTGACGGTCTCCTTGCCGGCGTTGATGAGGTCGGCGTCCTCCTCACCCTCGAACGGGTACGCGCCGACGCCCAGGATGCCGTTCTCGGACTGCAGCACGATCTCGACGTCGTCGGGGACGTAGTTGGGGACCAGCGTCGGGAGCCCGATGCCGAGGTTGACGTACGAGCCGTCGGACAGCTCCTGGGCGGCGCGGGCCGCCATCTGCTCACGGGTCAGTGCCATCTCAGGCCTCCTGGCTCTCGGTGTGGCCGTCGGTCGGGCCCTCGGTGCGGGGCCGGGTCGTCCGGCGCTCGATCCTCTTCTCGGCGGCCTGTTCCGCCGTCAGCGGCAGCACGCGGTGGACGTAGATGCCGGGCAGGTGGACCTGGTCGGGGTCGAGCTCGCCGGGCTCGACCAGCTCCTCGACCTCGGCGACGGTGACGCGCCCGGCCATGGCGGCCAGCGGGTTGAAGTTGCGCGAGCTCTTGCGGAACACGAGGTTGCCGTGGCGGTCGCCCTTCCACGCCCGGACCAGGCCGAAGTCGGCCACGATCGCCCGCTCGAGGATGAACTCCTTGTCCTCACCGTCGACCTCGAAGACCTTGCTCTCCTTGGGAGGTGAGGCCTTGGCGACGGTGCCGTCCGCGGCATACAGCCAGGGGAGGCCACCCTCGGCGACCTGGGTGCCGGCACCGGTCACGGTGTAGAACGCCGGGATGCCGGAGCCGCCGGCGCGCAGCCGCTCGGCGAGCGTGCCCTGCGGCGTCAGCTCGACCTCGAGCTCGCCGCTCAGGTACTGGCGGGCGAACTCCTTGTTCTCCCCGACGTACGAGGAGACCATGCGGCGGATCCGCTTGTCCTTGAGCAGGATCCCGAGCCCCCACTCGTCCACGCCACAGTTGTTGGAGATGGCCTCGAGGTCGCTCACCCCCGTGTGGTGGATCGCGTCGATGAGCACGCTCGGGACCCCGCAGAGCCCGAAACCACCCACCGACAGGGAGGAGCCGTCGACGATTCCGTCGATGGCCTCGGCTGCGGAGGAGACGACTTTGTCCATGGCGGCGACTCTAGTCGGCGGCTCCCGCCGCCCATGCGTGGTCCCTCCCCACCGTTCCGCCCACCCTGCGTATGCCGCGCACATGCCCGGGGTGTGGGGCGGGGCAGCGGGTCGCTGGGGACCCGACGAGAGAGCGGAGCCCGAGGACCACCCCCGTGTGCCGCGACCGATCAGCCGAGCGCCGACCGGGCCGCGCCGAGCGGGCCGCGCCGAGCGGGCCACGTCGTGCGGGCCATGTCGGACCTGGCGCCATCGGCTGGACGGGGGAGGGGATCGCGAACTCCACGGTTGTAGTTCGGGGGAAGCGGTTGTGACGCGTGTGAACTGGTGGGACAAATGTCTCGCCTGCCCCGGGCGTGATGACCCGGGACCGGCACCGTCGACTCGTCCGCGCCCCGTGACCCGGGGTGCCATCCCCCCTGGAGCGTCCCGTGTCGCGTGCTGTCCGTGCCCTCGGTGTGCTGAGCATCCCCGTCCTCACCGTCCCCCTCGCCATGGCTGACGCGCAGGCGGCGAGCGTGCCCAAGCCGCCGAGCAAGGCGTTGCCGTCGGCGCTCGACCTGGCCTCGCCCTACCAGGCGCAGCGCCTGTGCGACCCGGTGGCCAAGCCCGGGGTGGTGGCGTTCGCGACGCTGTTCTCGAGCCACTACGGGCTCGGCAGCGCGTCGTACGGGATCATCCGCAACTGCAACAGCGGCCTGACGGAGCACTCCGAGGGACGTGCGTGGGACTGGATGCTCAGCGTCAACAAGCCCAACGAGAAGGCCGTGGCCGACTCGGTGACCGCGTGGCTGTCGGCGCCGGACGCCCAGGGGCGACCGGGTGCCATGGCCCGGCGGTTCGGGATCATGTACATCATCTGGAACCACAAGATGTGGCGCGCCTACGACCCCGGCCGCGGCTGGGCGACCTACACCGGGCCCGTCCCGCACACCGACCACATCCACTTCTCGTTCTCGTGGGACGGCGCGTACGGCCACACGTCCTGGTGGACCGGCAAGGCCATCACCACGATCGACCCCGGTCCGGGGTCGGCGCCTGCTCCTGCTCCTGCTCCGGCGCCGACGTCGTACCCCGTGCTGGCCAAGGGGTCGACCGGACCCGACGTCGCCCTCGCGCAGAAGGTCGTCGGTGCGACGCCCGACGGTCAGTTCGGCCCGAAGACCGAGGCGGCGGTGCGGAGCTGGCAGGGCAGCCACGGCGTCGCCGTCACCGGGGTGATGGACGCGCCCACCTGGGCGAAGATGGTGGCCCTCAAGCTGGTCCCCGCCCGGGGCGCGGCACCGAGCACG
Source organism: Pedococcus soli (assembly GCF_054782575.1). Taxonomy (NCBI): domain Bacteria; kingdom Bacillati; phylum Actinomycetota; class Actinomycetes; order Micrococcales; family Intrasporangiaceae; genus Pedococcus; species Pedococcus soli. Next base: position 276,031 of record NZ_BAAGSF010000001.1, on the reverse strand, counting down.
CCGACGCCGGCGAAGCCCACCCCCGCGAAGCCAGCCCCGGCCGACTCGCTGGCGCAGTACGCCGCCACGACGATCAGCAAGGGCGCCACCGGACCGGCCGTCGTGGCGCTCCAGAAGGCCCTCCACGTCACCGCGGACGGCCAGTTCGGCCCGAAGACCGAGGCGGCGGTCAAGGCGTTCCAGACCCGCCGCAACCTCACGGCCAACGGCGTCGTCGGACCGCCCACCTGGAAGGCGCTCATGGGCGGGACCGCGACCACGTCGACGCCGTCGCGCTCGGCACCGGCGCGCACCGCCACGCCATACACGGCCCTGATGTCGACGGTGCTGCGCACCGGCTCGCGCGGGGACGCCGTCAAGGTCCTCCAGCGCGCGCTCGGCGGCCTGGCCGTGGACGGTGCGTACGGTGCACGGACGGCCTCCGCGGTGTCGGCGTTCCAGAGGTCCCACCACCTCGGTGACACCGGTGTCACGGACTCGAAGGTCTGGAAGGCGCTGGAGGCGCGCGACTACCCGTTGCGCGGCTACTACTCGACCGTCGTGAAGAAGGGCTCGAAGGGTGCGGCCGTCGTCGCGCTGCAGAAGGCGCTGCACGTCGGCGCCGACGGCGACTTCGGTCCGCAGACCGAGGCCGCGGTCAAGGCCTTGCAGGGGCGCGCCAAGCTCGCGCGCACCGGCGTGGTCGCGACGGTGACGTGGAAGGCGGTCGAGGCGGAGCTCCGCAAGCGCTGAGCCGGACACCTCCGGGCTCGGGGCGCGAGCTCCCTACTCTTCCAGCGTGATTCCCTCTGTGGCGACCCGGTGAGAGCGTGCCTCATCGTCGAGCTCGCCGCGGGTCAGGACCACCGAGCCGTCCGCGGCCCACGCGGACAGCGCGGCCGTGAGGACGCGGCCGAGGTCACCCCCCGAGAGGTGGACGCGCACACCCCGCTCCCAGCCGCGGTCCTCCACGACCGCGCCGTATGCCGCCTCGGCACCTGCCGAGCGCAGCGCGGGGGCGTCCTCATCGGGCTCGTCCCACGCGGTGAACTGGTCGCCGTACGTGGACAGCTCGCGTGCCTCGTCCATCGCGGTCGCGTCGGGGGAGGCGTCCGGCGACCGGCGCGCGAGGGCGGCCAGGGTCACGAGCACCGCTGCACCCGGTGCATCCTCGGCAGCCGCGGGGTCGTCGGTGACCAGGAGGTCCGCGTCGTCGCCGTCGTCCCCGCCCACGACCACGGTGGCGCCGACCGACCACGCCGCCATCGCCCAGTAGACCGACCGCCAGTGCGGTGGCAGGTCCAGGCGCACGGTCGCGCCGGGGCCGAGGTCGAACTCGTCCTGCAAGGCGTTCGCCGCCTTGTTGACCCAGTTGGCCAGCACCTTGCCGCTGAGCTCGATGCGTTCGCCACGGGTGGGGCCCGGGGTGTCCTCGTAGAAGGTGATGCGCGGTCTGGCGGGGTCGCTGCGCAGCACGGAGGCCAGGACGCTCGAGGGGGTGGGCATGCCCCCAACCTAGGGGCCGGGGCGCCCGCTGCGACATGCTGGTCCCATGGACGCGCCCCCGACGCCCAGCCCTGCCGGCACGCCCGTCGACGGCCTCTCGCTGCTCGCCTATACGAGCTGGCTGCGCGTCATCGCGATCGTCGGGGTGGTCTGCATCCACGTCGCCGGACTCACGTACGTCAACCCCGACCTCGAGGGTTCGGGGGCCTGGTGGCTGGCGGCCGCCCTCGACTTCGGCGCCAAGTGGGCGGTCCCGGTCTTCGTCATGGTCAGCGGTGCCGTCATCCTGCGACCCCCGGCGGACCCGTCGGCCCGACGGTTCTACCGCCGCCGCCTGGGGCGCCTCGGCATCCCGCTCGTCTTCTGGCACGTGGTCTACGTCGTCCTCGTCGTGACGGTGGTCGACCCGGAGGTCGAGGCCCCGGCCGTCGTCGCGAACGTCCTTGCAGGAGAGGCCTACACGGCCCTCTACTTCTTCTGGCTCATCCTCGGCCTGTATGCCGTCGTCCCCCTCCTCTGGCCGGTCGTCCGGGCCTGGAGCCCGCGACAGCTCACGGTCGCCGGTGCCGGCCTGGTCGCCGTCCCGGCGCTCGACGCAGCGCTGCGCGGAGTCATCGCCCTCCTCGAGGACCGACCCGTCGACGACGCATCACCCACGCTGGTGACCCAGTTCGTGCCCTACGTCGGGTTCCTGCTCCTCGGCCACGCCCTCGGGCCGGTGGTGCTCCGCGGTCGGGCCCTCGTCCTCACCGCGCTCGGGACGGCCGCCCTCTGCGCAGAGCAGGTCCTGCAGGCTGCCGTGGTCGGTGACCCGGGGTCCGACGTGGGGACGCCGACCGGTACCGGGGCGGTCCTCGCCGCCGTCTCACCGCTCACCTACCAGGGCGCCGTCCTGGCCCTCGCCGCCGTCGGGGTGTTCGTCGTGGTCCGCAGCGTGGCCCACCCGTCGTCGGCCCTGGCTGCCCCCGCGCTCGCGCGGCGGATGCGGCGGCTGGGCGACCTCACGTTCGGGGTGTTCGCGTGCCACCTGCTCGTCCTCGCCGCCGTGGTCCGGCTGCCGGGCGTCGACCTCGTCGACGGCGCCGAGTCGGTGCCGGGTGTCGTGGCGCTGGTCGGCGTGGTCGTCGTCCTGGCGTTCGCGGTGACCGCGGTCCTCGCCCGGCTCCCCGGGCTGCGCCGCGTCGTCTGACGGCCGTTCCGAGACCGTGGGGTGGGGCGTCGGCGGGACGGGCCCCGTGGGCACTAGCGTGGTGCGGTGTGAGCAGCCGCGCGCCCCGCAGCTACCCGTACACCCCTGATGTCGGCGACCTCCCGCTGCTGCGCGGTGAGGCGTGGAGCGGCTGGGTCGTCACCCGGACCGTCGTGGGGGCCGCGCTGTGGCTCGTCCTCGGCGCCCTCGCGTCGGCGGTCCTGGCCCTCGTCGGCCTGTGGCAGCCGTGGGTCGCCCTGCCGGTCCTGGCCGTCCTGGGCGCAGTGGCCTCCCGGCTCGCCGGTCGGGTGCCGGTCCGCCCGCTCCCCGTGTGGTCGGCGATCGCCCTGGTCCTGCTCGCGGTCGGGTCGACCGTGTGGGCGGGCACCACGCACTCCGAACAGGTCCTGCCCCGCCGGGACTCCGGCTCCTACCTGCAGTCGGCCATCGAGCTCGCGAGCGGCCACACCCGGCCGATCAGCATCTCGGCCGACTCCGTGGGTGGTCCGGACGTGCTGGCCATCGACGGGGTCACCCTCGCCAGCCCGGCCTTCTTCGCCACCGGGACGCCCCAGGACCCCACGATCCAGCCGCAGTTCCCGCCCGGCACCGCGGCCTGGTACTCGGTGGCCTGGTGGGTCGGGGGAGCCACGGCGACGTTCTGGGCCCCTGCCGTCCTGTGGGGCCTGGCGGTCCTGTCGATCGGCCTGCTCGGGTCGCTGCTCACCGGGCCCCGGTGGGGTCCGCTCGCCGCGCTCGGCGCCGCCCTGGTCTTCCCGCTCGTCCACGTCGCCCGCTCGACCTACTCCGAACCCGTCGCGCTGCCGGTCCTCGCCGCCGGGCTGGTCGCCCTCGTCATGGCCGCCCGCCACGCGACCGTGGCCCAGGAGGTCGGAGCCAGGGCCGGAGCGCTCGCGGCCGGCATCCTGCTCGGTGGTGCCATCGTCATCCGGGTCGACGCGCTGCGTGAGGTGATCCTCGTCGTCCCGGTGGTGGCGCTGGCCCTCGTGCAACGGCGGGCCCACGCCAAGATCCTCGGCGTCACCACCGGTGTCTCGGCGGCCGTGGCGCTCGGCCTGACCTGGCTCACGTCGAGCGAGTACCTCGGCAGCATCGCCGGCTCGCTCCTTCCGCTCGCGGCCCTCGGGGTCGTGGTCCTCGTCGTCTCCGCGGTCGTCGTCGCCGGTGCCCGCCGGGGCTGGTCGCTCGGGACGCTGGTCCGGGCGTGGCTGCCCCGACTGCTGGCCACCGGCTTCGTCCTCCTCGGGGTGTTCCTCGCCTCCCGGCCGCTCTGGCAGGTCGTGCGGCAGTCCGCGGCGGACTCCGGCGCCCGCGTCGTCGCCGGGCTGCAGTCCCGCCAGGGCCTGCCTGTCGACGGCGGCCGCACGTACGACGAGCAGTCCCTCGTGTGGATGGCCTGGTGGGTCGGGCCCGTGGCCCTCGTCCTGGCCCTGGTCGCGGTCGCGGTGCTCGCCCACCGCGCGGCGTCGGCGTGGGTCGACGGCCGTGACCTCCCGGCGTGGGTGGGGCCGGGCGTCGTCGCGGTCGGCTCGACCCTCCTCACCCTCTACCGGCCGGGCATCACGCCCGACCACCCGTGGGCCGACCGCCGCCTCGTCATCGCGCTGCCCACCGTCGTGATCCTCGTCGCCGCCTGTGCGGCCGTGGCCTCCCGGTGGTCGACGAGGCGCCTGCCGTATGCCGTGAACGTCGCCGTGAGCATCGCGGCCGCCGCAGCGCTCCTCGTCCCCACGGCCCTCGCGACCAGGCCGCACCTCGACGAGCGCGTCGAGCGCGGCGAGCTCGCTGCCGTCGACTCGGTCTGCGGCCAGCTGCGTGCCGGCGACGTGGTGCTCATGGCCGATGCGCGGGCGGCGAACGAGTGGCCACAGGTGATGCGCGGCTACTGCGGGGTCGCCGCGCTGTCGACCACGACGGCCCTGCGCCAGGACCCGGCGCGCATGGCACGGGCGGTCACGCAGATCACCAAGGCGGTGGATGCCCGAGGTGGCAGGCTCGTGCTGCTCGCCGCCGACTCGACCAAGGCCCTGACCGACCTCGGGCTGGACACGGCCGTGGTGGGGGCGGACACGACGGTGCAGGAGGACGCGCGCCTGCTCGAACGACGACCCGACGGGCTCGTCCCCCTACCGGTCCAGGTCTGGCTCGGCACGCCGAAACCGTAGCTCCCAACGGGGGCCGCGCTCACGACATACGAAGGGGCCCGGTGGTCGATGCCACCGGGCCCCTTCGTCGTGCACGGTCGTCAGCGCTGGTTGGCGCTGCGGAAGGTGGGCGCGGTGTGGCCCGGACGGGCCTCGGTGGCCCGGGCGACCTGGTCGGCGCGGCTGGCGGCCTTCGCGCCGGCGACGGCGGCCGGGACGGCGGCGAGCGGGTTGTCGACCGACGGCACGTCCAGGCCCCACAGGACGGTCTGCGCGCCCGCGTTGGCGCCGACCTGCGTCCGGACGGCGTCGCTGACCACACCAGTGCCGCCGAAGACCGCGACGTCGTCGGTGGCCGGGCGCAGGGCCAGGCTGACCGTGTTGACCGTCGCCGGGACGGCCTTCGGGCTCACCAGCAGCAGGGGCTGGTGGTAGGCGCTCATCGAGGCGCCGCCGGTGACGGCGTCGGGGAACGACATCCCGTTGGCGTAGCCGACACGCGTTGCGGCGGGGAACCACCGCTGGGCGACGAGGGCGCTCGTGGCGAACCGGTCCGTGCCGCTGATCTTCTCGCCGGCCCGCGAACCGAAGGTGCCGACGGCCTTGCCGGCAGCGCCGCCGATGGCGTGGGCCTTCTTGATCGCCGCGCGGCCGTTGACGTAGGTCTTCACGGACGCGGGGGTGGTGCCGCCGTTGGTGAGCAGGACCGGGGCGAAGAACAGAGAGGCCGCCGGACCCGCGGACAGCGCGTCGGGGAAGTTCATGCCGTCGGCGAGGAAGACCGCGTCGCGGGTGAGGAAGCCCTCCGACCCGGCGAAGCCGAGGTCGAGCTCCTTGGCCACCCGCACGCTCGTGGTGAACCGGTCGGTGCCGGAGAGCCGGGAGACGGTGAACCCGTTGGACGCCAGGGTCGTCTGCACAGCCTTCGAGATCACCCCGGTGCCACCGACGATGTAGACGAACCGGTCGGCCTTGGCCGGCATCAGGCGCTTGAGCTCGGCGAGGACGCGCGGGTCGAGCTTGGCCGCGGGGTTGATCAGCAGCGGCGAGTCGGAGGCGCCCGCGAGGGGGCCCGCCACGAGCGCGTCGGGGAACGACTCCGAGCTGGCGATGATGGCGCCGCTCGACCCCTCGGGCCAGCCGTCCTTGCTGACGGCGATACCGGTGGCGACGCGGTCGGCGCCGCCGAGGCGGGTGGTGCTGGCCGGGACGGTCAGGGGGCGCCACGAGGGGCTCTCGAAGTGCGTGGCGACCGCGGTCCCGGGCAGGTTCGCGCTGTCGACCACGACCGACTCGGAGCCACCGGCGAACGTGTTGCCCGTCTTGTCGACGGTCTTCAGGGTGCTCGACGCGCAGTCCGTGGAGGAGGCGACGAAGGCGAGCGAGCGGCCGCTGGGGGAGAAGGACGGACGGTGTCCGGCGCAGGTCGCGCCGAGCGAGGCCACCTGCACCGGGCCGGCAGCGCCCTCGACGACGTACAGGGCGTCGCCGTCGGCACCAGTGCCGACGAAGGCCAGGGTGCCGTCGTTGCTGACGACCGGGTCGTGGGCGTCGAGGTCGCTGAAGCCGAGCGGGGCCGGGTCGTTCAGCGGGGAGTTCCACATCGCGTTGCCGCTGCGCGGGAAGTCGGCGTCGACGGTGGCGAGGTCGCGCTTGCCCGTGCCGGCGTCACGCACCGTGACGACGAGGGACAGGCCGTCCGGGGTGGGCGCGCTGACGCCGGGGTCCTCGGTGAGCGACTTGGTGAGGGCCTCGGTGCGCGTGCTGACCAGCCAGGCCGCGCGGTTGGTGAACGTGCTGCCGTTCTGGGTGGTGCTGGTCAGCGAGTCACCGAACGGCGACCACTGGCCGGACGTGGGGCGGCTGACCGCCCGCACGTTCTCGAGGGTGGGGTCGGACAGGTTGCTGATGTCGAACCCACCGGACGGCACGCGGGCGAGCAGGTCGCCACCGGGCGCCCAGGCCAGGTCCTTGGCTGCGTACATCGTGGAGTACTGCACCGGGCTCCCGTCGCGCTTGAAGCTCATCGCCTGCGTCGAGGACGGGTCGTCGTTGTTGATCCGCGCGACGGTGATCTCGCCGTCGGCGTCGGTCGTCGGGATCCACTCCACGTTGTAGAGGGACGGGTCCCAGCCCTGGCCGGGTGCTGCCGAGGCCGGCGCCGCGGCACCCAGGCCGGCGGCGGTGGCGAGCAGGGCAGTGCCGAGGCCGAAGGCCACCGTGCGGCGGGCGGAGGCGGGCGAGGAGGTGGGTGTCTTCATGCGCTGGATCTTTTCCCCTGGGAGCGAAGTGGCCGATCGACCGGAGCGAGGGTAACTCGCGGAATTACGACATTTCGGCCCGTTGCGCGAACACGCAGGGCCGTTCGCGCAGACGTGCCCGAACGGCTGAGGTGACCGGGTGCGGGACGCCCGTCGCGGCGCGCCGGCTCAGTCGAGGAGCCGCCAGGTCGACCCGACGCCGTCCGGCCCGGTCAGGCGACCGGTCGAGAGGCCCTCGCGGATCCGCCGTCGCACGAGCGGGACCTCGGCGGGCGAGGCGTCGAACGCCACCGTGACGACGTGCTCGTCCCCGTCGGGCTCGACCGAGGAGTGGTGCGGCCAGCGGCAGTCGCCGTCGTGCTCCCAGTGGCCGCAGAGCGCGACGGTCACGGCGCCACCGAGGGCGGCGGGGTCCCCCGTGAGGTCGCGCACGCGCCATACCTGATCGTGCGCGAAGCCGGCCACGGTCTCGACCTAGCGCTTCGCGAAGGCGTCGCTCGCGTGGCGCCGCACCGCGGCATACGTGCCCCTGTCGGCGGCCACGATGATCCCTGGCGTGAGCACCGTCGGTGCGTATGGCGTCCCGTCGGCGTGCCCGACGTAGCCGCCGGCCTCGGTGACCATCAGCCCGCCGGGGGCGTGGTCCCAGGGGCTGTTGCGGGCGTACAGGATGTAGTCGGCGGCACCTTCCATGAGGCGCGGGTAGTCGACCCCGCAGCAGACCCACGAACCGACCAGCGCGGGCAGGGCGCCCAGCGAGTGCCCGCGCAGCGGCCAGATCGAGGTGACGCCGCGCGGGGGCACGCCGTCGGCGACGGGTTCGCGGGTGACGCGCTCGCCGTTGCGGAAGACGCCGGCACCCTTCTCGGCGACCCAGGCGACCTCGTGCTCGGGCTGCCAGATCCAGGCACGGACGGTCTCGCCGTGCCGGACCTCGCTCACCATGACGGCGTGGTCGGGGGAGCCGTGGACGAAGTTCTTGGTGCCGTCGACCGGGTCCACCGTGAAGGCGTGCTCGGCCTGCACGTAGCGGTCGAGGGTGCTCGGGTCGGTCGAGGTGCGTTCCTCGCCGAGGATGAACGCCCCCGGGAAGGCCGCCTCGAGCTCGCGCGTGAGGATCGCCTCGGACTCCTGGTCGGCGATCGTGACGAGGTCGCCGGGGTTCTTCTCCATGACCTCGCCCTCGGCGAGCGACCTGAACCGCGGCGTGATGACCTCCGCCGCGACGGACTTCATGAGGTCCAGCACCTGTCCTGTGTCCACGACCCCACCGTTCCACACGTCAGCCCCCAGCGGTGCACCCGGTCCAGCCCCGCGCCCGCCCGCCGACCTGCCCCGCCCCCACCGGCCCCGCCCCCACCAGCCCCGCCCCACCAGCCCCGCCCCACCAGCCCCGCCCCCCATCCGCGAGTTTGAAGCGGCACCGACGTCCTGACGTCACCCGCGCTTCAAACTCGCCGGGAGGGAGCGCGCGATCACGCCGCCACTGAACCGGGCCTGTGGACAAATCTCCGGAGCCGGGGACGAGCCCGCGCATCATGGGCCGGTGGCGGTCGACTGGGCAGGGCTGCGGCGGAGCGCGAACCGCCAGCACGACCTCCTCACCCTCGCCCAGTGCCGGGCCGCCGGGCTCGGTGACCGCGCGGTGCAGTGGCGGGTGCGCTCGGGACGCTGGGTGCGCCTGCACCCCTGCGTCTACCTCACCAGGCCGGGCCGTTCGGAGTGGATCGTGACCGCTTCGGCCCGCCTGCTGTCCCTGCAGCGGGACCCGGTCGTCGGTGACGTCGCCTTCTGCGGTCGTTCGGCGGCCCACCTCTGGGGCGTGCAACCCCAGCCGCCACCGCGACTCGACCTCGTGGTGCCGTACACCCGATGTCCCCGACCGATCGCGGACGTGGCCGTGCGCCGGTCGATGAGATGGGCTGACCTCATCGACGACCGGGCCTGGCCGTGGCGGACGACCCTCCCGGCGACCGTTCTCGACGTCGCTGCCGACGGTTCGCCGACCGACTGCCTGGCGACCGTGGCACGCGCCGTCCAGCAGCAGCGAGTGTCTGTCGCCGAGCTCCGCCAGGAGCTGGCTCGGCGACCCGGGCACAGGCACGGTGCGGTTCTGAGGCCCGCCCTGGCGGATGTCGCGGGCGGCGCTCAGAGCGGGGCCGAGCTGCTCTACCTGCGGGATGTCGAGCGGGCCCACGGACTGCCTCGGTCGGTGTCGCAGTCACCGTCGGACGCTGGGCGGCGACGGTGGCACGACCACGAGTACGCGGCATACCGGCTCATCGTCGAGGTGGACGGCCGCCTCGGGCACGAGCAGTGGGCCGACCGGGTGCGGGACGGGAGGCGCGACCGGCTCCTGCTCGGGTCGGACCGGGCCACCACGCGGGTGTTCTGGGCGGACGTGGCCGTGACACCGTGCCGGACCGCGCACGACATCGCGGCGATCCTCACCGCACGAGGGTGGGCGGGTCGGGTCCGGCCGTGCCGTCGCCCCGGGTGCGGGCTCGGACACGGCCGAGTTTGAAGCGCCGGCACCGCCATGACGGCGGTGACGCTTCAAACTCGCGCAGGGGAGCGGGGCGGAGCGGGACGGAGCCGGGCGAGGGGTATGGCGCGGCGCGAGGGGGCGTCGCGGCGCACCTGGGCGTGCGGGCGGCGACCGGCGGGTAGGCTCGGCGCCGAGATGAGCGAGCACACCAGCACCGGTCCGGCAGTCCCCGTCGCAGCCCCCGAGACCGAGATGATCCCGACCTCCCAGCCGGCCCCGACGCCGGCCGCGCAGGCACCGGCCCAGCCAGCCGCGGTCCCGGCCCAGCCGGCGCCCCACGTGGCAGGACCCGTGACCACGACCGACGGGCAGCTGTCGGTGCACCCGGCCGACGCGGCCTACCTGCCGAGCACGGCTGGCACGCCGCAGAGCGCCCGCGACGCGGACAAGCCGTACGTCACGATCGTGCTGCCGTGCTTCAACGAGGCCGCGCACGTGCTGCAGGAGATCGACCGGATCACGGTGGCGATGAACTCCAGCGAGTTCACCTACGAGCTGCTCTGCATCGACGACGCCTCCACCGACGACACCCTCGAGGTGCTGCACCAGGCGGCGCGCGACTACGCCAACATCCGGGTCATGCCGTTCCGCCGCAACGGTGGCAGCGGCACGGCCCGCCGGATCGGCACCCAGCAGGCCCACGGCGAGATCGTCGTGTGGACCGATGCCGACATGACCTACGAGAACGAGCGCATCCCCGAGCTGGTCCGGATCCTTCGCGACGACCCGTCCTACGACCAGGTCGTCGGCGCCCGCACCACCGAGGAGGGCACCCACAAGTGGGCGCGCGTCCCGGCGAAGTGGCTGATCCGCAAGATCGCCGAGAAGCTCTCCAACCAGACCATCCCCGACCTCAACTCGGGTCTGCGGGCGTTCCGCCGCGAGGTCTCCCTGCCGTACCTGCGCCTGCTGCCGCCCGGCTTCAGCTGCGTCACGACGATCACGCTGGCGTTCCTGTCCAACCAGCACGACATCAAGTACGTCCCGACGAGCTACGCCAAGCGCGCCGGCGTCAGCAAGTTCCACTTCGTCCGCGACGCCTACCGCTACATCCTCCAGGTGCTGCGCATGGTCATGTACTTCGACCCGCTCAAGGTGCTCATGCCCCCGGCGCTGTGGCTGGTCGTCATCGGCGTCGTCAAGGCCCTGGTCGACATGGTCCGCCACCCGTTCTACTTCCCGGCCAGCACGGTGCTGCTCATCGTCAGCGGGATCATGATCGGTTCGCTGGCGCTGCTGTCCGACCTCGTCGTGCGCTCGCGCACGGGCGTGTGAGCGCGCTGCGGTATGCCGCGTGGCCGGCTCGGGTGAGCCGGTCGACCGTCGCGGGGGGACCGCTCCGGTGACGCCGATCGCCGCTCTCAAGGTCGCCGTCGTCGGGCCCACGCACCCCTACAAGGGTGGCGTCGCCGCCCACACGACGAGCCTCGCGCACGAGCTCGCCGAGGCCGGCCACGACGTCACGCTGGTGTCGTGGTCGCACCTGTACCCCTCGAAGCTGTACCCCGGTGAGCAGGCCGTCCCGGGTGGGGCGCCCGACGTCGAGCCGTTCCCGCGGACGGTCCGTGCCCTGAGCTGGGCCCGGCCGGACACCTGGGTGCGGACCGGCCGCCGGCTGCGCGGGTTCGACGTGGTCGTCGTGGTGCACGTCATCCCCGCGGTCGTCCCCGCCCACCTGGCCCTGCTGCGTGCGGCAGGGGCCGGACGTCGTGGCGTCGGCGCCGCCCTGACGGCCGGGCGGGGGTCCGGAGGCCCGCGCACCGTGGTCATCGCCCACAACGTGCTGCCGCACGAGTCGCACCTCGGCGACCGCGAGCTCATGCAGCAGCTGTTCGAGCGCGTCGACGCGGTCCTCGTGCACAGCGACGAGCAGGCCCGGCTGGCGTACGAGCTGCATGCTCCCCGCGTCTCGGTGACCGACCTTCCCCCGCACCTCCCGGGCGGCGCCCCGGTCGAGCGGCCCGCCCACGAGGGCGCGCCCCGCCTGCTGGCCCTGGGGATGGTCCGCGACTACAAGGGTGTCGACCTGCTCATGGAGGCCTTGGCCAAGGTGCCCGGCCCGACGCTCACCGTGGCCGGTGAGATGTGGGGCAGCAGCGGCGAACGCGTCAGGGAGCTCGCCCGTGACCCGCGGCTGCGCGGCCGGGTCGAGGTCCACGGCGGCTACGTGCCGGCAGACCGGCTGGCCCCCCTGCTCGCGTCCCACGACGTCCTCGCGCTGACCTACCGCAGCGCCACCGCCTCCCAGAACGCCCTGCTCGGCCGCCACCACGGCCTCGCCGTGCTCGCCTCGGACGTGGGGACGTTCGGGTCGCAGGTGCGCGACGGCGTCGACGGGCTGCTCGTGCCGGCCGGGGACGAGGACGCCCTCGTCAAGGCTCTCGAGCGGCTGTCCGAACCCGGTTATGCCGACGAGCTCCGCGCCCGGGTCCGTCCGCCGGACCTCTCCGGGCCGTGGGCCAACTACCTCGGCACGCTCGAGGCGCTCGCCGCCGTCGAGCCGGCCACCCCGCCCGACGAACCCGACGAGGTCGTCCCCGACGTGGGCACCGCCCCGAACCCGCCGGCGGGCAGCGGCCCGGCTGCGGTCGTCGGCCACCTGCGGCACCGCGTCACCTCGGCGGTCCGGGGCCTGGTGGCGGCCTCCCGCCCCGAGGTCGAGCTGGGCCGCAGTGACCTGCCGGAGTGGATCCGGGCGTCCGACATCCTCGCCGACGGCCACGACGCCGACGAGGCCAAGGCCTTCGCCAAGCGGCTGGGCCTGCCGCGGTGCGGTGACTCCATCGCCGCCTGGGCCGCGCTCGGCGCCCTCGCCGCGATCGTGCGGGTGCGTGACGACGGCCGTCGCAGCGCGGTGATCGTCGACGAGTCGGGCACCCGGTCGCCGCTGTCGCGCTGGGCCCGGTCCATCGGGTTCGCGCCCGTCGAGCTCGAGCTCACCGGCCACCGGTCGAGCGTCGAGGTGCTCGACGTCGACACCGCCTCGCTCGACGTCATCGTGCGCCTGCACCCCGGCGGCTGCGACGCCGACGACATCGACGAGGCGATGAGCCAGGCGAGCTGGGCGCTGAAGTCCGGCGGCCTGCTCTGCGTCACCCTGCCCATCGGGCCGTCCAGCGCGGAGGGCGCGCTCGGCCCGGCCGACGTGCGCGGCGTGCTGGCGCGGTCGCACGACCTCGGGTTCGTGCTCGTCGGTGACCTCGACGGCGACATCACCGGCCGGATGCGCGAGGCGTCGGGCACCTCGACGCGTACGGACACGGCATACGGGCTCCTGCGCCTGACGTTGCGGCGGCGCTGATGACGCGCGCCAAGGTCTTCACCGGGCTGCGCATCGCGCTGGCCCTGCTCGTCCTCGTCGCGGTCGGTGTCGCCGTCGCGCGCAACTGGGCCGAGGTGTCCGAGGACATCGACAACATCGACGCCGGCTCCTTCGCGCTGGCCGCGTTCCTCGTCTGCCTGCCACCGGTGCTGACCATGCTGGGCTGGCGGGTGCTGCTGGCCGACCTCGGGACGAAGCTGCACGTCGCCCCGTCCGGTGGCGTGTTCTTCGTCGGTCAGCTCGGCAAGTACCTGCCGGGCGCCGTCTGGAGCATCGTCGTGCAGGCCGAGATGGGCGTGAGGCTGCACATCCCGCGCCGCCGCTCAGCGGTCGTCGCCTTCGTCACGGTCGCGCTGGCCGCCATCTGCGGGCTCATCGTCGGGATGCCCGCGGTGCCGCTGCTCATCACGGGTGGCAACGCCTCGACCACGGGCTGGGTGGCCCTGCTCATGGTGCCGCTGCTCAGCCTCGTGCTGTGGCCCCGCCTGCTCAACTGGCTCATCGCGACCGTCCTGCGGGTCCTGCGCCGCGAACCCCTCGAGCACGAGCTCTCGGGTCGCGCGGTCCTGGTCTCCAGCGGCTTGTTCATCCTCGCGTGGCTCTGCTCGGGACTGCACGCCTTCGTCCTGGCGCGGGCGACGGGCGTGACGTACGACGGCTCGCTGCTGGCGCTCGCGACCATCTCGGGCTTCGCCCTCGCGTCCTCCCTGGCGATGTTCAGCGTGGTCCTGCCCGCAGGCGTCGGCGTGCGCGAAGGGCTGCTCGTCCTCATGCTCGCGCCGATCACCTCGACCTCGGCCGCCACGGCCGTGGTGGTGCTGTCGCGGTTCCTCACCGTCATGGCCGACGTGCTGTTCGCCCTGGGTGGTTGGCTCTACGCCCGCTCCCACCACCTCATCACCACCCGGGACGAGCGCGAGCCGGACCACGCCACCGTCGACGGTCCGACCGGAGGATAGATTGCCGCAATGACGACTCCAGACGAGGCGAGCCCGGGACAGGTTGCCGCTCCGCCCGGGGGACCGTTGCTCGCCGTCGCCAAGCGCGGCGCGGAGCGCGTGCTCTGGGGGCGGGTCGCCCTCCAGCGCCGGGCCGAGGCACGCCGCGGGTATGCCGCGAACCGGCCCGTCCCCACCTCGGTCGCGCCCACGGCCGTCCTGCGCACCCGTGCGGACTGGGAGCGCGCGGTGGCCGAGGGGCGCCGCCTGCGCCTGCCGCTGCACCGCGACCAGCCGAAGAACTGGGATGCGCTCGGCGCCGTCGGTGCCGTGCTGTCACTGGCCGACGACGGCAGCCGCACGGCCCGCGTCATGGATGCCGGGAGCGCGCGCTACTCGCCGGTCCTGCCGTGGCTGCGGCTCTACGGCCTGGGGTCCGCCGAGGGGTCGCTCATCGGCATCAACCTCGAGTTCGGCGACGAGGTCCGGCGCGACGGCGTGGTCTTCCGGCACGGTGACGTGACCGCGACCGGCCTGGGTGACGGCTCGCTCGACGCCATCACCTGCATGTCGGTCATCGAGCACGGGGTCCCGCTCGAGGGGTTCCTGCGCGAGAGCGCCCGGGTGCTGCGCCCGGGCGGGGTCCTCTGCGTCTCCACCGACTACGACCAGGAGCCGCCGGACACCACGGGGCGGATCGCCTACGGCAGCGAGGTGAAGATCTTCTCGCCGGAGGACATCCGTGAGCTGGTCGCCGCGGCCGAACAGGTCGGCCTCGAGCTCGTCGGCGACCTGTCGACGTCGGACGCCCTGTCGCACGAGGAGCGCCCGGTGCACTGGGACCGCGTCGGCCTCGACTACACGTTCATCCTGCTCACCTTCCGCCGCCGCTGACCGGCGCGCGCCCGGACGACAGACAGGTGCGCGCCCGGACGACAGACAGGTGCGCCACCCGCGGGAAGCGGGCGGCACACCTGTCGTCGCGTGGGGGAGGGGCGGTCCTACTGGGCGCCCGGCTCCTGGGTGTCGCTGGCCGGGTACTTCTTGACGAAGTCGACCACGGCCTGGCCGGAGAGGTCGCCGCACAGCTGGCGGTGACCCGCGTCCTTGGCCCAGTGCACGAGGGCGTACGGCTTGCCCGCGGGGAACGCGCCACGGCTGGCGTCCCACTCGACGACCTTGAACTTCCCGGAGGAGTCGCTGAGCTTGTTGCCCTGGTCGGCGACGTCCTTGAGCAGGGTGGTGTCCTTCACCTTGCTGCCGTCGTACCAGAGCACGGTGTAGCCGTGCTCGAGGTTGTGGACCAGGGTCTCGAGCGCGGGACGGTCGGCGGCGGTGTAGAAGTCGCGGCCGCTGACGTCCGGGGCCACGAAGTGCGGGCCGTGGCTCGGGGGGATCGTGTCGTACTTCACCGAGGTCTCGTCCGGCTTGTTCGTGCCGGGCCCGACGTGCTCGCCGGTGCCACCACCGGAGTCGGTCGTGGGCGCGTCACAGCTGGCCGCGGCGACGCTGACGCCCAGGTTGGGGAGCTGCTTGGACTTGGCGTCGTTGATCGCGTAGAAGACGACGCCGCCCAGGCCCACGAGCAGCACCACGAGGCCGGCCCCGATGCCTGCCTTGACCTTGCGCTCCTTGGCCTTCTGCTGGTTCTGGATCTCGGCCAGTCGGGCCTTGCGGTCCTGGCTCGCACGCTTGTTGCTCACGGGTTCCTCGGTGGCTCGGGGTCGGGTCGCGCAGAGTCTACGTGGCCCACCTGCGGTCGTTGTCACCCCAACGCGCGACACTTGCCGCATGTCCCCGACGGTCGAACGCACCCGTGTGTGGCGTCCCGACCGTCCGGTCTCCGTGGGCCTGGTCATCTCGATCCTGCGCCGCGGCGGGGGCGACCCGACGTTCCAGCCCGACCGCGGGCAGGGTTGGTGGCTGGGCCTGCCCACGCCCCAGGGGGCCGCGACGCTGCGGCTGGTGCAGCGTTCCGACGACGGTGAGGTCACGGCGTCGGCCTGGGGCCCGGGCGCCGACTGGGCGCTGGCCCAGGTGCCGGCGCTGCTCGGCGCGGGGGACGACGAGACCGGCTTCGTGGCTCACCACCCGCAGGTGGCCCGGGCGCACCGCCGGTATGCCGCGTGGCACGTCCCGCGGTCGGGCCTGGTCCTGCACGCGCTCGTCCCCGCGGTGATCGAGCAGAAGGTCACCGGGCAGGAGGCGTTCGGCGGGTACCGCGCGCTCGTGCACCGCTTCGGGTCGCGCGCGCCCGGGCCGGGTGAGGCCCGCAAGCTGTGGGTCGCCCCGGACGCCGCGACGTGGGCGGCGGTGCCCTCGTGGGAGTGGTTGCGGGCCTCGGTCGACGGGGCCAGGTCCGGGACGGCGGTCCGGGCGGCGAAGGCCGCCGGGCGGCTCGAGGAGTGCGCGTCGATGACGACGGCGGACGCGCGGGCACGGCTGCGCGCCATACCCGGCATCGGGGTCTGGACGTCCTCGGAGGTGGCCCAGCGCGCCCTCGGTGACGCCGATGCGGTGAGCTTCGGCGACTACCACGTGGCCAAGAACATCACCTGGGCGCTGCTCGGCGAGGCCAGGGACGACGACGTCCTGGCCGAGCTGCTCGAGCCCTACCGCGGCCACCGCTACCGCGTGCAGCGGCTGCTCGAGCTCGACGGCCACTTCCGTCCCCGGCGCGGCCCACGGATGTCGCCCCGCACCCACCTGCCCACCGGCCGAGGCTGAGGGCGGTCAGCTGCGGGCAGCCAGCGACATCGGTTCGTTGACGACCCGGGCGAGGAGGTGGGCGAGGTCGTCGGGCGACACCGCCTCGACCGGCACCGCCAGGACGAGGTGGTGTCGCGGCTTGACGACCAGGACGTCACCGACCTGCACCACGCGGCTGAGTGCCTCGTACGTGTAGGAGTAGGCCGCCTCGCCCACGGCGAAGGTCACGGTGTCGGCGGTGATCCGCGACCCGATGACGGTGCCGGGCGGGCTCTGCGTCGCAACCGTGTGGCGCACCTTGCGACGCAACGTCAGGTACCACGACACCCACGTCGTCGGCGCAGCCATGACGATGACGAGTCCCGTCGCGGCCAGCGTCGAGTGCTGCTGCACCGGGGTGAGGCCCGGGACGGACACGACGAGCGCCACCCCGAGTGCCGCCACGACGGTCAGCCAGGTGAGGACGATGTTGCGCCAGACCCGGGGGTCGCGCGAGGCGTACTCGACCAGGGCGCGGGCCTCGCGGTGGGGCAGGTCCGGGCCGGCGACGACGCTCACGGTGCGACCCGACGGTGGGGGGACGACGGACCCGGTGCCGACGGGTCCGGGAGCTGCGACGCCGGGCGGGGGAGGGAGCTCGCCGCCGGGGCGGCGCTCGCGCCTCACCCGCGTGCGGAAGGGCGGTCCCGGGCGGTCAGCACCACGCTGTCGCCCGTCGCCTCCAGTGGGACCACCACGTCGACGCCTTCGCCCCACAGGGCGACCTGGAGCCGCGAGGTGACGACCCCGAGCTCGTACGGCGTCGCGGCCGAGACGCGCAGCTCGATCGTCTGCGTGCCACCGCCGCCCTCGTGCGCACCACCCACATCCACCCCTGCAGTCTCGCACTCCCGCAGGGCGACGGCCACTGCGCGGGCGACCCTGTCGGTGACGGGTTCCGGTGCGACAGAGGGGATCCCGACGTCCTGCGCGGCCTGACCACCGGGAGGGACGCCGAGGGCCGAGCGCACGGACTCCGCCTGCCCCAGCCCGAACCAGTCGCCGGCCCCGGTGCGGACGAGCGTCCGGGCGCCGGGCCCGGCGTCAGCGGTCGCCCAGGGGGTCCCGCGCACGACTGCTGCGGGGACGGCGTCGGCCTTTCCCTTGACGAGATCGGCGGCCGCCGCCAGCTCGTCGGCGACGGCGCGGGCGGTCACGGACAGCGGGCGGCCGTCGGCGTCGACCCCGCCGCGGAGGTCGTCGAGCACCGCGACGCCGCTCGCGCCGAGGGCGAAGTCGGTCTGGCCGCTGCGCCACGGACGGCCGGCAGTGTCACTGAGGACCACGCCGAGCCGGGTGAGGCCGGTCGCCGCCAGCAGGGCCTCGCGCAGCCGGAACGCCTCGGCGTCGGGGTCTCCGGGCAGGAGCAGCACGTCCTCGCGGTCGCCGGTGTTGGAGGCGTCGACACCGGCCGCTGCCATGACCGGGCCCGCCACCGCCTCGACCACCGAGGTGAGGCGGTCGCCCGAGCGCCGCTCCGCCACCGTGCGCACGGTCTGGGCGGCGATCGCCACGGACCGGTCGCGGCCGTCGGCCCAGAGGCCCAGGGCCTTCGACACGATCTTGCTCGAGACGACCAGGACGTCACCGTCGACCAGGTCGCTGCCGTTCGCCCGCGCCGCACCGAGCAGGAGGACGGCGAGGTCGTCGTCGGCCACGACCTCGGGGAGGCCGGTCAGCGGCAGGATGACCAGGGCCGTCACGGTCACGCCTTCGCGAGCTCGAGCGCGAGGTCGAGGGCCGCGCCCGCGAGGTCGGCGGCGGCGTCCTGGTCGGTCATGAGCAACGGCCGTCCCCGGACCGCGGCCCGGCGAAGTCGCACCTCGGCCTCGTCCTCGGAGGCGACGAGCCACCCGTCGAGGAAGTCCTCGTACAGGCCTGCCACGGCCGAGGGAGTGCACTCCACCCCGATGGCTGCGAGGCAGGCGTCCGCGTGGCCGCGCACCGGCATACCGCCGACCAGCGGCGACACCCCGACGACGGGAGCGGCGCTGCCACGCAACGCATCCCGCACCCCCGGCACACCGAGGATGATGCCGATCGACACCACCGGGTTGCTCGGGGGCAGGAGCACGACGTCCGCCTGGCGGATCGCGTCGAGGACACCGGGAGCAGCAGTGGCGCGGTCCATGCCGACGGCCACGAAGCGTTCCGCCGGGATCGACGCCTGGTGCCGCACCCACCACTCCTGGAAGTGGATCGCCCGCTGCCCCTCCTCGTCCTCCACGACGACGTGGGTCTCGACGGGCGAGTCGGTCATGGGCAGCAGTCGGATCCGCTGGTCGGGAAGGCCCCACCGCTCGGCCAGCCGCGTGGTGACCTCCGAGAGGGACACGCCCTGTCCCAGCCACTGCGAGCGCGCGACGTGGGTGCCGAAGTCCAGGTCCCCGAGGGCGAACCACTGGGGCTCCACCCCGTAGGCCGCGAGCTCGCCCTGGAGACGGTGGCTCTCGTCCGCGCGTCCCCAGCCCTGGCCCTCGTGGATGCCGCCGCCGAGGGTGTAGAGCAACGTGTCGAGGTCGGGGCAGACCCGCAGGCCGAACAGCGTGATGTCGTCGCCGGTGTTGCCGATGACGGTCAGCTCCGTGTCGGCGAGGTCGGGGGTCCGGTCAAGGTGGGTCCGGAGGCCGCGCAGGAAACGGGCACCTCCGACGCCACCGGCGAGTGCCGTGATGCGCATGCCCGGCAGTCTTCCAGCAGGTCGTCCGCGCCCGCGCGGCAGGCCGTCCGGTCGCCGGTGGGGTGGACCGGACGACATGCAGGCCTTCACCCCGGTGGCGCCGGTGCAAAGAGGTACCGGTTCCGCCCAGTCCGGGAGCAGCGGCTCCTGACCTCCAGGCGACGCACACGGGGCCCACAGGAACTGCACATCTGCACCGGACCACTCCCGTAGGCGGCGCACAGCAACGGCACAGCGAGCGCCACCACGGTGGAACCACCACCCACCAGAAGGGACCCACCCCATGAGCAAGCCCCGCAGCCCCCTGAGCCTGGCCCGTCGCTGGACGGCCGGCGCCCTCCTCGCCACGACGCTCGGTGCCGGCGCGGTCGGGGTGCACCTCGCGACCGACCAGGGGACGACCACCGCCAGCTCGGCTGGCACGAGCACCGACTCGACCGGTGCGAGCACCGACTCGGGAAGCTCGTCCAGTTCGTCCAGCTCGACCAGCACCGACTCCGGCTCGTCGAGCTTCGGCTCCGTCGCCGGGGTCGCCTCGGGTTCGGGTTCGTCGCAGACCAGCACGAGCGGGTCCTGATGAACACCCACAGCGGCCGCGTCGCGCAGAACGTGTTCACCGCCTCCGCGTCCTTCGACGCGATCGGCACCCACCACCACCTCATCGTGACCCGGCCCGAGACGCTCGGTGCCGCCATCGCGATCGCCCGCGACCACCTGGGCGACCTCGACGCGGCGGTCTCCCGCTTCCGGCCGGACTCGGAGGTCAGCAGTCTGGCCCGCCGCGACGGGGCGCACGCCCACGTGTCGCCCGTCTTCGCGGCCAGCCTGGCCGCTGCCCTGCGCACCGCGCGGCTCACCGACGGGCTGGTCGACCCGACCGTGGGGGCGGCCGTGATCGCGTCCGGGTACGACGCCGACCTCGCCGAGGTGCGCGCCCGCTCCTCGCGTCCGCCCCGCCTCGGTGGGGCGCGGTCCCGGACGCGCGACGCCCGCGCGGCCGTCGCCGTCCCGGGGTGGCGCAGCGTGGAGCTCGACCAGGGGATGCGCCGGGTGCGCGTTCCCGCCGGCACCGTCCTCGACCTCGGGGCGAGCGCCAAGGCGCAGGCCGCCGACACCATCGCCACGCTGCTGGCCGCGCGACTCGAGGGAGGGTTCCTCGTCAACCTCGGGGGTGACCTCGCCGTCTCCGGTGAGCTGCCGCAGGACGGCTGGCAGGTCGGTGTCGAGGGCACCGGGGGCGAGGTCCGCCAGGTCGTCGCCAGCCACGGGCAGGCGCTGGCCACCTCGTCGACCGGTCGACGCACCTGGACCCAGGACGGCGAACCGCGCCACCACATCGTCGACCCCAGGACCGGGCTCACCGCACCGGTCGTGTGGGAGCAGGTCACTTGCGCCGGGGCCAGTGCCCTCGAGGCCAACGCCGCCTCCACCGCGGCGATCGTCCTCGGGGCCGAGGCGCCCGCGTGGCTGGCGGCCCGCGGCATACCGGCGCGGCTGGACCCCGCCGACGGCGGACCGGTCGTCACCACCCCCGGCTGGCCCGAGCCGGGCACCCGCCACCGGAGCGCGGCATGAACGAGCTCCTGTGGTTCGTCTCCCGGGCGACCGGCACCGCGAGCATCGTCCTGCTCACCGCGGTCCTCGTCCTGGGTGCCCTCACCGCCGGTCGGCGCAGCCGGGCGGTCAGCCAGACCGTCGTCGTCGGCCTGCACCGGTCGCTGGCCCTGGGCACCTCGGCGTTCCTGCTGGCCCACATCGCGACCGCGATCCTCGAGACCTACGTCAGCATCGACTGGATCTCCGCGGTGGTGCCGTTCACGTCGGGGTACGAACCCCTGTGGGTCGGGCTCGGGACGCTCGCGTTCGACATCGTCCTCGCGGTGGTCGCGACCTCCGTGCTGCGCCACCGGCTGTCCAGGCGGGTGTGGAGGGCCGTGCACCTCACGGCGTTCGCGCTCTGGCCGATGGCCCTCGTCCACGGCTACGCCATGGGCACCGCCAACGAGCCCCTGCTGCGCCTCGTCCCCGTCGCATGCGCCCTCGTCGGAGGTGCCGCCCTCGTCTGGCGGGCCCTGGCCGGCCACGCCGACCAGACCCGCCGCCGAGCCGTCCTCACCCAGGAGTGGTCATGAACCTCGTCGACGTCCTCGAGCAGTCCGGCCTCACCGGCCGCGGTGGCGCAGCCTTCAGCACCGCCACCAAGGTGCGCGCCGCCCACGAGCACGGAGCCGGCCTCCTCGTCAACGCCTGCGACGGTGAGATCGGGGCCGTCAAGGACGCCTTCGTCGTCGAGCACCACCTCCCCGAGCTCGTCCGCGGTGCGACGCTCGTGGCCGGCACCAGGGTCCGGTATGCCGCCCACCGCGGCTCCGCGACGGAGGCACGGCTGCGTGCCGCCGGGCTCGACGTGCTGGCTGCACCAGCGCGGTACGTGTCATCGGAGGAGACGTCGTTGATCTCGCTGGCCCAGGGTGGGCTGGCGCGACCGATGACCAAGCGACAGCCGTTCGTCCGCGGAGGGTCCGACAGCGCGGGCCGACGGATCGCCCCGACGGTCGTGCTCAACGCCGAGACCGTGTGGCGGATCGCCCAGGTCGTCGAGCGGCCAGGCGGGGCGCAGTGGTTCCGCGGTCACGGGTTGCCCGACGAGCCCGGCCCGCGCCTGGTCGCGATCGGCGGCGCGGTCCCGCGACCGGGCGTCGTCGAGACCGCCGCCGGGGTGCCGCTGGCCTCGATGCTCGCCGCGGCCGGTGCCGATCCGGGCCGGACCGGTCCCGTCATCGTCGGCGGCCTCGGCGGCACCGTGCTGCGACCCGACGAGGCAGCAAGGGTGACGTGGTCACGGGCCGGGCTCGCGCCCCTGGGCGGCGCGCCGGGCCCGGGTGTCGTCCACGTGCTGGACGCGCAGGCCTGCCCCGTGGACGCGCTCGCCGCGTGGTTCGACCACGCCGCGGGTGAGAGCGCGGGCCAGTGCGGGCCGTGCATGTTCGGCCTCCCTGCCATCGCCTCGGACTGGCACGACCTCGCCGACGGAGTCCGGGCGGGCGGCAGCGGTGGCGGCAGCAGCCGTGGAACCCGCGCCAGGTTGGCCCGCCGCGCCGAGTCGGTGCGGGGGAGGGGGGCCTGCCGGTTCCCCGACGGGGTGGCCGGCCTGGCCTCTTCCGCCCTGCGAGCCCTGTCCGACCACCTCGACGACCATGCCAGGGGCCAGTGTGTCCCGGGCCGCACCCCCAGGAGCAGCCATGAGCACGCGCTCGCGCACTGACCGCCCGACCCTGCGCGTGGACCGGGTCGCCTGCACCGGCCACGGGGTCTGCGCCACCCTCCTGCCCGGCAGCATCCGGCTCGACGAGTGGGGGTACCCGGTGGTGCTCACCGCCGCCGAGCGCGGGCTGGACGACGGGGACGAGGCGAGGGCTGCCGCGGTGCGGTGGTGCCCGGCCCTGGCTCTCTACGCCGACCGGTCGAGCTGACCTACGTCACGTGGTGGAGAGTGGACCCAGGCTCGTGCTGGGCCGGGCGTCGGTCACGATCCGTCGGCGAATCCGGGACGACCACGCCCTATCAAGGTTCACCAGTTCGGGCAAATATCAGACTTCCGCTTGACGAACCACGTATGACACGCGTGTAATTCCATTGTTGTCATCGGGTCGGTGGCAGCAACGGCACCGGGTCGAGGAGGAAGCCGTGCACGAACTTCAGTTGGTCGCCCTGGACGGCGGCGACGACACAGAGATGTCCTGGCAGGAGCGGTCGCTCTGCGCCCAGACGGATCCCGAGGCGTTCTTCCCCGAGAAGGGCGGCTCCACCCGCGAGGCCAAGAAGGTCTGCGTCGGGTGCGAGGTGCGTTCGGAGTGCCTCGAGTACGCCCTGTCCAACGACGAGCGCTTCGGCATCTGGGGCGGACTGTCGGAGCGTGAGCGTCGCAAGCTCAAGAAGCGTGCGGTCTAGTCGCCCCGGTGGCGACATCCCCGTGACGCACTCATGACGCTTGCCCCGCCGCACCGCATGACCGAGGTCGACGCCGGTCAGGCGGTGGCGGTGTCGACCGTCACCGCGGTGCTCGTCCTCCGAGGCCCGGCCTCGGCCTTGCCGCAGACCCTCGACTCCCTCGCCCGCCAGTCCCGCCGGCCGGACCGGTTGGTCGTGGTCGACCCCGGCGTGGACGGTGGCATCGTCGAGGCGGTCCGCAGCCACGCCGAGCTGGCCGCGGCGATCCCCGGCACGTCCTTCGTCACGGTCCCGGCGAGCTCTTCGGTCGCCCGGGCCGTCCACGTCGCCCTAGCTGCGGGGGCCGGGTCCGAGGCCACGCCCGACGCCGGGTCCCACATCGGGTCCGGCACCGGGTCGGATGCGGATTCCCCTGCGGTGCAGGAGAGCTCGGCGACCGAGCACCTGTGGGTGCTGACCTGCGACAGCGCAGCCGCGCCGATGACGCTGGCCCGGCTGCTCGACGCCGTGCGCCGCTCCCCGTCCGTGGGCATCGCCGGCCCCAAGCTCCTCGACTGGACCGTGCCCGGCGCCCTGCGGTCGGTCGGGCTCCAGCTGACCCGTAGCGGGCGCATCATCCCGTCGCCCGTCGTGGGCGAGCCCGACCAGGGCCAGTACGACCGGCGCACCGACGTCCTGGCCGTCCCGGCCACCGGGATGCTCGTCGAGCGTGGGCTGTACGAGCGCCTCGCCGGCCCCGACCGGGCCTTCGGCGGCTTCGGCGCCGACATCGACTTCTCCTGGCGCGCGCACCAGAGCGGCCGGCGCGTGGTCGTCGTGCCCCGGGCCACCCTGCGCACCGGTGCTCCCGACCGGGTCGCTGCCGACGACGGTGTGGCCGCCGGCGTCGACGCCCACGGCCTGACGGAGGGCATCTTCGGGGCCCCGCTGCTGCTCGGTGACGAGTCGGTCGCCGCTACGGACGCCGATGCCCAGCGAGGGACGCCAGGCCCTGCCTCCGCTGCGGACAGCCCGAACCGGCAGCGCCGCCAGGCCCGCCGCGTCGCCCTGGCCCGCTGCGCCTGGTGGGCGCTGCCGCTGCTGACGGTGTGGATCGCCGTGTCGAGCCTGGTCGCGGCCCTGGCGCTCCTGGTCGCCAAGCGGCCCCGAGCGGCCTGGGCCGAGCTGTCCGACCTCGGCGCGGTGCTCACGCCGTGGCGCGTCCTGGGCGCCCGCTGGCGCTCGCGCGGCACCCGGACCGTGCGCCGCCGCGACCTCAAGGGCCTGTTCGTCACCCAGTCGACCGTGCTGCGGCACACCGGTGACCTCGTGCACGACCAGGTCGCCTTCGACGACGGCCGCCTCGTCCCGACCGCCTCCGAGCTCGTCGAGCCCGGCCCGGTCGCTGACGAGGTGCAGGACCTCAACATCCTCGGCTCGACGTGGGCGTCCCGGTTCGCCCGCAACCCCGGCCTGCTCGCGGTCCTCCTCGTCGCCGTCACCTCGCTCGCGGCGACCCGCAGCATGGGTGGGAGCGTCGTCGACCGCCTGTCCCAGGGCGTCGTCGGCGGTGAGCTGCTCGGCGGCAGGGCCACGGCCGGCGCCACCTGGCACGCGTGGCTCGACGGCTGGCACGGCGCCGGGCTCGGCTCGTCGGGCGAGCAGGGCCCCCACCTCGTGGTCCTGGCCGGCCTGGCCTGGCTGGTCACCCACGTCCCCGTCCTGGGCGCCCCCGACAGCCCCCTCGGCTCTGCCGTCGCCGTCCTGGTGACGCTGGCCATGCCGCTGGCCACGTTCACGGCCTACCTCGCCGGGCGCGTCGTCACCCGCTCGGCCTGGCCGCGGGGACTGGCCGCGCTCGCCTGGGGCAGCACCGCGGTCCTCACCACCGCGGTGGCGGCGGGGCGACTGGGTGCGGTCGTGGCCGCAGTGCTCCTCCCGCTCGTGGTCGCCGGGTTCGTGCTGGCCGCTCGCCGTGGTGGGTCGGCCACGGTGACGGCCGCCACCGTGCTCGCCACCGCCGTCCTCGGTGCCTTCGTGCCGGCCTACCTGCCGCTCGCCGCCCTCGTCGCCGTCCTCGTCGTGGTGCTCGGCCACGGACTGGCCCGACTCCGCGGCCTGGCGCTGCTGGTCGGCCCCGTCGTGCTGCTCGGCCCGTGGGTCCAGACCCTCGTCGACCAGCCCCACCTCTTCCTCACCGGTCCCGGACTCTCGGTCTGGGGCGCGGGTCAGGCGCTGCCCTGGCAGCTGGCCCTGCTGCACCCGGGCGGCCCCGCCTCCTACCCCGTCCTGGTCTCGGCCCCCATCGTCCTGGCCGGTGTCCTCGGGCTGGTGCGCGGTGGCGCCGGCCGCGGCTCGGCCGCGACGGCCCTCGCCGCCCTGGGCCTGGTGGGCCTCGCGTATGCCGTCCTCGCACCACGGTTGGTCCTCGGCACCGTCCCGGTCGGTGACCCCGGTGCCGGGAGGGCGGTGACCGCCTGGTCGGGCACCGGGCTGTCGCTGCTCGCCCTGGCCCTCCTCGCGGCCGCGCTGCTCGGCACCCAGGGACTGGCGGTGCGCCACTCGACCGGTGGCTGGGTCGCCCTCCTGCGCTGGCCGATCGCCGCCTCGGTCATCGTGGCCGTCGTGGCCGCGGTGGGCTGGACCACGTGGCAGACCCTCGGCGACACCTTGGGCACCTGGACCGACCCACGACCGGCTGTCGCCATCGACCAGGCGGAGAGCGGCATCGGCAACCGCATGCTGCTGCTCGAGCCGGAGACGTCCGGACTCGCCTACTCCCTCCTCGGGCGCGAACCCGGTGCCGTGGCCCGGGTGCTGCCCGCCACGTCGCAGGGACGGCCCGACCCGGCAGCCCTGACCGGGGCCGTGAGCCACCTCTTCGAGACCGGTGCCGGCCCGGACGAGCTCGACCCGGCGCGGGACCTGTCCGACCTGGCCGTCGGCTTCGTGGGACTGCGCACCGACGGCGACGACCCCAGGGTCCGGGTGCTCGACGGCACCGCCGGCCTCAGCCGCCTCGGCGAGCACGACGGCGTGCTGTTCTGGCGCGTCCTGCCCGGTGGCGGCGACGCACGCGACGACGCCGTGGCGCCGTCACGGGTCCGGATCGTGACGGCGGGTGCCCAGCAGGCGCTGCCGCTCGACGGCGACCACGGCCGCCTCGTGGCCCGGGCGGTCGTGCCGCCCAAGGCCACCCTCGTCCTCGCCGAGCCCGCCGAGTGGCTCCGCCACGCCCGGGTGAGCGTGGACGGTGCCGCCGTGGCACCCGAGGGCGACGCGGCGGCATACCGGCTCCCGGCCGGCTCGCACACGATCACGGTGCAGGTGCTGCCCGCCTCCCCGCTCTGGCGCTGGGTGCAGGGCGCGGCCCTGCTGCTCGTCGTGTTCCTCGCCATCCCGTTCGGCACGCGCGCCTCGAGGAGGCGGAAGTGAACCCCCTCGTCGGCGGCGTCGCCCGCGCCACCCTCGCCGCGGCGGCAGGGGTGGGCATCGTCCTCGGCGCCGTGCACGTCCAGGGGGCCCTGGCCGTCGGACCGGCGCCGGGCACCCCCGCCGCCGCCCGCACGGCGACCGATGCCGTCCGGGGCTCCGCGCTGGTGTGCCCCGGCCCCGAGCTCAAGGGGGTTCCCGGTCTCGACGACGTGCCCGTGACGCCGCGGGTCGCCGCGGCCTCGGCACCGTTGCGGATGCTGACGGGGACGACCCCCTCCGCCACCCCCGGCGCGGTCGGCCTCACCCGGCTGCCCGGTGCCGGACTGGGCGGTCCCGTCACGGCACGCGCCACGAACGCCACGGCAGACCTCCCCGCCACGACCGGCGCCCTCGTCTCGGGCAGCCAGTCGCTGGCGCCGGGGCTGGCCGCAGCCCAGTCCTGGCTGCTGCCGACCGGCGACCACCGGGCCCTCGTCTCGGCAGCGTGCACCCCGGCCACCGCCGAGGCGTGGCTGCTGGCGGGAGGCGCCGCCCCCGGCCGCCAGGAACGCCTCGTGCTCACCAACCCCGGCGGCAACCCCGTCACGGTCGACGTGACCCTGCACGGTCCCGACGGCGTCGTCGCGGCCTCACAGGGCAAGGGCATCGTCGTCCCGGCCCGAGGTCGCACCGCGTTCCTGCTCGACTCCATCTCCGGTGACGTCACGACCCCCGTGGTGCACGTCGTCGCCGACGGCGGCGTGGTCTCGGCCGTGGTCAACGACCTCTGGCTCGACGGAACGCGCTCCGCTGGCTCCGACGACGCAATCCCCGCCGCGCAACCCTCGCGCGACCAGGTCGTCCCGGCCGTCTCGATCGACGGGTCGGCGGTGCTGCGGGTGGCGGTGCCCGGTGACTCCGAGGCCGTCGTCCAGGCGCGGGTCCTCACGCCGCAGGGTCCCCGTGCCCTGCCGACCGGGGGTGTCACCCGGATCGACGGGGGACAGGTCCGGGACATCGACCTCAGCAGGCTGCCCAAGGGTGCCGTCGCCCTCCAGGTCCGTGCCGACGTCCCGGTGGTCGCGGGGGCGATGGTCACCCGTGGCACGGCCCCCGCGCCCACCGACCTCGCGTGGTCGACCTCGACACCGCCCCTGACCGGCGTGGCGGGGATGCCGCTGGTCGACCCGGCCGGCGGGACCAAGCCCCTGGCCCGCCTGCTGGCCCTCACCGCCACCGGCGCCTCGGCCGGCGTCGAGGTCGTCACGGTGGACCGGCAGGGCGTCCAGAAGTCGGTGCGCCTCGACGTCCCCGAGGACGCCACCACGGCCGTCGCCGTCAACGGCGCGCGTTCGGTGTGGGTGCACCGCACCTCGGGCACCGGCGAGCTGCGCGCCGGGGTCGTGTCCACCCTGACCGACGCCGTCGGCACCCTGGTCACGACGACGCCGTTGCGCGACACCGCTTTGCGCACGACCACGGTCGGGCTGCGCGAGGTCCTGCGCTAGACCCGGTGACGGATCCCGACGGCCGGTCCACCCGCACTGTCGGAACCGCCTAGTCGGACTCGCCGTCGCCGTAGCGGGGGTCGAGGTCACCGGGCTGCAGGCCGAAGAGGGCGGCCACCTGCTCCACCACGACGTCGCCGATGATCGCGGTGAGCTCGCGCTGGTCCTGCGCCCTGGCCTCGACCGGTCGGCGGTAGATCACGATGCGGGCCGGCTGACGTCCGTGTGCCGGGAAGACCCGGCCGAGGGCGACGCCATCGCGCTCCCACGGTGCCGGTTCGGTGGTGGGGACGTCCTCGACGGCGAACTCGACCTCGTGGAACCGCGGACCGAGCCGCGCCTCGAGCCGGGCCGCGCTGTCCAGGACCAGGTCGTCGAACCGCTCCCGCCGCGACACCATCGACGGCACCGACGGCCACGCGAGCGGCCCACGCACGCCCCGCCCGTGGCGGTCCCGTCGAGGACCCCCGGGACGGGCCGCGGGGGAGCCGGACGAAGTCACGTGCCCACCCTACGGCGTGCCGGGCAGGCACCCGTCGGGCGCTGACATAGAGTCCCCCCGTGAGTCTGTCCAGAAGGTGTTCCCGCACCGCGTGCCCGAAGGCCGCCATCGCGACACTCACCTACGTCTATGCCGACCAGACCGCCGTGGTCGGCCCCCTGGCGACGTATGCCGAGCCGCACACCTACGACCTGTGCCGGGACCACGCCGAGGGGCTCACCGCGCCCCGTGGCTGGGAGATCGTGCGGCTGTCGGGGGAGTACGTCGAGCCGGAGCCGTCCCACGACGACCTGCTGGCCCTGGCCAACGCCGTGCGCGAGGCGGGCCGACCGCGCCTCGGGGAGCAGCCCCAGGCGCGCGCTGCCGGTCACGGCGCCGCCCACCCCACCGTCCGTGCCTCCGACGAGGACGCCTCCGGCGCCGTCGAGACCGGTCGGCGAGGGCACCTGCGCGTCCTGCGCGACCTCTGACCCCGCTAGGGTTTCGGGCGTGCCCACCCCGCAGCTCGCCGACTTCGTCAAGGCCTACGACGTCCGGGGTCTGGTCCCCGACCAGCTCAACGTCGACGTCGCCTGGGCCCTCGGTGCGGCCTTCGCCCGAGTGGTCGTCCAGGCGGAGGGTGCGACGGGGGTCGTCATCGGCCACGACATGCGCCCGTCGTCGCCGGAGCTGTCGCGCGCCTTCGCCGCCGGGGTGACCGCGCACGGCCTCGACGCGACCCTGATCGGGCTGTGCAGCACCGACGGCCTCTACTACGCCAGCGGCGCGCTCGACCTGCCCGGGGCGATGTTCACCGCGAGCCACAACCCGGCGCAGTACAACGGGATCAAGCTCTGCCGCTCCGGGGCCCGCCCCGTCGGGCAGGACTCCGGCCTGGCCGACGTCCGTGACCTCGCGCAGGAGCTGCTCGACACGGGCACCAGCGCGGGGCCGTCCGGCGCGACGCCCGGCACGGTCGTCGAGCACGACCTGCTCGGTGACTACGCCGCGTTCCTGCGCGGCCTGGTCGACCTGTCCGGTGGACGCCCGCTGAAGGTCGTCGTCGACGCGGGGAACGGCATGGGCGGCCACACGGTTCCGGCCGTCCTGGGCACCGGTGCCGGCCTGCCCGAGCTGCCCCTCGAGGTGGTCCCGCTCTACTTCGAGCTCGACGGCACCTTCCCCAACCACGAGGCGAACCCCCTCGAGCCGGAGAACCTGCGCGACCTGAAGGCCGCGGTCGTCGAGCACGGCGCCGACATCGGGCTGGCCTTCGACGGCGACGCCGACCGCTGCTTCGTCATCGACGAGCGCGGCGAACCCGTCACCCCGAGCGCCGTCACCGCCCTGGTCGCCACCCGGGAGATCGCCCGCGAGGTGGCCGCCGGGACGAAGGCCTCCGACGTCGCCGTCGTCTACAACGTCATCTCCTCGGCCGGGGTCCCGGAGATCATCGCCGAGCAGGGAGCCCGCGGCGTCCGCACCCGCGTCGGCCACTCCTTCATCAAGGGCGAGATGGCGCGCGCGGACGCGGTCTTCGGCGGCGAGCACAGCGCCCACTACTACTTCCGCGACTTCTGGTTCGCCGACACCGGCATGCTCGCGGCCATGCACGTCCTGGCCGCCCTCGGCGAGCAGGACGAGCCGCTGAGCCGGCTCACCGCGGCATACAGCCGGTATGCCGCCTCGGGCGAGATCAACTCGACCGTCACCGACGCGGCGGCGTCGACCGAGGTCGTCCGCGCGTGGGCGGCCACGCAGGGCGTGGAGGTCGACGAGCTCGACGGGCTCACGGTGACGCACGCCGGGACCGGGGACGCCGACGACCGCATGTGGTGGTTGAACCTGCGCGCGTCCAACACCGAACCGCTGTTGCGGCTCAACGTCGAGGCGGCTGATGTGGCCACCATGGAACGGGTGCGGGACGATGTCCTCGCCCTGGTGAGAGGAGAAGGCTGATGGCCGAGCAGACCACTGGAGCCCAGATCGAGCCGTGGCTGCGCGAGATCCTGCGCTGCCCCGCCTGCCGCTCGGAGCTCGCGGACGCCACGGGTGAGACGGGCCAGGAGCTGCACTGCACCAACGCCGAGTGCGGGCTGCAGTACCGCATCGACGACGGTGTGCCGGTGCTCCTGGTCGACGAAGCCCGCAAGCCGGCCTGAGCCGAAGGCGGCGTCCGATGGCTCCCTACCTCGACGAGGCCCGCATCGACGACGAGGGTGCCATCGCGGCCCTCGACAGCCACCAGACGCTGCGGGGCCTCGCGACGGCGGGCGCGCAGGTGCGCGAGGCCATCGACCTGTCCGCCGAGGGCGGCATCGACCGGGTCGCCGGCGGGGAGCGGCCACGATCGGTCCTGGTCGCCTCGCTCGGGGGTTCGGCGGTCGTGTGCGACGTCCTGGACCTGCTGGCCGAGCCCGGTTCGCCGGTGCCGGTGAGCGTTCGGCGCAACGTGCCGCTGCCCGGCTGGGTCGGGCCGCTGGACCTCGTCATCGCCGTGTCGCAGTCGGGTCGGGCCGCCGGACCGCTGGCCCTGGCCGCCGAGGCGGCGCGCCGCGGTGCGTCGCTGCTCACCGTGGGGGCCTCGGACTCGCCGCTGGCTGACGTGGCCGCGCAGGCACGCGGGGTGCACATCGACATCGGCCGCGGGCGTGCGACGTCGCGGACCGCCCTCTGGTCGCTGCTCGCGCCGGTCCTCCTTGCCGCGGGCCGGCTCGGGATCGTCGACGTGGGGGAGCGGGTGCTGCTCGAGGTCGCCGACCGGCTCGACGAGGTGGCCGAGGCGTGCCGCCCGTCGTCCGAGTCGTTCGTCAACCCGGCCAAGGTGCTCGCCACCGACCTCGCCGAGGGTGTGCCCGTCGTCCTGGGCGACGGCCCCCTCAACGGCGTGGCCGCCAAGCGCGCCGCGTCGATGCTGGCCCGCACGGCGCGGATCCCCGCCATCCACGGCGAGCTCCCCGACGACGCCGCGCAGATCGTGGCGTGCTTCGACGGACCCTTCACGACGGCGTACGGCGCCGCCGCGGCGGCGCGCAGCGGGTCGGGGTTCGCCGCCGACGGGGGGTCGGACATCTTCACCGACCCGTTCCTCGACGGACCCGCCTCCCCGCGGCTCGGCCTGCTCATGCTGCGCGACGCCGACCCCGACCCCATGACCCGGGAGGCTGCGGAGTCGGCAGCCCTGGCCGACGCGGTCACGGAGGCGGCCCGTGAGGCCGGCGCCCGTGTCAGCGAGGTTGCCGCCCAGCCGGGGCACCCCCTCACCCGGCTCGCCGGGCAGCTGGCGACGACCGACTTCGCGGCGACCTACCTGGCCCTCGGCCTCGGCCTGGACCCGGCCGTCTCGCCCCACGTCACCGACCTGCGCCGCCGCACCGGCCACTGACCGCCCGGCACGCCGAGGGGGCCGACCCCCTCGCGGGTGCCGGCCCCTCGTCCTGCGCGTGGGTCAGTGGTTGGCCTGGAACCAGGGCTGGGCCCAGCCGAGGTAGTGGGCGCCCCACTTGTTCTCGATCTCGGCGATCGTGGTGTTGGTCAGGGTCCCGTTGCCGTGGATGTCGTTCGAGACGAACGTTCCGCCACCGATGGAGATCATCACGTGACCGGCGCCGCCGTTGCTGAAGAAGGCCAGGCCGCCGGCGGGCACGGTGCGGTCGCCGGGGTAGCGCCGGGTCGAGGGGATCTGCGTCCAGTGGACGTAGGCGGTCGTCGAGCCGCTGTGCGCCCAGCCGTACTCCAGCCCCGCGATGTGGTCGCACATGTTGGTGTAGGCCGGGTTGGGGTTGTCCGGGCCGGTGCGGTGGTTCTTGGCCCAGGTGACGGCCTCAGCACAGGTGTTCGGGTTGCCGAACGAGTTGACGCAGGTCACGGTCCCCTCGGGGACGGGGATCATCGCCTGCGACGGGGCGACGGCGGCGAAGGTGGTTCCGCCGACGAGGACGAGGGCGGCGAAGCCGCGGACGAGGTGGCTGGTGATGCGCATGGTGGTGGTCCTTTCGGGACGGCCTGGGGCCGGTGGGTGGTTGGGTGCGGGTCGTGCGGTGGTGCGGGGGGTATGAGGTGGCTTCAGTGCCGGAGGCAGGTGACGCCGGTGGGGACGGATCCGGTGAGGACCTTCATGGCCCTCTTGAAGTCGGCGCAGCGCTGAAGGTCCTCGGCGTCGCTGGGTGCGTAGCCGACGAGTCGGGAGACGCGCCCCATGTCCAGGTCGTCAGCCGCGGCGTTGATGCCGTTGACGCCCCAGTACCAGCGGGCGACCTTGGCGCTCCAGGCGAGGTCGTTGACCCTGCCCGGGTAGTTCACGAAGTCCACGCCGAAGTGGTTGCCGGCGTTGTTGTAGTTGGTGTAGCCGGTGAGCTGGATGAAGCCGCGTCCCCGGTAGGTGCTCGTGGCCCCCACCTGCTCGGAGCTGTACTCGAAGCGGCTCTCGTTGAGGAGGGTGGCGAAGAAGGCTGCGCGCCGACGACTCGAGGTGATGTTGCCGACGGTCATCTGGTCGCTCAGGCTGCTCATCCCTGCCTTCACGGTCGGCGCATCGCCGAGCCGCGTTCCGTACATGTCCTGCAGCAGTGGGTAGTTGGCCCACTGGCCGCCACCTCCGTCGGGTGGCGGGACGAGCGCCGAGCTCGGGGCCGCCATGGCCAGGCTGGCAGCACCGGCGACCGCGGCGGCCACCGCGGCCCTGGTCACCCGTGACGTGCTGGGCTTGTCCACCGTCGTCACTCCCTCTCGTGTGTCGGCCCCGTCGTCCGGAGCGGCTGTCACCACCGTCGGGCAGGGCGCTGCGACCTCGCTGCGATCGCGGTGCCCCCGGCGACGCAGCGAGTTCGCAGCGGGTCCGCAGCGGCTCCCGGCACGGTGGAACCCGGACGAGCCGATGACGGTTCGACGGACCGATCGATCGATGAGGAGCCACCCATGTCGAACCCCGTGAAGAGGCGAGTGGCCACGGTCGCCGCCGCGGCTGCCCTGGTGGCCGGCCCACTGCTCGTGGCGGGAGCGAACCCCGCCTCGGCCTCGCTCCCACCCGAGGGTGGCGGGCTCTCGGCCCTGCGTCAGGCCACGGTCGACCGGGCCGACGCCGCTCTCTCGAAGCGGTGGGAGTTCCACCTGAACGGCACGGCATACCTCAGCACCGTCGAGTCCGCGACGCGCAACGTCCTCGAGAACTCGCAGTGGAACGACGCGAACCAGAACCACGTCGTCTTCAACGGCTACGACGGCAACCCGTGGTGCGGCGACTTCGCCGCCTACACGTGGACGGCGCACATGATGCCGTCGACCAGCACCTACCCCCGCCTGCCCGACAACTACGAGTACAGCCAGAACTGGCGAAACGTGTCGGGGTTCCGTTCCTTCCCGGGCAACAAGACGACGCCCACGCCCGGCGACGTTCTGGTCTGGAAGGACGACGACGGGTCCGTCCACGGCCACGTCGGCGTCGTGGTCTCGACCAACTACTCCACCAAGTCGGTCACGACGGTCGAGGGCAACGTCGCCGGTGACGAGGTGAGGCGGTTCACGTACTCGTGGAGCTCGACCAACGGGTACGTGAAGGCTGGCAAGACCTTCCTCGGAGCTGCTCCGCGGGAGTGAGGCGGTGCCGCGGGGCAGGGTCCGCGGCATCGGCTCGAGGGGACACCACGAAGGGGAGCGGGAGCCGTCCGGTCAGACCGGACGGCTCCCGCGTGCGACCGTCCGCCCGCGCCCGAAGGCCGCTTCGAAGTTCTCCCGGGCGGCGAGGTGGGCAGACGCACGAGCGGCCCGCTCCTGCCGCAGGGCCTCGCTGGCCGCGGCCGGGTTGCCCCGCAGGTCGAGCACGACCGAGAGTTCGTGGAGGGCGGCCGCCACGCTGAGCGGCCGGTTGAGGGCCGTGCACTCCTCCACGCTGGCCCGCAGCTCCGCCTCGGCCTCCTCGAGGCGACCGAGGACCACCAGCGCCCCTGCCCGGGTGCGTCGAACGCGGGCCGTCAGGAACGCGTCCTTGGCGGCAACGGCACGTTGGAACGACCTCGTGGCCTCGTCGAGGGCCATCTCCCCGTTGCCGAGCTCGATGCTCACCTCGGCGCGGGCGTCGAGCCCGTAGGAGTACATGTGCTCGTCCCCGATGTCCTCGCAGAGCTTGAGGGCCTCGTTGATGAGGATGTTCGCCGAACCCAGCTGACCCTGCCGCCAACAGGCCCGCGAGAGCTCCAGGGTGGCTAGGGCGTACGCGAGCAGGGAAGGCGTGGTGGCGAGCACGTCGCGCACCCGGGTGAACTCGCGCTCGGCGTCGACCATCTCGTCGTAGTCGTTGTGGATCGTGCCCTGGATGATGCCGACCCAGCCGGCGAGGACGGCGTCCGGACTGCGGACCAGCAGGTCCGACGCCCGGGCGAGCGCCTCCTCCGACTGGGCTCGCAGGCCCATGGAGATCGCGGCGGAGGCCACGACGAGGGACGCTGCGGCGGCATACCGGCTCGCCCCCAGGAGGGTCAGCGAACGCCGTGCCTGGTCGGCCAGGGCCAAGGCCGTTCGCGACTGGGAGGTGCTGTCCTGGAGGTGCCAGGCCTCGCACAGGGTGAGCACCGCGGCCCCGAGCTGGAGGTCGTCCCCGGGGCCGTCGAGGTGGGCAGCGACCTCCTTCGCCGCAGCCATCCAGTCGGACTGGTCCACCGAGTAGTGGTGGGCGTTGGCCGACACTGCGAGCAGCCGCCACGCCAGCCCCGGCCTGGTCGGTGCCACGGCCCGGGCGAGCGCACGGATCATCTCGGACTCGGTCTCGAAGAAGGTCGTCGCCCTCGTCCGTTGCGCCGCGCTGGGGGTGCCCTGGGCGTCGGTGACCTGGGGCGACGGGGCCTCCGGGCTCGGGGGCGGCGGCAGGAACTGGAGCGGGATGTGGCCCTGCTGCTCGGCGGCCAGGGCCAGCAGGGTCTCGCCGAGCCGGGCCAGTCCGGCGCTGCGCTCGCCGGCACCCACGGGCCGGTGCGTCCCGGTGGCGCGGCGCACCAGGTCGTGGAGGCGGTACTGCGCCTGCCTGCGGTCGCGCAGGACCGGCTCGACGAAGCTCGCCTCGATCAGTCCGTCCATCGCCCGCTCACCACGAGCCGGGTCACCGAGCAGCGAACCCGGTACCC
Source organism: Pedococcus soli (assembly GCF_054782575.1). Classification (NCBI taxonomy): domain Bacteria; kingdom Bacillati; phylum Actinomycetota; class Actinomycetes; order Micrococcales; family Intrasporangiaceae; genus Pedococcus; species Pedococcus soli. Next base: position 240,247 of record NZ_BAAGSF010000001.1, on the reverse strand, counting down.
AGCTGCTGAAGTTGTGCGTGGGCAGGTGGGCGAGCAGGGCTGCGGCGTCGCGGGCGTCCTTGGGGATGCGGCTCCACACCGCTTCCAGGCTCGACTGCAGGGCACCCGCGGGGTCGAGGTCGACCACGCCGCCGTTGACCTCGCGCAGCCGGTCCACCATCGAACGGATCGCCAGGTCCGGGCGCTGGGCCAGGCGGGCCCCCACGAGGCGCAGCGCGAGGGGGAGGGAGCCGGTCAGCTCGACGAGGGACGTGGTCGCCTCGGGGTCCTCGACCACGCGGTCGCGGCCCACGAGCGACTCGAGCAAGGCGGTCGCGTCGGGCTGGTCGAGCGAACGCAGGCTGATGCGTCGGCAGTCCCCGAGGTCCGCGAGCGGCAGCCGGGAGGTCACGATCGCCATCGACCCGGGCGAGGCGGGCAGCAGGTCGCCGATGTGGGCCGAGCTCGCCCCGGGGTCGTTGAGGACGTTGTCGAGGACGATGAGGACGCGGCGGTCGTCGATGAGCGAGCGGAACAGCCCGGCCCGCGCGTCCGGGTGGTCCGGAACGGCGTCCGGGCTGACGCCCATGAGCCGCAGGAACGCCCCCAGCACGGTGTCCGGGGTCGACTGGCCGCGATCAGTGGCGGCGTCGAGGTAGAGCGTCCCCCCGGGGAACGCGTCGCGCAGGCGCTGGCCCGCCAGGACGGCCAGCGCGCTCTTGCCCACACCGGTGAGTCCGGTGACGGACACGACCACCGCCTCGTGCTCGGCGTCCCGACCTGCCTGCATGAGGACTCCGAGCTCGCGCTCGCGGCCCAGGAAGGTGGCTGGCCTGCGGGGGAGGGTGCGCGGTACCGGCATTGCAGCGGGAGGTGCGCCGAGGGAGCTGCCAGCCGCCACCGGCTCGGGCCCCGGGGGAGCTGTGAGAGCGTCTGGGCGAGCCTCTGGCTGGGCGTCCCGCACCAGGACCGGGCCGGCGCTGGGGGCCTCACCGGCCAGCACCTGGCGGTGGGCCTCCTGGAGCTGGGCCGAGGGCGGCACCCCGAGCTCGTCGTCCAGACGGGTGTAGACGTCCCGGTAGACGCGCAGCGCCTGCTCCTGCTGGCCGGTGGCGGCCAGGGCGAGCATCAGCTGCGAGACCAGGGTCTCGCGGTACGGGTGGGCTGCGACGAGCGGCGCGAGCTCGACGGGTAGCGACTGCACCTCCCCGAGGGCCAGGGCCACCGCGTTGCGCTCCTCCACGACGGTGAGGCGGAGCTGCTCGAAGTGCTCGCGCTCGGCCTCGACGGCGTCCGTGGAGGCGAGCCCGACCAGCGGTGCGTGGCGGAACGACGCGAGCGCGGCCTGGTAGGACGGGAGGCTGGCCGCCGGGTCGTTTCGCCGGTGCGCGCGGGCGTCGTCGACCAAGGCCGTCCAGAGGGCGAAGTCCGTCGTCACCGACGGGTCGAGCCGGTAGCTCGAGCCGTGGGTGTCGATGAGCGAGACCCCCAGCGGGGCGAGCTTGCGTCGCAGCCCGGAGACCAGGGCCTGGACCCGGTTGTGGGCGGAGGCCGGTGGACGCTCACCCCACAGCCACGGGGTCAACGACTCTGCCGACACGCTCGCACTCAGTGCCGCGCGGGCCAGGAGCCCGCGCTCGAGCTGCGACAGGCTCTGGGTGGCGCCGTCCACGAGCAGCTCCACCTCGGCCAGCACCCGGACGACCACCTGGCGATCGGTCGACGGGGTGGGCACGTGCTGGAGGGTAGTGCGGTCCCCGGCACCTGTCATGCGCTGTCGGCGTCCGCGGACGAAGTAACGCGGAGACCCGACCCGAGCGCCTAGGGTCATGCCCGTGCGCCCCTCACCCGTTCGCGTGGCCGCCTTCGCGGCGGGTGCAGTACTCCTGCTCGGTCTCCTGCGGGTCCGCTGGGTCGACCCGTCGACGTGGACGTTGGCCGACGTCGCCGTCTACGTGCGAGGAGGGCACGCGCTGCTCGACGGCGCGGACCTGTACGCCGTGCGCGACCAGGTGCTGCCCTTCACCTACCCCCCGTTCGCGGCGATCCTGTTCGTCCCCCTGGCCCTCCTCGGGACGGGCGGCGCCGGGGTGGTCGTGTCCGTGCTGTCGCTGCTCGCGCTCCTCGTCGTGGTCGCCGTGAGCGTGGGCGTGGTCGGCCCCGGTCCGCAGCCCCGGGTGTCGTCGCCCCTGCTCGTGGGGGGTCTGCTCCTCCTGGCTGCCCTGACCACGGAAGCCGTGCAACGGACCCTCATCCTCGGGCAGGTCAACCTGGTGCTGGCGGCCCTGGTCGCGGTCGACCTGCTCGTCGTCCCCCGACGGTGGCGAGGGGTCCTGCTGGGCCTGGCCATCGCCGTGAAGCTCACCCCGGCCGTCTTCCTCGGCTACCTCCTCCTGCGGCGGGAGTGGGCCGCCCTGGCCCGGGTCGCGGCAACGGTGGTCGCGACCATCGTCGTCGGGTTCGTCGTCGCGCCCTCGGCGTCCGCGACCTTCTGGTCCGGTGGGGCGAGCGACCTCGGGCGGTTCGGTGACGAGGCGGCCGGCTACGGCAACCAGGCCATCGGTGCCGCGCTCGACCGCTTCGCGCCCGGTGTGCCCGACGTCCTCTGGCTGGTGCTCGTGGCCCTGGTGGTCGTCCTGGCCGCTGCCGCCACCTGGCGGACCCTCGGCTGCCACGACCACCTCGCCGCCGTCACCGCACTGGCCGTCGGGGGCCTGCTCGTCTCGCCGATCTCCTGGACGCACCACTGGGTGTGGGTGGTTCCGGTGATGGTCGTCCTGCTGGTGCGGCGCTGGTGGCTGGGACTCGCCGTCACCTTCGCCGTGATGTACCTGCCCCCGATGGTGCTCGTCGCGCAGGCGCAGCTCGACGTGGGCGCGGCCCAGCCCGTGGTCGACGCGACCTGGACCATCCTCGGCATCGGCTACCTGGCCGCCCTGGCCCGGTGGCCGGGATCAGGCTTGGCGCGCCGGGACCGCGAGGTCGAGGACCGTCGCGCCGGGGAGGGACGCCAGGTCCCGGGCGTCGAGCAGGACCTTGCTGCCGCGGATCCCACTCCCGATGACCACCTCGCCCGCCGCGACCACCGCTGAGTCCACGAGGACCGGCCAGTCCGAGGGCAGGCCGATCGGGGTGATCCCCCCGAACTCCATGCCCGTCAGGGCCACCGCGTCGTCGTGCGGCGCGAAGCTGATCTTGCGCACGTCGAGGTGGCGCCGAACGGCTCCGTTGACGTCGGCCCGCGCAGACGCGAGGACCATCACCGCGGCATACCGGACCTCACCGGCCCGCTTGCCGGCCACGACGACGCAGTTGGCGGAGTGCTCCAGCCCCACGTCGTAGGCCTCGCAGAACGCGGCAGTGTCGGCCAGCGTCGCGTCGATCGGCGCGACCTTCGCACTGGGCGCGTGCCCGAGCGCGTCGACGACGGCGGGGGCCAACAGCTCGGTATGGCGCGCGGCCGGCTCCCAGGTCAGGTTGCCACTCGCTGAGGTCACCGTCGCAGGCTACCGGCGGCTCGCCGTCCGGGTCAGTCGACCCGGTGGGCTGACGAGGTCACCGACTCGGCCACCGCCTCCCTGAGGCCGTCGGCCACGCGCGCCTGGTCGGCCTGCGTGAGCCCGTTGAACATCGGGATCGCCAGGTGGCGGGCGAACAGGCCGGCCGAGACCGGACACGTCCCGGGACTCGGGGGGTAGACCGGCTGAACGGTCAGGGAGTAGGTGCCGATGTTGGCCCCGATGCCCCGGCGGCGGAGGGCAGCCACGACGAGGTCCCTGCTCACCTCTTCGTCGACCGTCACCGCATACGTCTGCCACGTCGGGCTCCGGTCGGTTGGCACCGCGGGCGCGGAGAGCCCTTCGACGTCGTCGAGGAGCTCGGCGTACCGCTGCGCGAGCGCGCGTCGCTCAGTCAGGAAGTCGTCGAGCTTGCCGAACTGGGCGACGCCCACGGCCGCCAGGATGTCGCTGAGCTTGTAGTTGTAGCCCACGTCGGCGAACTCCGGCAGGTCGAGCCCGGTGGTCGACTGGCGGGAGAAGGCGCTGCGCATCCCGAAGCAGGACGCCATGCGGATCGTCTCGGCGAGGCCGGCGTCGTCGGTGACGACCACTCCGCCCTCGCCGCTCGTGATGCCCTTGCGGGCGTGGAGGGAGAAGACGGCAGCGACGCCGAAGCCGCCACAGGGACGACCACGGTAGACCCCGCCCGCCGCGCACGCAGCGTCCTCGACGAGCGGCACCCCCCACCGGTTGGCCACATCGGCGATCTCGTCCCAGTCGGCCGGGATGCCGAGGGAGTCGACGGCGACGATCGCGCGGGTCCGCTCGGACATCACCGACTCCAGCGATGCGGGGTCGAGGGTGCCGGTGGCGGCGAGCACGTCGGCGAAGACCGGGACGGCCCCGCAGAAGAGGACCGCGTGGGCCGTGGCGGGGAAGGTGTAGTCGGGAACGACGACCTCGTCACCGGGCCCGATCCCGAGGGCCTGGAGGACGAGGTGGAGCCCGGCGGTGCAGTTGTTGACGGCGATCGCATGCGCCCGTCCGCTCAGGGCCGAGAACTTCCCCTCGAGCTCGGTGCCCTGCGGACCCTGACCGGCGAGCCATCCCGACTCGAGCACCCGACGGACGGCATCGAGCTCGCGCTCGTCTGTGGAAGGACGGCTCAGCGGGATGGCAGTGGCGCTCATGCTCCCGCACGGTAGCGGTCGACTGGTGGTCCGTCGTTCCCCTTGCTGCGACCGGGCGACTCCTGATGCCATAAGCGGTCCATTCGGGCGGTGCGGAGGCTACCGTCGCCCCCCATGGAGGGGGTTGGGGAATGAGGAGCCGACTGGTGCGGGTGTCGCCCTGGGTGGTCGCCGCGGTCGCGATGCTGCTCGTTGCGACGTGGTCGGTCGCCGCGGTGTTGATGTCCACGAGGGGTTTCGACATCTCCGACGAGGGCTACTACGTCCTCTCGTACCGGGACTGGGACACCAACCTCCGGACGTTCACGGGGTCCCAGTACGTCTACGGGCCGGTCTTCGACCTAGTCGGGCAGAGCGTCCCGGGGCTCAGGCGGGTCCGTCTGGTCACGGTGCTCGCGGCCCACGTCGCGTTCGCGTGGGCATTCGTCACCTGGTTGCTCAACGTGCCGCAGGGCGCCGGTCTGACGCGAGGCTGGTGCTGGGCCGCCGGCCTGTCGATCGTCGCGTCGGGCGGCGTGGTGTACGGCTGGTTGCCCCTCAGCCCCGGCTACAACGACGTGTCCGTGCTCGGCACCCTGCTGCTCATGGCCGCCGTGCTCAGGGTGGCGCGTGGCGTCACCCTTCACGGGCGCGTGCCCTTGCCGCCGCTGGCGACGATGGGACCGGTCGTCATGGCTCTCCTGCTGGCGAAGTCGGTCGCCGGGCTCCCGACCGTGATCTTCGTCCTCGCCGTGATGGCGGCTGTGGCCCTGCGCGCCCGTGCCCGAGCCCGTGGCGCACTCGTCGGCGCCGCCGTGCTGCTGCTCTCCCTCGGGTTGGCGGCCGCCGTCGTGGACCGTCTCGTCATGCCCTTCGGCCGGATGCTGCCGCCCATGCGTACGGTCAACGCCCTGGTGGCAGGGGGCACCAACTCGCCGCTGCAGCTGCTCGGGATGTACCTCGGCAGCACGGCGAAGCTGCTGCTCCAGGTCGTGGTCATCCTGCTCGTGCCGTCTTTGATCGTCACCCTGGGCCTGTTGGTCGTGCGGGTCGGCAGGAGACGGGCGGGTCTGCTGCTCCTGGCCGCAGCCGGACCCGTCGGGTTGCTGCTGCGGTGGCCGGGCCGAGCCGGCATGCCCCCGGCCGGTGCCGCGTCCGTCCTCGGCTACGCGACCGCCCTGACGTCGTTGGCGGTGCTGGTGCTCGCCGTCCTGGGAGCGGGTGGGCTGGGCGCACGGCGTCGGGACCGGGGTGCCGCGCAGGCCGGAGGGGGTGTCTGGATCGTGGTCGCCGCCCTCGCCGTGCTCCCGGCGGTCCAGGCCCTCGGCACCGGCAACGAGCTGTACGTCATGGCGGTCAACCAGATCGCCTGCTGGGTCGCCCTGATGGTCCTGGGGGCGACCTCGGTGCGCGGGCGACGCGTCCTGTTCGTCCCCGTCATGTCTGCGACCGCGGTGACCGTCCTCGTCGCCGCTACCGTGGGAGTGGACGGACTGCTCGAGCACCCCTATCGCACCGACCCGTTCCGGTCGGCGACCCGGCCCGTCGGAGGACCGGGCGTCCTCGCGGAGCTGAAGGTGTCACCCGAGCGTGCCGCGGGTTTCGACCGACTCCTGGGCGTGGCGGGCGGTGACTCGGTCCGGCCCGTCGTCTTGGCCTTCGACGAGATGCCCGGGCTGGTGCTCCTCCTGGGCGCCCGCACCCCGGGGGAGGCCTGGTACTCAGCGAGCGACCGTGACCGGACCGCAGCGGGGATCAGGTCGTCCTGCGCCCTGCTCCGGGACCGGAACGCGCCGCCACCCATTGCGGTCTTCAACCGCGCGCCGTCGCCCACGGATCGCTCGGCCCTGCGGGACTGCGGGATCGTCCTAACAGCCGATCCGGTCCACGTCCGACTGGTCGGCCAACCGGACGTAATGGTCTTTTTCGCCACCAGAGAATGAGCTCAGGGAGCACAATGTCGCCCGTGCGAGACCTCCCGTCCGGCCGCCGCCTGGTCTCGGTGGTGGTCCCCGCCCTGAACGAGTCCGGAAACATGTCCGGGCTCGTCGAGCGCATGCGGTCCTTCGCCGTCGCCCACCCCGAGCACGAGTTCGAGCTCGTCCTCGTCGACGACGGCTCCTCGGACGGCACGGCGGGACGTCTTCTGTCCTCGGTCCGGGAGGAGCTCCGGGTCACCGTCGTCCAGCTCTCCCGGACGTTCGGGTCGCACGCCGCCATCACGGCGGGACTGCGGCAGTGCTCCGGCAACTGCGCCGTCGTCCTCGGAGCCGATGCGCAGGAACCCCTCCAGCTGGTCGCCGACTTCCTGGCCCACTGGGGCAACGGCTCCGACGTCGTCTGGGGGGTGCGTCGCACCAGGTCGCGCCGCTGGCACGCGGAGCTCCCCTCCAAGCTCTTCTCATGGGCCTTCACCCGGTACGCCGACCTCGCGAACTACCCCGCCGAGGGGCCGTCGGGGATGCTGCTCGACCGGTCCGTGATCGACGAGCTCAACCTGCTCGGTGAGCACAACCGCAACATCATGGCCTTGGTGGCCTGGCTCGGCTACACCCAGACCCGGGTCGCCTACGACCAGCTGCCCCGCACCCAGGGGCGGTCCTCCTGGACCGTGCGGAAGATGGTCAAGCTGGCGGCCGACTCCCTGCTCGCCTTCTCCTCGATGCCGCTGAGGGCTGCCAGCTATGCCGGCGTCGTGTCGGCCCTCGTGGGCCTCGCGTATGCCGCGGTGCTCGTCGTCCGCAGCCTCCTGGGTGTTAGCACGCCGTCGGGCTGGCCGACCATCCTCGTCGTCGTCCTGCTCCTCGGAGGCCTCCAGCTCGTCGTCATAGGGGTCATGGGGGAGTACGTCTGGAGGGTCGCGGACGAGGTGCGACGGCGACCCCTGTACGTCGTGAAGCAGGTCGAGAGATCGCACGAGACAGCGAAGGAACACCGATGAAGTCGCGCAACAGCACGGTGCTGGTCACGGGGGGACTGGGCTACATCGGCTCGCACGTCGTCCGCGACGTCCTCGAACGGGGGTGGCAGGTACGTGTCCTCGACAACCGCTACCGCTGCGACACGGCGACCGCAGCAGAGGTCGCGGCCCTTCCCGGTGTCGACGTCGTCGAGGGCGACGTCCGCTACGCCCACATGGTCGAGTCGGCCACCCTGGGCGTCGAAGCCGTCGTCCACCTCGCCGCCGTCTGCATGAACAAGAGCATCGCCGACCCGACCGAGAGCCTCGACGTCAACCTCATGGGGACCCAGAACGTCTTCGACGCCGCGTCCCGGGCAGGGGTCCGTCGAATGGTCTACGCGTCCAGCGCGTCCGTGTACGGGAACCCCACGACGATGCCGATGCGCGAGGACGACAAGCTCGCCCCCATCACGCCGTACTGCATCGCCAAGCTTGCCGGTGAGCAGATGCTCGACTTCTACGGGCGGCGCAGCAACATGTCGTGGCTGGCGCTGCGCTTCTTCAACGTCTACGGGCCGGGCCAGCCGACAGACGCCTACTACACGTCCGTGGTCAACGCGTTCCTCACCCGGATCGCCAACGGCGAACCACCGGTGATCGACGGCAAGGGCGACCAGTCGATGGACTTCGTGCACGTCGTCGACGTGGCCCGCGCCGTGGGCATGGCCCTGGATAGTTCGGCCACCGGACAGGCCCTCAACGTCGGCACGGGTGTGCAGACGTCCATCGCCGACCTGGCACTGACCCTGCTGCGGGCGCTCGGCACCGACGCTGCACCGATCTACCGCCCCCGGGAGGTCCTCGTGACCCAGCGTGAGGCGTCCACCGACCTCATCGAGCAGACCCTCGGGTGGTTCCCCACGGTGGACTTCGAGGCGGGCATCGGCAGCGTGCTGGACTGGCACAAGCACGCCACGGTCGGCGGCTGACCACGCATGCCGGGTGTGTCCCCACGGGCCGTCCAGCGAGACAACGGCTACAACGAGCTGGCGTGGTTCGTCGGGGATCCTGTCATCGGGGCCGGTACCTGGATCGGGCCGTTCTGCCTGATCGACGGGTCCGGCGGGCTCACCATCGGTGCCGGGTGTGACATCGCAGCAGGGGCCCACATCTACACCCACTCGTCGGCAGCCCGTTGTGCCAGTGCCGGCGCCACGCCCGTCGACCGGGCCCCGGTCGTGATCGGGGACCACACCTTCATCGGCGCCAACAGCGTCGTGCTCATGGGAGTGACCATCGGGAGTCACTGCATCGTCGGGGCCGGGTCCGTGGTCACCGAGGACGTCCCCGACTGCTCGATGGTCGTCGGATCGCCCGCACGGCTGGTCGGCCCCGTGGACCCCACGACCGGGCGGCGGGTCGACCGCCGGTCCTGAGCGTCAGCGCGCGTTCTGGTTGTCCTGGATGTCGAGGACCATGGCGTGGATCAGCATGTGGAACCCGCTGAGCAGGGGAGCGATCGCCAGGACGACGGTGCCGGCGCTCGCCGTCGCCGGGCCTAGCGTGTGCGCGACCGTCCAGGCGCTCACGGCAAGCCCGAACCCGGTCAGGGCCAGCCCGCCGAAGAGCATGAGGGCCACCGCCGAGAAGGACTGCAGGACGTACTTCCACCAGATCCGGGTCCAGAAGCCCCTCGCGAGGTGGGAGAGGGCCCGAGGCGCCTGCTTGCGCAGGTTGATGCCCGAGACCTCGGTGCCGTACTTCGCGGGGATCGCGACGTCGACCGCGGGCACGCGCAGGATGTTGAGGTGGATCAGGAGGTCGTTCTCGAACTCGTAGCGGCGCGACACGTGCCGCATGTCGAGGCGCTGCAACGCCTCGCGGCTGATGGCGGTGTAGCCGTTGAGGGGGTCGAAGAGGTTCCAGTAGCCGGAAGCGGCCTTGGTGAGGAACGACAGGGCGAGGTTCCCGACGACACGGTGACGCGGCATGCCGTCGAAGGAGCCGCGGCCGTAGAACCGGTTGCCCTTGGTGAACTGCGCCTGCCCGGAGGCGATCGGGTCCAGCAGTGCGGGGAGGTAGTCGGGGTCCATCTGCGCGTCGCCGGCCATCACCACCGAGACGTCGGCGTCGAGGGCGAGGGCCGTCTCGTGCCCGGTGAGGACGGCGCCGCCGACGCCCTGGTTCTCGAGGAGCCGGATGACCTGGCAGCGGGAGTCGCCGACGGCTTTGGCGGCCTCGGCGGTGTCGTCGCTGCTCGCGTCGTCGACGACGATGATGTGGTCGACGAGCTCCGGCATGGTGCGGACCGTCTGGCCGATGAGGAGGTGCTCGTTGTGCGCCGGTACGACCACGGCGACGGTGAGTCCTCGGTACATGGGTCCTCCAGATTGGCAGTACTGCGAATCTAGGGTCCGGGTCGACGGGGTGGAACAGCCGCGGACCACATGCAGACGTTCACCCTGCTCGGCCCTGACCGAACGGACGATGGTGCGCGGTCGTGCTGCTCGGTACCCCTAGCCGCGCAGCAGCAGGACATAGCCGGCGTCGCGACCGGAGACGCTCCAGCCACGTGACTGCAGAGCCGTCGCGAGCCCGGAGCGCTCCTCCACGAGGGCTGCTGCCGGGTGGACGGAGTCGAACGGGTCCTCCCACCCCGGGCGCGCGTCGATCACGGTGAGGTAGTCGCGCGCCTTGACCGGTCCGTAGAGCTCGGCTCGGGTGTCGGAGGTGTGGGCGAGGTCGGGGTGGCTCCACATCAGCCAACCCCCGAGCAGGTCGCTGTTCCACACGACGGTGCCGGCCGGCAGCGACGAGAGCGTCGTGTCGAGTGCGGCCGGAACCTTCTGGGGGTCGGACGGACCGCCGACGGCGAGGATCGCGGCGAGCGCGATGCTGAGCACGGCGGCGCCGGCCACCACCGCGGCCTCCGACCGCGTCGTCGCGGTGCGTGGACGGCGTAGGGCGGTGTCGAGGGCCTGCGCGGCGAGCGGGGCGAGGATGATCGCGCCGATGGCCACGGTGCGCATCGAGCTGGCACCCCAGCCGACCCCGACCAGCCACAGCAGCAGCTGGACCCGGTCGGGGCGCCGGCGGGCGACGCACCACAGGAGGGGCACGGCGAGGGCCAGCCCGAGGGTGACCACGACCGACGGGCTGGTGAGCGTGGGCAGCCGCCACTCGAGGATGTACGGGCTGACCGCCCGCACCGTCGCAAAGCTCTCGTACAACCTCGGACCGAGCGGAGTGACCGCGGTGACGAGAGCTCCGGCGGCGACGACGGACCCCAAGCGGATCAGGTGTCGGCGCGACACCCTGCGGTCCATGGCCAGTCCGACGACCACCGCCGCACCGACGGTGACCCCGGCAACCCAGGTGCCGTGGCAGCACGCCCACAGCCACATGACCGCCACCAGCCACCAGCGGGTCCGTCCGTCCCCTGCGGTGCGCAGCCAGGCGAGCACGACGACACCGAGCAGGAGGAAGCCGACGAGCTGCGGCCTGGGGCTGAGGCTGTCGGCCGTGCCGAGCACTGCGGCGCTGGCCACGAAGGCGGCGGCCAGCGGCCCGGCGACGGAGCGGCACGCGACGAAGATGACGAGGCAGACCCCGACGCGGGCCACGTGGGTGACCCAGCTGACGGCGGCGAGGCCGCCGAGGTGGTTCGCCAGCGCCATACCGAGCTCGGGGAGCCACTGGTTGAGCACCCAGGGTTCGACCGTGAAGCGCGAGAGCGGGTCCGGGCCCGCGAACTGGTGGGAGTCCCACAGGTGGTCGCCGGCGAGGACGTGCCACAGGGTGTCGGGGTCGGAGATGCCCGAACCGGCATGGCGGGCCAGGCCCAGCAGGAGGACGCCGAACGCCACCAGGGGAGCCCACCGCACCATGCCGGAGGATCGCTGGACGTCGAGCTCGGTGTCATGAATTGCCGTCTGCGGGCCGGCGCCGCTCACGGTCGGTTCGCCGCGCCCTGCACGCGATCCCGCACGCGCGCGGCCAGGGGAGCGGGCTGGTCTCGCTGGTGCCGGTCCCGCTGGATGCGTGGGATGGCGGCCAGGACGACCCAGCAGGCGATGCTCGTCACCGGTGTGGCCACGACCATCGCGACGGGCAGCAGCCACCGGCGCCCGGTCAGCGCTCCTGCGACGACGAGCGCGAGGGCCAGGGGGAGGCGGACGACGAGGGGCAGGGAGAACGCCGACCCCAGGCCGTGGCCTGCTCCGCCGGCGTTGTCGGTCAGGAAGGTCAGCCACTGCGACCAGAGCTCGGGGGAGATGGCGTACGACACCGCCACCACGAGCGCCGTGGCGCCGACGCTGACGCCCAGCTGGCGCCACTCACGACGAACCGCGAACCACACGGGGCCCAGTGCCGGGGTCACCTTCGTCAGGGCCGGGACCGCCCACAACCACGGGTGCTTCAGGCCCCAGAGGGCGCAGAGGGCCAGGAGCCAGAAGATGTTGCCCGACAACGTCTCCGCCAGGCCGATCAGCCAGAGAGGGATGGCCCAGAAGGCCCCGAGCGGACGCAGGAGCCAGGCCAGGGCGCCAGCGGGAGCCGCGACCGTGATGGCACAGGCCACCGGCCACGGCAGCTGGGCCAGGGGCCAGAAGGCCTGGGCGAAGGCGGGGCTGTACAGGTAGGCGTCGACGGTGTTCGGTGCCGCGTCGTACATCGGTCCGTGCCAGGCCAGCCAGTAGGCGTGGGAGTCCCAGCCCAGCCCCAGGCGGCGCACCAGCTCGACGGAGAGGTTCACGGTGAGGGCGGCGACGAGCCAGACGGGGACGGCAACCAGGCACCTCACGAGCAAGGCGCGCAGTCGGGTGCTGTCCGAGGTCACCGCAGGATTATCGCGGTACAGGCGTGGCAGGAGGGATCCACGGCCCCACATCTGTCCGAAGGGACCATCGGGTCCGGGTCGGCGGGTCCGGGTTGGCGGGTCGGGGTTGGCGGGTCGCCTCCCGGTCGCGCTCAGTGCCCGGCGGCCGACCCGCCCCGACTCCGGTGGACGGCCTGGACGACCGCGACGACGACCGCTCCGACGACCAGGCCCAGGATCGCCGACCCCACCGTGTTGGTGAGCCAGCCCAGGACGCCCCCGAGGGCGCCGGTGGCGTCGTGCACCGCTTCCTCCGCATGGTGCACCCACCCGTATGGCGCGTGGAGACCGAGCTCGTCGAGGCCGACCAGGAGGATGTGGCCACCGACCCAGATCATGGCGGCGACACCGACCACCGACAGGGTCGACAGCAACGGTGGCATGGCGCGGACGAGACCGTTCCCGAAGCTCCGACCGGCGCTGGACCCCGACCGGGACAGGTGCAGCCCGACGTCGTCCACCTTCACGATCAGCGCCACGACGCCGTACACGAGCACGGTGATGGCCAGGGCGACCACGACGAGGATGACCGCGCGACTGACGAACGGCTCGGACTTCACCTCGTTGAGCGAGATCACCATGATCTCGCCGGAGAGGATGAAGTCGGTGCGGATCGCGCTGCTGGTGATCTGCTTCTCGTCCGCGACCCGCTCATGACCGGAGTGGACTCCCGCCTCGTCGTGGTGGGCGAGCCGTTCCCAGATCTTCTCGACGCCCTCGAAGCAGAGGTAGGTGCCACCGACCATGAGGAGCGGGGTGAGAGCCCAGGGAAGGAACTGGCTGAGCAGCAAGGCCGCGGGGAGGATGAAGAGGAGCTTGTTCCGCAGGGAGCCGATCGCGATCGTCCTGATGACGGGCAGCTCCCGCTTCGGGTCGATGCCCTCGACGTAGCGAGGAGTGACCGCCGTGTCGTCGACGATCACGCCCGCCGCCTTGGCGCTGGCACGACCAGCGGCGGCACCGACGTCGTCGAGGAGGGCGAAGAGTCCGCCGGCCATCAGGGACTCACGGTCGGGAGGGATGCGGACAGGAGCATGGGTGCGGCCACGCAAGGAGACTACCCGTGGCCGCCCGCGTCGCTCCGGCGCCGGACCCCGCCACCGGTAGGGTTCGGGACGTCCGTGTCCTGTGACCCCGGAGTGCCATGACCCAGCCTTCGACGCCCGGCGCCGTGGTGATGGCGGTCCACCGCCCCGACCACGCTCTGCTCGAGCGGCAGATGCGATCGCTGCAAGGCCAGGAGTGCACGGACTGGACCTGCCACGTCGGCATCGACGGACACGACCCCGCAACCCATGCCTTTGTGGTGGCGTTGGTAGGCGAGGACCGTCGCTTCCACGTCCACCACTTCGACGAGAACGTCGGTGTCTACCGTCACTTCGAGAGGCTTCTGGCTCTCGTGCCCACCAACGAGGTGGGTTGGGTGGCGCTTGCAGACCAGGACGACGACTGGCACGCAACCAAGCTGACGGCCCTCCTCTCGGCTCTGGGGGCACCTGGGGTCACTGCTGTGGTGGGGCGGGCCCGTCTCGTGGAGGACGGGCATGTGACGGGGACCACCGAACGACGGGTGGGGGGATTTGCATCGACACTGCTCGTCAACCACGTCACAGGGAGCCTGGCGGTCTTCCGGCCAGCTGTCGTGGCCGCGGCACTGCCGTTCCCACCGGGGAACGACGCAGCCATCCATGACCACTGGCTCGCCGTCTGTGCGGCCGCTGGCGGCCGGATCGTCCAGATCGACCGCGTGGTGCAGGACTACGTGCAGCACCGTGAGAATGTGATCGGCGAGCCGCGTCGTCACTCCTGGCGCGACGCGATGGACGGACTTCGGGTCTCCGGTGGCCCCCTGCGACTCGTGGACGAGTACGTCGGCGACCGTTGGGTGTGGCGGGTCGAGATGGCGCGTGCAGTCCGTGAGCGTCGGCTGCCGCCCGAGCTGGCCCCTGTGGCCCGAGCAGTGGCGACAGGGGCTCCGGCGGGGGTCCTGGTCCGCGCGGTCCTTCGGGCCGTGGCCCGTCGCGAGGTCACAGTCCTGGAGGGCGTCGCCCTGACGTCGGCTGCGGCGCGGTGGCGCCACAGGAACCTCGACGGCGCTCAAGGAAGACCTGGCTGACCCTGCGTCTCCGAGCCGTAGGTGTCTGCAAGAGTGTGGCCGGAGGGCGATCGACGACGGGGAGGACGACATGTGTGGCATCGCCGGGGTGTGCCGTCGACCTGGTCAGACGAGTGGGGTCGGTGCTGTCGAAGTGGCCCTGGGCTCGCTCAAACACCGCGGTCCCGACGACCTCGGTCTTGAGCGGCGTGACGTCGGAGGCTGCGAGGTGGTCCTGGGGCAGACCCGCTTGGCGATCATCGACCTCACCTCCGGCGGACACCAACCCATGGCCACGCAGGACGGCCGCTACGTGCTGGTGTTCAACGGCGAGATCTACAACTACCGGGAGCTGCGCGCGGAGCTGGAAGCTCAAGGGCGTTCGTTCGTGTCGCAGTCCGACACCGAGGTCCTGCTCGTGGCTTGGCAGCACTGGGGTCGGGCGTGCCTGCCCAAGCTGCGAGGCATGTTCGCCTTCGCCGTGCTGGACACGCTGGAGCAGACCCTCACCTGCGTCCGAGATCCCTTCGGCATCAAACCTTTTCACTACACCAAGGTCGACGGGATCTTCGCCTTCGCCTCGGAGCTTCCTGCTCTCATCGACCTGGTCGGACGCCCCTTCCGGGTGAACGACCGGCAGGTGTACCGCTACCTGCACCTCGGGTTTTACGACGAGTCCTCGGAGACCTTCGTCGACGGCGTCTCGAAGCTGCGGCCCGGGTCGATGATGGTGATCGACGTCGAAGCGGGTCGGGCCTCCGAGCAGGAGCGGTGGTGGTGGCCGTCCGTGGAGGAACGTCGCGACCTGTCGTTCGAGCAGGCGGCGGAGCGGCTCCGCGAGCTCGTCCTGGACTCCGTCCGCCTCCACCTGCGCAGCGACGTGCCGCTGGGTACCGCCCTTTCAGGGGGGATCGACTCGTCCGTGATCGTCGGCGCGATCCGCCACCTCGAGCCCGGCACCGACCTGCACACGTTCTCCTATGTCGCGCGCGACTCGTCGGTCGACGAGGAGCGCTGGGTCGACATCGTGAACGCCCACGTCGGCGCGGTCCCGCACAAGGTGGTGGCGACCCCGGAGGAGATGCTGCGCGACCTCGACGACGTGGTCCGAGCCCAGGGTGAGCCGTTCGCCAGCTCGAGCATCTATGCGCAGTACCGCGTGTTCCGTGCCGCCCACGACGCCGGGGTGACCGTGACGCTGGACGGCCAGGGGGCTGACGAGCTGCTGGCCGGTTACTCGGGGTACCCGGGATATCGCGTCCACAGCCTGCTCTCGCAAGGACGGTTGGGCGACGTCGCGCGCTTCGCCAAGGGCTGGATGGCCGAGCCCGGCCGCACACCCCGCGGACTGGCTATGGCCACCGCGGCTCAGGTCGTCCCGCGTCGTTCACGTGACCGTGTCCGGCTCGCGTCCACGCGCAACAGTGTGATGCGGCGCCCCGATGGGCTCGACGTGCGGAGCGCCGGCGTCCTGCTGGGTGACCCTCCGCGCGGCAGACACCTCGCCACCGTGCTGCGCGATGGCCTCACCGACAGGGGGCTCGAGGCGCTGCTGCGGCACGCGGACCGGAACTCCATGGCGTTCTCCATCGAGAGCAGGGTCCCCTTCCTGCACGTCGACCTCGCGGAGTTCTTGCTGACCCTGCCCGAGGACTACCTCCTCTCGCCCGGTGGCCAGACCAAGCGCCTGCTCCGGGCCGCGATGCGGGGGATCGTCCCTGACGCCGTGCTGGACCGCCGGGACAAGATCGGCTTCGAGACTCCGGAACGGAACTGGCTGAGGACGCTCGACCTTGAT
Organism: Pedococcus soli; assembly: GCF_054782575.1. Taxonomy (NCBI): domain Bacteria; kingdom Bacillati; phylum Actinomycetota; class Actinomycetes; order Micrococcales; family Intrasporangiaceae; genus Pedococcus; species Pedococcus soli. The sequence goes on along the minus strand of NZ_BAAGSF010000001.1, from coordinate 223,925 downwards.
GTCGATGCGTGGCTCGAGGGCGCTCGCGCCTACGAGTACGTCGACGTGGACGAGCTGCGACCCCAGCTGCAGGACTGGCTCGAGGGCCGGTCCTCGTCGATGGGCCACGACCTCGTGTGGCGGTTGCTCAACTTCAGCCGGTGGTACGAGCTCATGGGCTCTCGGTTGAGGCGGTAGGTCGTACCCGCAGCACGGAGAGGACGCCCTCGAAGAGCCGGGCCCGATGCAGCAGGGCGAGGCACCCGAGGACGAGAGCCACCTTGACAACCAACCCAACCGGCTCCAACGGCTGCGACGCATTGCGCACCAGGACGGCCACCACGGACCCCGACGCCAACAGGCCGACTCCTCGTGCCAGAATGCGGTACTCGAGCGGGATGGGGTAATGCTTCTGGCTCACTTGGAACCAGAGGCCGAGGAAGGCACAGGACGAGGCGACCGTGGCGAGCGCCGCCCCCAGGGCGCCGAGCGTCGGCACGAGGGCGATGTTGGCTAGGACGTCCACCGCCGCGGCAGCGACCGCCACGCCGAGCTGGGCACGTGTCTTGAGGGCGATGCCCATCCCGGGCGCGAAGACGTAGAGCTGGCCCATCAGCAGTGCCGGCGCGATGAGAGCCACCAGTGGGGCGGACGAGAGGTACGCACGACCGGCGAAGACCGTCGTGAGGTCCGCGGCGAAGGCGTTGAGCCCCACCGAGACCGCGATGCACAGGCCGATGACGCCACTGAACATGTGCGCGAGCTGGCCAGGCGTCTCCTTGTCACGGTAGTGGTTGTAGATCAGCGGGGTGACGGCACTCTGCATGCCGACGATCAGCAGTCCGACGAAGCCGGCCAGACGTGCCGCCATCCCATAGCTGGCAACGTCGCCGAGATCGCCGAAGATGCGCAGCGCCACCCGGTTGAAGTACAGGGTGACGAAGACGCTCAGGCTTGCCGGGATCAGGGGCAGGGAGAAGGCCAGCATGCGGCGCAGGTGGGCGCGGTCCACGACCAGCCGCCAGCTTCCCCGCAGCAGCACCAGGCCGACAATCGTCGCTGCGACACCCGCGATGGTCTGGGAGAGCAGGACGCCGGCCAGCCCCAGGCGGTCGACTACGGTCAGGAGGACCGTCAGGCCGACCGCGACGATCGCGTAGAGCGAGCTGATGACGGCGTAGGTTCGGCTGCGCAGCTCCCAACGGAACTGGTTGAGCACCACGTTGTAGACGGCGGTCGCGGTCACGCTGAGGACGCCGAGCCGGACGGTGTCGGCGAGCCCCTCACGCCCGAAGAGCAAGGTCCCCAACGGATCGGCGGCTCCCAGTCCGACGGCGACGAAGACCAGGAACCCGGCGGCGCTCGTGACCCACGCCGTGCCCGTCATCCGGCGGCGCTCTTCGGCGCTCGCGTCAGCCCGTAGGCGTGCCAGTCCCTGCTGGATCTCCAGCGACATTACGATCGTCACGATGGGGGAGATCGCCAGCATCAGGTCCAGCGCACCGAACTCGTCCCGCGTTAGCACTCGCGCGTAGATCGGCAGCAGGACCAGGCCCAGTCCTTGCGAGAGCATCGCGGGCAGGCTGTAGGTGATGGTGTCGCGAAGCATGGCGCGCAGCACGTCAGACCTCACTTCCGCTGGCGCCGCCTAGGATATGCGCAGCCGTCGAGCGTGAGGGGGACGGCGCTCGCTACGGCGTCGATGATTTCGGGCAGCGGCGGGGGTGCACGACCTCCCTCATCACCCGCCGCGCGTAACCGAGGAGGCGCCCATGGCCCGTGCGAAGGTCTTGTTCATCTCGGACTTCGACCCGTCCGGCCCCTTCATCGGCGCCCTGCGGGTGGACCGGTTCGCCACGCACCTCACCGCGCTGGGCTGGTCGGTCCGGACTGCAAGCCCCGCGGGCATCACCGTCTACACCGAGGACGGCAAGGACGTCCCCGACGGGGCGGTGAGGACCCACTACGAGCGTCCGGTGCGTCGAGGTCTGGGCGGAGTCCTCTACCGAGTCCTCCTGTGGGTCTTCTACCACTGGGTGGCGCTGCCCGACCGCGGTGTGTTCACGGTGCCGAAGATCCTGCGCCACGTGTCGGACCTCGACGACTGGCGCCCCGACGTCATCGTCGTCAGCGGCCCGCCGTTCTCCACCTACCTCGCGGGTCGCCGGCTCGCCAAGCAGTGGGGGGTCCCGTGGGTGGCCGACTACCGTGACCTGTGGACCAACAGCAACTACTACCTCTGTGGCCCGATCCGCCGGCGCATGGACCGGGTCGTGGAGCGGTGGATCCTTCGGAGCGTCGCGTTCACCGTCACGGTCTCCGAGCCGCTCGCCGAGGACCTGCGCCGCGACTTCGGAGTCCGGTGCGAGGTGGTGATGAACGGCTACGAGGCCGACGAGTTCGCCGGCGCGCGGGCTGACCCCACGCCCGGGCTGCCGCTGCGAGTCGTGTATACGGGGGAGATCTACCAGGGCAAGCGCGACCCCACTGCACTGTTCGAGGCGATCAGCAGCCTTGGCGTCGGGCCGGAGACGCTCGAGGTCACGTTCCGCGGCATCACCGTGCTCCCGCTGGCCGACCAGGCGCGGGCTATGGGAGTTCAGGACGTCGTCCGTGTGGGCCCTGCTGTTCCTCGGGCGGAGTGCGTGGAGCTGCAGCGCACCTCGGACGTCCAGTTGCTCCTCATGTGGAATGACCCGCGCGAGGCCGGCAGCTACACCGGCAAGTTGTTCGAGTACCTCGGGTCGGGTCGACCGATCCTCATGATGGGCTACCCCGGTGGTGTGGCGGCCGACCTCATCCGTGAGCGCGATGTCGGGGCTGTGGCCAACAGCCCGACCGAGCTGGCTGCCGTGCTGGGCACGTGGATCGAGCAGAAGCGGGCGACCGGTTCTGTTCCTTCTACTGGGGACATGGCGATTGCCGGTCTGACTCGCCGCGACCAGGCGGCGGTCCTTTCAGGATTCCTCCACGAGATCGTGGTTCCCCAGACGCAGCCGTCCACTTCACCGGCGGATCAACACGGCTGAACCGGCCGGTCCAACTAAGGTGGCGCGCACATGGCGCGCTGGCCGCCAGGTGCCCGCACGCAGACCTTTGATCCGGACGAGGAGGGACGACCACGTGCTCGACCATCGGTGGTTCCGTGCGCTTCTGGCGCGGGTCCTCGACGCGCAGATGGTCGTCGTGCGAGTCAGTTACTCCCTGCACCGACTAGCGGCTCGGGGCCGTCGTCCCCGTGGGTACGTCGTGGGAATGGAGGAGATCGCCGGTCTCCTCTCGGCGATGAGTGCCTCCCTGGACGATGTCTCGACGGTCAACCTCGCATCCAACCCGCTCTACAACCACCGGTATGACGTCGAGTTCGACATCCGGGGGACATGGTCCCTCTACCGCCGAGTCCGCAGACTCGTGGTGGCGCCGTGGGTGATGGGTCGACTGGCCGCGCAGCGTCGCACCTTCATCTACGTAGGCGCCGAGGGGTTTCTCGTGTCCCTCGTCGACGGTCGTGACCGGGAGCTGGCCTTCCTGCGTGATCGGGGACGACTGGTGGTCTGCTACTTCACGGGCTCGGAGGTCCGGTCCCAACCGTTGATGAACGAGTTCGGCAGGAGGCTGGGACGTGACGTGCTCACGACCTACGAACCCTTGGTGTCACCAGGGATCGCGAGCGCGGCTGCCGACCGACACCGTCGCAACCTCGTGGCTGCGGCCGAGCGAAACGCGCAACTCATCTTCAACGCCACGGTCGACCAGATGTCGTACTTCGCGCTCCCTACAGAACCCAGCCCCTACTTCTTCCCGGATGAACGAATCGCACGACGACCCGACAAGTGGCGTGATGTGTCGCGCCCGGTTGTCGTGCACGCTCCCACCTCGCCGGTCATCAAGGGCACCCAGTTGGTTCGTGCTGCCGTGAAGGGGCTCCTCGAGGATGGCTTCGACTTCGAGTATGTCGAGCTGAGCAATCGGCCGAACGCGGAAGTGCTCGCCGCGTTGGAGAAGGCGCACATCGTGCTGGGGCACTTCTACCAGTTCATCCCCGGCATCATCGGCCTCGAGGCGATGGCCGCCAACTGCGTCCTGCTCTCGTCCGCCGACGGGACCATTGAAACCTCCTTGCCGGCCGGCGCCAACGACGCCTGGGTGGTGACCCCTTCGTGGCGTGTTCGCGACAAGCTCGAGGCCGCGCTCAGGCATCCGCAGGAACTGCAGGCTCAGGCTGATCGTGGAACCTCTTGGATGCAAGACCACTGCTCGCGTTCGGTAGATCAAGCGCGCTTGACGCGGCTGCTGAATGACATTGGGGCTTGAGCAACTGAATCCCTTGCTGCATTGGTGTAGTTATCCGCGGACAGTTGATCGGGTGGTTCACGAGTCGAGGTCTCATCCGTTCTGAGATCCTTCGCGGCTCCACGATCCCCGCTTCAGTGAGATAGCGTGCGCTCGATGTTGAGACCGAAAGGCGAGGGCTGTGCTGAATAACCACGGTGAGTATCGGCTGCCGAGGGTTCACCTTGGTAAGAAGCGACCACGCTCCTACGGGGGACTGTTGGAGCGCGCAGATTTGGGCCTACACGCCCAAATCGCTTCTGTTGTCTCTGCGAACGCAACGCCCGGCGCTCGCATCCTCGACATGGGAGCTGGGGAAGGGGCTTTGGCTAAGCGGCTTCGGGATCGGGGATTCGACGTGCGGGCCGTGGATGTCGACGTCGAAGGCTTCAAGGCACCGGGAGTGCCTTTCGAAGTGCTCGACTTCGATGACCCTGCTGCAGTCGACGGCTTCATAAATCGAAATGAAGGCGCCTTTGACGTCGTTCTCGGGATTGAGGTGATTGAGCACGTCGAGAATCAGTGGTCGTATGCGCGGCAGTTGTACCGGCTGCTGAAGCCGGGCGGATTAATGCTTGTTACCACACCCAATGTGACGTCGTGGTTGTCCAGAGCCACCTTCCTGTTCCGCGGTCGCTTCCACCAGTTTGCCGACGAAGATGTGAGCTACGGACACATCAGCCCCATCTCGGCTTGGGAGCTAGATCTGATGCTGACCCGTATCGGCTACCATGACGTGGAAATTCGATCGGCTGGCACCCTCCCGCCGGTCTTCATTACCGGATTCAACAGCGTGACCCTTCTCAGTCTGTTGTTTTTGCCTTTGAGGCCGTTGCTGCGTGGATTCCTCGACGGGTGGTGCATCATGGCAACGGCGCGTACGCCGTCGGCCCAAGAGATTCCCTAGCTGGGTGAGGCCTTCCGCCGCCTCCAAAGTGGATGATCGACCTCACCCGCTGTCGATGCATCGTGATCAGTGGGGGTCAACGCACGCCAGTATGCGGAGAGCCCGACGTTGAGGGTCGTCATGCCGCCCGGGTTCTCGGTGCTGCGCTGCACCACGACAGGTTCCAGCCGGGCGGCAACGCTCCGCCAGTCGACCCGGGCCGTTGCCTGGACGCGGGCACGTTTGGCCGCAAGGGGCTTCACGTTCCGCGCGACCCAGAGCCAGGACTGCAGCTTCTGGCGAGCCCAGCCTTGCCGGGCCGCCATGACGAGCAGGAGTGGCTCGGTGACCAGGAGCGCTGGGAGCACCCGCCGCAGCAGCGGTGCGGGATAGGTCGTCAGAACGGTGACGAGACGGTTCCGCTCCAGCAGGTACATCTTGTCGGGATTCTTGGTGAAGGCGTACGAGTGCGCTGCCACGGCCTCGGGGACGTAGACCACGCGGAGGCCGGAGAGCCAGCACCGCAGGCTGAGGTCCGCGTCCTCGTGGTAGAGGAAGTAGGACCGGTCGAGCCCGCCGAGCTGCTCCCAGACCGTGCGGCGGACCGCGAAGAACGCGCCGCTGATCGAGGCCACGTCGCGGGGCGCCTGGTGGCGCGACGAGGGCTCGCCAAAGCCGCCGGCCCAGCTGATACCCAGGAAGTGCACCGGGTTCCCGGCGGCGTTGACGACGGCGGGGTCGTCGGCCATCACGACCAGGCCGGTCGCGAGGCCCACCCCCGGGTCATGGACCGCGGACCTCATCGCGTCGAGCGCTCCGGGACCGATGACGGCGTCCGAGTTGACGAAGACCAGCACGTCACCGGCGGTGGCGTCCGCGCCGAGGTGACACCCGTCCGCGAAGCCGCCGTTGCCCGGGGCGGTCACGAGCCGGACGCCGGTGAGGTCGGGGAGGGCGGTGACGCCGTTGTCCACGAGGACCACGTCATCGCCTTCGGCCAGCTCCCTGCGGATGGCGGCCAGGCAGGCGGGCAGGTCCGGTTCGTCGCCGTAACCGACGACGACGACGCTGAGGGTGCTCACGTCGCGCGGACCGACTCCGCCCTCGGCGAGTCAGACGCAGCGGCCGAGGCGTCGCGCCGGGACAGCTGGTCGACAGCCGTCTTGAGCAGGGCCACCTCCTCGGCGAGGACGCGGGTGCGCTCCTGCAGCCGCCCCGCCTCGGAGCTCAGCTGCATGATCATCACGAGCATCACCAGCATGCCGAGGAACAGCAGCAAGTTGAACGGGACGGTGACGCCCAGCGCCGTGGCGGCGCGACCGAGGAGGTTCGGGAAGAGCGCCAGGGCTGCAGCGCCGGTGCCGAGGACGACCCACACGAGGGCGTACCTGCCGCGCAGGTACCGGCGGCGCACCATCTCGACGATGACGAGGACGATGAGGAGGCCGCCGGCGACTCCCAGCCAGTAGGCGTCGTGGGTCACTGAGCGCCGTCCGGGGCGAGGGACCAGTCGCGGACGAGGCCGAGGACCACGACGACGCAGGCGCGCGCGAGGTCGATCGTCGACCCGAGGATGCCGCGGCTCGGGTGGCCGCCGAGGCGGGGGAGCATGGCCACGGGCACCTGCGAGACCGTGAGCCCCGCCTTGTGCGCGATGACGAGGGTCTCGAGCGTGTCGCCGAGGTACTCCGCCGGGTAGTGCTGGGCGTACACGCGGATGGCGGCCGGCCCCGCAGCGCGGAACCCGGAGGTCGAGTCGTTGAGGCGCACGCCGAGGATCCACGTCATGACCTGCGCGAGCACCTGCATGGCCCACTGGCGAGGACCCCGGACGACGTAGTCGCCACTGCCGGCGAAGCGAGCGCCGATGACGACGTCGGACGTCGCCAGCCCGTCCAGCAGGACCGGGATGTAGGCGGCGTCGTGCTGGCCGTCGCCATCCACCTGGACGACCGCGTCGTAACCGTTGCGGGCGGCATACCGGAAGCCGGTCCTCATCGCCCCGCCGACGCCCAGGTTGAAGGGGAGCTTCGCGACCATCGCGCCCGCAGCCCGTGCCGTCGCCGCAGTCTCGTCCCTGGACCCGTCGTCGACGACGAGAAGGTCGGCGAAGGGGGCGTTCCGGCGGACATCGGCCACGACACCGGCGATGGCCGCGGCCTCGTTGTACGCGGGGACGACGACGAGCACTCGTGTGCCTCGAGGTGTCCCCGTGTGCATCGCCGGTCCCATCGCCGTGGCTGACTTCCGCGCCCGCGTATGAGGCGTGCTTGACACAGTGCCAGCAGGGGCCGTGCAGGGGGAGAGGCGGACGGTGGTTCTGACCGAACGGCTGAGGTACTGCGGCCGAACGGCACCAACCGTGACAAGTCGGACACGGCGAGCGAACGGATCACGCCTCGGTCGTGGGTCTGCCCGAGCGGCAGGACGCGGCGAGCGGGACCGCGGGCCCACGGATACGCTGACGGCCATGTCAGCCGAGGGTGGAACCACAGCGATCCTTGCGGCCCTGGCCGCCAACGTGGGGATCGCCGTCACGAAGTTCGTCGCGTTCCTGCTCTCGGGTTCGAGCTCGATGCTCGCCGAGTCCGTGCACTCCCTCGCCGACTCCGGCAACCAGGGCCTGCTGCTGCTCGGCGGGAAGAAGTCCAAGCGAGATGCGACCCCCGAGCACCCGTTCGGGTTCGGGCGCGAGCGCTACGTCTACGGCTTCATCGTCAGCATCGTGCTCTTCAGCCTCGGCGGGTTGTTCGCGCTGTACGAGGCGTACCACAAGTACCACGAGAGCCGGCTGCACGGGGGGGCGATCACCAGCTGGCAGTGGCTGCCCATCGCGGTGCTCCTGGCCTCGATCGTCATGGAGGGCTTCTCGTTCCGCACCGCTGTCCGGGAGAGCAACCGGTCGCGCGGCAGCCGGTCGTGGAGGGAGTTCATCCGGTCGGCCAAGGCTCCCGAGCTCCCGGTGGTGCTGCTCGAGGACTTCGCGGCCCTCATCGGTCTGGTCTTCGCCCTCATCGGTGTCTCGCTCACGCTCATCACGGGCAGTGGCGTCTGGGACGCCTTCGGCACCGGTGCCATCGGCCTGCTGCTGGTGACCGTGGCCATCGTGCTGGCGATCGAGATGAAGTCGCTGCTCATCGGGGAGTCAGCGAGCCCCCGGGCCCGCCGACGCATCGAGGACGCGCTCGCGTCCACCGACGGCATCGAGCGGGTCATCCACGCCAAGACCCTGCACCTCGGGCCCGAGGAGCTGCTCGTCGCCGCGAAGCTGGCGGTCTCTCCCGGGTCGGACGCGGCGGCCATCGCGGACGCCATCAACCGCGCCGAGGCAGCCGTCCGGGCCACCGAGCCCGACATGACCCTGGTGATCTACCTCGAGCCGGACATCGACCTCCGTGAGTCAGCGGTGCCGCCCGAGGGCGCCACAGCGGTGCCGCCCGAAGGCGCCACCCCTGCCACCCCGGCCGCCGCCGGCTGATCCGCCAAGGGTCCTCAGCCCGGGGCGTTTCCCTCAGGCATGCCGTCCTCGTCGGTGCCGGCCGGCACGTCCTCGGCGTCGGGGTCGACCTGGTAGTCGCTCTTGATCGCGTCCCAGGCCTCGAGCTTGTCCTCGTCGAGGTCGAGCTCGACCTTCTCCTCGGTGGCGGACGTCGAGGCGGGGGAACCGGCCTCGGCTGCGTCGGTCGTCGTCCCATCAGTGGCGGTCTCGTCCACCTGGGCGTCGGCGACCTCTCCGGGGACGTGGGTGCTCGGCTCGGTCATGGTGTCCCTCTCGCCTGGGTCGGGTGTGGGTCCTTCCTACTGCACGCCATACGGACTCGCACCCGCACGACCTGCCGGGAGGGGCTCCACGCCCCGGACAGGGGGCAGCGCCGGCCACGAGGCCATGGCCGCCCCAGCTCGCGCGGCGGCGCTCGCGGGGGAGTGGTGCGGGCGCAGCGCGTCGGGGACGTCGATGCTCAGCTCGGCACCGCCCTCCCGGGAGGTGCCGGCCACGAGCCACCCGCTGCGGACGCGGGCCAGGGCGTGCACCATGGCCAGGCCCAGACCGGTCTGGGAGTACTCGTCGCGGAACTCGTCGTCGAGCAGGGCCGCCCCGACGGCGGTGGCGGGTCGTTCGCGCCAGCCGTTGATGGTCTCGATCTGCGCCGGGCTCAGGCCCGGGCCCGAGTCGGCCACCCCGAACTGCACCCGCCCGGCGGAGCGGCGGGCGAAGAGGCGGATCGTGGCCTCGGGCCCGGTGTAGCGCAACGCGTTCTCGACCATGGTGTCCAGCACGGCGCGCAGCCGTTCGGGGGCGAGCACCAGCTGGCCGACGTCGCTGTCGAGCTGCCAGTTGCGGTCGGCGATGGTCGACCACCGGACGAGGACCTCCCTCATCGCGTCGTCGAGGTCCACCACCTCGCGGGTGGTCCCGCCCTCGAGCGAGATCGCCCGGACCAGCCGGTCGCACACCCGCTCCAGGCGACGCAGCTCGTCGTCGACGACGACGAGGTCGGCCAGGCGGTCGGAGCGGTACTCGCTGGCGGTGAGCAGGCCGAGGTAGCCCCGGGCGATGGTCAAGGGGGTCCGCAGCTCGTGCGAGGTGATCCGCGTCAGGCGCTCGCGGCTCGCGCTGAGGGCGCGCTCCTTCTCGGCCATCTCCCACACCTGCACCAGGGCCCGCTGCCTGCGCTGGATGTTGTGCATGACCATCCACATGAGGATCGCCAGCAACGGCAGCTCGGTGGTCTCGATCCAGTTGATCTCGCTGCGCATCGCGCTGAGGATGAACTGCACGGTGCTGATCAGCCAGAACAGTCCCAGCGTCGGCAGCGTCAGGCGCTGCTCGCCGAGCCCCAGCCCGTACAGGGTCACGAACACGACGAGTGCGATGTGGAACGGGAGCGTCTCGAAGCCGAGGTAGAGCGGCATCGCGCAGATGCTGGCGACCGCGGTCGCCAGCCAGGTGCCCATCAGCAGGCGCGGGTGGGCAGGCTCAAACGTTGGGGATGCAGTATCCGACACCACGCACCGTCTCTATCGGGGGATGGGGGGACAGCTTGGAACGAAGCCGGCCGATGCAGACCTCGACGAGGTTGCTGCCGGGATCGAAGTCGAGCCCCCACACGTCGTTGAGGAGCTCCTCGCGGGTGCAGACGTCGCCGGCCCGCCGCATGAGGTGGGCGAGCAGCGCGGACTCCCGCTCGCTGAGGACGACCCGGCGGTCGTCGCGCTCGACGATGCGCCGGTTGGTGTCCAGGCGCAGGCCCGGGGTGCCCAGGAACCGGTGGTCGCTGCCGGTCCGGACGTCGGAGGCACCCAGGTGCCGGTTGATCCGTGCGAGCAGCTCGATGAGGACGAACGGCTTCCCGACCACGTCGACCGCACCCTTGTTGAGCGCCTGCACCCGCGCCGACACGTCGTGCATCCCGGTGAGGACGATCACCGGCGGCGGCGAGGGGAGGTCGGGGAGCCGGTCGAGGACCCCCAGCCCGTTCGTGCGCGGCAGGACGAGGTCGAGCAGCATGAGGTCGAAGTCCTGGGCCCGCAGCTGCGTCAGCGCCGAGTCACCGTCGGGCACGCCCACGACCCGGTGACCGACGTCGGACAGGGCGCGCGACAGCAGGACGCGGATCCTCTCCTCGTCGTCCACCACCAGGATCGTGCTCACCCAGGTCCCCTGCTTCCTCGTCGTGCGCTGCCGTGCAATGCACTCCTGCCTGAGGATGACGCACGTCGGGGCATTGGAAATCATGCGTGTGGATGAGATCTGAACGTCTCCTGAGGGAGCAGATGCCGCTCTCTGACGGGTTCCTGACGACTTCATGACAGGTCGATGACGGCGACGTGTCGGGTGCTTGAGTCCCCGATGACGACATCCTGAGGCGGATGTGACGCGCTGCTGAATCTCCAGTGACCGCAATCTCTTTCGGTCGTGACGAAGTCGTGAGGGTTCGCCGGTCGGCGGGTGCAAACGGTCAGCGGCGGCGGAGTCTGTCCCTCGGGGGCGGTGTTCCCCACCGGTGGGGCGACCAGCTCGACCGGCTCGCTCGTTGGAGGTCCTCATGCGCACACGCACCCGCACCGTCGTGGTCGCCCTGCTGGCGATGGTGGCCGGCATCCCGGCAGCCGCACTGCCCGTCGTCGCGCACGCGGCGCCGGCTGCAGTTCCTGCCGCGGCGACGCCCGGAAGCATCACGCTCGCGGTGGCGAGCGCGCGGACCGTCCGGCCGCAGGCCGGCTTCGTCCACGAGGGTGATGCCGTCACGGCATACAAGTGGATCGTCAACGAGGACGCGACGGGCAATCCCGGCACCGCCACCGCCCCGCTCACCGACCAGTGCCTGCCCAGCAGGGCGACCGGCGGGTCGACCAACCCGAACTACGCCGACACCTGCCCCTGGCCGAGCACGCGCAGGACGAGCGGGTTCGCGCCGATCGTGGCCCAGGGCGACGAGACCGACCTCAGCCGCACCAAGGCCCTCGAGGGGCTGCCGCCGGGCAAGTACCTCATCTCGGTGACCGCCAAGGACTTCAAGATCGACGGCGCGCACTTCACCGTCACGCCGGGAGGGACCCAGCAGGTCTCGGTGGCCATGAACCCGACCCCGCTGCCCCTCAGCACCATCAAGATCCAGGTCTTCGAGGACAACGCCCCCGTCGACGGCACCTACGAGGTGGGCGCCGAGCAGGGCCGGGCCGGCTTCACCGCCAACCTCACCGACGTGTTCGGTCCCGTCTCGGTCGACTACTACGGCAACGCCCTCTGCACGGTCTACAAGCACCGCACCGCGAACGCCGCCAGCCCGATCCTCTTCGACGCGGACGACCGCCCGATCGTCGACACCACCCGCAGCACGGGCAAGTGCGTGAGCGACGCCTCCGGCGTCATCACCATCCCCAACCTCGGACCCAACCGGTATGCCGCGCTGGTCACCCCGCCGGCGCCGGTCGCCGGACAGACGTACCAGTGGGTGCAGACGACCACGCTCGAGGGCGCGCACGACCACGACATCTGGATCCAAGAGGGCTCCACCGGTCTGGACACCGAGATCGTCAAGGGCGCCGAGCCCGTGCCGGCGGTGCAGTTCGGCTTCGTCCGGACCAAGGCGCTCCCCTCCGGGACCAGGGCACCCAAGGGCGAGGTCAAGGGCAGCGTCGTCGCCGGTCTGCCCTACGTCGGCGGCCAGGGAGGGCAGGTCATCCCCGAGACCGGGTTCGCCGGGGCGAAGGTGGGCGGCCCGATCAAGAGCCCGTGGGTGGCCCTGTCCGACCTCGGCGCGGGCGACGCCGCGGTCTACGTCGGCCGTGGCGCGACGAACGGTTCCTTCGACATCAAGAACGTGCCCGACGGCGCCTACCAGCTGACCCTCTGGGACGACGACCAGGACTACATCCTGTGGAGCTTCAACGTCACGGTCGTGGGCGGCAACGTCGTCGACGTCGGGCAGAAGATGCTCGTGGGCTGGTTCACCCACATCTACGGCTCGGTCTTCATCGACAGCAACGGCGACGGGGTCCGTGACCCGGGGGAGCGTGGCGTCCCGGGCTTCGGCCTCACCCTGCGCGAGCGCGACAACTCCCTGATGGACCAGTACACCAACACGGTCTCGACCAACACCGAGGGCAGCTACGACATCCGCGAGGGCTACCCCCTGAGCAAGTGGCTGGTCCTCGAGGCGTTCAACACGCGCTACCGCACCACCGGCGTGACCTGGCAGGCCGAGAACGAGACCGAGCCGACCACCCAGCTCGGTGGCCTGGTCGACCTCAGCGTCCTGCCCGTCATCGGCCTCGGTGGCCGCGTCGACTGGGGTGTGGAGCCGGTCCCCGGCGCGGAGAACGGCGGCATCGCCGGCACGGTCACCTACGACGTCACCCGCAACGAGCTCGACCCCGCGGATGCCGCCACCGAGGGCTACCAGCCCGGCATCCCCGGCATCGACGTGCACCTCTACGCGAGCAAGCCCTGCACGGCGACCACCGACGAGGACAAGGCGAACACCTGCCGCCAGGGCAAGGAGATCGTCCCCCTCAAGGTGACCGGTCCCGACGGCACCCTGGTGGACAACCCCGACCCGCAGCGCGGGGCCCTCGCCCGCGGGCCGGAGCTCGCGGACTCGACCACCACGGAGGAGTACGCCCCGCCGCGCGGCTGCACGGCGCGCAAGTACAACGGCGCCGAGCTGACCGACCAGCAGGCCCTGCCGGAGTCGGGTGCCGCCGCGAACCGGATGTGCGTCGAGGCCCCGATGATGGGTTTCACGGCCGGTCCGAGCGACTCGACCGAGGGCGACGGGGCCCAGACCGTCAACGGCAACTACGGCTTCTCCGAGTCCAACCTCAACCTCTTCCCGGTGGGTGACGACCGCAACCCGGCGCCCGACCACGACCTTCCGCTGTACGCGAACCTCAAGGACGCCGGGTACCACCCGCAGCCCCTGACGGCCAGCGACTACATCGTCGGCGTCGACATCCCCGACAACCCGGTCGGCGGCAAGCCGATGTACAAGGTCACGTCCGAGGAGGACATCAACGTCTTCACCGGCGACACCTACCTGCCGCAGGAGAACTACCCCCCGGCCACCCCGGCCATCGCCGCGGACCCCGGCGACCCGCCGGCACCCGAGGTCACCCCTCCCAGCCAGGACCCGTCCCAGACCGGCGGCATCGTGTCCGGCTGCGCCGGACCCCTGCACAAGGTGAACGTGACCGACGAGGACTTCCTCGCCGGGGGCGGCAGCCCGTTCCAGGGACAGGACCGGCCCTCCTGCCAGGACAAGCTCGTCACGGTCCGGGCCGGACAGACCACGGCACCGACGTTCAGCCTCTTCACCGACGTGCCGATCCCGACCCACTTCTGGGGCCTGACGATCAACGACCTGGGGCTGTCCCTCGACAAGCGCAGCGCGAACTACGGTGAGGCGCAGGGGCTTCCGTACGTGCCCGTCGGCCTCTACGACTACGCGGGACGGCTGGCCTACACGGCCCACACCGACTTCAACGGCATGTACGAGGCGCTCATGCCCTCGACGGGCACCTACAACTGCCCCGTCCCGGCCGGTCCGTGCCCGAACATGTACCGGTTCACCGGCAACGACCCGGGTGTGCCCGGCGCGCTCAACACGGACTACAACCCGCGGTTCAGGACGATCTCCGCCACCTTCCAGGGCTGGCCCGGCCTCTACACGGTCACCGACACGGCGCCGACCCAGGTGGCGGCGACGGTGCTGACCCCCGACACGACGGTGGCCAACAACACCGTGTGCGACGTGGACCCCGTGACCCCCCAGCTGTTCGCGGTCGACAAGGTGTACGTCCGGCTCACCGACAGCAACGCCCAGCGGCTGGTCACCATCCGTGGACGCGGGTTCGGTGCCAGCCAGGGTGCAGGCTCGGTGCGCCTCGGGTCCGCCAACGCGAACGTCATCTCGTGGTCCGACGAGGTGATCACGATCCGCGTCGGGGCCAACGCCGCCGCGGGCGCGCAGCAGCTCGACATCACCGCGTCCAACGGCCAGCACGCGACCAACAGCCTGACCCTGCACGTCCTCGACGCCGTCGGCGCCGCGGGGACGACGCAGAACAACCCCCGCATCGCAGAGGTCGCACCCAGCGGTGCCAACACCTACCGCACGATCCAGGCCGCGCTCGAGGCCGCCCGCCCGACGAACGCGACGCCCTACTGGCTCGTCGTCGTCCGACCCGGGGCCGCGACCGCGGTCAACCCCCGCGGCGAGTACTCCGAGAACCTCATCGTGCACAACCGGGTCCAGGTCCAGGGCTTCGGTCCCGGTGGCTTCGCCGCCAACGGCAGCTGGGTGCCCGGCACCATCGTCGACGGCTCGAGCTTCAGCGCCGACCAGGACAGCGGTACAGCCTGGATCGCCCTGCTCAACAGCCTGTCGTACGCAGGTGCCCGAGCGGTTCCTGACGGCGCGGTGTTCACGGTGCTCTCGCCGAGCAGCAACGCGGTGCCCACCGCCTACCCGCTCATGATCGACGGGTTCCAGGTCACCGGGGGCATCCAGGTGGACCAGCCCACGAACGTCAACGTCATCACGGGCGGGGTCAGCACCCCGTACGGCGCCACCGGGGCGCTCATCGCCCAGGGCGGTGGCATCTACGCCCACAACGCCGTGATGGGCCTGAGGGTGACGAACAACGTCATCGTCGGCAACGGCGGTTCGTACGGCGGCGGCATCCGGATCGGGACGCCCTACGCGGGCAACAGCCGGAACTACGGACCGGTCATCTCGCACAACCAGATCCGGGACAACGGCGGCACCAATCTCGCCGGCGGCATCGGCCTCTTCGAGGGCAGCGACGGCTACTCGGTCGACCACAACGCCATCTGCGGCAACCACTCGTCGGAGTACGGCGGTGGGGTCTCGGCCTACGGCTACCAGGCGCACCCCGCGGCGACCAGCGCGGGCTACGGCCCGGGCGGATCGGTGGACCACAACACCATCTGGTTCAACAGCTCCTACGACGAGGGCGGCGGCGTGATGATCGCCGGCGAGCTCCCTGCGGACCCGAACACGCTGTCCGAGGGCACGGGGCCGGTGAAGATCGACTCGAACCAGATCCGGGCCAACCTCGCCAACGACGACGGCGGCGGGATCAGGCTGCTGCAGACCTCGGGGTCGCACATCTCGCAGTCCTCCCCGGAGACCATCTCCATCACCAACAACACCATCGCCAACAACGTCTCGGCCCACGAGGGTGGGGGCATCGCCCTCGACGACGCGGCCTTCGTCGAGGTGGTCGACAACACGGTGGTGAAGAACCTGACTACCGCGACGGCCATCACGAGCGACGGGACCCCGGCCGCGGCCGGTCTGTCGACGGCGAGCTTCAGCGACCCGCTCCTCAAGCGGCTGCGGAACACGAACCAGTTCCCCAGCGCACCGGGAGTGGCTGCAGCCGGGTTCGCCAAGCCGACCCTCCTCGACGACCTGTTCTGGGACAACCGGGCCGGGAGCTACGTGGGCGGCTGGGTCCGAGGGATCGGGGGCACGCTCCCCGACGGCACGACGAACGACACCAACAACTGGGACATGGGCGTCATGGACCTGCCGGGAGCGCAGCTCCACCCGGTCAACTCGGTCCTGCAGACCACCACGGGCACCGACGGTGGGGCCAGCACCAGGGTGAGCACCGACCCGAAGCTGCGGTCGCCGTACGACCTCACGGTGGACGTGCTCGCCGCACGGGCCTACCCCGCCTTCCGGCAGGCGGCCATCGTCACGACGAAGCTCCCGCTGACGCTGCTGGGTGACTACCACCTGGCGACCGGCTCGGTGGCGATCGGTGCCGGGGTCGCCAGCACCGCCGGGCCGCTGCCCGGCACCACCGTCGTGGCTCCGGGCACGGACATCGACGGTCGCAACCGGCCGACCAACCCCGGCAGAAGGTACGACGCCGGTTCGGCGCAGTTCGCCCCCTGAGACACCGGTGCGGGCCTCACCCCCTCACTTGGGGCCCGCACCGGCCACCACCCGAAGCACCACTCACCCGCACCACCACTCACCACCGCAGGACACGGACCAGAGGAGACCACCGTGAGCGACACAACGGCACCGGGCGCGAGCCGCCGGTCCTTCCTGCTCGGCGCAGCCGGCGTCGGAGCGAGTCTCGTCGTGGGGGCGCGCGTCATCGCCCCCAGCCCCGCCCGGGGAGCAGGCCTGCCGGCAGCAGCACCGGCGGCCTCGCCGGCGCGGGTCACCCGCAAGCTCCACCTCGTCGGCACCGACGGCTGGGCGGCCATGCCGGCCAGCGCCCCGGCCGACCTCCCGTTCTTCCCGGACCCGTTGGCCCCACCCGGGTTCAACACCTACACGTTCGGGTTCAGGGACGTGACCGGGATGACCCCCACCCAGGTGGCAGCCCAGCGCGGCAAGGCGCAGATCAGTGCCCCGACCCTGGTGTTCAACGAGGAGGAGGACATCACCATCACGTTGTCCAACCTCGGTCTGGTCCTGCGCCCCGACCTCTTCGACGGGCACACCCTGCACTGGCACGGGTTCGTCAACGCGATCCCGTTGTTCGACGGCGTGCCCGAGCTGTCGTTGGCGGTCCCGATCGGGCGCGACCTCGACTACTTCTACCGTCCGCACGACGCGGGCACGTACATGTACCACTGCCACTTCGAGGACGTGGAGCACGTGCAGATGGGCATGACCGGGATGCTGTGGGTCAAGCCCAAGCAGAACTCGACCCCGATCGGCAACGACCCGTTGGGCACGAAGTACGCCTACAACGACGGCGACGGGTCGACGAAGTACGACCGCGAGTTCGGATTCCTGCTCACCGAGCTGTGGTCGGCCGCGCACTACCGCGACGCCCACATCCAGGTCAGCGACTGGACCGACTACGACCCGTCGTTCTGGCTGATGAACGGCCGCGCCTACCCCGACACCCTGGCGCCGAACGGTGACCCGACCAGCACGGCAGCGGGTCGCCTGCAGTACCAACCGAACTCGTCATTGGTCACCTGCAACGCAGGGGAGCGCGTCCTGCTCCGAATGTCGAACCTCGGGTACCAGAGCCACACCATGACCGCCGACAACATCGACATGACGGTCGTCGCCAAGGACGGGAGCCTCCTGCGCGGCAGGGACGGCACCGCCAACTACCTGTCGACCACGTCGGTCGACATCGGTCCGGGTGAGAGCCGGGACGTGATCTTCCAGGCGCCCGGGCCCGGCGAGTACCTGCTGTACGACCGGCGCTACAGCTACCTCAACAACGGCGGCGGTGGCGGCTACGGCGGCATCATGACGCGGATCCGCGTCGGCGCCCCCGGCACCTACCCCGCCCAGACCAGCCCGAACGCGTGACGAGGGGAACCGTGATGACACCCACCCGCATCCCGAGGCCACGGCGGTCCGCCCGCTGGGCCGTCGGCGCCACTGCCCTGGCGGCCGCGGTCGTGACCGCCCTGCTCGGCGGTCCCGCCCCTGCGCAGGCCGCCGCAGACAACGGCCTGCTCTGCGACACCTCGCCCACGAACACGTTCACGCTCAAGGCCGACGACGACTACATCGCCACCCCCGACGGCAACAGCATCTACATGTGGTCCTACGCGAACGAGGTCCGAGGGCACTTCCAGTTCCCCGGGCCGACGCTGTGCGTGACCAGCGGCCAGAAGGTCACCGTCGTCCTGCACAACACCCTCCCCGAGGCCACGTCGATCGTGTTCCCGGGCCAGAAGGGGGTGGTGGCCAACGGGGCCCCCGCCCAACCGCAGTTCGACGGCGGCGGGTCGCTGACCTCCCTCGTCCAGGCGGCCCCCGCCAGGACCGGCACGGTCACCTACACGTTCACGGCCGGGTCGCCCGGCACCTACCTCTACAAGAGCGGCACGGACGTCTCCAAGCAGGTCCAGATGGGGATGTACGGCGCGCTCGTGGTCCGGCCCGACGGCCACCCGGACCGGGTCAACTCCCGCGCCGACTCGGCCTTCAGCCCCACGCACGAGTACCTGTTCCTCCTGTCCGAGCTAGACCCCGAGGCGCACCTCGCCGTGGAGCGCGGCGGCCCGATCGACTGGACGACGTTCAAGGCGCGCTACTTCCTCATCAACGGCCGGAGCATGCCGGACACGTTGGCACCCAACAACGCCTCGTGGCTGCCCAACCAGCCGTATGGCGCGTTCGTGCACATCCGCGCCTACGACGCGACCACCAACCCGCTGCCCGCGACGATCCGCTACCTCAACGCGGGAACGGTCGACTACCCGTTCCACCCGCACGGCAGTGACGAACGGGTCGTCAACCAGGACGGCCAGCCGGTGCAGGGCGACGGTGGGCAAGACCTGTCGTACCTCAAGTACGACATCGACGTGCAGCCCGGACAGAGCATCGACGTGCTCATGGACTGGCGGGACGTCGAGCACTGGAACGAGCTGACCAACCCGGTCCCGACGAACCTGCCGGCCATCACCGACCAGCTGCTGGTCGGGACGGACACCTGGTTCAGCGAGAGCCCCTACCTCGGTGTGAAGAACCCGCTCCCGGCGAACATCACCGACAACAACGTCTGCGGCGAGTACTACCACGTGGCCCACAGCCACGCGCTCCAGCAGGCCACCAACTACGGCGCCGCCTTCGGCGGGATGATGACGGTCTTCCGCATCGACCCCGTCGCCGGCTGCACGACGAACTGAGGTCGGCGATGAGCACCTACGGTCGAAGCACGAACGTCCCGTGGTCCGCACGCGGCGGGCGCTGGTTGGTCGGCCCCGTCGTGGTCGCCCTGGCCGTGTTCGGGACGGCAGGAGCCGCGGTGGCCCACGCCCCCGCGCACAACCCGGCGCCGAAGCCGGCCGGCTCGACGGTCCAGCGCAGCGGCGTCTCGCCGACGGCACCGACCCGTCGCACCGCGCCGGTCGCGCCGACCCTCGACGCCGCCGACAGGGCCGCCGTCGTCGGGTCGACCACCACCCAGCTGCTGCCCGCCACGGGGCGGGCCGCAGCGGCGGGCACCCTGAGCCCCAGCGGCTGCACGACCACCGGCACCGCCGTCGCGTGCGACCTGTGGTCGCTGCCCGGCACGACGAGCATCCTGGGCCGTTCCATCCCGATCTGGGGCTTCTCGCTGACCGGTGACGCGGGCTCGGCCACGGCCCCCGGTCCACGGCTGGTCGTCCGCACCGGCGACACGGTGACGGTCACCCTCCACAACGGGATCAGCACCGCGATGTCCCTGGCGTTCCCCGGCATCCCCAGCAGCTCGTTCACCTCCGGGTTGTCCGCGTCCGCCCAGGAGGACGGCGTCGCCACCGGCGGCACCGCCAGCTACACGTTCCAGGCGACGCGTCCCGGCACCTTCATCTACGAGGCCGGCCACACGGCCAACGGTTCGCGCCAGGTGGCCATGGGCCTCGCCGGTGCCCTGGTGGTGCTGCCCGGGGACGGGACGGCCTACGGCACCCCGGCCACGGCCTACGACGACGAAGCCGTCCTGGTGCTGTCGGAGATCGACCCGGGACTCAACGCCAACCCGCTCGGCTACGACCTGCGCTCGTTCCACCCGCAGTACCGGCTGATCAACGGCAAGGCCTTCCCGGAGACCGACGCCGTCCCCACCGACCAGGGCCACAAGGTGCTCCTGCGCATGGTCAACGCCGGATCGCGGACCCACGCCATGGGACTGCTCGGCGGCGACCAGGTGGTCGTCGGCTCCGAAGGGCACCGGGCGCCATACCCGCAGCGGCTCACGGTCGCCGCGGTGCCACCGGGGGAGACCCTCGACACCATCACGACCATGCCCACCGGCCCCGAGGCCAAGGTGGCCCTGGCCGAGACCGGCGACGTGCTCGCCAACGCCAACCAGACCGCGGCCGACCCCACCCAGACGGCCACGGGCGGCATGCTCACCTTCCTCGACACGGCTGCGCCCCCACCGGCGACCGACGTCGTCGGGCCGGTCACGACCCGTGTGGTCGCCAGCCCGAACCCGTCCAACGGACTCACCCCCGTCACGGTGTCCGCTGACCTGAGCGACGTCGCCCAGGGTGGCTCGAACATCGTCCAGGCGGAGTACGTCATCGACGACGCGGCCACCACTGGACCGGGCTTCGGCGTGCCACTGACCGGCACGTGGGGTACCTCCACGGTCGTCGGCGCCACGGGCACCATCGACACCACGGTGCTCGCCTCGCTCGACGCCGGTCGGCACCAGGTCTTCGTCCGCGCCCTCGACGCCGCGGGCAACTGGGGCGCGGTCGGTTCGGTCGTCCTCAACCTCCCCAAGACCGGCCCGTCGACCACCAACGGCTCGGCCAGGCCCAACCCTGCAGGAGCTGCCCTCGTCAAGGTCACGGCCACGGGCGACGACACCCTGGCGGGAGGCACCATCAACGGCGCCGAGTACTTCCTCGACACCGCCGGCGCTGCCGGAACGGGCACGGCGCTGACGAGGAACCGCACCGCCACCGTGGTCTCGCTGAGCGCGTCGCTGACCGCCACCAGCGTGCAGGCCCTCACCGAGGGCACCCACCACGTCCTGGTCCGCAGCCACGACTCGCTCGGCCTCTGGGGTCCACTGCTCGACATCCCGCTCGTGGTGGACCACACCGGTCCCACCGTCGACGGGGCCGCGGTCGGGCCGAACCCGACCAACGGCGTCCTCAGCGACCCGGCCAACCCCGGTTACCTGGTGGTCTCGGCCACCCTCACCGACCGCGACGCGGCACAGGGCCTGCAGAGCACCATCGTCGACGCCGAGGCGTTCCTCGACCCGACGTCGACGAACCCACCCGGTGACAGCGGCCTGCAGATGGTCGCCTCCGACGGGGCGCTCGACTCGGTGACGGAGACGGTCTACGGACTCATCCCGATCTCGCAGGTCACCTCCCTGGCCAACGGCCCGCACATCGTGTCGGTCCGCGGCAAGGACGCGGCCGGCAACTGGGGCACGCTGTTCCCGGCCACCCTCACGGTGGACAGGACCGCACCGCAGCTCAGCGCGCTGACGGCCTCGCCCAACCCCACCAACAGCGCCTCGACGCTCACCCTCACCGCGCCGACGAACGAGACGGCCTTCCGGTCCGCCGAGTACTGGCGCGGCACGGACCCGGGCGTCGGTCGCGGGACCACCGTCCCCGTGAGCTACGTCAACGGCAAGATCGTGGTCATGGTGCCGCTCGCCGGGGTGCCGGTCGGCTCGCAGTCCTTCGGGATCCGAGTCCAGGACGCCGCGGGCAACTGGAGCAACGCCCAGTCGACCACGGTCTCGGTGACCAGGGTGATGGCGATCTTCTCGGACAACTTCAACTCGGGCGGCCTCACGGCCTGGTCGGGGAGCACGGGTGGGGTCGCGGTCACGGCCTCGGCCGGGATCCCCAACGACGGGGTCAACCGTGGTCTCGCGGTGACGCTCGCGGGCCGGACCAACAACCGTCCCGGGTACGTCGTCGACTCCACCCCCGCAGGGGAGACGCTCTACGACGCACAGTTCGCGTTCTCCGCAGGCTCGTTGACGACCGGCACCGGCACCAACTCGATCTTCAACCTGTTCGAGGCCAGGACCGCGGCGGGTGGCCAGGTCTACGCCCTGCAGTACCGCGGGTCCGGCGCCACGGCCCAGGTGCGGGTCGTGCTCGACCGCACCGGTGGTCTGGCGGTGGTCAACGGTGGCTGGGTGACCCTCGGCGCCGGGTCGCACGTCCTGAAGACGGCGTGGCGGGCAGGTCCCGCGACAGGGGGCTCGCGCGGCACCCTCGTCCTCAGCCGTGACGGCACCGTGGTCACCACGGTGAACGGCCTCACCACCGGGCTCGCCGTCGACGACGCCTGGCTGGGCATCACCGGTGGGGTCACGGCAGGCAACAACTCCCCGATGGCGGGGACCGCCGCCTTCGACTCCTTCGCCTCCACCCGGGTCGGGCCATGAACCCGGGAACGACGCGGGCGGCCCGTTCAGGGGAGTGGGTCGCCCGCCCGGGCCGGGCAGTCGCCCGGCTCGGGCGCAGGGGCTGGGTCGTGGTGGCGGTCGTCCTCGCCCTCGTGGTCGCGGGTGCGGTGACCTCCCGGATGCTGTGGCACGACCCCGCACAGGCCGGTATGCCGCTCAACGTGGACCTCGAGCAGTCGGCCGGGATCCGCTTCACCCGGGTCGCCGTCGTCGCCGACGGCGGCCTCCTCGAGGCGAGCTACGTCGTCCTCGACCCGGAGAAGGCGACGCGGTTCCAGTCCGACCGCGAGCACCCGCCCGCGATCGAGAGCGAGGAACGTGCCGAGAGCACCAAGCGGGTCGCGCTGATGAAGCAGGGCCACCAGATGCGCGCCGGGCAGTCCTACTACCTCGTGTACAACAACAGCGGTGGCGTGGTCCGCTCCGGCGAGACGGCACGGATCGTCTACAACGGGTTCGTCCTCGAGCACGTGCCGGTGATCGGATGATCCCGCTGCTGCGCCGCTCAGTCGTCCCGGCCGTGGTCGTCGCGTTGGCGATGGCGGTGTTCGCCGGGGCCGGACCGGCGTCCGCCCACGCGTTCCTGGTCTCGAGCAACCCGGCCGACGGACAGGTCCTCGACTCCTCGCCGACGGTCCTGCGGATGCGGCTGAGCGAGTCGGTGCTGCTCGGCTCCACGTCGGTGACCGTGGTCGGCGGGTCGGTCCGCCACGAGCTGACCGGCCTGCGCCTCGTGGAGACCGCCGACGGCGGCGCGGCGGCGAAGGACGGGGCCGACCCGCTCACGCGTCCTCGGGCGGCTGCCTCCTCGGACGAGGCCCCGGTCGAGCTGGTCGCCCCGTTGCCAGCACTCGGTCGCGGCTCCTACCGCGTCTCCCTGGAGACCGTCTCGGCCGACGACCTGCACCGCACCGCGGCCGTCCTGGTGTTCGGCATCCAGCAGCAGGTCTCGGCCGCGGGTCGGCAGGAGGCCGCCCCACGCGTCGACGAGGCCCTGCTGCGCTGGGTCGTGCTCGCCGGCCTGTGCCTCGGCCTCGGGGCCGCACTCGTGCGCCGGCTCGCGACGCCGGCGCGGCACGGCAGCGTGGTCCGGGTCGCCCGCGCCTGCGACCAGGTCGCAGCCGCGGCGTGCGCGGTGGCCGCCCTGACCGCCGTCGGACTGCTCGCCGTGCAGCTGTCAGGGGAGGGGGCTGCCGGCCTCGGCACCCTGTTTGGTGCCTACGGTGCCCGCTGGCTGACCCGGGAGACCGGCCTCCTGCTCATCGGCGCCGCCGCGGTCCTCCGCTGGCGGCGGCTCGCACCCAGAACGGCCCGCCTGGCCGTGGCCTCCGGGGCGGTGCTGGCGACGACGGGCGAGGCCCTGCTCGGCCACGCGGGTGCGGGGGTGACCACCTCGTGGGCCAGGGTCGCCGCCACCGCGCTCCACGTCGGGGCAGCCGCGACGTGGGCGGGTGCCGCGGTCCTCCTCACGGGGTGCGCGCTGGTCCTGCGTCGCGAGGGGGTGCCCGGTCGGGCGCTCGCGCGGGCCCTGCTCCGACGCTTCGGTGTGCCGGCCGCCGCCTGCGTCTCGGTCATGGTCGTCACCGGGGTGGTCCTGGCCAGCAGCGTGGTCGCCTCCGTCGATGCCCTGCTGGTCACCGACTACGGGCGGGTGCTGCTCCTCAAGGTGGCGGCCACCGCAGTCGCCCTGGGGCTCGGACTGGCCCACACCCGCAGCCTGCACCCGAGGCTGCTGGTCGGCCGTCGTCGCGCGGCCACCGCGGCCGTCACTCCGGGCCGCTCCCTGGTCGTCGAGGGCGTCGCCGCGGGGGCAGCCCTCGCGCTGGCGGCGCTGCTCGCGGCCGGACAGCCCGCGGTCGGACCCGCACTCGTCGCCGACCCGGCCGCGCCCTTCGACCCCACGGTGTCCGCGTTCGCCGACGACCTGCAGGAACAGCTCTCGATCCAGCCGAACCGTCCGGGACCCAACGTCGCCGTCATCACGGTCTCCAGCACCCGTCGGCCGGACCCTGCACCGGTGACCGGCGTGACTGTGGCGGTGTACTCCAAGAACGGTGGCCTGCGATCCGCCGGCACCGGTGAACGCTCGGCCCTCGGGCAGTGGAGCGTGCCGGTGACCATGACGGAGGCCGGCGCCGCCGACGCCGTCGTCACCGTGACCCGCGTCGGCGTGCCGCCCACCGAGCTCGCGGTGGACTGGGTGGTCGCCCAAGCCGTCCCACCGCGTCCGGTGGTCTCGCTGGCCCCGCTCCGCGGATGGCTGCTCGCTGTCGCCTGCGTGCTCGCTGCGCTCCTCGCCTCTGCGTGGTCCGTCGCAGGACTGCGCCGCTGGCGCGGTCGCTCTCGGCGGCGCACGGGCCCTGCGGTGGAGTGGTCCGAGGTGCCCGCTGGAGCCCGCGCCACGCGCACATGGGCTGCGGCGACGGCGCTCGCGCCCGACCAGGACCCGGGGGCCCAGCCCGACCGAAGTGGACTCCCGGTACCCAGCCGGTAGACTGGGGGACTGCCGGCGTGGGTGATAACCCGCTCCTTCGATGTTCGCCCAGATGGGCTGCGCCGGGTCCGCAAACCAGCAAGTCAACTTCAGGAGTACTTCCATGTCCTTTGACTACAAGGTTGCCGACCTGAGCCTCGCCGAGGCCGGCCGTCACCAGATCCGCCTTGCCGAGCACGAGATGCCCGGCCTGATGTCCCTGCGCGAGGAGTTCGGGGCGGCCCAGCCGCTCAAGGGCGCCCGCGTCGCCGGCTCGCTGCACATGACCGTGCAGACCGCCGTGCTCATCGAGACCCTGACCGCGCTCGGTGCCGAGGTCCGTTGGGCCTCCTGCAACATCTACTCCACCCAGGACGAGGCGGCCGCTGCGGTCGTCGTCGGCAAGGGCACGCCCGAGGACCCCCAGGGTGTCCCGGTCTTCGCCTGGAAGGGCGAGACGCTCGAGGAGTACTGGGAGTGCACCGAGCAGATCCTCACCTGGCCCGGCGAGGGCGCCAACATGATCCTCGACGACGGTGGCGACGCGACGATGCTCGTCCACAAGGGTCGCGACTGGGAGGCCGCGGGCGCGGTCCCCGCGACCGACGAGCAGGACTCCGAGGAGGTCGGCGTCTTCAAGGAGCTCGTCCGCAAGACCCTCAAGGCCGACCCCACCAAGTGGACCAAGGTCGCCGAGCAGATCAAGGGCGTCACCGAGGAGACCACCACCGGTGTCCTGCGCCTCTACGAGCTCGCCGCCTCCGGTGACCTGCTCTTCCCCGCGATCAACGTCAACGACTCGGTCACCAAGTCCAAGTTCGACAACAAGTACGGCGTGCGCCACTCGGTCATCGACGGCCTCAACCGTGCGACCGACGTCCTCATCGGCGGCAAGGTCGCCGTCGTCGCCGGCTTCGGCGACGTGGGCAAGGGCTGCGCCGCGGCCCTCGCCGGCCAGGGCGCCCGCGTCATCGTCACCGAGATCGACCCGATCTGCGCGCTCCAGGCCGCGATGGAGGGCTACCAGGTCGCCCGCCTCGAGGACGTCCTCGAGACCGCCGACATCTTCGTCACCACGACCGGCAACTTCAACATCATCACCGCCGAGCACATGACGCAGATGAAGAACAAGGCGATCGTGTCCAACATCGGCCACTTCGACAACGAGATCGACATGGCCGGCCTGGCCAAGGTCCCCGGTGTCACCAAGACCCAGATCAAGCCGCAGGTCCACGAGTGGACGTTCGACAACGGGAACTCGATCATCGTGCTCTCCGAGGGTCGCCTGATGAACCTCGGCAACGCGACGGGTCACCCCAGCTTCGTCATGTCGAACTCCTTCGCGAACCAGACGATCGCCCAGATCGAGCTGTTCACGAAGAACGACGAGTACGACAAGCAGGTCTACGTGCTGCCCAAGCACCTCGACGAGAAGGTCGCCCGTCTGCACCTCGACGCCCTCGGGGCCAAGCTCACCGAGCTGACCAAGGAGCAGGCCGCCTACATCGGTGTCGACGTCGCCGGCCCCTACAAGTCGGAGCACTACCGCTACTGAGGCACCGCCTCACGGCACCAGCACCACCCGGTATGCCGCCCGCTCACCCGAGCGGGCGGCATACCTGTCTGTGGGTGCCGGCCACGGCCGAACGGGCGACTCGCCGCCCGTCGGCCACCCCCGGCCCGCCCCGATGTCTAGGCTCGCTGCCATGACGGTGGGGGAGAGGTCGGTGCCGCTGCGCCACCTCGTCGGCGCCCTCGGGCTGGTGTCGGTCGCCGTCGCGGCGACCGGGTGGTCCATCGCCTGGCTCGTCACCGCCGTCCTGCTGGCCGGGCTCTGCCGCCGCCGCGGTGCGTGCGGCCTGCCGGCCGCCCTGCCCGGTGCCTTCGTCGTCGTCACCGTGAGCGCCCTCGTCGCCGGCCTCCTGGCGAGCGCATCCGGGGTGAACCTCCTCGGCTCCGTCGCGGCGAGCCGGGCCGTGCTCGCACTCCTGTCCCTCGCCCTGGGCGTGCTCGCGTGGCGTGCGGCTGGCGACGACCCGGTGCGGCTGGCGCTGCCGTCCCGTGCCTCCGTGCTGCGACGCGGCTGGCTGGCCCCGACGCTCGTCACGGTCGCGCTGGGGGCCGCCCCGGTGCTGGGCCCGCCGTCGCGGTACGGGTGGATCTTCGCCGGCGACCACCTGCGGCTGATGCTCATGGCCGCCGACGAGTGGGAGGCCGGCGGCCTGACCTACGCGACCAACCCGTACCCCCGCGCGATCGTCACGCTGCAGGTGCTGTGCTGGACCGCCGGCGGTGGACGCGTCGACCAGGCCGGGCTCGTCTCGCTGAGTCGTGTCATGGCCTGCGTGCTCTGGCTGGTCCTCGTCATGGTGGTGCTCGGTGCCTCACTGGTCGCCCGGTCCGCGGCCCGCACCTTCGACGCTCCGCCCCGGGCGGCAGGGCTGGCGGGCTTCCTCGCCGGGTGGCTCGTCCTGCTGCCGATGTTCGCGGCGGACTACATGGCGCGGGGGTTCGAGAGCTCGCTGGTCGCGGTCGCGTGCCTCCTGGCGATCGCGGTCGAGGTGCTCAGGCCCGGGGACCAACGATCCCTCGTGGTGGCTGCGTCCGCCCTGGCCGTCCTGTCCCACACCTGGCAGCTCGTCCTGCCCGGGGCCGGCGTCGGCTTCCTCGTGGTGCTCTGGGGCACGGTGCGCGCGGGTTCGGCACGACGGCGCTGGTCCGCCGGGTTCGTCACCGTGGCAGGGGCCGTCGTCGCGCTCCCCGGGGTCCTCGCCCTGCTCAAGCCCGTCGGTGGGGTGCCGGTCAGCCATGCCGCGTCCGGGGGAGACGTCCCGACACCGGTGCTGGTGCCGCTGGCCGCGGTCGTCGTGGCGGTCGCGTACCTCGCGTGGTCGCGCCGTCGGCCGGCGCCGGTCGTGGTGGTCCTGCTGATAGGGGGTCTGACGGTGGGCCTCGCCTTCGTCCTCGCCCGCTCGGTGGGGGTTGCCATCTCCAGCTACTACCCGAACAAGATCCTGTGGGTCGGCGCCGACGTCCTGCTGGCGTTCGTGGGGGTCGCGCTCGCCGTCCTGCTCATGCGGCTCGACGGTGCGGTCGGCTGGCGCCGGGTCGGGCTGGTCCCGGTCGGTCTGGCCTCCGCGCTCGTGGTCGTGGTCGCCGGCCTGTCGATGCTCTCCGCGCCGCTCGGCTCCTGGTCCACGGTGGACGGCGACGAGGTGGTCCACGCCCTGCGCTCGCCGCGGGCCGGGCAGGCGGACGTCTTCCTCACGCGGGAGCCCGGTCCCTTCGAGCACACGGTCCAGATCATGCTCCGCTTCTTCCACGCGGGATCCCGGTATGGCGACCTGCCCACCGGCTCCGTCGCAGAACAGTGCGCGGTGCTCACCGCCTCCGACACGCCGACCGTGCTCACGACCCTCGACCCGCAGGTCGCCCGGGACCGCTTCTCCTGCGCCCCTGCCGTCCGAGTGGTCCCGGTGGACGGCTGAGCCGCACGCCCGAATTGTCCTCGTCCGAACGGCCGTTTTCGCTCATGAGTTCGTCCCCGCCGCCCCGGCTTCGGGTTCCTGGTCACGGTCTGGCGTTGGAGACTCGGTCGAGTACCTGAACTGTGTGGAGCGATCTGGGGGGATCCAGTGCGGCGGCAATGGCGTCGGCGGGGCAAGGCCGACCGGGGGGCGGTGGCCGTCGAGACGGCTCTGGTCTCCCTGCTGCTCATCACGATGCTCTACGGCATCGTCGAGACGTCCTTCGCCTACCGCGATGCGCTCGTCGTCTCTTCCGCCTCACGAGCCGGCGCCCGCACGGCCGCCGGCCTGCCGCGGGACCCGGCGTTCGCCACCAGTGCGGCAGCCCAGGTCACCAGTGCGCTCGGGTCGATGAACCTGTCCCGCGTCAACACGGTCTGGGTCTTCAAGGCCAACCCCGCCACCGGTCTCCCCGACTCGGGCAACTTCAGCACCTGCACGACCTGCGTGAAGTTCGTCCCCTCCGGGTCGACCCTGGTCGTCAGCGGGACGCCCGGCTGGACGTGGGACTCGCAGAACGCCTGTGCCGGAACGGTGGACACGCTGGGGGTCTACGTCCAGTACCGCTACCCGAGCCGGCTGGGGATGTTCTTCAAGAACACGGTGATGACCGAGTCCACCGTGATGCGGCTGGAGCCGTACGACCGCGTCGGGGCGTGCAAGCCATGAGGTACTTGAACGGTCGCGCCCGCGGTGGGCGTGGCGAGCGCGGTGCCTCGATGGTGGAGGCGGCGGTCGTGACGCCTGTCGTCTTCGCGATGCTCTTCGGCATCATGGAGCTCGGGATGCTGTTCAAGGACTACCTCGGCACCCAGGCTGCGATCCGGGCCGGCGTCCGGATCGCCTCGGCCTCACCGCGGAACTCGACCTTCGCCCAGCTCGCGGCCAACGAGGTCCAGGCCAAGAGCTCGGTGGTGAACCCCACCGACTTCCAGGAGCTCTGGGTCTACAAGGCCAATGCTGCCAACGACTTCCCGAGTGGCCGCACCGACTTCGGCAACTGCACCGTCTGCGTGAAGTTCACGTGGGACACCGGCACCGGCACCTTCCGGCCGAGCAGCGACACGTGGGCGGCCTCGGCCCAGAACGCCTGCACGACCGCGGCCGGCGGTCCCCCCGACCGGATCGGGGTCTACGCCAAGGTGCGCCACGGCGCGTTCACCGGCGTGATCCCGACCACGACCATCGCAGAGGGAACCAGCATGAACCTCGAGCCCTTCCCCGCGCTGTCCGGGTGCAAGCCGTGACCCCCTGGGCGTGGGCGGCGCGCCGACGTCGCGCGGCCGGTTCGGGCGAGCGAGGGTATGTCGCGATCATGGTCGGCCTGCTCCTCACGGTCCTGCTGAGCTTCTGCGCGTTCGCGGTCGACGTGGGCAACTGGTACTTCACCGGGCAGCGGGCGCAGCGTGCTGCCGACGCAGCGGCCCTGGGCGGCGTGCCGTACCTCCCCGGTGACCCCTCGTCGGCCTACACGACGGCGCGCGACCTGGCCGCCCGCAACGAGTTCGCGGTCGGCACGGACACCGCGGTGACCCCCAAGGTCGACGGACGACCGACGAGGCTCCGGGTCACCGTCTCGCGGACGGTCAAGAACCAGTTCGGCTGGATGCTCGGGCTGGACCAGACGACGATCACCCGGTCCTCGGTGGCCGACTACGCCGGGCCGGTCCCCATGGGCAGCCCGTGCAACGGCTACGGCGACGACCCGTACCCCGACGGACACCGCAGCTCCAACTGCAACGGCACCGGCCAGTTCTGGGCCAACGTCGGCTCACCCCAGGCACCCAAGTCGAACGGTGACGCCTACCAGAACAGCATGGGCAGCAACACCGACTTCGACACCAACGGGTACTTCTACAGCGTCACCGTCACCAAGCCGGTGGCCTCACTCACGATCGAGGCGTTCGACCCCGCCCTCATCGCTGTGGGCGACAAGTGCGACACGAACCTGTCCGGCGCGGACTCCCTCCCTGCCGCGAGGACCGTGGTTCCCGACCCCGCCACGCGCTACAAGGCCGGCGCGACGTCCGGCGTGTGCACCGGTGACGTCAGGTTCGGTGGCACGGGAGAGGTCGCGACCCAGTTCACGGTCCGCTCGCCCAGTGTCAACCAGTGGGACCCGCTCAGCTACCCGACGATCACGGGGTGCCAGACGACGTACGCGGGCTTCAACGGCAACCTCGGCAACGCCCTCGACAAGGCCAGCGGGTCGTTCAACGCAACCGTCGCCGACAACTTCCGGCAGTGGAAGCAGCTCTGCAAGATCACCGGGGGAGTGACCCCGGGGACCTACCTCATCCAGGTCAAGACCAACGGTGTCGGCAACGACGCGGCCAGCGGCCACAACCGCTTCAGCCTGCGCGCCTACACCGAGAGCAGCAGTGGTGACGACGGGGTCGCGGTCGCCGGCTACGCCAAGATGGCGATGTACGGCAACACCCCGGCCGGCACCTCGAAGTTCTACCTCGCCAAGGTCCCGAGCGGGGCGCGCGGTCAGCTCTTCACCGTCCGCCTGTTCGACATCGGGGACGGTGCGACGCTCGGCAGCACGGTCAAGGTCCTGCCGCCCTCCGAGGTCGGCTCGTCCTTCAGTGGCTGCACCGGCTCGGGAGTGCAGAACGGCGCCCTCACCGACTGCACGATCAACGTCAGCTCGGCCTACAACGGCCAGTGGCAGGAGGTGTCCGTGCCCATCCCGACGGACTACTCCTGCAACGACTCCTCGGCCGTTGGGTGCTGGCTCCGCCTCGAGTTCTTCTACGGCGCCGGGTCCAGCCCCGCGGACACCACGTCGTGGACGGCCAACGTGGCCGGCGACCCGGTGCGCCTGGTCGAGTAGGGCACGGGCGGTCCGTTCGAGCCCCTCGTCGGTCCGCCGGAAACGCGGATCGCCCAAGGGTCTCCGGACGACGTGGCCGCACCCACCATCGCACGACGGTTCCCTGAGCGTGGGTGGGGAGGGCTCCTTGGCGCTCTGCCGCCCGCCAACCTCAGAACTGGCCTTCGGCCCCGGACCCATGGGCTGTGGGAGACGTAGCTCGGGCTTCGAACACGTCAGGGCTGCAGCTCCGTGGCTGCAGCCCTGAGTGCGTGCCTCTCCCTGCCTACCTCGTGAGTCGGGTGGAGACCGGCGTGGGGGGCTGGTTGAACGCACCGTCGTAGGTGATGTTCAGCGTCGCGTTGTTCCCAGAGAAGGTCAGGTCCTTGACGACCAGCAGCGACGTCAGGGTGGTCGTGTCCCCGTTGCCACGGATGTCGAGCGTGGCACCGACGGTGTAGATGGTCCCGGTGATCCCGCCGACCGGGTTGCCTCGGAAGGACAAGGTGCCCGAGTAGCTGCGGTCGGCCAGGATGGCGATCTTCGGCACGCCACTGTTCACGGTGGTCGTGGGGGCAGAGACCCCCAGCGTGGCCTGGCCGGTGAAGTCTGCCCCGGCGCCCTCTCCTGCAGCGCATTGGCGGGGCATGCCCGAGGCGTCCGCGCACGTGAAGTAGAGGGTTGCACCCGTCGCCACGAGGTCCGTCTGGCCGGAGTAGTGGGTGCCGCCCGTGATGACGTACATCCCGCCGCCGATGTTGCACGGGCTCGTGTTGGGGGCGAGGCTCGCGTAGATGCCGGGCCCATCGCTGCAGATGTTGGTCTTCTTGGTCAGTCCGGCCATGCTGGGAGGCATGGGCAGGTCGGCCAGGGGATCGTCCATGGTGGGCTGCCCCTGCAGCGGCTGCGGGGTCCAGTCACCCTTGCTGGGGTAGAGCCACGTGCCCTCGATGCTGGTGGTCCCACCCGACGTGGTCACGTTGACCTCGCCGTTGGGACCGGACCCCGCGTTGCCGTTGAAGGCGACGTTGCCCGCATTGATCACGACGTTGCCGTTCTGGAT
This sequence comes from Pedococcus soli, assembly GCF_054782575.1. Classification (NCBI taxonomy): domain Bacteria; kingdom Bacillati; phylum Actinomycetota; class Actinomycetes; order Micrococcales; family Intrasporangiaceae; genus Pedococcus; species Pedococcus soli. Next base: position 191,444 of record NZ_BAAGSF010000001.1, on the reverse strand, counting down.
GTCGTGGTTGTTGTTGCCGAGGATGCACAGGCCGCAGTCGGCCTTGGTGCTCAGCTTGAGCACGGACTGTGCGGAGCGGTTCGCCCGCAGGCTGTTCACCCCCACGAGGCCGCCGAGTGCGGTCGGCACCGAGGTGTCGACCGTGACGTCGGCGACCAGGTAGTTGCCCTGACAGGACAGGACCGCCGACACCTGGGACGACGGGACGCTCTCGCCGTACTGCGAGTTGCGGTTGATGTAGTTGACGGCCGTGGACTTGGCCGTGGTGGACGTCGGGTCGGTGGCCAGCACCGACGCACAGGTCGGGTACGCGCTCGGGTTGCCGAGCACCATCTGGCGCAGCTGGTTGGTGATGGCCAGGGCCCCGCTGTCGGCGCCGGAGGCGAGCGCCTGACGCTTGGCGAAGGTCATCCCGAAGTCGATCGTCAGGCCGGCCATGATGGAGACGGGGATGGCCAGCAGGGCCACCATCATCGCGACGGCGCCACGCTCACCGGTGGAGCGGCGACGGCGGCTCACTTGTACTCGCACGCGAACACCCCTGTGGACTGGAGGTTGATGTTGTTGAACACAGGCAGCGGAACCGGGGGCTTGGACTGGAAGGCGACGAGCACCGTCAGGTTGCCGTAGGACGTGTTGGTGCAGGGGTAGCTCGTCGTGGAGCCGGTGGCACTGGAGGCGCCACTCGCCAGCTGGCAGGTCACGCCGCCGGGTCCGGTCACGGTGACGTCAATGGTGTTGCTGTTCGTCGCGCCGATGCCGATGGTGCTCCCGGCGACCACCGTGCGAACCTGGCTGGCGACGTCGGAGCATGGCATCGGATTGCCCCCCAGCGGTTTGACGATGCCGGCGCGGGCGGCGTCCCGGGCGGAGCTGTTCAACGAGATCTGCTGCGAGAAGACGAAGCCGAAGGCGATGATCCCGTAGATGAACAGGAGCAGGACGGGGACGACGAGCGCGAACTCGACAGCGGAGGCGCCTGACTCCGACGTGCTGCGACGTCGAGCGGTCGGCCTGATCATCACGTAAGACTCCTGCAGTTCGCGTCGTGTATCGCCCAGGTAGTCCCCCAAGCACCTCAGTGTGCTTGGTGCCAGGGGCAGACCCCATCCTCCGAACGGTCAGTGGACTCCGGCGTAAGGCTGATGTGACGTGGCTCCGCCTGCGTGTCTGGACGCTCGGCGTCCTACTGGATGAGGGAGACCGTGCGCTGCAGGTCGCACGGAGCCCCGAGCGGACAGGTGGAGGCTCCGCCCTTGGGGAGCGTGGGGATGTCGACGAGCCGCATGAGGATGTAGTTGTCCTGGGACCCGCCGGTGGACGTCGTCAGCCCGCCCGGGTTGTGGGACGCGCACTCCCCGGTGAGGACGCCCGTTCCGTTGGGGCTCTTCTGGTTGCCGAAGTGGTAGCCGCAGACCTGCACGCCGACCAGGGCCTGGACGGGGTAGATCGCGTTGTTGCCGCCGGCGTTGACGACGGCGCCGGTGTCGCACGGCCCGGGAGGGGTCCCCCCGCAGAAGACCGGGAAGATGACGCGGCGCTGCTCGGCCACCAGGACGTTCCACGAGGTGAGCACCACACCGCCGATCTGCCCCGTGTTGGCGCTGAGACACGACGTCGAGCGCACGGCGCACGAGGAGATGAGGTAGGAGCGCAGGTCGGACGGCGTCCGCGGCGGCGCTGTCAGCTGGCCTGAGACGGGGACGACGTCGGAGGTGCAGCCGTCCAGGGTGGCGGTCGCCATGTAGGCGTTGCTGTTCGACGCGACCTCGGGGCAGTCGACGGACCACCAGTTCCCCGGGTTGGCCACCCCCGGGCACTGGGTGTTTCCCGAGCTCGGCAGGTCCATCTGCAGCACGGTCCCGAACGATGCCTCGGACAGCTGGGCGCCGCACACCGCATACGGACGGATCTTCCCGTTGCCCAGGGTCGAGAGGCGGGCTGTGGCCGTCCGGGTGGTGGTGTAGTCGCCGGAGCGCCCGAAGGCGCCCCCGAAGAAGCTCGGTGTCGAGCCTCGCGACGCATAGGTCACCTGCAGCGAACCGTCCGCCGTGCAGGAGGCCGTGTAGGTGGCGCGCGTGCTGGACGTGCGGTTCTGCTCACGGATCAGGTCGGCGGTGGCGCCTGCAGCGGTTTGGCTCGCTCCGAGGATCGTCGTGCAGGTTCCCGCCGTGCCTCGCAGGACGTTCGCTGCGGCCAGGGCCGCTGCGTCGGCGGAGGTCTGCAGCCGCCTGGTGTCCGCGAAGGACATGCCCAGGTCGACGCTGAAAGCACCGAGCCCCAGGAACGCCAGCATGAGCAGGCCCGCGACGACGGCGATCGCTCCCCGCTCACCGTCAGCTCGCCCGAGGGCCGGTCGCCGGAGGTTGGCCGGAAGCCTCAGGAGGTGAACTCGCATCGGAACACTCCGGTCGACTCGAGGTTGAACGTCGGTTGCATGAACGGCAGGTTGAGCTGGCTGGTGTACTGCAGTCGCACGTACACGTTGTCGCCAGGGGCACTGCCGTCGCAGGCCTTGGTCGTGGCACCGGTGCACGTTCCCGTCGACCACGACGGGGGCGTGGTCGTGGCGCGCTTGATCGTGACGACGACGTCGTTGGGGTTGAGCCAGATCGTCGAGGAGTCGGACTTCGCCTGGCCGGTGAGGTCCGTCCCGGCGTTCCCGGCAGCCTGTCCGGTGCCGCAGGCCGGACTCGACGGCACCACGGACTGCCGGGCCGCCTGCCGGGCCGCGTTGCCGAGGGACAGCTGTTGGGCGAACACGATCCCGAAGGTCATGATGCCGCTGACCAGCAGGACGAAGACCGGCATGATCAGCGCGAACTCCATGGCTGCTGCTCCTGATTCGCGGCGTCGCACGGGTCTGGTGGGGGGAGATGCACGCATGACTGCTCCTGCTGGCTCGCGCCGGGGACCGGCCCTGCCCAGTGTGTGGGCGACCAGGAGAAGTGGGATCCCGCAAAGGGATGAACACGTTGTGCGCGGTCCTGAGACCGGGGGGTGGCCCGTGTGTGATGATTCGGGAGGGAATCTTTACTCGATGTAGGGAGAGGGTTGACGCAGTGAAGGGTCGCGTGCTCATCGTCGATGACGATCTTGCGCTGGCGGAGATGCTCGGCATCGTCCTGCGCAACGAGGGGCTCGACGTGTCGCACGTCGCCGACGGTGGCAACGCCGTGGCGGCCTTCCGCGACAGCAAGCCCGACCTCGTCCTCCTCGACGTGATGCTCCCCGGTCTCGACGGCATGGAGGTCTGCCGCCGCATCCGTGCCGAGTCGGGCGTCCCCATCGTCATGCTGACCGCGCGCACCGACACCGTCGACGTCGTCGTGGGCCTGGAGTCCGGCGCCGACGACTACGTCGTGAAGCCCTTCAAGCCCCAGGAGCTCATCGCGCGCGTCCGTGCCCGGCTGCGCCGTGGTGACGAGCCCGAGCCGGAGAGCCTCGAGATCGGCGACCTCGTCATCGACGTCGCGGGTCACTCGGTCAAGCGGGCCAGCGAGCCACTGTCGCTGACCCCGCTGGAGTTCGACCTCCTCGTCGCCCTGGCCCGCAAGCCGTGGCAGGTGTTCACCCGTGAGGTCCTGCTCGAGCAGGTCTGGGGCTACCGCCACGCCGGTGACACCCGCCTCGTCAATGTCCACGTGCAGCGGCTGCGCTCCAAGATCGAGCACGACCCCGAGCACCCCGAGATCGTCGTCACCGTCCGCGGCGTCGGCTACAAGGCCGGTCCGAGCTGACGATGTCGGACTCGGCCGGACCCGGCCCCGACCGGACGCCGCCGGCGCGGCCCTCGGCCCACGGGGCGCAAGGTCCACCTGCCCTGCGCACCTTCGCGGTGCGCGCCCGCCGGGGGACCGGTAGGGCGCTGAGCCGGCTCGTGCACGCCTGGCGCCGTTCGCTGCAGTTCCGCGTGGTCAGCACGACGATGCTGCTCGGCCTGCTCGTCGTCCTCGGCCTCGGCTCCTACCTCTACTCCTCGATCTCCGACGGCCTGGAGCAGGACCGGATGAAGACGGCCCAGCTCGAGACGTCGCGGCTGACCAAGGTGGTGCAGGACAACTTCGACGGCAGCGGCCGCGCCAGCTCGGGCGACATCAACCTCCAGTCGCAGGACATCATCAAGGCCGCCGCCGCACCGGGCGGTGACAACGAGCGCTACCTCGTCTTCGCCCGCAGCCTCGGGAACACCTCCGACACCACGGTCCAGACGGTCCTCAGCGGGCGGATCGGCCTGTCGAGCATCCCGCGGGACCTCCGCGAGGCCATCCGGCTCGACCCGACCCACCAGCAGGTGACCCTGGTCGGCATCGACGACCCGCAGACCGGCCAGGCCGTCCCGGCGGTCCTCGTCGGGTCCCAGGTCCAGGTGCCCGTCGCCGGCAAGTACGACCTGTACGTCATCTTCCCCATGCAGCGCGAGCAGGCCACCCTCGACCTGATCACCCGCACCTTCGCGATCGGTGGGTTCGCCCTCGTGGCCCTCGTCGGTGCCATCGCGTGGGTCGTGACCCGGCAGGTCGTCAACCCGGTGCGCCGGGCGGCCATGGTCGCCGAGCGGCTCTCCTCCGGCCGGCTCAACGAGCGGATGCGAGCCCGGGGCGAGGACGACCTGGCGCGGCTGGCCGCCTCCTTCAACGAGATGGCCGACAGCCTCCAGACGCAGATCCGCCAGCTCGAGGGGTTGTCCCGCGTCCAGCAGCGGTTCGTGTCCGACGTCTCGCACGAGCTGCGCACGCCGCTGACCACGATCCGCATGGCCGGTGACCTGATCCACGACTCGCGCCGCGACTTCGACCCGACGGTCGCCCGGTCGGCGGAGCTGCTGCACAACGAGCTCGACAGGTTCGAGGAGCTGCTCGCCGACCTGCTCGAGATCAGCAGGTTCGACGCGGGCGCCGCGGCCCTCGACGTCGACCTGGTCGACCTGCGCGACACCGTCGCCCGGGCCGTGCAGTCCGCCCTGCCCCTCGCCGAGCGGTGGGGGAGCACGATCACCGTCACCGCGGAGGGGTCCTGCCAGGCCGAGGTCGACCCGCGCCGGGTGGAGCGGATCCTGCGCAACCTCGTCGTCAACGCCGTCGAGCACGGTGAGGGCCGCCCGGTCGAGATCGCGATCGGTGGCAACGACAGCGCCGTCGCCGTGGCCGTGCGCGACCACGGGGTCGGGCTGCGCCCGGGTGAGGCCGCCCTGGTCTTCAACCGCTTCTGGCGCGCCGACCCCGCCCGCGCCCGCACCACCGGCGGCACCGGCCTGGGACTGGCCATCTCCCTCGAGGACGCCCGGCTGCACGACGGGTGGCTGCAGGCCTGGGGCGAGCCGGGCGAGGGCTCCTGCTTCCGCCTCACCCTGCCCCGGACGTACGGCGAGTCGATCACCGAGGCGCCCCTGTCGCTGCGGCCGGACGACGTCCCCACGTCACGCCGTCGCACCGCCCGCGAGGCCAGCGACGCCCAGGCGCAGACGCCCTCGACGACCGGGCCGGGCGCGAGCACGGCGGTGACCCTGCGCCATACGCCGACGGCACCGGGGGCACCACGGTGAGGCGCCGCGCGGCCGTCGCGCTGGCAGCGGTGGCGGTGACCTTGCTGTCGGCCTGCGGGGGAGGCCTGTCGACGAAGTCCGCGGTCCAGCCCGGCCTCGAGGTGGGGTCGGTGCAGGAGAACGAGATCCGGGTCGAAGCCAACCCCATCCGCCCCGGAGCCTCGCCCGAGGAGGTCGTCGAGGGGTTCATCCGGGCCGCGGCGGCGAGCGATGACCAGTACCAGGTGGCGCGGTCGTACCTCACGCCCGATGCAGCCGGGAGCTGGCGCCCCGACACCTCGGTCGTGGTGTTCGGCAACGAGTCGGTCCTCGACACCAAGGCGTCCGGCGCGGGCCAGGTCGTGGCCAAGGCGACCGCAACAGCACGGGTCGACGGCACGGGTCGCTACGAGGAGCTGCCGACCACGAGCACGGTGGAGGCAGACTTCCGCGTCGTCCAGCGGTCGGGGGAGTGGCGGATCTCGTCGCTGCCCCAGAACTTCGGCACCTGGCTGAGCAACTCCGACTTCCTGCGCCTCTACGACCCGTTCCGCATCTACTTCCTGTCGGCCAGCCAGCGGCGCCTGGTCCCCGACGTCCGGTGGCTCCCGCTCGGCACGGGCCTGGCCACGCGGCTCGCGAGGTCGCTGCTCGCCGGGGCTCCCGACTACCTGCGTGGGGCGGTGCGCAGCGACGTCCCGCCCGGCACCCGCCTGGCGGTCGACGCGGTGACCATCGACTCGGGCACCGCCACGATCGACCTGACCGCGACCCGCTTGGCGGCCGACCCCGCTCAGCGACAGAACCTCGGCGCCCAGTTCCTCGCCACGGTGAGCCAGGCGCCCGGCGTCGACCGGGTCGCCCTCCAGCTGGAGGGGGCCGACCTGCGGGTCCCCGGGTTCGACGGAGCGCTCGACTCGCTCGCGGCCCTCGGGCTGGGCACGCCGGCCGACCCCGAGATCAAGCCCCTGCTGCGGATCGGCACCACGCTGGTGCCGGTCAGCCCCGACCAGGTCGGTGACCCGGTGGCGCGGCCGAGCCCCCCGCCGACCGCCGCCCTGCCCGCCCTCCAGCCCGGGTGGGCCTACCCCGCGGTGTCGCGCTCCGGCGGTGAGGTCGCGGCCGTCGGCGGCGACCGGGCCCAGCTGGCCCGGTGGCGCGGGAAGACCCAGGTCCAGCTGCTGACGTTCGGGTCGAACCTCACCCGGCCGACGTACGACAACCAGGACATGCTCTGGCTCGCCGGGCGGGACGACGACGAGGCCAGGGTCTGGGTCATCGACACCACGACGGACCCGGCGGACGCCGCGAAGGCCGCACCGCACGTGGTCACCGCCTCCTGGCTCGCGCAGCGTCGGGTCGTCAGCCTGCGGCTGTCACCGGACGGCCAGCGGGTCGCGGTGGTGAGCACCGACGCGTCCGGCAAGGTTCCGCGCCTCGACGTCGCCGGAGTCGTCCGCGGCGCCGACCACGTGCCGACCTCGCTGGCGACCCCCTTGACCCTGGCCCCCACCCTGACCCTGATGCGGGACCTCGTCTGGGTCGACGACGCCACCGTCGTCGTCCTCGGGCGCAGGAACCCCGGGCAGGTGCTGCGCCCGTGGACCGTGCCGCTCGGCGGCCAGATCACGGCCGGCCCCGAGATCTCCGGCGCGCAGACCATCACCACCATCAACGGCGAGCGCGGCCTGGTCGTCACCACCGACGCCCGCCAGGTGCTGCTGCGGGCCGGCAGCCGGTGGCAGCGGGTCGGCGAGGGCACCGACCTGCTGGTCGCCGCTCGCTGAGGGGGACCCACGCCGAGGGGGACCCTCCTTGAGGAGGACCCTTGCCGACCGTCGAGCCCTCGCTGAGCCCGGGTGACCCCGCGCTGCTGCGGGGTCACCCGAACGGACCGAATTCCCGGGGTGCCGTGCCCGCCCCGTGCGTGCGGGCCGCCTGCCCGGTTCGCCCGGCCTTGTCTGCTGCGCCGCGGGGGTGGCAGCGTGACGCGCGCCTGTGCAGCGACCCACCGGAGAGGTGACATGACCACGGCCAGCACCGCGACCCCGGCGGCTCGTCTCGAGCCGGCGGCGCCCGTCGTGCGCTCCCGGTGGCGGCCGACCCGTGCCACCTGGGTGCCGGTGCTCGTCTTCCTCGTCTCCAGGATCGTCGACGGCATCGTCCTGGCCGTCGCCGGGCACCGCCAGATCGCCCTCCCCGACCCGGCGCTGCAGCGGCTCGCGGCCGTCGACCACGCCACCCCGGCGGACCCGGGCTACCTCGAGCTCGTCTCGAACTGGGACGGCCAGTGGTACCAGTTCCTCGCCACGCAGGGGTACCACCTGCCGGCGCCCGGGGCGACGAACACCGCGGACGTCCTGTGGTCGTGGGCGTTCCCGCCAGGGTTCCCGATGACCGTGCGCGTGCTCCTCGAGACCACCGGCGTGCCCTTCCCGGTCGCCGTCACCCTCGTCAACCTCGTCGCCGGAGCCGTGGGCATGACGTTGCTGTACCGCCTCGTGGACCGCACCGCCGGGGCGTTCGCTGCAACGAGCCTCGTCGCGCTCACCTGCTTCGCCCCGACCGCACTGCTCTTCCAGGTGGCCTACAGCGAGTCGCTCGCCCTGGCGCTCCTGTGCGCAGTGCTGCTGCTCGTCCACCGCCGCCGCTACTGGTGGGCCCTGGTCGCCGTCGTCGCCCTCGCCCTGACCAGGGTCATCACCGCGCCGCTCGCCGTGGTGGTGGCGGCCCATGCCTGGTCACGCTTCCGCGGACCCGCCGACTCCCGTCCGTCCCGACGGGAGTGGTCCGGTATGGCGGCCCTCGGCCTCGCGAGCGCGGCCGGCGCGTTCCTCTGGGCCTTCGTCGTGGGGCTGGCCGTCGGAGAGCAGACGGGAGCCACCACACGGCCGGGGATGCTGTCCAAGCTCGGCTGGTTCTCCCGACTCGGCGCGGAGTTCGGGATCGGTGGCCCCGTGGTGCTGGCGGGGATCATCCTCGTGCTCGTGCTCGTGAGCCGCACCCCGCGGATCGCCGGCCTGGGGATCGAGCTGTCGACGTGGCTGTGGTGCTACCCGCTCTACATCTTCGGGGTGACCGAGATCCACACCGGCATCCTGCGCTACCTGCTCCTGTGCCTGCCCCTGCCGATGCTCTTCGTCCTGCGGCCGCTGACCGGCCGGGTCCGGCCGCACCACGTCGCGAGCCTGGCGGTGGTCTGCCTCGTCAGCCTCGGCCTCCAGGTCTGGTGGATGAGCCAGTCCTTCGTGGTGACGCGCGACTTCATCATGCCCTGAGCCGGGCGGTCAGGACCCGGGCGCCTTGAGCAGGACGAAGTCGCCCTCCCTGGTGACCACGGTCCAGCCGGCCCGCCCCTGCAGGGCGTCGCCGAGCGGCGACGTGGCCTGCACCAGGGCCATGCCGGCGCCCGTGCTGCGGACGTAGTCCTCCCACCCGGGGCGGACCTTCTCGGCACGGATGTAGCGGTGCAGGTAGTCGGCCGAGTAGATCTCCACCCGGAGGTCGACGACCGGACGCAGGTCGGGGTGCGCCCAGAGCAGCCAGCCGCTGACCGCGAAGTCGTTGAGCACCACCGTGCCGGCGGGGAGGCCGTCGAGGCGTGCGGAGACCGCGTCGAGCCGCCCGGGGTAGGTCTGGGCGACCGAACCCTTGGGTCCGGCCGCGGTGCCGGCGGCGAACAGCACGGCCACGACACCGGCGGCCACGACCGCGGGCCACTCCGTCCTGCCGCGACGCTCGGCGGGGCGCCCCAGGGCTCCTTGCAGGGCCTCGGCGAACAGGGGCGCCGCGAGGACGCATGCCAGCGGCACGAGCCGCCACATCCACAGGGCCATGGCCAGGGCGAGGACCAGGACCCCGTACTCCCACGGCGGCCGGGCCTGCGGTCGACGGATCCACAGGACCGCGGTGACCAGGAGCATCCCGAGCGTGGCGTAGGCGAACACGTTGTTGAGGGGAGTGGCCCGCCACTCCTCGGCGATCCACGCCGCGTTGCCCGCCACGTCGAACGGCACGGTGAGCAGCCGTGGGCCCAGCGGGGTGACGGCCAGGACGGCGGCGCAGGCGAGGTTCAGCAGGAGCAGGCCACGACGCCCCGGTCGCTCCCCGGCCGGCCGGAGGGCGAGGAAGACGGACAGGACGACCCCGAGGAGGAGCCCGAACATCCACAGCGGGTGGCAGCACCCCCACAGCCAGAAGACCGGCACGAGCCACCACCGCAGCCGCCGGTCGTGCAGGGTGCGCCACCAGGCGAGGTAGACCACGGCGAAGAGGACGAAGCTCACGAGCTGGGGCCGGGGGTTGAGGCTGGCCCCGGCGCCGAGGAGCGCCACCACGGCGGCGAGGCTCGCGGGCAGCCGGCCGGCGACCTGCCGGCAGAGCACGTAGAGGGTGAGGTACAGGGCGATGACGGCCACGGCTCGCAGCCACACGACACCCCAGGCGCCCACGCCGTTCACGGTCCAGGCCGCCACCGCCTCGGGCAGCCACTGGGTGGCGACGTAGGGGCGGTCGGCGAAGGACGCCCACGGGTCGGTGCCGACCAGCGACCAGGTCTTCAGGATGTGGTCGCCCTCGCGCAGGTGCCACCAGGTGTCGACCTCGCTGAACGGGGAGGTGCCCCAGGCGATGGCCACGAGGAGCCCGCCGACGAAGGCGACCTGGCCCAGCCTCGTCGAGATCCGGCTCACGACGCCTCCAGGAGCTGGTAGCCGTCGCCGCGGCCGACGACCGACCACCCGAGCTGCTCCACGAGCGCCAGGGCCAGGGGGGAGGACGCGGGAAGCAACGCGGCCCGGGTGCTGCCGTCGGCGACGAACTGCTCCCACCCGGGAGCGGCCTCCATGGCCGCGATGTAGCGCTTCACGTAGGCCGCGTCGTAGGACTCGATGCGCAGGTCGAACACCGGCTCGACCTGCGGTGCGGTGAAGAGCACCCAGCCCGTGACGTCCCCGTCAGCCACGAGGCGGGTGTGCGGGGGCAGCACTCGCAGCTGCTGCTGGAGGGCGGTGGGGACCGCGTGGACCGTGCCGGCCCGGCTGTCCGCGGGGGGGATCGCGACCAGGCAGGCGAGCACCAGCCCAGCGGCCCAGCACCCGAGCTCGCGACGCCGCAGGGCGAAGGAGGTGCGGTCGGGCCTCGGTGCCGCGGGCGAGCCGTGGCCCGAGCCGGCCCGGACCTCCCGGGCGCGGGCGCGGGCGGCGAGCAAGCGCTCGACCTGGCCGGCCAGCAGGGGAGCGGCGAGGAACGCGCCGACGGCGACGGTGCGCTGCATCGTCAGGATGAACCCGATGGCAGCGAGGAAGGGCAGGAGCTGCCACGTGGCGGGACGTTCGCGCAGCCGCAGCCACGCGGCATACGCGAGGGCCAGCATGGCCAGGGCGAGCATCACGTCGGGGCTGTGCACGGAGGAGGGGAACCACTCGGACACGAACTCGCGCCCGTTCGAGCCCACCTGGAAGGGGGTCAGCAGCAGGCGCGGGCCGATCGGCGTGAGCCCCGCGGCCAGGAAGGACACGACGAGGACGGCGACGAGCCGGCCCCACGTGCGTGCCGGCACGGCACGGTCCACGCCCAGCCCCAGGACGACCAGGCCGCCGACGACGAGGCCCAGCACCCACACGCCGTGCGTGCAGGCGCTGACCCAGGTGAGGGGGACCAGCCACCAGCGGGCCCGGTGGTCGACCCCCGTGCGCCACCAGGCGCCGATCGCCAGGACGAGCAGCACGAACCCCGCGAGCTGCGGGCGCTCGGCGAGCCCTCCCCACGCAGCGGCCACAGCGGCCACCGTCACTGGGACCGCGACCTCCGGGCGGCTCACCGTCCGGGTGAGCCACAGCAGGGCCACCACGAGGGCCACCACGGCCACCCCGCGGGCCCACAGGACGGCCGGCAGCCCGAACAGGTCGTACCCCTGCGCCACCACGACGGACGGCAGCCACTGGGTCGGTACGTAGCGGTGCGCGGCGAACGGAGCCCAGGGGTCCGGCGACCCGAACCGCCCACCGTCCCGGAGGAACTCGCCGACCTTCAGGTGGAGCCACGGGCTCGGGTCCGCGACCGAGCGCACCGTGAGCAGGGGGAGGAGTGCCAGCACCGCACCCTGCGCCCACGGACCCCACCGCCGTCGCAGCGCGAAGGTGGCGGAGTCGGGCATGCCAGCCATTCTCGACGCACGCGTGCTGGTTCGGTGAAGTGACTCACCGCATCAACCGAACGGTTGATGCCCATTCCTCGAAGGGCCCACGGGGTAGTGACGTGACAGCCGATTACCGCTGTTCGTGTCTGCTGACAATCTTTTGCCTGCAGGGGCGCCCGCCCCGGCCCGTAGGTCTCGAAAGGACACAACCCATGCTCAAGTTCGTCGCCAAGATCCAGACCCGCTTCGCCAACCGCGAGGAGGGCGCCACCGCGGTGGAGTACGGCCTCATGGTCGCCCTCATCGCGATCGTCATCATCGCGGCCGTGGTCCTCCTCGGCAACAACCTCTCCGGCCTGTTCAACAAGGCTGCTTCCAGCGTCTGACGAACTACCAGGACCGACGGGCGCACTCAGCCCGCGGACCAAGGAGGACTTGGTGAACGCTCGCTCCACATCCCGGAACGCCGTGCGCGGCGCCGGTTGGACGATTCTCGCGCGCTCCACTTCCTTCGTCGGCGAGCTGGACCGTGGTCGCCCCGGTGCACACCGGGGCGACCGCGGAGCCACCTCCGTCGAGTACGCGCTGATGGTCACGTTCATCGCCGTGGTGATCATCGCCGCGGTCACCCTGTTCGGACAGAACCTGATCCAGCTCTTCAACGTCCCGAGCAGCGCGCTCTGAGGCGCTCCATCGCCAGCTCAGCACGACAACCACGAGGACAGAACTCACCATGGGACGCAGACTCGTCGCCATCTTCGCCGCCGCTCTTGTCGCCCTGGTGGGCGTCACGGCGGTCCTTCTCTATGCGCGCGGAGCGGATGCACGTGCGGTGGCTGCCCAGCAGCCCACGAGCGTCTACGTCGTGAAGTCGCTCGTCCCGTCGGGGACCACCCTCAAGGACGCGGTCCAGAACGGGCTCATCATCAAGACCTCCGTCGCCGCGGCCGGTGTGCCGGTCGGCGCGCTCGCCGGCGTCGACGGCAGCAACGGCGGCCTCTACGCCACCACCGACATCCAGCCCGGCGAGTACGTGCTGTCGGACCGCTTCGGTGTCAAGCCCGTGGGGGAGAAGGCCATCACGGTCCCCGCCGGCATGGTCGCCGTGTCGGTGCAGCTCTCCGACCCGGCGCGGGTGGGCACGTTCCTCACCCCCGGGTCCAAGGTCGTCCTCTACGACACCTACTCCCCGGCCGCCACGGGTTCCGGCAACAGCGGGACCCAGGCCGCCGCGACGGGGCAGAGCACCCGCGTGCTCCTCGACGACGTGCTCATCATCGCCATGGGCCAGGCGTCGCTCACCCCCGCCGCCGCTCCGGCCGACGGCCAGGACGCCGCTCCGGCCCCGGTCCTCGGCGCCCTCATGACCGTCGCCGTCACCCCGGCCGACGCAACCCGGCTGGTGCACGGCATCCAGACCGGCACGCTCTACGCCGCCCTGCGCGGAACTGATGCGAAGATCGACCTCGGCAAGGTTGTTTCCGAAGCATCACTCTTCTCCAAGTAGGAGCACGCTATGACCCTGTTGTGGGACGCGGACCCCTCGGCCACGGATCGCTACGACTTCGCTGTCGGTCAGGTCACCCGGGTCGACACGCAAGCCGCCATGGTGCGAGCCCTCGAGGACGCACCCCAGGAGCAGCTCGTCCTGATCGGCCCCGAGGTCGACATGGAGAGTGCCTGCCAGTTCACGGAGTTCGCCCGGGTCGAGCGACCCGAGGTGGGTGTCCTGCTGCTGCGCCGGCGTCTGGACGTCAACGTCCTCGGACAGGCGCTGCGCTCCGGCGTGCGCGAGGTCGTCACGGCTGACGACCTCACCGGGCTCGCCGACGCGGCCCGCCGCAGCCGCGAGCTGACCAGCCGCGTCTCCGGCCACACGGTCGACAGCAGCGCGGGGACCCGGTCGGCGCGCGTGGTCACGGTGTTCTCCGCCAAGGGTGGCGTGGGCAAGACGACGTTCGCGACCAACCTCTCCACCTACCTGGCCTCCACCGGCTCCAAGGTCCTGCTCATCGACCTCGACCTCGCCTTCGGTGACGTCGGGATCAGCCTGCAGATGCTGCCCCAGAACTCGATCATCGACTTGGTGAGCATGGCCGGCCACATCGACGAGCAGGCCATCAAGTCCGTCGTCACCCGGCACGAGAGCGGCCTCGACACCGTCAGCGCCCCCTCGGAGCCCAGCGACGCTGACCGGATCCCCGGTTCGATCGTCGCGGAGCTGATCCGCGTCGCGAAGCGGCACTACGACTACGTCCTGCTCGACACCCCGCCGGCCTTCACGTCCCACGTGCTGGCGGCGTTCGACGACAGCGACGTCCTCGTCCTGATCGCCACCCTCGACATCCCGGCCGTCAAGAACCTCCGGCTCACCCTGGACACGCTGGACCTGCTCGGCAACGACAAGGACACCCGCCTCATCGTCCTCAACCGTTCCGACGCCAAGGTCGGCCTGCGCGCCGAGGACGTGGTCGCGGCGCTCAAGCAGGACATCGCGGTCATGGTGCCCAACAGCGCGGCCGTGCCGGCTTCGGTCAACCGCGGCGTGCCGATCATCCTGGACGAGCCGAAGCACCCGGTGAGCGTCGCCCTGCGCGACCTCGCGGAGCGTTTCCTGCGCGCCCCCGAACCTGCTTCGTCGACCGACGCGAGCGGCAAGTCCACCGACGGCCAGGGTGGCCGTTCCGGCCGCTGGTCGTTCTCTCGCGGAGGTAAGTGATGAGCCTCGCCGAACGGCTCGAGAACGTCCGACGGGGCCAGCAGGCCGCGTCCGGCGAGACCGGCGCGACCGCCACGGCGGCCGCGCAGGAGCGCCAGCGTGTCGTCGACCCCTTCTCCACGGTCAAGGCCAGCGTCCACCAGGCGCTGCTGGACTCCCTCGGGCCGCAGCTGTACGACCCGCACCTGGACCAGTCCGAGCTCGAGACCAAGGTGCGGCACACGCTGCAGGAGGTCATCGACCACGAGGAGACCCCGCTGTCCCTCGCGGACCGCACCCGGATCTCCCAGGAGGTCGCGGACGAGATCCTCGGCCACGGCCCCCTCGAGCCCCTGCTGCGTGACTCGGAGATCTCCGAGATCATGGTGAACGGCCCGGACTCCATCTACGTCGAGCGCGCCGGCAAGCTCTACCCCGTCGAGGCGCGGTTCAGCTCCGACGCCCACCTGCGCCGCACCATCGACAAGATCGTGGGTCGCGTCGGACGTCGTGTCGACGAGGCCAGCCCGCTCGTGGACGCCCGCCTCCCCGACGGCTCCCGCGTCAACGCGGTGATCCCGCCGATCGCCCTCGACGGTTCGCTGCTCACCATCCGAAAGTTCGCGACCGACCCGTTCACCGACAAGGACCTCATCGCCTTCGGCACGTTCACGCCGCAGGTGCGCGACTTCCTGTCCGCCTGTGTCCGCGGCCGCCGCAACATCGTCATCTCCGGTGGTACCGGTTCGGGCAAGACGACGCTGCTCAACGTGGTCTCGTCGTTCATCCCCGACGACGAGCGCATCGTCACCATCGAGGACGCCGCCGAGCTCCAGCTCCACCAGGACCACGTCCTGCGCCTGGAGTCCCGCCCGGCCAACATCGAGGGACGGGGCTCGATCCCCATCCGCGAGCTGGTCAAGAACTCGCTGCGTATGCGGCCCGACCGCATCGTCGTCGGTGAGTGCCGCGACGGCGCCGCCCTCGACATGCTCCAGGCCATGAACACCGGCCACGACGGCTCGCTCACCACCGTCCACGCCAACACCCCACGTGACAGCCTCTCCCGTCTGGAGACCATGGTCCTCATGGCCGGTGTCGACCTGCCGGTGCGCGCCATCCGCGAGCAGGTCGCCGGTGCCGTGGACATGGTCATCCAGCAGGCCCGCCTCAAGGACGGTTCCCGTCGCGTGACGGCGATCAGCGAGGTCGTCGGCATGGAGAGCGACGTCATCACCATGCAGGACCTGTTCACCTTCGACTACAGCGCCGGGCGCGACGAGCAGGGCCGCTTCAAGGGCACCCTCAAGAGCACCGGACTGCGTCCCAAGTTCGCCGCCGAGCTCCAGGACCAGGGCATCGAGCTCGCTGCAGACATCTTCGTCCGGGGGATTTGATGCTCGTTCGTATGCCGCGCAGGTGGGGTGCCGTCCTGGCCCTCACCTCTGCCGCCCTGCTCACGGGCACGGCCTCCGCGGGGGCCGCCTCCGCCCCGGTGGTGAACATCACCGGCATCGAGGCGAAGAACGGCAACCTCATCGGCCTCATCTCCGCAGGCGGCGGTGCCTCCATCGACCCGGGCCTGAAGGTCACCGTGTCGGGCAAGGACTACCCCGTCGACGCGATCACCTCGGGCCAGGGCACGCCGGTGGCGCGCTCGACCGTGCTGGTGGTCGACACGAGCGGGTCGATGGGCGAGGCCGGCATGGCAACCGTGCGTTCCGCCGTCGCCGCCTTCCTCAAGAGCGTCCCGGACGACGTCCGGGTCGGACTCGTCTCGTTCTCCGGCAAGGCCGTCGTCAAGCTGGCACCCACCGCCGACCAGGGCAAGGTGCAGTCCGCCGTCAACGACCTCAAGTCCGACGGTGAGACCGCCCTCTACGACGGTGTGACGCTCGCCGTGAAGACGCTGGGCGCCAAGGGGGAGCGCAGCATCCTCGTGCTCTCCGACGGTGGCGACACCGCCAGCAAGGCGACGCAGGCTCAGGCGGTCACCGCGCTGAAGAGTGCCAAGGTCCGCGCCGAGGCCGTGTCCTTCAAGTCCACCGAGGGCAACGTCTCGGTCCTCAAGGGCTTCGCCTCCGCCAGCGGTGGGTCGGTCGTCTCGGCCGCCAACGCGGGGGCGGTCGCCAGCGCCTTCACGACCGCGGCCAAGACCCTCGCGTCCCAGCTGACCTTCTCCATGCCGCTGCCGCCCGGGGTCACCGCGGTGCAGGACATCAAGATCTCCGGTCTCGCGGCAGGCAAGGCCTTCAGCACCTCCGCGCTGGTCGACTTCGGTGACGGCGTCTCGGCGGCGACCACCCCGCCTGCGGCGTCCACCGACCCGATCGTCGGGCCCACCGAGGACGTCATCAAGGCCGCCGGGACCCAGAGCACGCTGCCGATCCTCGGGGTGTCGCCGATGCTGGGCATCGGCCTCGGTGCCGTGTTCCTCGGGATCATCGCCATCGGCGTCGCCCTGTCCAGCGGCACCATGAAGTCCGGCCGCCAGACCCGCGTCGACAGCATCGACCAGTACGTCGCCCATGGCAGCAGGCCCGCCAAGGCCCCGAAGAACCGCCAGGCGGCGGTGTCGGAGAGCCTGGTCTTCCTCGGCGACAAGATCATGGAGGGCCGCGACTCCACCAGCAAGACGATGGCCCTGATCGAGCGCGCCGACCTGCCGCTGCGTGCCGGTGAGTGGTGGGTGATGCGGATCGTCAGCCTGTTCGTCGGCATCGCCGTCTCCACCCTGTTGCTGCGCGGCGGGCTCGGCATGACCCTGGTCGCCATCCTGATCGGGTTCCTGCTCGGGTGGTTCGCCCCCGCGTTCGTGCTGCGCTTCCTGGCCAAGCGCCGGGCGAACAAGTTCGACCACCAGCTGCCCGACGTGCTCACGCTCATCGCCAGCAGCCTGTCGACCGGCTTCTCCCTGCCCCAGGCCCTCGACGCCGTCGCGAAGGACGCCGCCGAGCCGTCGGCCAAGGAGTTCTCCCGGGCCCTGGCCGAGACGCGCATCGGCGCGGACATCGCCGAGTCCCTCGAGCGGATGTCCGACCGGATGGACAGCGGCAACATGCGCTGGACCGCCATGGCCATCCGCATCCAGCGCGAGGTCGGTGGCAACCTGGCCGAGACGATGCGCACCACGGCGAAGACGCTCCGTGAGCGCGAGGAGCTCGGGCGGCACGTCCGGGCCCTGTCCGCGGAAGGCCGGCTGTCGGCATACATCCTCATCGCGCTGCCGATCGGCATCTTCCTCTACACGATGCAGACCAACCGGGACTACGTCGAGCTCCTCTGGACGCGCCCCCTGGGCCTGGTCATGCTGGCCGGCGGCGTCGTCTCCCTCGGGATCGGGATGTTCTGGATGAACAAAGTCGTGGATGTGAAGGTCTGACATGGGAAGCATGCTGCTGATCGTCGGAGTCGTCGCCATCGCCGGCGCGCTCGTCACGCTGGTCGTCGCCCTGTCGGCAGGGGCCGGTCAGACGACCGGTGTCGCCCGGTCGCTCGAGCTGATCGAGAAGTCCGTCAACCACCAGGAGGTCAGCAAGTCCGACCTGCCGTTGATGGACCGCATCGTCCTGCCGGCCCTGGCCAGGACCAGGTCCCTCGCCGCGAAGCTCTCGCCCAACGGCACCCAAGACGGCCTCACCAAGCGCCTCGACCTCGCCGGCAACCCCGGCACCTGGACCGCCGAGCGCATCATGGGCGCCAAGGGTGCGGCCCTGATCGTGCTGGCCCTCATCGGGTTCGTCCTCGGCGGCCTGAGCGTGCGCGGACTGCTCTTCGCGGTGATCGGCGCGGCCCTCGGGTTCTTCCTGCCGGACCTGCTGCTCATGAACGCCGGCCAGAAGCGCCAGGAGGAGCTGCGGCTCGGCCTCGCGGACGCCCTCGACATGCTCACCGTCTGTGTCGAGGCCGGTCAGGGCTTCGACGCCGCGCTCATGCAGGTGGCCAAGTCCACCACCGGACCGATCGCGGGGGAGTTCGCCCGCGTGCTCTCCGAGATCCAGAT
This sequence comes from Pedococcus soli, assembly GCF_054782575.1. Taxonomy (NCBI): domain Bacteria; kingdom Bacillati; phylum Actinomycetota; class Actinomycetes; order Micrococcales; family Intrasporangiaceae; genus Pedococcus; species Pedococcus soli. The sequence continues at coordinate 173,080 of NZ_BAAGSF010000001.1, read as the reverse complement.
CGGCAAGTCCCGTGGTGAGGCGTTCAGCTCGCTCGCCAGGCGCACCAGCGTCACGGAGGCGAAGACCTTCGTCAGCGCCCTGGTTCAGGCGGACCGCCTCGGCCTGCCCATCGGTGCGGTGCTGCGCGAGCAGTCCAACCAGATGCGTCTCGTCCGGCGCCAGCGGGCCGAGGAGAAGGCCCAGAAGGTGCCGGTGAAGATCCTCTTCCCGATGCTCCTGTTCATCTTCCCGGCGCTGTTCATCGTCATCATCGGCCCCGGTGCCATCCGCATCGTCGACACCTTCAGCGGTGGCGGCCTCTGAGCCCAGTCGCTCAGCCCCAGCACAGTGAAACGGCCAGGACCCGAGGGGGCTGGCCGTTTCACTGTGTCCGGGGTCGATGTCGTCGAGGGGGCCGGACAGACCCCTCGACGACCGGCTCAGCGGCGGGTCTGTCCGACCGCCTCGGCGCGGACCAGGCCCAGTCGCAGGGCCGACATGACGGCCGACGCACGGTTGTGGGCGCCGAGCTTCTCGTAGACCTTCGAGACGTGCGTCTTGACGGTCGACTCGCTCATGTACAGGCGCTTGGCCACGGCGGCGATGGAGTCGCCGGCGACGAGCCGGTCGAGCACCTCCGCCTCGCGGGGCGTGAGCTTCGGCTTGTCGCTGGAGTCACGGCGACGCAGCGCCTCGGCGAGACCGGTCGCCATGAAGGCGTCCGGCGCGACGGCGGCGCGACGCACGGCGGCGATGACCTCGTCGGACGGCGCCGACTTCAGGACCAGCGCCGAGGCACCGAGGTCGAGGGCCTCGAGCAGGGTCTCGTCGTCGTTGTGCATGGTGAGGACGACGATGCCCAGCCGGGGGGAGGCCTCCCGGGCTGCTCGCGCCAGCACCAGTCCCGAACCGTCGGGCATGGACACGTCGACGACGAGCACGTGGATGAGGCTCTGTGCCAGCACGTTGCGGCCCTCGGCGATGCCGCCGGCCTGGCCCACGACGGCGAGATCGGGCTCGCTGTCGATCATGCGGCACACGGCCTCACGGACAAGGGTGTGATCGTCGATCACGACGACGTTGATGGTCATGACGGCTGGGGGATCCTTTCGTTGGAAAGCGTGGCTGACGGCGAGGCGCCGCGGGCTCGCATGCGCATGCGGATGGCGACACCGTCACCGGCATACGGCTCGACGACGATCTCGCCCCCCAGGGAGGAGAGGGGGTGCTGGCTGAAGTCACGGATGCCCAGCGAGCTCGTGCCGTTGTGGGCGACCCACAGCTCCACCCGCGGCGCAGCGACGTTGAGGCGGACCTCGACGGTGTCGGCGTTGAGCGAGTGGCGTGCGTCGGCGAGGACCTGCAGGAACAGGCGGTAGATGAGCACCTCGGTGTGGGCGGGGAGGCGGAAGCCGTTCTCGCTGAGGTGCATGCGGGTGGTCACCCCGGAGGTGGAGCCGAAGTTCTGGAGCCGGGCGCCGATGAGGGCGCCGAGCCCGGTGTCGGGGCGCACGGCGATCCGCAGGTCGGCGATGTGCAGGCGCAGGTCGGCCAGCACGCGGGAGACCTCCACGCGCAGCCCGTCGAGGTCGTCGGCCAGCGGGGAGTCGGTGTTGCGGGCGGTGCGCCGCAGGGAGTCGATGCCGAACGCGAGCGCCACCATCTCCTGGGCGATGCCGTCGTGCATCTCGCGGGCGAGGCGCTCGCGCTCCTCCAGCCCGGCGCGCTCGCGCAGCCCGGCGAAGAGCACGGAGAGGTCGATGTTGGCCGCGTGACGTGACGCGACCTCGCCGGCTGCGGCGAGGTCGTCCTCGGTGAAAGGGGTGACCAGGGGGCGGTCGGCCACGAGCAGTCCGAGCCGGTCGCCGTTGTTGTCGTTCAGGGGCACGACGATCACCGAGCGTGCGACGAGGTCGTCGGCCCACTCCGACAGGGTCGGCACCCCGTCGCGCCAGGTGCGGGAGAGCACGGAGCTGGGCTCCATCGGGTCCGGCCACGGTGTGCGGTCGGCGCCGCGGATGGCCAGCGGCACCGCCGGGTCGTCGCCGTAGCCCACGAGGATCGCGCTGCGGGCTGCGCGCATCTGGGTGGCCAGGTCCTGCAGCGCCATCTCCGCCGAGGCGGGGGCGTCGAACCCGGTGTCGAGGGTCTCGGCGAGCTCGTGCAGGCGCCGCAGCAGCAGGCCGGCCTCCGCCGCGATGTTGGGGTCGACGACCGCCTCGTCCTCCTCCTCCTGCATCCGGTGCGACCAGGCACCGAGCAGGCCGAAGACGAGGGAGAAGACCGAGGCCAGCAGGATGCGCTGGGCCTCGCCCTCGGAGTAGCGGTCGAGCAGCAGCACCGTCCCGCCACCGGCGAAGAGGCCGACGAGGAAGACCATGAGAGCGCCGCGCCGCGAGAACCGTGCTCCGGCGTGGTACGCGGGGATGAGGATGAGCACCTTGGACCACGGCCCGGCATACCCCATCGCGATCCCGGCAGCCGCGGCATTGACGCCGAACAGCACCATCAGCTGCACCCGGCCGATGGCCCGGCCGCTGGAGCTGAGGTACTCGAAGCCCGAGGCGGCGAGGTCCAGGGTGATGATGAGCAGGATCCACGGCAGGCCGGTCAGGATCGCGTCGTCGAGGGCGGCGAACAGCACGGCGAGCATCGCGAGACCCAGACGCAACCGCGTGCTGACGGACAGGACCGACACCCAACGCATCCGCGGCCTCCCCTCTCATACTGGATCCCGGCGATTTGTCCACAGGTTGTGCCTCAGACTAGACCGCTCCACAGCGTTACGTGGGGCGAACGAGCACGAACACACCGTGTCGAGACCATCGGGGGGTGTTCGCCGGGCTCTCCTCCCTCGCCGCGGTGGCGTCCCTGGCCCTCCCTCGGACCTGCGCGGTCTGCCGGGCCGCCGACACCGCGCTCTGCCTCGGCTGCCGGGCGCAGGTCGACGCGAGCCGCTGGCTGGACGGACCCCGTCGCTCGAGACCGGACCCCGAACCGGGCGGGTTGCCCCCGGTCCTGACCTCGGGCCGGTTCGAGGGTGCGCTCGCCGCGCTCGTGACGGCCTACAAGGACGACGGGCGGCGCGACGTGGCGCCCGTGCTGTCGGCGCTGCTGGCCGAGGCGGTCGATGCCGCCGCCCGGCAGGACCCGCAGGTCCGCCGCGCTCTGGCCGCCGGGGACGGCCCCGTGCTCGTCGTGCCGGTCCCGTCGTCGGCCGCCTCGCGGCGCCGACGTGGTGACGCGCCCCTCGAGGCGCTCGCGCGCGCAGCGGTGGAGGGTTTCGGTCCGCACGAGGCCGTCGTCGCCGACGCGCTGCGCATGCGGCGACGGGTGGCCGACCAGGCCGGCTTGGGCGCCGTCGGCCGCCACCTCAACGTGGAGCACTCGATGGCCGTGAGGGAGCCGTGGCACGCCCCGCTGGACCGGGCCTCCTGCGTGGTCGTGGACGACGTCCTCACCACCGGTGCCACCCTCGCCGAGGCCGCACGTGCCCTGCGGGCAGCCGGTGCTGGGCCGGTGGTCGCAGCCGCCATCTGCGCCACGCAACGCCGCTCGCGACCTCCCAGCCGTTCCCCAGGAAGCTCACGGTGAACGTTCTGGCAGTCCCGCTGTCGCAACGGTCGGCGGTGGACTACCGTCGGTACATGGCCCCCCTGGCCCCCGTGCAGCACACGAGAACAGGGCGCCGCGGACACGGTCCGGCGGGCGCCCTGGCGCAGGGAGCGGAGCCGATCACGCAGCCGACGGCGACCTTCGTCAGGCTCACCGGCGCGGTCGTCCGACCGCCCATCAGCGGTCCCCTCGGGACCCGCTCGTCCACGCACGCGCCCCCCTCGGTGACAGGGCGGTGGTGCCGCGGTTGATCGGGGCTGTCGCGCCCGACTCTCACCTTCCACCACACCTTTTGGAGGACACCGTGGAGATTGTCGTCACTGGACGCCACATGCAGGTCTCAGACCGATTTCGTGACCACCTCGACGAGAAGCTGACCAAGATCGCGCAGCTCGCCCCCCGCGTGCAACGCGTCGACGTCGTCGTCAGTCACGAGCCCAACAAGCGGCAGGCCAAGTCCTGCGAGCGGGTCGAGATCACCTGTCACGTGAAGGGCCCCGTCGTGCGGGCCGAAGCCTGCCTCGACGACAAGTACGCGGCCCTCGACGTGGCCATGGACAAGCTCATGGAGCGGTTGCGCCGCGCCCACGACCGCAAGCGCGTCCACCGGGGACGCCACGCCCCGGAGTCGGTGTCCGCCGCGACGGCGCGGATCCAGGAGCCGTCGGCCGGCTCCTCCGAGGACCACGCGCACCCGGAGGAGGAGGGTGACCGGTTCGGCACCCAGGGCAACAGCCCCGTGGAGATCCGCGAGAAGATCCACGCCACCGTGCCGATGCCCCTCGACCAGGCGGTGGCCGAGATGGAGCTCGTCGGGCACGACTTCTACCTCTACCACGACGAGGACACCGACCAGCCGAGCGTCGTCTACCGCCGCCGCGGCTGGTCCTACGGCGTGATCCACCTCGACGTCGCCGAGCCCGGCGCGAGCAACGGCAGCGACGCGCCGGTGCCCGTCCAGAAGGTCTCCTGACCACCCCGATCCCAGCGCTGCGGACGGCGCCGGACAATCTGGACTCCCAGGTTGCTCGGCGCCGTCCGTGCGTCGTGCAAGGATGTGCTCGTGAGCAGCGGTTTCGACGACGTGACACCCGTGGTGCACGACCCCATCAGGGTCGTCATCGCGGACGACCACGTCCTCTACCGCCGCGGCCTGCAGATGGTCGTCTCGCAGGACGACGACATCGACATCGTGGGCGAGGCGGGCGACGGCAAGGAAGCGGTGGACCGCACCGTCGAGCTGCTGCCCGACGTCGTGCTCATGGACGTGCGGATGCCGCACACCTCGGGCATCGAGGCCTGCAAGACGATCAAGGCCCTGGTCCCGTCCACCAAGATCATCATGCTGACCATGTCCGACGAGGAGTCCGACCTCTACGAGGCGGTCAAGGCCGGCGCCAACGGCTACCTCCTCAAGGACGTGCCGGGCGAGGAGATCGCCGAGGGGGTCCGGGCGGTCCACCACGGTGACTCGCTCATCTCCCCGTCCATGGCGTCCAAGCTGCTGGCCGAGTTCGCCCAGATGAGCCGGCGCCAGGGTGAGCGTCCCAGCGCCGTCGGCGCCCCACGGCTGACCGACCGCGAGCTCGAGGTGCTGCGCCTCGTGGCCCGGGGACTGGCCAACAAGGAGATCGCGCACCAGCTGTTCATCTCCGAGAACACCGTGAAGAACCACGTCCGCAACATCCTCGAGAAGCTCCAGCTGCACTCGCGCATGGAAGCCGCGATGTATGCCGTGCGGGAGAACCTGCTCGAACCCGGCGAGTGAGCGCGGGCTCCTCCTCGGTGGTGCTGGCGTGACCCTGCCCGAGCCGGTGCGGCTCACCCGGCCCCAGGCCAGGCGGATCGCCCTGGCGGCGCAAGGGTTCCTCGACCCCCGGCCCGACCCGGGGACGGCCACGATGCGGCACGTGCAACGTGTGGTCGACCGCGTGCAGATCGTGCAGATCGACAGCGTCAACGTCGTCGCCCGCAGCCAGTACCTGCCGTTCTTCTCCCGGTTGGGCGACTACGACACGGCGTTGCTCGACCGGGCCCGTGACCGTGCCCCGCGCCGGCTCGTGGAGTACTGGGCGCACGAGGCGAGCCTCATCCCGCCGACGACGTGGCCCCTGCTCGACTTCCGGATGCAACGGGCGCACGCCGACGCGTGGGGCGGGATGCAGCGGGTGGCCCAGGAGCACCCGGGGCTGGTGGCTGCGGTCAAGGCCGAGGTCGTCGCCGGGGGACCGCTGACGTCGCGCCAGGTGGAGGCCGCCCTCGAGCACGACCTGCCCCGCGACCGCGAGCACTGGGGCTGGAACTGGTCCCTGGTCAAGAACGCCCTGGAGCACCTCTTCTGGGCGGGGGAGATCACCTCGGCCGGGCGGACCTCGCAGTTCGAGCGCCGCTACGCCTCGCTCGAACGCGTGCTGCCGCGCGAGGTCGCGTCGGTCGCCGTCGACCCCTCCAGCCGACCCAGCCACGAGCAGGCCTTCCGTGAGCTGATGATGATCGCGGCGCGTGCCCACGGGGTCGGCAGCGAGCAGTGCCTGCGCGACTACTTCCGGCTCAAGCCGGAGCAGGCCCGTCCGGCCCTGGTGTCGCTCGTCGCCGAGGGGCGGCTCGTCCCCGCCGCCATCGAGGGGTGGAAGCGCCCGGCCTACCTCCACCCCGAGGCGCGGCGTCCCCGGCGCGTGCAGGCCCGCGCGCTGCTCAGCCCCTTCGACTCGCTCATCTGGCAGCGGGACCGCACGGCGGCGATCTTCGGTTTCGACTACCGGCTGGAGATCTACGTCCCCGCCCCGGAGCGGGTGCACGGCTACTACGTCCTGCCCTTCCTGTTCGGCGACGAGCTGGTCGCCCGGTGCGACCTCAAGGCCGACCGGTCCGCCGGGGTCCTGCGGGTGCAGTCGGTGCACTGGGAGCCGGGCGCCCCCGCAGCCGCGAGGCCGGCGCTCTCCGAGGAGCTGGGCCTGATGGCGCGGTGGCTGGGCCTCGACACCGTCAGCGTCGGCGGAGTCATCGTCGGCGGTGTCGTCGGTGTCGGTGGCTGAGCTGGCGGGATCCCGTCGAGGGTTGACGAGATCGTGCTGGTCGCCCACGCGGCTGGCACATAGTCTGCGACGGTGACGATTCCTGCCACGGACCGGTCGCCGGCCCCCACCCGCACCCGCCGCGTCCACCGGGCCTGGTGGGTCACCGCGGTCGTCCTGGCCGCCCTCGTGTCCGCCGCGGGCTTCCGCTCCTCCACCGGGGCCCTGCTCGAGCCGCTCGAGTCCGAGTTCGGCTGGTCGCGCGCGACGACCTCGGGCGCCGTCACCGCCAACCTCGTCATCTACGGCCTCACCGCGCCCTTCGCCGCCGCCCTGATGGACCGCTTCGGCATCCGCCGGGTGGTCACCCTCGCCCTCCTGCTGGTCGCCGTCGGCAGCGGCCTCACCGTCGTCATGACCGCGCCCTGGCAGCTGTGGCTGCTGTGGGGCGTCGCGGTCGGGGTGGGCACGGGGGCGATGGCGCTCGTCCTGGGCTCGGTCGTCGCGAACCGGTGGTTCGTCGAGTCCCGTCGCGGCCTCGTCACCGGCGTGTTCTCCGCAGCCGGGGCGGCGGGACAGCTCGTCTTCCTCCCCGGGATCGCCGCGCTCGCGACCGGCCCCGGGTGGCGGTGGGCGGCGCTGGTCGTCTCCGGCGCCGCGGTCCTGCTCGTGCCGCTGGTCCTGCTGGTCGTGCGCGACCGCCCTGCCGACCTCGGCCTGCGTCCGTACGGCGCGGCGCCGGGTGAGGAGCTCGACGAGGCGCCCACGCGGCATACCGGGACGCAGGTGGGGCCGGCGACGCAGGCGATCCGCACGTTGCGCGAGAGCGTGCGCTCGAGGACGTTCTGGATCCTGTTCGGGACGTTCTGGATCTGCGGCTGGTCCACCAACGGGCTGATCGGCACCCACTTCATCCCCGCGGCCCACGACCACGGGATGCCCGAGACCACGGCCGCCGGACTGCTGGCCCTGGTCGGCGTCTTCGACCTCGTGGGCACCATCGCCTCGGGCTGGCTCACCGACCGGGTGGACCCGCGGTTCCTCCTGTTCGGCTACTACGGCCTGCGCGGGCTGTCGCTGCTGTTCGTGCCCGCCCTGCTCGGGCCCGACATCGCGCCCAGCCTCTTCGTGTTCATCGTGTTCTACGGCCTCGACTGGGTGGCCACGGTGCCGCCCACGATCGCGCTGTGCCGCAGGCACTTCGGCGTGCAGCGGTCGAGCATGGTGTTCGGGTGGGTGTTCGCCTCGCACATGGTCGGGGCCGGCGTCGCCGCCTCGTATGCCGGGTGGGTGCGGCAGAGCACGGGCGACTACTACACCGCGTGGCTCACGGCGGGCGGCCTGTGCCTCTTCGCCGCGATGGCGTGCCTGGCGATCTCGCGGTCCCCCGAGCGCGGGTCCTGGAACACCGAGGGCGAGCAGGCGGAGGTCGCCTCGGTGACCTGAGGCGTGCGGGGTGCGGTCAGCGGCGAGTGGTCAGGGCCGACGAGCGGCTCGGCTCAGCCGTTGCGGGCGAGCAGGACGTACCCGGCGTCGGTGCCCAACGCCGTCCACTCGCCGCTGCGGAGCAGCGCCGCCGACAGCGGCGCGGCGTCCGGGACCAGGGCGTAGGTGGCTCCGCTGTCGGCGATCGCCGTGTCCCACCCCGGTCCGGCGGCCAGCGTCGCGACGTGCCGCTGGACGTAGGCGAGGTCGAAGACCTCCACGCGCGGGTCGATGACCGGCGCCAGCTGCGGGTGCCGCCACAACAGCCACCCGCCCAGGCTGTACTCGTCGTACACGACGGTCCCGCGGGGGAGGCGCTCGAGCTGCTGGTCGAGGCCATGGGGCTGCAGGGGCTGGGCCGCGACGGACGGCAGGACCAGCCCGGCCAGGGTCAGGCTGGCCACGACGGCGGCACCGAGGCTGACCAGTTCGGCACGCCGTGACGGCTGCACGTCCTCGCGCTGCGCGGGCCACAGCGTGGCGAGCAGAGGAGCCGCCGTGAGTGCCCCGAGCGCCACCGTCCGCGAGTAGAGGAGGGTCCAGCCGACGGCGGTCGCGAACAGGAGCACGTGCGTCCACGGGACCGGTCGGGTCCGTCGGGCCCACAGGACGACGACGGCCGCGACGAGGGCGAGGGTCACGGCGACCGGAGGCGACGTCAGGGACGGCGGGTTCCACTCGCTGATCAGGCTGGTCGACTCGCCCACCCGGAACGGTGCCAGCAGGAGCTCGGGGCCCACGGGGGTGACGGCGCCGGCAGCGAACGACAGGACCACGACGGCGACCAGTCGGGCGGCTCCGCGCACGGACACCCGCCGGTCGAGCAGCAGGCCCGCCGTGACGGCGGCTCCGGTGGCGAGCCCGGCCACCCACAGGCCGTGGGAGCAGGCCCACACCCAGCTGAGCGGCACCAGCCACCACCGCGCCCGGAGGTCCTGGGCGGTGCGCAGCCAGGCCCACACCACGACCGGGAGCAGGAGGAACGTGGCGAGCTGCGGGCGCGGCGTCAGGCTCGCGGCGGACCCGAAGACCGCCGCGGTGGCGAGGATCGCGGCCGGGAGCACCGGAACCCAGGTGCGGCACACGGCATACACGGTGACGAACAGGAGGGCGATCAGCGCACAGGCGAGCCAGGCGACCCCCGGAAGGCCGCCCACCGCAGCCGCGGCGGCGAGGGCCAGCTCGGGGAGCCACTCGTGGAGCACCCACGTCCGCGTGCTGAACCGGGAGAACGGGTCCGGGCCCGAGAACTGCCACGTGCCCCAGAGGTGGTCGCCGGCCCGCAGGTGCCAGAAGGTGTCGGGGTCCCCGACGGGGTGCAGGCCCAGGCGCAGCAGTACGAACGGGACCAGCGCGAGCAGGACGAGGGGCAGCCAGCGGTCGCGGTTCGAACCCTTGGGCGGGTCACCGTCGCGGACCGTGCTCACGTCGCCCGCCTCCCCCCGTCCGGGGTGACCCCTGTGGCCACCGTGGTGGAAGGTACCCGCCGGACAGGGCCCGCGGCGCGATCCCGCGAGCATTCGAACCGTTCTCGCGAGGTGGCTGGGCGCCTAGCCCTTCGCGCGTGGGTGGGTGCGGTAGTAGTCGCGCCAGATGATCCGGTGCACGGGCACGAGGCGCGGGAGGTCACGCAGGCCGGGGACCAGGGGCAGGAACATCAGCCCCAGGGTCAGCACCATCATCAGGGCCCAGACCTGCGCATCGGCGTTGTCGGACGTCGAGAACGGCGGCACCTGGTACCAGAAGGTGTAGAGCCACATCCACGGCTGGCCGGGGTAGTTGCCCGTCTCGTTCATCATCCCCCACTGGTCGCCACCCAGCTGCTGGGCGCGCGCGGTGTCCTCGAGGTAGGCGCCGTCGCTGAGGAGCAGGATGGTCCGCGTCTGGTCACCGCCGTAGAAGGTGCCGTTCGAGACCAGCTGGCCCTCCAGCCCCCCGCTGCGGGCCGTGTCGAGGAACGACGCGGCGAGGACCGGAACCGTCCCGTAGTCGCCGGCCGCGACCGCGGCAGGGTCGCCGTCGGTGACCTTGGCCAACGCTTCCCCGTATGCCGTGGCCCAGGCGGTGCGCGTGGCCTCCGGGGCCGCCCGCCACCCGGCCACCGCCCCCTTCGTGGCCGCGTCGGTCCGCGTGGCGAGCGGGCCCAGGACCAGGTCCGCGGAGTCGACGGGGATCCGGACGCCACCCCACTTCTGCAGCGGCAGCCCGAGGACCTTCTGGCCCTCGGCGGCGGAGTTGTACGGCGCACCGTACGTGGCGCTCACGCTGGTGCCGGCCAGCTCTGCGGTGGCGGTCGCCACCACGTCGGCCGGAGCAGCCTTGGCCCACCCGGACAAGGTGATCGCGGGCTCGTCGGGGGAGGAGAACACCGCCGCCAGACCGACGGTCAAGAGGCTCACCGCGACGAGTGCGACGACGAACTCCTTGACCAGGTCGTAGGGCCGGGTGGCGAACGAGTGCGAGTCGGGCACGTCACCCTCCCGGTGCGGCCGATGGGGGCCGTGTGCCCTGGTCCGGGCAGGCGTTGCCGTGGCCATCTCACTCACCGTCCCGTGCGTCGATGGGGGGAACCACGCCGTGGCGACGCACCAGGACCACGTGCAGCACGGTGATGGCACCGACAGCGAGGGGCAGCAGCACGACGTGCCACAGGAGCATCTGTCCGGGGTTGAGCACGTTGAACCACGCACCGACGCCGATCGAGTTGATGCCGTCCTTGGCCTCTGCACTGATCCACTGGGAGTCGAAGTTCGACTGGGAGAGGTAGCCGGTGAACGCGGTGCCGATGGAGGTCACGAAGGCGACGACCCCGGTCACCCACGTGAGCAACCGGTTGCCGCGCCAGGCCGCCATCCAGAACTTGCCCCAGAGGTGGACGACCATGAAGGCGAAGAACAGCTCCACGCTCCAGAGGTGGAGCGAGTTCACGAAGTGCCCCAGCGACGAGACGTGCCACCAGGCGGAGCCGCCCACCGCCAGCACGCACCCCGTGGCGACGATGACGGCCAGGGCGGCCAGCGTCAGCACGCCGAACACGTAGATCCACGACGAGACGTACTCCGGTTGCCGGTCGGGGAGCGCCTGCCCGGGGGGCACGGTGTGCTCGATCCGGTCGCGCAGGGCCACCGTCCAGCTGTCCCGGGAGCGGGACGTGCGCGTCTCCCGCAGCTGGCTCACGACGGGTCCTTGACGTCGTCGGCACGATCACGGCCGAAGGGGATGACGAGGGCGAGGACGAAGACGACGACCATCGCCAGGATGATGAGGAGGTTGGCCAGCTCGATGCTGAACGACCCCCAGTGCAGGACGTGTGGTGCAGATGCCAGGCCCACCGCTGCTCCGACCATGTCGACCTCGACTCCTCGAGCGGGTGAACCCGTTCTACCCGTAGGACGATGCTGCGCTCTGCCGAGCCCCCGGCCACAGGGGAGAAGGTCCCGAGCCGGGGTCGTCGTTGACACCTGTGCTTGGCTGTCGGCCATGGCAGACGTCGTCGTGACCAACCACCCGGAGCTGAGCCGCTACGAGGCGCACGTGGATGGAGCACTCGCGGGCTTCGCGGCATACCGGATCGCCCGCGGCCACCAGGTCTTCACCCACACCGAGGTCGACGACGCGTTCGAGGGCCAGGGCGTCGGGGGAGCCCTCGCCCGGGGCGCCCTCGACGACGTCCGCGCGAAGGGTGAGCACGACGTGGTGGCGATGTGCCCGTTCATCGCCGCCTGGATCGACCGGCACCCCGACTACCAGGACCTCGTCGCCCCCTGACCGGGGTGGCCGCCGTGCGCTGGAACCGCGGCGGCGCCCGGCGCGTTCGGCGACCGGGGAGCATTCCCCGTGCCGTGCGTCCACGGGCGCGGACCGACTCGACTAGCCTAGGTCGGGCCGTTGCCACCCGGAGGTCGGCGGCTGCGATCGTCCGGGCGTAGCGGGAGATCAGAAACCTCAGGAGATATTGCGTGTCCAAGATCGTCGAACGACTGCTCCGTGCCGGTGAAGGCCGCATCGTCAAGAAGCTGCACGGCATCGCTGCCCAGGTGAACTCCATCGAGGAGGACTTCACCAAGCTCAGCGACGCCGAGCTCCGCGCCGAGACCGACGTGTTCCGCAAGCGCCTCGCCGACGGCGAGACGCTGGACGACATCCTTCCCGAGGCGTTCGCCGCGGTGCGTGAGGCGTCCCGCCGCACCCTCGGCAAGCGTCACTTCGACGTGCAGCTCATGGGTGGCGCGGCTCTGCACCTCGGCAACGTCGCCGAGATGAAGACCGGTGAGGGCAAGACCCTCGTCGCGACCCTCCCGTCCTACCTCAACGCCCTCGAGGGCAAGGGCGTGCACGTCATCACGGTCAACGACTACCTCGCGGAGTACCAGTCCGAGCTGATGGGCCGCGTGCACCGCATGCTAGGCCTCGAGACCGGGGTCATCCTCGCGTCGATGACGCCGGCCGAGCGCCGCGTCGAGTACGCCAAGGACATCACCTACGGCACCAACAACGAGTTCGGCTTCGACTACCTGCGCGACAACATGGCCTGGTCCATGGACGAGCTCGTGCAGCGTGGCCACAACTTCGCCATCGTCGACGAGGTGGACAGCGTCCTCATCGACGAGGCCCGCACCCCGCTGATCATCAGCGGTCCGGCCGACGCCGCGACCAAGTGGTACACCGAGTTCTCGAAGATCGCGCAGCGCCTGACGCGCGGCGAGTTCGAGTCCGGTGAGGGCGACTACGAGGTCGACGAGAAGAAGAAGACCGTCGGCGTCCTCGAGGCCGGTATCGCGAAGGTCGAGGACTACCTCGGCATCGACAACCTCTACGAGTCCGTCAACACCCCGCTCATCGGCTACCTCAACAACGCCATCAAGGCGAAGGAGCTGTTCAAGCGGGACAAGGACTACGTCAACCTGAACGGCGAGATCCTCATCGTCGACGAGCACACCGGCCGCATGCTCGCCGGGCGTCGCTACAACGAGGGCATGCACCAGGCGATCGAGGCGAAGGAGGGTGTCGAGATCCAGAACGAGAACCAGACGCTCGCCACGATCACCCTGCAGAACTACTTCCGCATGTACGACAAGCTCTCCGGCATGACGGGTACGGCCCAGACCGAGGCCGCCGAGCTCAACTCGATCTACAAGCTCGGTGTGGTCCCGATCCCGACCAACCGCCCCATGGTCCGCAAGGACCAGGCCGACCTCGTCTACCGCACCGAGGAGGCCAAGTACAACGCCGTCGTCGACGACCTGGTCGAGCGGTACGAGCACGGCCAGCCCGTCCTCGTCGGCACGGTCTCGGTGGAGAAGAGCGAGTACCTCTCCGACCAGCTGCGCCGCCGCGGTGTGCCGCACGAGGTCCTCAACGCCAAGCAGCACGAGCGTGAGGCGGCCATCGTCGCCCAGGCCGGCCGCAAGGGCGCCGTGACCGTCGCCACCAACATGGCCGGTCGAGGCACCGACATCATGCTCGGTGGCAACCCCGAGTTCATGGCCGTCGCCACCCTCAAGCAGCAGGGCCTGGACCCGGAGGAGACGCCCGAGGAGTACGAGGCAGCCTGGGACGAGGCACTCGCCAAGGCCGAGGCCGCCGTGCAGGCCGAGCACGACGAGGTCACCGAGCTCGGTGGGCTCTACGTGCTGGGCACCGAGCGCCACGAGTCGCGCCGCATCGACAACCAGCTGCGTGGCCGTTCCGGTCGTCAGGGCGACCCGGGCGAGTCCCGGTTCTACCTGTCCCTGCAGGACGACCTGATGCGCCTGTTCAACGCGGCCATGGTCGACCGGTTCATGACGACGGCCAAGATGGACGACGAGGTGCCGATCGAGTCGAAGATGGTCAGCCGCTCCATCCAGAGCGCGCAGGGCCAGGTCGAGGGTCGCAACTTCGAGATCCGCAAGAACGTCCTCAAGTACGACGACGTCCTCAACCGCCAGCGCACGGTCATCTACGACGAGCGCCGCCGCGTCCTCGAGGGGGAGGACCTGCAGGAGCAGATCCGCCACTTCATCAACGACGTCGTGGGTGGGTACGTCGACGCCGAGACGGCCGAGGGCTTCTCGGACGACTGGGACCTCGACCGCCTCTGGACCGCGCTCAAGACCCTCTACCCCGTGTCGGTCACGCCGGACGAGGTCGTCGAGGCCGCCGGTGGCCGGGGTGCGCTGAGCGCGGACTTCCTGCGCGAGCAGATCACGTCCGATGCGCACCACGCCTACGACTCGCGCGAGGAGCAGCTCGGCGAGGAGGTCATGCGCGAGGTGGAGCGCCGGGTCGTCCTCTCGGTGCTGGACCGCAAGTGGCGCGAGCACCTCTACGAGATGGACTACCTCCAGGAGGGCATCGGTCTGCGGGCCATGGCCCAGCGCGACCCGCTCGTGGAGTACCAGCGCGAGGGCTTCCAGCTCTTCGAGGCGATGAACGAGTCCATCAAGGAGGAGTCCGTCGGCTACCTCTTCAACGTCCAGGTCGACGTCGACCAGCCCGGCGAGCAGGCCCCCGCCGTGCAGCCGATGAGCGTCTCCGACATGCTCGGCGGCGCGAACCTCGCCGGTGACGACCACGCCGGTCACGACCACAGCCACGACGGTCACGACCACAGCCACGACGGTCACGACCACGACGGTCACGACCACGACGGTCACGACCACGACGACCACGAGGTCGTGCACGCCGAGGTGGGCGGCCCCGCCGCCGGAGACGACGAGTCCGGAGCCACGGAGCAGGCCGCCGAGCGCGCTGCCGTGTCCTTCCGGGCCAAGGGCCTCGAGCAGCCCGTCCGCCGCACCCAGGACCTGCAGTACTCCGCTCCCACGGAGACCGGTGAGGTCGAGCAGCGCGGTGGCTCGATCGACGACGAGCTCTCCGCCGAGCAGGTCGCCGGGGCGTCGCGCAACGGCCCCTGCCCGTGCGGCTCGGGCAAGAAGTTCAAGATGTGCCACGGCAAGGCCTGACCGAGCCGAACCGTCGAACGGCGCCGTCCACCCCCCGGGGTGGGCGGCGCCGTTCGCCTGTCCGACGGAAGATCCCGCCCAGCCGCGGTGCGGGTCCCGGACTCTCAACCGACCTGAAGGGCCTCCACCCGCCAGCGACCGTCGAGACCCACCAGCCGCATCGCCAGGGCGCGGACCCGGCCCCCGTCGACGACCACCGCACTCGCCTCGGCCACCCCGTCGGCGGGTTCGCACACGCGAAGGCTCCGCACGACCGTGCGACGTGTGGGCGGCATACCGCGTCGGGCGGAGACCGCCGCGCGGCGGGCGACCACGGCGTAGACCTCGGGGGTGGTCCACCGCAGCAGCTGAGGGGCGGGGCGGACCCCGGCCATCACCTCGACGAGCGCCTGGGCGATGTGGGCCGCCCAGTCGCGCGGGTCGGGGAGGTCGTCGCGACGCGTGGGCTGCTCCCCGAAGACCTCCTCGTCGGTGCGCAGGGAGAAGTCGACCGCGAGGGCGTCCTGCACGTAGGGGGACTCCGCGGACCGCTCGGGGGTCCAGTCGTCCTCGGTCTCGGCGATGACCGGGGGACGGATGCGGGGAGCCGGCACGATCGTGAGCGGCCGCAACGACGGCCGAGCCGCGTGCCGGGCCAGGGTCTGGGCGGCCCTCATCGCGTCGCCACCGCGCTCGTCGTGGGGACGGTCAGGACCTGTCCGGGCCGCAGCAGGTCGGGGTCGTCACCGATCACGGAGAGGTTGGCCCGGTGCCACCGCGGCCAGGCCGCGGCCACCTCGGCGTCCGTCGCGTCGGGGCCCAGGTGGGTGGCGGCGAGGCTCCAGAGCGTGTCGCCGCGCTGGACCACGACCTCGGGCGGGGCCGGGGTGCTCCCTCCGGACGTGACGAGGTCAGGCGTGACGACGGGGCGCTGCACCGGTCTGCTCGGTACCCATCCGGCGGGCGGTACGTCGGGCGCGGGGTCTCCGACAGGGGAGGTGGCGCTGAACCCCGGGAAGGGCGTCGCTGCCTGGGACTGGTCCTGGGACCGGACCCGGGCCTCGACCCGGGCCTGGGACTGGGACTGGGTCTGGGACGGGGACGGGGACGGGGACGGGACCTGGACCTGGGCCAGGGCCGTCGCGGGCCCGAACGCGCTCCCGACGGTGGCGCCGACGAGGACGGCGGCGACCCGACGCGTCAGGAGGGGAGTCCATCGGGCGGCGACGCGGTCCGCGCGGCGGCCGAGTCGACCCGGTGCATGGGCGAGGACCGCTGCGGCGCTCGTCACCAGGAGCCAGCCGCCGAGCGCCACGGCGAGGGAGGCGGCGAGGGCGCCCGTCACCTCGTCCACGGAGGCCGGTCCGGGCAGCATCACCTGGTGGGCGCGGTCGCGCGCCGCGACCACGAGGAGGAGCTCGAGGGCGGCGAGTGCTCCCACCGCGACCCCTGTGGTGACCCAGACCCTCAGCCGTCCGCCCATGGTGTGCTCCCCTCCTCAATACATGCGTTTGCATGCGTTTGCCTTCGATGGAAGGTACTTGTCGTTTCTCCTCTGCGCAAGGGTGGCCGTGACTAGGCTCCCCCGCAGATGCCGCGACCGCGGTCCGGGGGAGGTAGGGATGCGTTGGGACAGCTTGTTCGACGACCTCGCGGCCCAGTGGGAGGCGGAGGAGCGCCGCGAGCTCGATGCAGAGGTGGCCGACCGCACCCGACGCGAACGAGGGGTGCTCGGTCTCTACGAGCGGCTCGCCGCCGCCGGCCCGTCGCCCGTCGGGCTGACCCTGCGGACCGGTCTCGTGGTCTCCGGACAGGTGGCCGACGTCGGCGACGGCTGGGTGCTCGTGGGGGCGCCCGGCGGCGCCGTCTCACTTGTCCCGTTCGCAGGCGTGACTGCGGTGACCGGGCTGTCGTCCAGGGCGGCGGGGGAGTCGGTGGGACGGCGCTTCGGGCTGGGCTACGCCCTGCGCGGGCTGAGCCGGGACCGGGCGGTCGTCGCGGTGATCGACGCCGGCGGCGGTCAGGCGACCGGGACCATCGACGGGGTGGGGCGGGACGTGCTCGAGCTCACCGAGCACGCCCCCGACCTGCCTCGTCGCCCCGAGAACGTCACGGGGCGGCGGCTGGTCCCGTTCGACGCCCTCGTCCTCGTGCGACCAGCCTGACCGGGCTGCTCGGTCGGTGGTGTGCGAGGGGCCTCGACGGGCCGGGTCGGCGACCGGGTCGTCGAGGCTCGCGTGGGCCGTGCCGGGGGCGGCCACCCCGACACCAGGAAGGACCCGGAGCGTGTGCTCCGGGCCCTTCCTCGGGAACGTCGCGGGACCCCCACGGCCCGCGACGACGTCCTACTCGGTGCCCTGCCCGAACGGGTGGGCGGCCACGAAGGTCTTGGTCTCGGAGTACATCCGCTGGATGTAGCTCTCGAGCTCGGCCACCTCGACGCGCCACTGCCCGCGGCCGCCGACCTTGATGGCGGGAAGCTCGCCGGAACGCACGAGGGCGTACGCCTGGGCCGAGGAGATGTCGAGGACCTCGGACACCTCCGACAACTGGATGAATCGCTTGGCCACGATGTGCCGTCCTTTCCCTGCGGTGGTCCCTTGACCCGATCTTGGTGTCTCTTGACTAAATTTTTACCATCTTCGTGCGGCTGCGTCCGGTGGATCGCGAAATTGTCTCATCGTCAACCGTTTGGAGGAGTTGGCCTGCGGCGGTTGTGGATGATTTGCGGCGCTTTGTGGATGTGGGGGGCGAGCCTGCGCCTCGGTGGGCCATGATGACTCCGCTGACGGGGAAACCAGCCAAACCATGCCAAGGGGGACAACGACGTGTCGGACCTTCCAGTGCCCAGGGCCGCCCGGTTGCAACGACCTGCGTGGCGAGACGCCCGCTTGCTGATCGGCCTGGTGCTCGTGCTGACCTCCGTCGTCGTGGGTTCGACGGTGGTGGCGGCTGCTGACGACCGCACGGCGATGTATGCCGCCCGCGAGGCCCTCGTCCCCGGACAGCCGCTCACCGAGGACGACCTGGTGCGTGTGGACGTCCAGCTGGGCTCGCAGCGGGACCGTTACCTGTCGGCCGGGTCCGGGCTGGCTCCCGACCGCTACGTGCTGCGTGAAGTGGCTGCCGGCGAGCTGGTGCCGGCCGTGGCCGTCGGGAGCCTGGACCAGGTCACCGTGCAGGCCCTGACGTTGTCCGTGGACGCCGGGAGCGTCGCCGCCCTCACGGTCGGCAGCCGGGTGGACGTCTACGTCAACCCGGCCGACCCGCGAGCCGCGGGGAACGACGCCTTCACCGGACCGGTCCTCGCGCTGGAGGGGGTGTCGGTCGCCCGCCTGCCGAAGACGTCGGGCGGCCTGTCCGGGGGCGCCGGGGGAGATCGCCCCGTCCAGGTCATGGCGCCGAAGGACCGGATCAAGGACATCATCGGCAAGGTCGACGACGGGGCCAGGGTGACCCTCGTGCCGGCTCCCGGCAGCGGTGGGGGCGGCTCGTGAGCCGGACGGTCATCACCGCGCTGACGGGCGCGGGGGAGTCGGAGCTCGTCGCGTCACTCGGGGCCACGTCCGACTACGTCGTGGCCCGACGCTGTGCCGACCTCTCCGACCTGCTCGCTGCCGCGGCGGCGGGCCTGGGCCAGGTCGCCCTCGTCTCGCCCGACCTGAGGGCCCTTGACCGCAGCGCGCTGCACGAGCTCTCCACGCACGGGCTGGTCGTCGCAGGCGTGACCGAACCCGGGGACGACCTCGGCGAGCGGAGGTTGCGCCAGCTGGGCCTCGCGGTGGTCGTCCGCACCGACGTCGCCGGCCACGAGCTGCAGGACCTGCTCGACGGCCTCGTGGCGCAGGTCGGGGCCACGGGGGTGGAGCCCGGTGCGGAGGACGACCCCGACCCCGGGGCGCTGCCCGGCTCGCGCCGGGGCCTGCCACGCCGGGCTGACGACGACCTCCCGGGCCCGACGGATGTCCCGTGCCGAGTCATCGCGGTGTGGGGTCCGACCGGGGCACCGGGCCGCAGCACGGTCGCCCTGAACCTCGCGGCCGAGCTCGCGGTCCACGCACCCACGCTCCTGGTCGACTGCGACACCTACGGTTCGTCGGTGGCCCAGGCGCTCGGCCTGCTCGACGAGGCACCGGGCATGGCGGCGGCCTGCCGGGCCTCCGACCAGGGCACCCTCGACCTGCCGGCGCTCGCCCGCCTGGCCCCCGAGGTCTCCCCCCGGCTGCGCGTCCTCACCGGTGTCCCGCGTGCGGACCGGTGGACCGAGCTGCGGGCCGCGTCGGTGGAGCACGTCCTCACCACGGCGCGCCGGCTCGCCACCTTCGTGGTGGTCGACTGCGGGTTCTGCGTCGAGGACGACGAGGAGCTGTCCTACGACACCCTCGCACCGCGGCGCAACGCCGCGACCCTCGTGTCGCTGGAGTGCGCCGACGAGCTCGTCGTGGTCGGGGCCGGCGACCCGATCGGCCTGCAGCGGTTGGTCCGCGCCGTGCAGGACCTGGCCGGCCTGCCGAGCCACACGCCGAGGGTGGTCGTCAACAAGGTCCGTGCTTCCGCGGTCGGCGCCCGGCCGGAGCGCCGGATCGCCGAGGCGCTCGGCAGGTTCGCCGGCATGGACGACCTCACCTTCCTCCCGCACGACCAGGCCACGGTGGACGGCGCCATGTTCGCAGGGAAGTCGCTGGCCGAGTTCGCACCGGCCAGCGAGCTGCGCCGGGCCATGGTGGGGCTCACCGAGCCGTATGTCGCGGTGGCGCCTCAGCACCGGCGTCGCCGCCGGCGCTAGCCCGCGTCAGGAGCTGAAGAGCAGGGTCAGACCGCCGACGGTGTAGACGACCATCACGGCCAGCAGGGGCAGCTGGCCCACGACCGCCGCTCGTCGGGGGAACAGCGTGATGGCGCGTTCGTGGGCCAGGACCACGCCCAGCACGTGGCCGGTGATGATCGCGACGACCTGTACCCCGGCGACGAACCCCGGCGCGATGAGCGCCGCGGGCGGGTTGAGCCCGGCGGTGCCGAGCAGGTTGGCTCCGGTCCCGAGGGGGTCCGACATCTTCGCCAGGCCGTTCGTGCCCTCCCACACCCACAGCGACCAGTAGTGCGCGATGAGGTAGCCAGCTGCGATCGGCACGAGGGACGAGGCGAACGCCGTGGCCACTCCGCGCACCGAGACGCCGGCGAGCCGCGCGGACAGGGACGCGGCGGCATACAGGGACCCGGCGACCACGAGGGAGAAGGTGACCAGCGCGGCGGTGCCCCACACCTCGGAGGGCAGGTCGGAGGACTGGACGAAGGAGTACCACCGGGTCTCGCCGGAGAACCCGTCGTACGCGGTGCTGCCGAGCATCACGGAGGTGACGGCGAGCAGCCCCGGCCGGGCCTCGACCTGCAACGGCCCGTGCAGGGGGGTGCGCCACACCCACCGGCCGTCGGTGCGCCGCCCGAGCGGGCTGAGCGTGCCGTAGAGCGAGGACCAGGCGGTGAACGGGTCGCCCGTCCGCAGGTAGGCGGGCCCGAAGAGCAGGCTGAGGACGAGGCTCAGCACCAGGTACCCGAGGATCGCGACGCGCAGCGTGAACAGGTCGGCGTTGTCGGGCGCGACCAGCTCCAGCCAGGCGAAGGCGAGCAGCCCGACTGCGGCAGGCCAGTATCCGAGCCGGTACTCGCTGAGGCTGAACTCCTCCTCGATCCGGCCGAGGGCCAGCAGGCCCCGCCGGATCCAGCGGACCGGGTTGACCAGCCGCCACACCCCGCCGAACAGCATCGACGTGAAGGCCAGGCCGACCCACAGCCAGACGTACACCACGCTGGGGACCGGGTTGTTGGCGTCGTCCTTGCCGAACAGCAGGGCGACGAGGGTCCAGCCCGTGATGGCCAGGGACAGGGCGACGAACAGCCCACGCACCGGCGCCGAGTCCAGGGCCAGCGACACGGTGATCGGCAGGAGCCTTCCGTCCTCCCCACGCAGGCGCGGCTGCTTCCAGAGGGCCCCGAGGGCCACGAACGACACGACGAGGGCCAGGCCTGCGCCGATGAGCAGCAGGTGGAACGGCAGCGGCAGGTCCTCGCGTGAGCCGACGCCGTGGGCCGGCAGGGCCAGCGCCAGGGTCACCGGACGGCGATCTTGAGCAGTCGCAGCTCGGGCTCGTGCGTCTCGACCTCGTACACCCCGGGCTCCTTCCCGGTGAGGGTGACGCTGGTGGCCTGGCCGGCCTTGAGGGCCTTCTCCACCTCGAACCCGTGGATGTGCAGCTCGTCGTCGTGGTCACTCGTGACGACGAGGGTGAGCGTGGTGCCCACGGCCAGGTCGACGGTCGCCGGGGCCGGGGTGACCTTCTTGCCCTGGACGGTGATCGTCAGGGTGCGGCCCGCCGACGTGCTGCTCGAGGAGCTGGTCGAGCTGCCGGAGGTCGTGGTGGACGCGCCGGGGGTCTGGCTGGCTGACACCGACGGGGAGGTGCTCGTCCCGGTGGTCGTCACCGTGGGCTCGTCACCCGAGCCGGTGCACCCCGCGAGGGCGCCGACGACCACGAAGGCCACGGCTCCTCCCACGAGGCGGGTGGAGTGGGGAGCGGCCACGCGCGGCGTCATCTTCGTCACGAATGGAAGTCTAGGCAATGGGTTCTGCCACGATGTGGGGGTGCCGGACCGCCTGAACTCCCTCGATGCGTCGTTCCTCTACCTCGAGGAGGCGACGACGCCGATGCACGTGGGGTCGGTCATGGTGTTCGACCCCCCGAGCGACGGCTTCGACTACGACCGCCTGGTGCAGCTCATCGCGACGCGGATCGCCTTCGTGCCGCGGTACCGCCAGCGGGTCCGGCAGATCCCGGGTCGCCTGGCCAACCCGGTCTGGGTCGACGACGAGAACTTCGACGTGACGTACCACGTGCGCCGCTCGGCCCTGCCGAAGCCGGGGACCGACGAGCAGCTCCAGGAGTTCGTGGCGCGGATCCAGCCGCGGGCCCTGGACCGCAAGCGCCCCCTGTGGGAGGTCTACCTCGTCGAAGGGCTGCAGGAGGGCCGCTTCGCGATCGTCACCAAGTCGCACCAGGCCCTCGTGGACGGCATCAACGCCGTCGACATCGCCCACGTGATCGTGGACGGCGACCCGGCCGCCGAGGGCCTGGTCACCGACACCTGGCGCCCCTCCCGCGAACCCAGCGACGTCGAGCTGCTGACCGGGGCGCTGGTCGACGCGGTCCGGCGGCCGAGCGAGGTCGTGGAGAACATCCGCGGCGGGATCGTGGACGTCAAGGCCGTCGGCACCCGCGCCCTGACCGCCGCGGGCGACGTGGTGGCGACCCTGGCGCGCACCGCGGCCCGCCCGGCCCCGCACTCGCCGCTCAACGCCCACGTCGGCGAAGCCCGGCGCTACGTCATGATCGGCACCGACCTCGAGGACTACCGCAAGGTCCGCAGCCGCCTGGCCCGCGGCAACTACGCGGACGACGTGAGCATCAACGACGTCGTCCTCGCCACGATCTCGGGGGCGTTCCGGACCTGGCTGCTGACCCGCGGCGAGTCCGTCCACTCCGGCACCACGGTGCGGGCGATGGTGCCGGTCAGCGTCTACGACGCCGACGCCCGGCACGTCGGCAGCCGGCTCACCGCCTGCTTCGTCGACCTCCCCGTGGGTGAGCCGGGCCCGTCGATGCGGCTGCACCAGATCGCCTTCGCGATGCGCCAGCAGATGGAAGGTGGCCAGGCGGTCGGGGCGGAGTCGCTCGCGGGGCTGGCCGGGTTCGCGCCGCCCACCCTGCACTCCCTCGGGGCCCGCCTCGGGTCCGCCGTCTCACGACGCCTGTTCAACGTCGTCATCACCAACGTCCCCGGACCCCAGCACACCCTGTATGCCGGGGACGCCAGGATGCTGTCCACCTACCCCGTCATGCCGCTGGCCCGCGGCCAGGCACTGTCGATCGGGCTCACCTCCTACGACGGTGGCGTCTACTACGGCCTCAACGGCGACCGTGACTCGATGCCCGACATCGACGTCCTCGGGCAGAGCGTCGTCGACTCCCTCGCCGAGCTCCTCGACAGCCACCGGTCGCCGAAGCGATGAGCCCGGCGCGCCCTCCTGCGAGGCGTCGGGGCCTGGTCCTCGGCGGCGGTGGGGTGCTCGGCGCTGCCTGGATGGTGGGGGCGCTCAAGGCGCTGCAGGACGAGCTCGGCGTGGACGTGCGCGAGTTCGACGAGTTCGTCGGGACGTCTGCGGGCTCGGTGCTCGCAGGGCTCCTCGCGGCGGGGGTGTCGGTCGAGGACCTGCTCACCCACCAGCTCGGGGGGTCGCTCGTGGACGGACCGCTCGCCGGGTACGTCTGGGACTACGACCGGGACACCGGGGGCGACCGCCCGGGGCTGCCCAAGGTCGGCTTCGGTTCACGAGAGCTGTTGCGCCGCAACGCCCTCCACCTGCGTTCGCTGCCACCGACCGCGGTGCTCTCGGCGATCCTGCCGGAAGGCCGGGGCAGCATCGAGGCGGTGGGGGCGCTCGTCGGCCACGTCGTCCCCACGGGGTGGGTCCCGCGCAGTGGGCTGACCGTCGTCGCCCTGGACTACGACACGGGGGAGCGGGTGGCGTTCGGCCGTGACGGCGTCGACCCGGTCGACCTGCCGTCCGCGGTGATGGCGTCCTGCGCGATCCCCGGGTGGTACCAGCCGGTCCGCATCGGCGCCCACCGCTACATCGACGGCGGCGCGTGGTCCTCGACCAACCTCGACCTCATGGTGGGCCGCGGCCTCGACGAGGTCTTCGTCCTTGCCCCGCAGGTGAGCTTCGTCAAGGACGCACCCACCCAGTGGCGCACACGGGTGGAACGCCAGTGGCGCAACCGCGTCACCCTCCGGGTGCTGCGCGAGCTCGGGCGGGTGCACGGCGACGGCGCCGAGGTGACGGTCCTCGGCCCGGGCGAGGAGGACCTCGAGGCCTTCGGGTCCAACCTCATGGACGTCAGCCGACGCCCTAGGGTGATCGAGACGTCCCTGCGGACGTCGGCGGTCGCCCTGCACGACCCGGCGCCGCTGCCCGACCGCTCCGCCTTTGAAGATGTTGGATGACCCAGCGAGGACGTGGGATGACCCAGACCAGGATCTACGTGCCCCTGGACGCCGACGGCGTCCGCCGACTTGCCGCCGACCGTGAGGTGGCGGGGACGCCGGTCGAGGCCTTCGCCGTCACGGAGCGCCTCGAGCGCATGCTCCCCTCCGGCGACGAGGAGGAGTGGGAGTATGCCGCGCTGACCGAGGCCTTCGAGGCCGCTGACGAACGCCGCGGCACCACGGTCGCCAAGCGGGTCGTCCTCGCCGCGGACGTCGACCCGACGTGGGTCACGTCGCGCGCCGGGACCGCGTTGTCCGCGGTGCAGCTGTCGCAGCCCCTGCCCCTGTCGAGGGTGGTGTCCCTGCACGTCGACGAGACGGCCGGCGACGAGGGCACCGACGACCTGCTGTGGTACGACGTCACCGAGCTCGACGAGGTCCTGCGCCTGCTCTGAGGTCCCGGGGCCGCGCCGGCGGGTCGACACGCTCAGCCGCGGGTGAGGTGCCCTTCGAGGAAGGGGTCGACGAGGGCATGGAAGGCCTCGGCGTCGTCGCGGCGGATGCAGTGGCCCGCACCCTGGACGACCCGGAGGTCGACCGCGGGGTTGCCGATCTGTGCCGCCCTGGCCCTGGCTTCCGGCGTGACCGGGCCGCCCCGCCCCGCCAGCAGCACCAGGGTGGGCACACCGATCGCGGCGACCACGGCGTCCCACGGCTGGAGCAGGTTGGCGATGCCCAGCTCGAGGAAGTCGAGGTCGACCTGCGACTTCGACTCGACCCAGGGTGCGAGCTCGGCCTCGGGCCAGGTCGGGTTGTCGGCGCGGCCCTTCTCGAGCTGACCGGTGGGGTCGTCGGCGAACGCGCGGCACTCGGCGACCCGCTCGCGGACGATCTCGCGGGGCTGCACGCGGAACCTGGTGTCGCGCCACGCGGGGTCCTCGAGCACCGTGGCGGCAACCAGGTCGGGGCGGCGGGCCGCCAGCGCGCCGGCGATGCCTCCGCCCATCGAGTGGCCGACGACGGCGACCGGTCCGCCGTGGGCGGTGACGACCGTCACGAGCGTCCGCTCCGCGGCCGCATACATCGCCTCCATGGGGTCGACGGACCCGAGCTGTTCCGCCGTGAAGCGCGGTGAGCGGCCGTGCCCGAGGAGGTCGACCCCGATGACGCGGTAGGTGGGCGACCAGCGGCGGACGGCGTCGGGCCAGCAGTCGCCGGAGTCGCCCAGCCCGTGCAGGAGCACGACGGTGGGGGCTGCGGGGTCGACCGGTCCGGCCCAGCGGTGGGCGAGCTCGGTGTGGTGAGCGCTGCTCGGCATACGTGACACCATAGGTGGGCCCTTTCAGCCGAACGACCACAGTCGAAGCAACCAGAGGAGCCCCCACCGCCATGGATGCCGTCACCCAGGTGCCCGTCCCCGTCAACGAGACCGTCCTCGACTACGCGCCCGGCAGCCCCGAGCGCGCGAAGCTCGAGGTCGCGCTCGCCGAGCTGGGCAGCACCAGCATCGACCTCCCGCACACCATCGCGGGGCAGCGGGTCGCCGGCACCGGCCGCAAGATCGAGGTGCGCCAGCCGCACGCGCGCCGCAAGGTGCTCGGCACGATGCGCAACGCCACGGTCGGTGACGCACAGGCGGCCGTCGACGCGGCCAAGGCCGCCGCGCCGGGCTGGCGAGAGCTGTCGTTCGACGACCGCGCCGCCATCCTCCTCAAGGCCGCAGAGCTGCTCTCCGGTCCCTGGCGTGCGCACCTCAACGCGGCGACCATGCTCGGCCAGAGCAAGACGGCCTACCAGGCCGAGATCGACGCGGCCTGCGAGCTGATCGACTTCTGGCGGATCAACGTGCACTTCGCCCGGCAGATCCTCGAGCAGCAGCCGCCGCTCAACTCCAAGGGCATCTGGAACCGCACCGACCACCGTCCGCTCGAGGGCTTCGTCTACGCGATCACGCCGTTCAACTTCACCGCGATCGCCGGCAACCTCCCGACGGCTCCCGCGCTCATGGGCAACACGGTCGTCTGGAAGCCCAGCCCCACGCAGCAGTTCGCCGCGCACCTCACCATGGCGCTGCTCGAGGAGGCCGGCATGCCGCCGGGCGTCATCAACATGGTGACCGGTGACGGCCTCAACGTCTCGAAGGTCGCGCTCGCCGACCGCGACCTCGCCGGCATCCACTTCACCGGGTCCACCCCGACCTTCCAGCACCTGTGGCAGGAGGTCGGCGCCAACCTGCCGAAGTACCGCAGCTACCCGCGCCTGGTCGGCGAGACCGGCGGCAAGGACTTCATCCTCGCGCACCCGTCGGCCGACCCGGACGTGCTGCGCACGGCCATGATCCGCGGTGCGTTCGAGTTCCAGGGCCAGAAGTGCTCGGCCGCCTCACGGGCGTACGTGCCGCGTTCGCTGTGGAAGAAGATCAAGGCCGACCTGGTCTCGATCACCGACAGCCTGACCCAGGGCGACGTCACCGACCTGTCCAACTTCATGGGCGCGGTCATCGACGACCGCGCGTTCGCGAAGCACAAGGACGCCATCGACCGGGCGCACGCCAAGGCCGGGGTCGACGTCGTCGCCGGTGGCACCTACGACGACAGCGAGGGCTGGTTCGTCCGCCCGACCGTCCTCGAGATCGACGACCCCGCCGACGAGTCGTTCCGGACCGAGTACTTCGGCCCGATCCTGTCGGTCCACGTCTACCCGGACCGTCAGTACGACAAGGTGCTCGACCAGATGGAGAGCTTCGCGCCGTTCGGGCTGACCGGCTCGATCATCGCCCAGGACCGGGTCGCCATCGCCGATGCCACGAAGCGCCTGCGGTTCGCCGCCGGCAACTTCTACGTCAACGACAAGCCCACCGGCGCCGTCGTGGGCCAGCAGCCGTTCGGTGGTGGCCGCGCATCGGGCACCAACGACAAGGCCGGTGCCGCGCAGAACCTCCTGCGCTGGACCAGCGCCCGCTCCATCAAGGAGACGTTCGACCCGCCGAAGTCGCACGGCTACCCGCACATGGGGTGACCACGCGCCATACGTCGGAAGGCCCAGAACCGTTGCGGTTCTGGGCCTTTCGCGTATGCCGCGTGGCCGGGTGGGCGCCGGGAGTCAGCGCGCGAGCCACTCCTTGACCGTGCTCGCCTCGATGGCGATGGCCTCCTCGATCGGCTTGGCCGCGGCCTTCTCGATCTTGCCGCCGATGAGCGGGATCTTGGCCTTGAGCTCGGAGTCGAGGTGCTCGATGCTGCCCGGGCCGCCGGAGGCGAGGGCGAGCTTGCCGTTGAGGGCGACCGGGACACCGGAGACGGCCATCTCCACGGTGCCGGTGCGGCTGCCGTCGGCGGAGGCTGCACCCCAGGTCTGGGTCTCGACGACCTTGAGGGTCTCGCCCACCATGTTCTTGGCGAAGTCGGGCAGGTCGTCGGCCGGCAGGATGCGCTCGGTGGTGATGACCGCGCCGCCACCGGACTCCTTGATCGTCGCGGTGTACCTGATCGCTGCGGTGGCCGCGCACTTGGCCTCCTGGAAGGCCTGGTCGGTCAGGACCGCGAAGACCTCCTCGGGGGTGGCGGCGTACTCCATCGTCGTGGCGATCTTCATGCGGCTCTCCTCTGGGTGCGCGGGGGACGGACGTCCCGTGCAGGCTCGCGCCAGCGTAGCGACGTCAGGTTCCACGCTGCGCGCTGCGCAGGCGCAGGCGCACGGGTTGTCCCGGGACGAGCTGGGCGGCGAGGTCGCAGGCGTGCTCGGTGAGGACGGCGACGACGGGGTAGCCGCCGGTGACGGGGTGGTCGGCGAGGAACACCACCGGGACCCCGGTGGGCGGCACCTGCACCGCCCCGCGGACCAGACCCTCGCTGGGCACCTCCGTGCCTCCCCGGGTGGACGAGCGCTCGAGCGCAGGACCGGAGAACCGCACGCCGACCCGGTCCGAGTCGGCTGCCACGGACCACCCGGCCGACGTGAGCCGGGCCGGGTCGGCGAGCCAGGCGAGGCGCGGCCCGGGCATCGCCTCGAGCTCGACCGCTCCGGTGAGGGGGGCGCGGACCGGGGCGACGTCGACCAGCAGCTCACCGCCGGGAGCACCGTCCGGGTGGCCGACGGGGACGACGTCGCCGACCCGGAGGGCCGGTGGACCGAGACCGGAGAGCGTGTCGCTGGAACGTGATCCGAGAACCGGCGGGACGGCGAACCCACCGCGGACGCCGAGGTACGAGCGCAGCCCGGCCGTGGCTCGGGTGAGCGTCAGGAGCTGGCCGTCGCGCACGAGGAAGGGCGCACCGTGCCCCACGGGTCGGCTGTCGACGGTGACCGTCCCTGCCGCGCCGGTGACGACGGCCGTGACGCTGCCGACGGCCCGCACCACGAGTCCACCGACCACCTCGACGGAGGCGAGCGCCGGCGCCTGGCCGAGGAGCCTCGCGCCGAGGGCATGCGCGCCGCGGTCGGCCGCGCCGGACGGGCTCACCCCGAGGGACGCCATCCCGGGTCGGCCCAGGTCCTCGACGAGCGCCGTCGCGCCGATCTCGAGGACCTCCAGCTCCGCGTACGGTGACGGGTCGCGCGTGCTCACCGGTCGGCGTCCGCGTCGCGGAACCGCACCCGCAGCCCGGGGCGGAGCAGGGCCGGCGGATCCCGGTCGAGGTCCCACAGGGCGAGGTCGGTGTGGCCGAGCAGCTGCCACCCACCCGGCGACGACCTCGGGTAGATCCCGCTGAACTCGTCCGCGAGGCCGACCGCACCAGCGGGGACCCTGGTGCGGGGCGAGGAGCGACGGGGGACCCGCAGGCGCGGGTCGCCGTCCACCAGGTAGGCGAAGCCGGGGGCGAAGCCCGCAAAGGCCACCGACCACGGCGTGCCCGTGTGGGCGGCGACGACCTCGGGCACCGACAGTCCGGTCAGGCCTGCGACCTCGGTGAGGTCGGCTCCGTCGTAGTGCACGGGCACCTCGACCAGGGGATGGGGTGCCGATGCCCCGTCCGGTGTCGTCGGTCCCGGCTCACGGGTCCTGCCGGCGACCAGGGCCTCCCGGGCCGCCGCACGGACGGCAGGGAGTGAGCCCGGCGAGTCCGCCACGAGCAGCACCGTCCGTGCCCCGACGACGACATCGGCGAGGCCGGCGACGCGCTGCGTGGCCGCCTCGAGCCTCGCGTGCACGGCCAGGGCGCCGCGCAGGTCGTCCAGCTCGACGAGGACCGCCCGGTCGCCGTAGGGGAGCAGCCGACCGGTGTCCTGCTCCGGTCCCGGTCGGACCGGTCCGTCGGGGTCGGGCCTCACCCGCCGGGCGCCCTGACGAAGGGGCTCAGGCGCACCCCGGCCGCCTCGAGGCCGTGCCGCACCGCGCCGGCCAGGGCGACGGCGCCCGGGGTGTCGCCGTGCACGCAGACCGAGTCGGCGCGGACCTCCAGCAGGCTCCCGTCGACGGCCTCGACCACGCCGTCGACCACCAGGCGCACGACCCGTGCCGCCACCGCGTCGGGGTCGTCGAGCACTGCCCCGGGACGACCGCGGGGCACCAGGGTGCCGTCCGCGGCATACGCGCGGTCGGCGAAGGCCTCGAGGACGGTGGGCATGCCGGCCTCCTCCGCCCGGGCGAGCGAGGCCGACCCCGGCAGGCCCACGAGCGGGAGGTTGCCACCGAGGAGACCGAGCGCCTCGACCAGTGCCGCGGCCTGGGCCTCGTGGTGCACGACGGCGTTGTAGAGGGCGCCGTGCGGCTTGACGTAGGTGACGCGGGTCCCTGCGGCCCGGGCGAGCGCGTCGAGGGCACCCACCTGGTAGGCGACGTCCGCGGTGAGGTCGGCGGCGGACACGTCGACGAAGCGTCGGCCGAACCCCGCGAGGTCGCGGTAGCCGACCTGCGCCCCGACGGCCACCCCGGCGGCTGCCGCGGCGCGGCACACCTCGAGCAGGGTCGTGGGGTCACCGGCGTGGAAGCCGCACGCGACGTTCGCACTCGTGACGACCCCGAGCATCGCCGTGTCGTCACCCAGGGTCCACCGGCCGAACGACTCGCCGAGGTCGGCGTTGAGGTCGATGGTGCTCACCGGCGCAGCGCCCGGGCGTGGTCGGCGAGCACGCTGCCGGAGGCGGCCATCCCCGCGGCGAGCCGACGACGGCGCGCGGCCAGGACGGCGAGGAGCCGGTCGAGCTCGGCCTGGAGGGACTCGCGCCGTTCGTCGCGGCCGGCGTCCGCGGGGGCGTCGGCGAGGCCGGTGACCCCCCAGGCCGGTGCGAGCCGACCGTCGGTCTCCCGCAGGCCGGCCGCCTCGGCGCGCGCGACGAGGGCACGGACGTCGGCCAGGGCCTCCGCGAGGTCCGCGGCGTGGTCCTGCAGCGCGGCACCGACCCGGTCGAGCTCGTCCGAGGCAGCGGCCGCCGCCTCGTCGAGGCCGGTGAGCCGGCGGCGTGCGCGGGCGACGACGGTGCCGGGGCGCTGGAGGTCGGGGTCGGCCATCGCGCCGTGGACGGCTCGACCGCTGCTGCGCAACGCGGTCGCGAGCTGTCGCAGGGACCCTCCGACGCGTGAGCAGGAGGCCGGGTCGCCGGCGACGAGCGTCACCGGGCCTCCTCGATCGAGGACGTCGAGGACTCTCGGGGTGGGGGGACGCTGCCGGCGAGGTCGTCAGCGGCAGCGGCGGCGCTGCGGCTGCGCCGGGCGGCGGCGACCCGCAGCCGCCCGGCGACGTCAGCGGCCGACGCATCCACCTCACGCAGCAGGTCGGCGACCTGGTCGAGGTAGTCGTCGAGGCCCGCCTGCAGCTCGCGGTCGCCGACCTCCGGCAGGTGGTCGAGCACCTCGTCGGCCCCGCTGCGGGCGCAGTCACGCAGCGTTCCGAGGGTGGCACCGAGGGCGAGGAGGGCCTCGGGGCGAACCGGGGCGGGCGGCATACCGGTCACTCTAGTGAGGGAACGGGAACGACCCCCGGCGATACCCACATGCCGGAGCAGGGGTGTCGTCGGGGGCCGTCACGTCGTGCAGAGACCCGGTGGGGATCAGTACCAGTGCTTCCGACCGCCGATGGCGTTGCCGGCGCGGCCGAGAAGAGCCAGGACGACTCCGACCACGATGAGGATGACCCCGATCGTGGTGAGGATCGGGATGCTGGCCACCAGGCCGATGATCAGCAGGATCAGTCCGAGGATGATCACGGGGACTCCTTCTGTATGGGTGATGTGACGCAGCGCGCAGGGGAGCGCTGCAACCACACACTCTGACCTGCGCAAACGCAAAGCGCCACTCGGGGAGCGTGGAGCCCGGGAGTGTCGCGGCCCCATCGGCCCCGCGGCGGCCCATCCTCGGCGCCGAAACGCGTCGGAGGCCCGTGAGTCCCGCCGCCGACGAGCGATAGTCTCGTCCCGACGCACAACGAGGTGCGCCCACGCATGCACGACGACCCCGTGAGGATGAAGACCACAAGCATGTCTGCGTCGCTGGAGCAGTCCCGTCAGCAACTCCTGCGTTCCGCTGCGGAGCGCGCCGAGCACGACGGGGGTGAGGTCGAGGAGTTCCTCCGCGCCTACTACCGCCACGTGGCGACCGAGGACCTGCTCGCCCGAGCCCCCGAGGACCTTCTCGGAGCCGCGCTCGCGCACCGCGACCTCGCCAGGAGCCGCCCGGTCGGGACGGCCAAGGTCGACGTGTTCAACCCCGACGTCGCCGAGCAGGGCTGGACGAGCGGTCACACCGTCGTCCAGGTCGTCACCGACGACATGCCGTTCCTCGTCGACTCCGTCACCGCCGAGCTGCAGCGGATGGACCGTGCGGTCCACCTGGTCGTGCACCCGACCATGCGGGTGCGGCGCGACGCCACGGGCGAGCTGGAGCAGGTGCTGCTCGACGGCACGGCCGCGGGGGACGGCGCCGACGCCGGCAGCTTCGGCGAGGTCCGCGAGTCGTGGATGCACCTCGAGGTCGACCGCGACAGCAACGCCGAGGACCTGCAGGCGATCGCCGAGGGCCTGCGCGGCGTGCTGGCCAACGTCCGTGAGGCCGTCGAGGACTGGCCGAAGATGAAGGAGACCTGCTCCGCGCTCGCGGTGGAGCTCGGTGTCAGGCCGCCGCACGGCATACCGGCTGCGGAGGTGGAGCAGGCTCGCGGTCTGCTCGAGTGGCTGGCCGGCAACCACTTCACCTTCCTCGGCTACCGCGAGTACGCCCTGGTGCGGGGCGCCGACGCCGACACCCTCCAGGCGGTCCACGGCACCGGTCTCGGCCTGCTGCGCTACGACCCCACGGGGGAGGGGGTGCTGCTGTCGGAGCAGGCGCGCACCGTCGCGCGGGCGCCGGAGCTGCTCATCATCACCAAGGCCAACTCGCGGGCGACGGTGCACCGCAACACCTACCTCGACTACGTCAGCGTCAAGCAGTTCGACGACGCGGGTGTCGTGACGGGGGAGAAGCGCTTCCTCGGACTGTTCACCTCGAGCGCCTACACCGAGTCGGTGACGCGGGTTCCGGTGCTGCGCGACAAGGTGGCGGCGATCTTCGAGCGCACCGGGTTCCTGCCCGACTCGCACTCGGGCAAGGACCTGCTCGAGGTCCTCGAGAACTACCCGCGCGACGAGCTGTTCCAGGCCGACGAGGAGTCGCTGTACGACAACGCGACCGCCGTCCTGCACCTGCAGGAGCGCCGCAAGACCAAGCTGTTCCTGCGGCGTGACCGGTTCGGCCGGTTCGTCTCGGCGCTGGTCTACATCCCGCGCGACCGCTACAACACCGCGGTCCGCCTGAAGATGGAATCCATTCTCCACCAAGCTTTTCCGGGCGCCACGGTCGACTACACGACTCGGGTCTCGGAGTCCGTCCTGGCCCGTCTCCACTTCGTCGTGCGCGTGCCCTCGGGCGAGTCCATCCCGGCGGTCGACGAGGCCGTCCTCGAGCGCCAGCTCGTCGACGCCACGCGCACGTGGGAGGAGGACCTGTCCGAGGCGGCCCGCGCCGAGCACGGCGAGGAGGCGGCCGCGCGGCTCTCCGGGCTCTACGGCAGGGCCTTCCCCGAGGCCTACAAGGAGGACTTCACCTCCCGGGTCGGTGTCGTCGACATCCGTCACATGGACGCGCTCGAGAACGCCGACTCCACCGGCCTCAACATGTACCAGGAGCCGGGTGCCCCGGCCGGCGAGCGGCGGTTCAAGCTCTACCGCCGCAGCCCCCTGTCGCTGACCCAGGTGCTGCCGATGTTCACCCACATGGGTGTCGAGGTCGTCGACGAGCGCCCCTACGAGGTGTCGCGCGGCGACGGGGTCGACCTGTGGGTCTACGACTTCGGCCTGCGCGTCCGCAACCACAAGGTGTGGTCCGGCGAGGGTGGTCGCGACCGGCTGCGCGAGCTGTTCCAGGACGCGGTCGGGGCAGTGTGGAACGGTCGCGCGGAGTCCGACGGTTTCAACGCACTCGTCCTCGGTGCCGGGCTCACCTGGCGGCAGGTCGTCATCCTGCGCACGGTCGCGAAGTACCTGCGGCAGACCGGGTCGACCTTCTCCCAGGACTACGTCGAGTCGGCGCTCGTGCAGAACCTGCGGCTCGCCGGGCGGCTCGTCGCCCTGTTCGAGGCGCGGTTCGACCCCAGCCGGTATGGCGCCGCGGCCGGAGGGGAGCGCGAAGCTGCCGAGGCCGCGCTGGTCGAGGAGATCACGACCGGGCTCGACGAGGTCAAGTCCCTCGACCACGACCGCATCATCCGCGCGTTCCTCGGCGTCATCCAGGCGACGCTGCGGACGAACTTCTACCAGCGGGACGAGTCCGGGGCCGACAAGACCTACGTCTCGATCAAGCTCAACCCGAAGAAGGTGCCCGACCTGCCCGCCCCGCGGCCGCAGTTCGAGATCTTCGTCTACTCACCGCGCGTCGAGGGCGTGCACCTGCGGTTCGGGCCGGTGGCCCGTGGCGGGTTGCGCTGGTCCGACCGACGTGAGGACTTCCGCACGGAGGTGCTGGGACTCGTCAAGGCGCAGATGGTCAAGAACGCCGTCATCGTCCCCACCGGGTCCAAGGGCGGCTTCTACGCCAAGCAGCTGCCCGACCCGTCGGTCGACCGCGACGCCTGGCTGGCCGAGGGCATCGGCTCCTACAAGGTCTTCATCTCCGGTCTGCTCGACCTCACCGACAACCGCGTCGGCGGCGACATCGTCCCCCCGGCGTCGGTGGTGCGGCACGACGAGGACGACTCCTACCTCGTCGTCGCGGCTGACAAGGGCACGGCCACCTTCTCCGACATCGCCAACGGCGTCGCGCAGTCCTACGGATTCTGGCTCGACGACGCGTTCGCCTCCGGAGGTTCGGCCGGCTACGACCACAAGGCCATGGGCATCACCGCCCGCGGTGCCTGGGAGTCGGTGAAGCGCCACTTCCGCGAGATGGGTGTCGACACCCAGACCCAGGACTTCACGGCCGTCGGCATCGGCGACATGAGTGGTGACGTCTTCGGCAACGGCATGCTGCTCTCGGAGCACATCCGCCTCGTGGCCGCGTTCGACCACCGCCACATCTTCGTCGACCCCACCCCCGTGGCGGCGACGAGCTTCCCAGAGCGCAAGCGGCTGTTCGACCTCCCGCGGTCGTCGTGGGCCGACTACGACGCCTCGCTCATCAGCACCGGTGGCGGCATCTTCGACCGGTCGCTCAAGTCGATCCGGATCACCCCGGAGATGACCGAGGCGCTCGGGCTGGCCAAGGGCACGACCAGCCTGACCCCGGCCGAGCTGATGAAGGCGATCCTCCAGGCACCGGTCGACCTGCTCTGGAACGGCGGCATCGGCACCTATGTCAAGGCGGGCTCCGAGTCGAGCTCCGACATCGGCGACCGGGCCAACGACGCCATCCGCGTCGACGGGAACGCGTTGCGCTGCAAGGTCATCGGCGAGGGCGGCAACCTCGGCCTCTCGCAGCTCGGTCGCATCGAGGCGTCCCTGCACGGGGTGCGTGTCAACACCGACGCGATCGACAACAGCGCCGGGGTCGACACCTCCGACCACGAGGTCAACATCAAGATCCTGCTCACCGACCTCGTGCGCAACGGCGACATGACGCTCAAGCAGCGCAACACCCTGCTCGCGTCGATGACCGACGACGTGGCGCACCAGGTGCTGCGCGACAACTACGAGCAGAACGTCCTGCTGGGCAACGCCCGCGCGCAGGAGCACCCCATGCTTCCCGTGCACCAGCGGCTCATCCACTGGCTCGAGGAGCGTGGCGACCTCGACCGCGCGCTGGAGTTCCTGCCCAGCGACAGCGAGATCGACCGGCGCTTCCAGGACGGCCTGGGCCTGAAGTCCCCGGAGTTCTCGGTGCTCGTGGCCTACGCCAAGCTGGCGCTCAAGGACGACCTGCTGCCGACGGGTCTGCCCGACGACCCGTGGTTCCAGCAGACGCTCACCGACTACTTCCCGGCGGCCCTGCGCGAGCAGTTCGCCGGCGAGCTGGCCGACCACCCGCTGCGCCGCGAGATCATCACCAACTCGGTGGTCAACTCGATGGTCAACCGCGGTGGCATCACCTTCGCCTTCCGGGCGATGGAGGAGACGGGGGCGACGCCGGAGCAGATCGCGCGGGCGTTCGTCGTCTGCCGCGAGATCTTCGACCTGCCGAGCTTCGTGCGCGAGGTGGAGGCGCTGGACAACGTCGTCTCCACCGACGTGCAGAGCCAGCTCTACCTCGAGTTCCGTCGCCTCATCGACCGCTCCATCCGGTGGTTCCTCACGTCGCGTCCCTCGCGGCTCGACGTGGCCGGCGAGGTCGCCCGGTTCGGTGCGGTCGTGCGCGAGTTCGCCCCCAAGGTGCCCGAGATGCTCAAGGGCGCCGAGCTCAAGCGTCTCCAGCGCAACACCGCCAGGCTCGAGAAGCTCGGTGTGCCCGACGACCTCGCCCTGCGTTCGGCCAGCCTGCTCGACCAGTTCTCGCTGCTCGACATCGTCGACATCGCGACCGACACGGGGGAGGAGCCGGCCGACATCGCCTGCCTCTACTTCGTGCTGTCCGAGAAGTTCGGCATCGACGGGATGCTGACGCGGGTCACGAACCTGCCGCGTGACGACCGCTGGGACGCCCTGGCGCGTGGTGCCCTGCGCGACGACCTGTATGCCGTGCTGGAGAGCCTCGTGCGCTCGGTCATGGACACCTCGACGGTCGGTGGCTCGCCGGGCTCGCGCTACGAGGAGTGGGCGAAGGCCAACGCCGAGTCGCTCACCCGGGCGACGACGGCCCTGTCGGGCATCGAGCGGCTCGACCACCCCAACATCGCAGCCCTGTCCGTCGCCCTGCGCACCCTGCGTTCGGTGATCCGCTCCGGAGCCGCCACCTCGTGACCGCGCGCGTGGTGGGGTTGCGGTGCTTCCCCGTGAAGTCCGCGGGCGGGCAGTCGCTGCCTGCCCTCGAGGTCGAGGTCGCGGGTGTGGTCGGCGACCGCGCCTGGGCGGTCCACGACGCCGCGGACAAGCTCGCGTCCGGCAAGCACACCCGCCGCTTCCGGCGGATGGACCCGGTGTTCACGCTCGTGGCGAGCCGGCGCGGGGACGAGACCGTCCTGGTCCTGCCCGACGGCACCGAGCTCGTGGCGGGTGACCCGGCGACGGACCAGTCCCTCAGCCGCCACTTCGGCGAGCCGGTGAGCCTCCAGCGGGAGGGCGCCATACCGCACCAGGATGCGGCACCGATCTCGCTGGTGGGGACGGCCACCCTGGCCGAGCTCGGCCGGCACGAGGGTGACGGCAGCCCGGTGGACCCGCGGCACGTGCGCGCCAACCTCGTGGTCGAGACCGAGCAGCCGTATGCGGAGGAGTCCTGGGTGGGCGGTGAGGTGACCATCGGTGGGGTGCGGCTGCGCATCACCGAACCCACGGAGCGCTGCCGCATGGTCGGGATCGCCCAGGTGGACCTGCCGGCCCGTCCGGGGATGCTCAGGGCCGTCGCGGACCACCACGACCTGGTCGCAGGCGTCTACGCCGAGGTCGTCACACCCGGCCGGGTGGCCCTCGGCGACGAGGTCGTCCGCGCCTGACCTAGGCTGCCCGGGTGCCCACGCTGAACGAGGTGCTCCACGCGTCGACCGACCTTGCCCCCGGTGAGGTCGAGTGGCTGCAGCTGCTCGTCGGGGACTGGCAGCTCATCTCGGACCTGTCCTTCGCCGACCTCGTGCTGTGGGTCCCCGGAGGGCTCGAGGGCTGGCTGGCCGTGGCGCACGTGCGCCCGACGACCGGACAGATGGTGTTCTTCGAGGACGTCGTCGGGCGGCGCACGCACCGGGGTCGGCAGTCGCTGCTGGACCAGGCGTACGCCGATCGCCGCATCGTCCGCGAGCGGGACCCGATCTTCCGTGACGACATGCCGGTGCGGGAGGAGGCCATCCCCGTCGTCAAGAACGGCCGGGCGCTGGCGGTCATCACCCGCCACACCAACCTCGCCGCGATGCGCACGCCGAGCCGCCTCGAGCTGACCTACCAGGCCCTGGCCGACGCCCTGGCCCGGATGATCGCTGCGGGGGAGTTCCCCAACGTGTCGGCCCCCACCGGCCAGCGGCGCGGCGCCCCGCGCGTCGGTGACGGCGTGATCCGCCTCGACGTCAACGGCATCGTGTCGTACGCCAGCCCCAACGCCCTCTCCGCCATCCACCGCCTCGGCCACGTCGGCGACGTCATCGGCGAGCTGCTCGCCAAGGTCGTCGCCGACCTGCTGCGCGACGAGTCGCCGGTCGACGAGTCGCTGGCCGTCGTCGTCACCGGTCGTGCCCCGTGGCGCACCGAGGTGAGCTCGCGCGGCTCGAGCGTCTCGATGCGCGCCATACCGCTGACCGAGGGTGGGCAGCGGGTCGGTGCCCTGCTCCTGCTGCGTGACGTCTCCGAGCTGCGCCGCCGTGAGCGCGAGCTCATCACCAAGGACGCGACGATCCGCGAGATCCACCACCGGGTGAAGAACAACCTGCAGACGGTGGCGGCCCTGCTGCGCCTGCAGGCGCGGCGGCTCCCCGAGGGGGAGGCGGGGCGCGTGGCGCT
Organism: Pedococcus soli; assembly: GCF_054782575.1. Classification (NCBI taxonomy): domain Bacteria; kingdom Bacillati; phylum Actinomycetota; class Actinomycetes; order Micrococcales; family Intrasporangiaceae; genus Pedococcus; species Pedococcus soli. The sequence goes on along the minus strand of NZ_BAAGSF010000001.1, from coordinate 135,035 downwards.
CGAGGAGGCGGTCCGCCGGGTCGGGGTCATCGCGCTCGTGCACGAGACCTTGAGCCAGGGCTTCGACGAGACGGTGGAGTTCGACGACATCGCCGTCCGCGGCCTGCAGGCGATCACCGAGGTGGCCAAGGTCGAGCACCCCATCACGACGAAGGTCGTGGGCTCGTTCGGGATGCTGCGGGCCGAGGACGCCACCGCGATGGCGATGATCCTGTCCGAGCTCGTGCAGAACGCCGTCGAGCACGGGCTCGCCGACGTCACCGACGGCACCGTGTGCGTCGAGGCGCAGCGGTCCACCGACGACCGGGGTGACGAGGTCCTGTCGGTGACGATCACCGACGACGGGGTGGGGCTGCCGCAGGGGTTCAGGCCGGGGGCGTCCGGCCTCGGGACGCAGATCGTCGAGTCGCTCGTGCAGGACCTGCGCGGGCGGATCGTGTGGGAGCCGGCCGAGCCGCGCGGGACGCGGGCCAGGTTCGTGGCGCGGCTGCGGCCCCTGGGGCGCGACGGCTCCTAGGCAGACGGCTCGCAGGCAGCAGAAGGAGTGCCCCAGCTCGCGGGATCCGCGACCTGAGGCACTCGGAGAGGGTGGGGCAGGGGGGCTGCGTCAGCCGGCGCGGCGAGCGCGAGCGTTACGACGCTTGAGCGCGCGACGCTCGTCCTCGGACATTCCGCCCCAGACGCCGGCGTCCTGGCCGGACTCGATGGCCCACTTGAGGCAGGTGTCGACGACCTCGCAGCGTCGGCAGACAACTTTGGCTTCCTCGATCTGGAGGATCGCTGGGCCGGTGTTCCCGATCGGGAAGAACAGCTCAGGGTCCTCGTCGAGGCAGGCAGCGCGGTCGCGCCAATCCATGAAGATCGTGCTCCTTGTTGTGCAGGGGGAAGTGCGCCGGTCCATGGACCCAGGGATGACGGGCCAGATGGGCACGGCGCGTCATTGCGGGGTGTGCAGGGTCATGCTCCCGGGGGAACAGGGACGACCGGCGAGCCTAGCCGACCCTCGAACCGCGGGGGGGTGAAAGAGGTGCGACTAGCCATTTTGGGGGGCTGGGCACAGTTCTGCCAACGGGCCGTCTCACGTTTCTGTTCCAGCGTCACAGATCGCGTCGCGTTTGGGCACCCCTGAGCGGAAGTAACCGACGTGTAACGGTGAGGTTTTGGTCACATTGCCTCCGTTGCGTGGGTATGACGCCGTGCCCGACCGTGCTCGGAAACCCGCGGGGCACCGTTTCGAAGTGTCCGACCCGTGAGACGACGCCGACCGCGAATACCCTGTGGGGGTGAGCGACCAGCCCGGCCCGACCAGCCCTTCCGCCGCCCAGCCGACCCCGCACGGTGACCGCTCGCCGCGCGCCCGGGACGTCTACCGCGACCTGGCGGCCGCCCTGTCCGGCGCCCAGGCCCTGTCGTTGCTGGGGTTCGTCGCCTTCTACCTCTGGGAGCTGGCGCAGGGGGCCGGCAAGGACGCGGTCCTCGTGGTCATGTCGGCGTTGCTGATCCTTGTCTTCGCCGTCGGCATCGGCGCCCTCGCCCGAGGGTGGTGGCGCGGCGACAACTGGCCCAACACCCCGACCGTCGTCTGGAACCTGTTGCTCCTGCCGGTGGCGTGGAGCCTTTTCCAGGCGGGCCGGTGGGTCGTCGCCCTGCTCCTGGCGGTGGTGGCCGTCGTCGGCATCGTCGCGGCGGTCCGCGCGGACACGTCGGAGGCCTCGGACGGTTCCGACGCTGCCGGCGCCCGACCACCCACCCCTGGCTGAGGGGGTCGGACGCTACGTCACTGATCGCGCCACGCGATCAGTGACGTAGCGTCCGACGCCTCATCCCCAGCCCCCGGTGGAGGAGAACTCCGGGGCGGCGGGCTCAGGCCGACGTGATGCGCAGCATGGTGCGGTCGGTGTGGCCGCGGCGCATGATCTTCTCGATCGTCATGACGATGCGGTACTCGATCCCGTACTTGGGCCTGAGCACCGTGTCGAGCCTCCGCATCGCCTCGGGTCCCTGGACGATCTCGGCCACGGCGGCGACCGTGGGTGCCCCGTCCTCGACGGTGCCTCGCCGGGAGCACGGCTGGAGCTCGACACGGGTGTTGTTGCGCAGCCGCTTGACCTTGCCGCTCCCGCTGGGGGTGGTCACGACGAGGGCGTCGCCCTCCCTCCCGATCCACACCGGGGTCGAGACGCCGACGCCGGTCTTGCGGAACGTCGTCAGGGACACGAACTTCTCGTCGCCGAGGGCGTCGAGGGTGGGGGCAGTGGTCATGTCGCGACGCTACCCCGGTGCACCAGGGCCAGCGAGCGGGGCAGCCGCCGGGCCGTCGACGACCCCGGTGCCAGGCCGGGCGACCTGCACAGGGGTGGCAGATCCCCGCCGCACCAGGTGACCTCGCCCAGGTCGGGCCCGGCGGTCCACGGGGACCCGCAACCCGAAGAGGTCCGCCTCCGCCGAGGATGCGGGGCCGAGGAGGAGGCCCGTGCGGTGGCGTGCGACCTCGAGCGCCGCGCCGCGGTACATGGAGGACAGGGTGCTCGCGGCGGCGCCCACGACCAGGAGCCCCTGGTCACGGTCGGCCAGGTGGGAGACCTCGCGCAGGACCGCCTCGACGGGCTGGTCCAGCAGCGCGTCGACGTCGTCGGCCAGCACCACCAGCGAGGGAGCCCGCCGACGGGCCGCGACGAGGCCGCCGCCGTCGGTGCCGTCGGACCAGCTGAGGACGGCCGGCTCGGCGCGCAGCACCTCCAGCGGGCCACCCCGCGGTGCGACGACCGCGACGGGTCGGCCGGCTGCGAGGTGCCGGCGAGCGAGGAGGAGCAGCGCGCTGGACACACCGGAGCCGGCAGGGCCCGTGACCAGCCAGCGTCGGCCGTCCTGCTGCGGGTCGAGCCCCAGCACGGTCGACTCGTCGCCCCCGATCCCGACGGGCACGATGCCGGCCGGGTACGGCGGCCGGTCCGGGTGCGGCCGGAGCTCCTCCTCATGCACAACCAGGGGCAGCTCGTCCACCCGAAGGGGCGACCGCCCCGGCAGGTCGGCCGTCGGCGGACTGGTCGTCGGCGGGCCTTCCTCGTTGCGCGGCTCCGGCGGCAGGGCGAGCTGGACCTCGTTCCCCTCCATGGTGAGTCCCCGCCCGGGGCAGGTGAGGGCAGCGACCCGACGCGGCGGCATACCGAGCAGGACCGCGTCCGTGGGATCGGCCAGGCGCAGCACGACGCGTCGGGTGACGGTGCCGGCCACCCGGCCCAGGAGGAGGGAGCGGCCGCCTGCGACGACCGCGGTGAGGCCGACTCCCTGCCCGTCCTGCAGGAGAGCGAGCAGCTGGTCGGTGAGGGTGCTGAGGGCGAGGTCGTCGGTCCGGCCGGCGACGAGGTCCCAGTCGTCGACGAGCAGGAGCATCGGCGGCAGGGCGGTCCCCTCGCCGCGGGCCAGGGCGGCACGGCGTTCGGCGACCTCGGTGGCGAGTCGCGAGACCAGTCGTTCGACCCGCCTGGGGTCGGTCCAGTCGACGACGGCACCCACCTGGGGCAGGGCCGACAGGGCGGCCAAGCCGCCACCGAGGGCGTAGACGTGCAGCGACGCGGCGTCGCGTTGGTTGCAGCAGGCCACGGCATGGGTGAGCAGGGCGGTGGTCCGGCCACTGCCCGGTCCGCCGACGACGGCCCAGTGACCGCGGGCGCGCAGGTCGAACGCCAACATCTCGCGCGACTGGCGTTCCGGCACGTCCACCAGCCCGAGGTGTGCGGTGAACGGGTCGTCGGTGGAGTCGAGGGCTGCGTGGGGAAGCTCGACGGGGAGGGGCGGCAGCCAGGCAGGGCTGGCCGCGACGAACCCGCCCGCAGCCGTGGCCTGCCGCACGGTGTCGACGATGACGTCGAGCTCGGTGCGCGTCGCGGGACCCATGAGCGGCTGTGCCCGAGGGTCGGCGCTCCACGCCCGGACGCGGACCGGTGTCGCCCGTGGCTGTGGAACCAGGGCGCCCACGTGCGCGGACTGGAACTCGACCAGGCCCGAACCGCCGACGCGGGCGTAGGCGCGGCCCGGCGTCGAAGGGGGCAGGGCAGCAGCCGCAGGGCTGTCGACGACGTCCTCGGAGTCGAGACGGTCGCGCATGCGCAGAGCGATGCGGAGGTTGACGTTGGCCTTGATGTCGGCGGTGACCACACCCGCGGGGCGTTGGGTGGCGAGGACGAGGTGGATGCCCAGGGACCGGCCGAGGGCTGCAAGGTGGACCAGGCCGTCGACGAAGGCGGGGAGCTCGTCGGCGAGGGCTCGGAACTCGTCGACCACCACGACGAGCCGGGCCAACGGCAACGCAGCTCCTGCTGGACTCGCTTGGTACGCAACGAGATCGGCAACACCGGCAGCTCGCAGGATGCGTTCGCGGCGCGTCACCTCGGCAGTGAGCGACGTCAGGGCGCGGGCGGCCAGCTGGTCATCGAGGTCCGTGACGACGCCGGACACGTGGGGCAGGTCCGCGCACTCCCGGAAGGCCGCCCCGCCCTTGTAGTCGACGAGGACGAAGGACAGGTGGTGGGGCGCGTTGTGCAGGGCGAGGCTCGCGACCAGCGTCCTCAGCAGCTCCGACTTGCCCGCCCCCGTGGTGCCCCCGACCAGGACGTGGGGTCCGTCGGCGGCGAGGTCGATCGAGAAGACCCCGGAGCTGCTCGCCCCGATCGGCACCCTCGTGCGGTGCGGGCGGTCGTGCCAACGCCGTGCCAGGTCGGCGCTGTCCTGGCCCGCCGGTCGATCACGGGCCAGCAGGCCGACGTTCGTGGGCAGGGCAGCCCGCCCGTCCGTCGGTGTGGCGTCACGCAGGGGAGCCAACGACCGGGCGAGCCGGTGCGACCACCCGGGCCCGACGCCGTCCACGACGAGGTCGTGGTGCCGGTGGTCGGTGAGCGAGAGCGTGGGTGCGCCGTTGCCGGAGAGCTCGAGGACGGCACCGGCCTCGTTCGGCAGCTCACGGAGGTCCGAGCCCAGGGCCAGGGTGAGGACGCCGGCCCGTGGTCCGTCGGCGAGAACGGTCGCGAGGTCGGTCAGCTCCCGGGCCCCGACCATCGCGTCGACCACGACGACGGTGGTGGGGCCGTCCCACCGACCGGCCAGGCGGTCGGCCCGGCGGTCGGCACAGCGTAGACGGACGGTGGCTGCCAGGTCGGCGAGGGTGGTGTCGGTGTTGTCAGGCGACCCCCCTCGTCGGGAGCTGTTGTGGCAGTGCGGGATCCGGGTCACCCACTCCCAGGTCGCCCGTTCCGGGGTGTCGGCAAGGATGACGACCTCCAGGTCGGAGGGCGAGTGCATCGTCACCAGCTGGCCCACCAGCGACCGTGCACTGGCGAGGACGGCCGCTCGCTGGCCGCAGAGCCCGAGAACGCCGACGTCGACGAGGGAGACGACGCACGGGACGTCCCGGAGCTGCGGCTGCACCAGGTCCCCGGCCGGTTCGCCACCGGACGTGAGGCGCAGCGAGGCATCGCGACCACACCGGCCGACCGCGACGGTCCACGCGTCGTCGTCGCCGCGACGCCGCTCCCAGATCCGCTCCGTGGGTCCGGAGGCGATCCCCAGGATCGTGGCGGGGTCGGGGAAGGTGCGGTGGAGCGTGCTTGCCTCTGTGCGGCAGGTGGCCTCGATCCGCTCGCGCACGACACGGAGCGCAGCGTCGTGCGCCGCCCGCTCACCGGCATACGTGCGGCGGGCGCCCCAGCGGTCGCTCACCGCGGTGCCGACCATGAGCACCGGACCCATCAGGGCGAAGGCGAGCATGGTCGGGCCCACCACGACGGCGAGGACGCCGGCGACGGGTACCGGCAGGAGGACGGCGACCCATGGCACGCGGGCGCGCCGCGGGGGTGGGGGCGGGGTCGGCAGGGCGATCGTCGGTGTCGGCGCAGCGGTGACGACGCGGGGGCGACGGTTGACGGCCACGGTGCCCTCGCCGGTCGCCCTGGTGGAGGCGGGGACCGCGCCGGTGTGGCGCAGGGCCACCACGGTGTCTCCGAGGTGTATGACGCTCCCCGTGGTGATGGGGACAGGCTGGTCGCCGACGAGCGTGCCGTCGACCCGGGAACCGTTGGTCGACCCCAGGTCCCGCAGGGTGACGCCGGACGCGTCGACACGGATCTCGGTGTGCAGCCTCGAGAGGCTGGGGTCAGCGATCTCGATGGTGGCCTCGGTGGACCGGCCGAGGGTGTGGCGTCCCGGCTGCAGGTCGAGGGTGCGCCCGCACTCGGGGCCGTGCGTGATGGCGAGGACGACCGTGGATCGGGAAGGCCGGCGAGAGCCATTGTCCTGCAACAGATGTGGAGGTTGCAGAGTGACTTCGGCTCCGTCGAGCAACGGCGGCTGTCCCACGACGGCCCCGGGCGCCACCACCCGGCCGGCAACGGCCAGGGACGGTGGCTCGGCCGTCGTGGCGGCCAGAGGTGCGAGGTGGTCGACCAGGGCATCGACGAGATCGGCCGCGGTGGAGCCGGTGACTGCGTCGACCTCCACCTCCACCGTGGCGAACCCGGCGGAGGAACCCGGGGCGCGGTGCGTGACGGTCAGCCGCAGGTGCATCTGCCGGACGCTAGGTCGTCGCCGTGTCCGTTGCGGCCGGTTATCCACCCTTGTGGATTCAGCGGGACGGCGGTGGGCGGTTCGCCCTATTATGCGGCAGACACACCGGGCTCGCGTCCGTGGCGGGGGCCACTGCGGGCACAGACGGCAGCTCGAGGGGGAGGTGACGATGGACGCGGTCCTGACCGTGGAGTCCGAGGTGCGCGAGCTGATACGGCGCTCCGGACTCGACCCCGCGCGCGACACCAAGGAGCTCACCCGACTGGTGCGTGATGCCGTGGCGGACTACGACGAACGCTCGCTGCACGGTGGACTGCCCAGCCTGCCGAACGTCGAGGACGCCGTGAAGTCCGTGATCGACGCGGTCGCCGGGTTCGGCCCGCTCCAGCAGTACTTCGACGATCCCGAGGTCGAGGAGATCTGGATCAACGAGCCGTCCAAGGTGTTCGTCGCCCGCGGTGGGGTGGCCGAGCTGACGACGACGTTCCTCACGGCAGACGGCGTCCGCGACCTCGTCGAACGCATGCTCAAGACCAGCGGGCGCCGGGTCGACCTCTCCAGCCCCTTCGTCGACGCGGTGCTCCCGGACGGCTCCCGGCTGCACGTCGTCATTCCCGACATCACGAGGTCGTACTGGAACGTGAACATCCGCAAGTTCGTCGTCCGGGCCTCGCACCTCGACGACCTCGTGGCGCTGGGCACCCTCACCCCCCAGGCCGCGACCTTCCTGGGTGCCGCCGTCGCCGCCGGGTTGAACATCCTCGTCGCCGGCGGAACGCAGGCAGGCAAGACGACCCTGCTGAACTGCCTCAGCTCCGCGATCCCTGCGCGCGAGCGGGTGGTCACGTGCGAGGAGGTCTTCGAGCTGAAGATCCCCCTGCGGGACGTTGCGTCCATGCAGTGCCGCCAGCCGAGCCTCGAGGGCACTGGCGAGATCCCGTTGCGACGCCTGGTGAAGGAAGCCCTTCGTATGCGGCCCTCACGCATCATCGTGGGCGAGGTGCGGCAGGCCGAGAGCCTCGACCTCCTCATCGCCCTCAACAGCGGCCTGCCCGGGATGTGCACCATCCACGCCAACAGCGCCCGGGAGGCGATCACGAAGATGTGCACGCTGCCGCTGCTGGCCGGCGAGAACGTCGGCAGCCGCTTCGTGGTCCCCACCGTCGCCGGATCCATCGACATCGTCATCCACGCCGCACTGGAGCACGACGGGGTGCGACGGGTCCGGGAGATCGTGGCGGTCCCGGGACGGGTCGAGGCCGACGTCGTCGAGGTCGCCGACCTGTTCGTCCAGCGCGAAGGAGTGCTGCGCCGGGCCGAAGGGTTCCCGCCGCACCCGGAGCGGTTCCGCCGGGCGGGGTTCGATGTCGCCGCGCTCCTGGCGCAGGGCTGAGGACGGCGTCGTGGACGGGTTGCGCGCGCTGGTGAGCGGGGTCGGGGGCAGCGCCACCGGCACCCTGCTCGGGCTGGTGCTGGGCTGTGGTCTGTTCTGCATCTGGTGGTCGGCCTGGGTCCCGGCTCCTCGAGCGGTGGCAACGCCTCGGGTGACCGTGTCGGACCGGCTGCGCGACGAGCTCGTGCAGGCCGGTTACGACTCGGTGGGACCGCGGAGCCTGGTCAGCGCCTGCGTCATCGCGTTCACCCTCGTGGTGCTGCTCGTGGCCGCGACCACCGGGGTGGCCCCCGTGGCGCTCTGCTTCGCAGCCATGGCCGGGTACGCCCCGATCGCCCTGGTGCGGATGCGGGCACGCCGTCGGCGCGCAAGCCTGCGCGAGCTGTGGCCGGACGCCGTCGACAACATCGCGTCTGCGGTTCGTGCCGGGATGGCGCTGCCCGAGGCGCTGAGCCAGCTGGGTCGGCGTGGACCGGAGGAGCTGCGACCGGCCTTTCGCGCGTTCGCCGAGGACTACCGCACGACCGGCCGGTTCCAGGAGAGCCTGGACCTGCTGAAGGTCCGGTTGAGCGACCCGGTGGGGGACCGGCTGGTCGAGTCGTTGCGCATAGCCCGCGAGGTCGGCGGCAGTGACCTCGGTCGGTTGCTGCGGACGCTGTCCACGTTCCTGCGTGAGGACAGCCGGACCCGCGCCGAGCTCGAGACCCGCCAGGGGTGGACGGTGAACGCGGCCCGGCTCGCCGTCGCTGCGCCGTGGATCGTCCTGGCGATGCTGTGCACCCGACCCGAGTCGATCCAGGCCTACGCCAGCCCCACCGGCACGGGTGTGCTGCTCGTCGGTGCTGCCATCTCGGTCGCCGCCTACCGCATCATGATCCACATCGGACGACTGCCCGAGGACGAACGGGTGCTGCGATGACGAATCCCGTTGCGGGCGTCGACGTCTCGTTCCCCGGGGCCCTGGTTGGGCTGGGCGTCGGCGTGGGCCTGCTGCTCGCGTGGGCGGGCCTGCCCCGCCGCCGACGGGCCACGCTCGAGGACCGCCTGCTCCCGTACCTGCGCGACGCGCCCCGACCGTCGCGGCTCCTCGCGGGGCGACCGGGCTCGGGTGCCGGCGTCCTCGGGGTGCTCGCACGGCCCCTTGTTGCCGACCTGGCGCGACGCATCGAGCGGGTGCTGGGCGGCTCGGCCTCCGTGCGACGCCGCCTGTTGCGGGCGGGGCGACCGGCCGACGTCGAGCGGTTCCGGGCGGAGCAGGTGCTCTGGGGTGCGGCCGGTCTCGTCGTGGGGTTGGTCCTGGGGGTCAGCCTGTGGCTGGGCAACGGCGGCTCCGTCGGACCGGCCGTGATCGTGACCCTGTGCGGCGCGGGGGTCGGGGTCGTCGCACGGGACCAGTGGCTCAGCCGTGAGGCGAACCGCCGCGAGGAGAGGATGCTCGCCGAGTTCCCCACCATCGCCGAGCTCCTCGCGCTGGCGGTCGGTGCGGGTGAGGGCGCCGTCGGTGCGCTCGAGCGCGTCTGCCGCCTCTCGCACGGTGAGCTGTCCCACGAGCTCGGCCGCTGCCTTGCCGACGCGCGGGCTGGCGCCAACCTGCCCACCGCCCTGCAGGGTCTGGCCGACCGCACCGGACTCGTCAGCCTGGCCCGTTTCGTCGACGGCATGATCATCGCCGTCGAGCGGGGCACGCCGTTGGCCGACGTGCTGCGGGCCCAGGCCCAGGACGTCCGGGAGACCGGTCGCCGGGCGGTGATGGAGGCCGGGGGCAAGAAGGAGATCGCGATGATGGTTCCGGTCGTCTTCCTCGTCCTGCCCGTCACCGTGCTCTTCGCCATCTACCCCGGCTTCTCGTTCCTGCGGTTCTCCATCTGATGGCTCGACGAAAGGTAGACCCATGACGATCCTGACCAAGGCGCTGACCCGGGCGCAGTACGCGCTCCAGGGTGCTGCGCGCCGCGACGAACGCGGTGACGTGCCGGGCTGGGTGATGATCACGCTGATGACCGCGGGCCTCGTGGCGGTGCTCTGGACCGTCGCCGACGACCAGCTGCGGGCGTTGTTCAACCGGGCCATGGGCACCGTCTCCGGCCCCTGACGCATGGCGATCAGCGACCGCCGGGGGGTCCGACGACCGCGCGAGTCAGGTGCTGCGGTTGCGGACTTCGCCATGGTGTCCGCGCTCGTGACGCTGCTCTTCGTCGCCGTGTTCCAGCTGGGTCTCGCGCTGCACATCCGCAACACCCTGATCTCCTGCGCCTCGGAGGGCGCGCGGCTCGGGGCGCGCGCGGGCGCCACGCCGGAGGAGGGTGCCCAGCGGACCCGCGACCTCATCCGGACGTCGCTGTCCCCACGGTTCGCCGGCGACGTCACCGTGAGCACCACCGAGGTGGGCGGCGTCCGGGTCGTGGTGGTGCGGGTGCAGGCCCCGCTGCCCGTCCTCGGTCCGCTCGGGCCCGACCGGAGCCTCGACGTCGTGGGCCGCGCCTTCCTGGAGTCCCAGTGATCCGACGGCTCAGGCGAGAGGCGGACAGGCTGCGCCACCGAGGCGAGCGCGGCAGTGCCGTGGTGGAGTTCGTCGTCCTGGGCGTGCTGATGCTGGTGCCGCTCATCTACCTCGTCATGACGATGGCGCGCCTCCAGGCCGGGGCGTACGCAGCGTCGACGGCTGCTCGCGAGGCCGGCCGCGGCTACGTCACAGCGACCTCGCAGGAGGCTGCCGAGCCGCGCGCCCTGGCTGCGGCGCGAATCGCCTTCGAGGACCAAGGTTTCGACGAGGGGGAGGGAGCGTTGTCGATGGACTGTGACGGCGATCCGTGCCTGCGGCCCGATGGACGGATCGAGGTGGTCGCGACGGTGACGGTGCCGTTGCCGTTCGTCCCGGCGTTCGCACGCGACGTCGTCCCCCTCGAGGTCCCGGTCTCGGCCAGCCATGTCGCGGTGGTCGACCGCTTCCGGACCCGTCCGTGAGCAGCGTCGACATCCGTCGCGCCCTCGCCCGCCGTGGCGAACAGGGTCAGGTCAGCATCCTCATCCTCGGCTACACCGTCGTGGCGATTCTGCTCGTCGTCGGCACGATCGCCGTCACCTCGGCCCAGCTGTCCCGGATACGCCTGCTCGATGCCGCCGACGGGGCCGCCCTCGACGCCGCGGACTCCCTCGACCTCGGCGCCTACCAGGACGGCATCGGCACGGCGGTTCCCGTCAGCGACGCCACGGTGGCTGCCACGGCGGAGCAGTACCTCGCGGCGCGGCCGCGCCCGGTCGGGATGAGCTCCTGGGGGGTGACGAGGGGCACCGGCAGCCCGGACGGTCGGACGGCAGTGGTCCGGCTGACGGGGGAGGCGGACCTGCCCCTGGTGGGCGGGTTGCTCGACGCTTTGGGGGGTTCGGTGACCATCACCGTCGAGTCCCGGGCCCGGTCGGTCGTCCGGTAGGGCGGGAGGGGAGGGCAGGGGTGAGACGCCGCTACGTCACTGATCGCGGAGCGCGATCAGTGACGTAGCGGCGTCGAAAGGGTGGACCGGGACTGGGCGGTGTCGAGGTCGGCGGCGGCCTGCTCGAAGATTGCCTCACCCCAAGCGTGACGATCCGCGACACCGGCGCCGCGCGTCCACGGGCGACGGCCGTCCGGAATGACGGTGTTTGTGGCGGCGCTGATGGCGGTTCTGTGACAGGCCGTTGACCGCGGCGCCTCCCCGCTGGTTACCTGCAAACAGCACCATTGGCTTGCATTCGCTGGGGATTGGCTGCGAGGGGGAACCTGCGGCCGACCACTTTTCCGGGCGCCCTGACGGGCCGTCCTTCGTCGTGCCCGCACCCGCTCAGGGAGGTATGCCGTGTCGCTGTGGGACGAGCTCCCCGCCGGCGCGCAGAGCTCCGGTGCCCTCGACCAGGTCAGACCGCTCCTGCAGGGGCTGAACGCCACCGACGACGGCCTGCAGACCGACGAGGACGGGACCTGGCACGCCTACACCGCCAGCGGCACGTGGCCCACGCCCATCACCCTCGATCCGGGCTCCGGAGGGTTCGGCAACGGCGGCACCACGAGCACGACCCCCATCGAGTTCCCCGACCCCACGGTCAGCGTCGAGCTCGCCCTGCACCAGTCGGGTGGTGTCGGCGACGGCGGCTGGCGGGTGACCCTGGGCGTGCCGATCGTCCTGGTACGACTGCCGTTCCTGCGTGGCGCCGAGCTGGACGGTCAGGGCCAACTGCGGGCCAACGGCATGCCCGTCACCTTCACCCTCCCCGCCCTGCGGATCCGGGCCAAGCAGCTGAGCGGCCAGTCGGCAGGCGTCGAGCTGCTGTCCGCCGAGACCGGCGGCACGCCGGTCGACCACATCTACGAGTTCATCTCGATGAACCCGCCCCACGCCCTGGTCGGTCCGTCGGACGTCGTCGGCTTCGCCTTCCGGACAGCGGTGCTCGACCTCTCCGGCACCGCCGGCCCCGGGGTGCCGGCCGAAGCGCGCGCGATGCCCGCCGACTGGCAGGGCTTCTGGCTCCCCGAGGCCCGCCTCTTCGTCGCCCCGACCGGGCTCCAGGGTGTCGCGGTGAGCGCGGGTGTGCGCGACCTGTGGATCGGCCTCGGCGTCCACGCGGGCGTCACCGGGATCTTCGAGGCGGAGGTGGTCAACCGCGGCGGGACCCCGACCATGACGGTGAGCTTCCGCACCGCCTCGGGGGAGTGGATCGGCGACCCCGGCACGGGCGCCGCACAGGTGCCGGAGCACGCGACCCTCTTCGTCGACACCGCCGGCGGTCTGGCTCCCATCACCGTCAGCATCGACGTCGACGGCACGGTCACGACCGACGACCGCGTCGAGGTCACCGTCCCCGCGACGGGCAGCCTGTCCATCACGGTCACCGCGACCGACAGTGCAGGGAAGCCGACCACGCGCACCTTCAGCGCGGTGCGGCGCACGGACCCGAGCGGCACCGGTGGCAGCTCGACGGTCACGGTGACGCCGACCAACGCCCGGCCGCACGCCATACGGGAGGTGCCGGGGGCGGGGACCGCCACGATGGTGCGGCTGACCACCGACCCGCCGGTGCCGGCGAACTGGACCTGGGCGGGTGGCTCGGTGGGGCCGTCCGTGACCGCGGACGTCCCCGTCGCGGCGGGGGTCCGTGTGGACGTGACCGCGACGCTCCCGGCGACGCAGCCGCAGGTGATCGACGCGTACTACCTGTTCGCGAAGCCGGATCCCTTCAACCCGACCATCACCGGGGCGCTGCACACGTGGGCGAGCAACTCCGACAACGTGCGCACGGGGCAGGCGTCGACCCGCGACAACGCCGGAGGGTCCGCCCCACTGACCCAGGCCCTCACGCCGGCGGTCATCGCCCAGATCGGTGCCGGCACAGCCCTCACCGTCACGGGGTATGCGTCATGGGAGGGGACCCAGCACGACACCCCCGCGGACGCGGACTACAACCGCAAGCTCAGCGAGCGCCGCCGCGACGTGATGGTGGACCTGTTGCGCAGCAAGGGTTTCACGAACGTCACGGCCGGGAGTGCGGACGGGTTCACCCTCGCGAAGTCGCAGACGACGTCGGTCGAGGGGACCACGCCGCCACCCGCGGCGGGCAGCGGCGCGTGGTGGCGTGCAAGGGCCATCACGGCAGGGAACGGTGAGGAGACCATCACCGCGAGGGTCGAGCGCGTCGTCACGCCGCCGCCGCGCGAGGTGGACCGTACCCCGCCCACCGGTGGCCGGCCGGACTGCTTCCGCAAGATCGGGGTTCGGGTCGAGCTCCTGCGCAGCACCTTCATCCGGGCCGAGGTGTACGGCGAGTTCGACATCGAGACCGCCGCGGAGACCGCCCTGCGCCAGCACGGACAGCAACAGCTGCGCCAGGGCACACGCAACGCCAGCGACGGCATCTGCACGTTCCTCGTCCGGCTGCGCATCGCCGAGGACCGCGACTCGTGGCTGGTCAGCGCCGAGTTCAGGGCGGCGGAGGCGGACCTCGACGGCCTCGCCCAGATGGACCTCGCCCACTCCAACCCCAACGCCCTCAACGTCCTCGGCGCCCTGAGCATCCTCGCGCCGCTCAGCTCCGCCGCAGCCGAGCTGAGCCCGGCCGCCGGCGCGCTCGTGTCGCTCGGGAGCATCGCCCTCGGTGCGAGCAGCCTGATCAACACCCAGAAGATCATCCTGCGCGGCGGCGAGCTCGTCGTCAGCCAGGGGGTCATCGCCCCCGACGGCTCGGCGACCGTCGACCCGGGCGGCACGACGGTGAGCATCCTGCTCGACATCGAGGTCACCTTCACGTTCGACTTGACGATCGTCCGGGTCAACCCGGAGCACCCGGTGACCACGCGCTACAAGGCGATCGGTGTCCGCTCGTCGTGGAACACCGCCCCCAACCCGTCGAACCCGGGCCACGTCGACTACCTGCCGGTCCCGGTGTTCGACCCCAGCAAGGGCTACAGCCTCGACATCCCAGCAGGCGCCCTCACCGCCACCCCGCCGCTCGACGAGCTGCTGCGGGTCCTGGGCTTCCGCGTCAGCCGCGACAACCCGACCTACATGGAGGTGGAGGTCGGGCTCGGCCTGGACCTCGGCATCGTCACCGTCGAGACGGTCCGGATCAGGGCGCGGCTCGACGGTCCTTTCGAGCTCAGCCTCACCAAGCTCGCCGCCTCGATCGACGTGCCGGGGACGTTGCACGGCAGGGGATCCCTGGAGTTCACGCCACTCGGGTTCAAGGGCTACTTCGACCTCACCGTCACGCCCATCAACCTGCGTGCCAGCGCCGTCCTCGCCGTCGAGACCCGCGACGGCGTCACCGGGGTGCTCATCGGGGCCGAGGTCGAGCTCCCCGTCCCGCTGCTGCTCGGCAACTCCGGCCTGGGCATCTACGGCTTCCTCGGCGGTGTGGGGATCAACTACGCACGCAACGAGGCCCCGTATGCCGCGCGGCCGGTGCCCGCCCTCGACTGGCTGCAGGCGCAGCTCGAGCGGGGCACGGTCATGCACCCCGACGGATGGACCGTCACCCCCGGCGGGTACGCGTTCGCGGCGGGCATGCTGCTCGGCACCGTGGACGGCGGGTTCGTCGTCAACCTCAAGGGCATCGTCCTCATCGAGGTGCCCGGCCCTCGCCTGCTGCTGGTCATGAAGGCCGACGTCCTCAAGCTGCCGCCGGTGCTCAAGGACTCCACGCAGAGCGCGACGTTCCTCGCCGTCCTCGACATCGACTTCGGCCGCGGCACGATCACCCTCGGCATCGTCGCCGCCTACGAGATCAAGAGCCTGCTCAAGATCCGCGTCCCGGTCACGGCGTTCTTCGACACCCGCAACCCCCAGAACTGGCTCGTCGACCTCGGCTCCTACGAGGACCGCGTGACGATCGAGGTGCTCGACGTCATCACCGGCAGCGGCTACCTCATGGTGCACGGCAACGGCATCACCATCCCCGTGCTGCCGCCCGTGACCGGCGGGATGGCCATCGCCACGGGGTTCCACATCAGCTGCGTCCTCATGGGCAGCAAGGCGGTGGGGCTCTACCTCGAGGTCGCCGGCGGCTTCGACGCGATCCTCGGGTTCGACCCGTTCTTCCTCGCCGGCAAGATCTACGTCCGGGGCGAGCTGCGGCTGTTCATCATCAGCATCGGGGCCAGCGCGGAGCTCGACGTGCTCGTCGGCCGCACGACCCCGAGCAGCCCCGACGTCACCTACGTCCACGGCGAGGTCTGCGGCGAGGTCGACTTCTTCTTCTTCAGCGTCAAGGGCTGCGTGTCACTCACCATCGGCTCCCAGCCCAGCGAGACCCTGACGCCGCCACCCCTCGTGGCGGGGGTGAGCCTGGTGTCGAGGTCGCCCGCCCTCGTCGAGGGCACCGGTGGCGAACGTGCCATCGACGGCAAGCTGGCGGACGCCCTCGGGGACGGTGTCGCGGGCACGCCGCCCACGGTGCCGCTCGACGCCATACCGGTCGTGCTCTTCAACACCGCGCCCTCGGTGGGTGGGCCGGTGCTGGGAGGTGCGCCGCTCGGCAACAGCGGGGCGCGGCCCTGGGTGCGGCTCGGGGACCGCTGGTGGACCTACCAGGTCACGTCGGTCACGCTCACCGGCGACCTCCAACCGGCCGCTCCCGCGGGCAAGACCCCGAGCTCGTGGTGGAAGCAGACCTCGCCGGCGGATCCGTCGTCCGGTCCGGCGCTGGCCCTGCTCAACTGGCTGCCGACGCCGTTCAGCCGCGCACTGCCGTACGGCGAGGCCCTGACCACGAGCGTCACCGACCGGTGGGGGACGGTGTGCAACCCGGCGGCGCCACCCGCCCCCGTGCTCTGGACGTTCGACGGGAAGGCGCCCGGACCGAGCACCGTCGGGTGGCACCTCACCGGCATCCCCTGGCCCGACCCGCCCGACACGCTGCGCACCCGGCCGGTGCACGCCGACTGCGACGTCACCGAGGCGTGGCGCACGGGCGACCCGGCCATCGACGTCCTGCAGGGCACCAACCCGGCCGTGGTCGTCGGTGACGCCGTCCGCTGCTGCGAGAAGCAGCCGGGTCGTCCCCAGCCGAACCCGCTCAAGGGCTGGGTCGCCACCGCCGGCGCGACGTTCTCGCACCGGGCCGCCGCCACCGACGAGCGCGCCTGGGGCGAGGTCGCCGCGGCGCTGGCAGGCGGAGCGAGCCTCGCCGACGTGCAGGCCACCCGGCTCGGCCAGGGCTGGGACCCGGCGCTGGGTCTGGCCGTCGGGGTGGCCGGCCCGCAGGCAGCCGGCGTGGCAGTGGGTCGGGCGGCGTCCGTCGGGCTCGGCTGCGAGGGACGCATCCTCAGGTCACCGGTGCTCGACTCCGACGAGCCGGCACCCCGCGGCACCGAGTCGGACATGGAGCGGGTCAAGCGGGCGTGGGACCGGTTGAAGTTTCAGCCGAGCGACCTGCGCGACGTCCTGCGGGTCACCCCGGGCGGAGGGGCGGGCGACCTGACCATGCTGCTGCTCGTCCCCGAGGAGGTCTTCATGGACCGCCTCGTCGTCCGGTGGCTCGACGCCAAGGGCCAGGTCCTCGACCAGCGCGGCCTGGGCTCCGACGACCGGGTCGACACCGACAACCCGCTGCCCGGCACCTGGATGGACGGCGACGGGCCGTGGGCCGACCCGATCTGCCGGGCCGGCCAGGTCGCCGCCCGCACGGCGGCACGGGCCACCTGGCCGCAGACCCTGCTGCTGGTCGGCTCGCGTGACCTGAAGGAGGTCGCCACCATCGAGATCGGTTGGGACACAGGGCGGTTCCCGAAGGACCAGCAGCCGCCCGCCTTCCACCTCGTCGCGATGACGGGGGTCGTGACCAGCGAGGCATCCCGCTGGGAGTGGGACAGCTCCGTGGTCTCCAGCGAGCAGGAGGCCATCTCGACCGCGCTGGCCCAGGACCCCGACGACCACGCGCTGCTCATACCGGGCCGCTCGTACACCGTGACGGTCGACTGGAAGGCGGCGTCGGTGAAGCAGGACGCCGAGCCCACGGTGGCCCCGACCTGGGACGGGGGGCACAGCGACAGCTTCCGGTTCGCCGCCGACGGGGCGGACGAGTCGCCGACGGACCTCTCGCCGTGGCTGCTGGCGACGGCGCCGGGCATGGACGACGTCGGCGTCCTGTGCGCCGAGCCGATCCGCATCGCCCTGGCCACCCAGAACGTCACGGCCCTCTTCGACGCCTACGGCAAGGAGCTGCGGGTCATCGTCCTGGCCGCTTCGGGCAAGCACCCGGTGCCGCCGGGAGGCGGGGCCCCGGGGAGCGCGTTCACCGTGCCCCTCGAGGTCGACGGCGTCCACCTCAAGAAGGCCCTCGGGCTGTCCGTCACGACACCGTGGGAGGAGGCGGTCGTCGAGGTGCTCAGCCAGGGGCAGCAGTGCATCGACGTCTCGGGTGAGCGGACCCACCACGACGTCCTCGAGCTGCCCTACGACCTGGAACCCCTCACCGACTACCTCATCGACATCCACGCCGTCCCGAAGGGCGCACCCGCCAGCGCGCGGGCCCTCGTGCACCGGATCGGCTTCACCACCAGCGCCTTCGGCACGGTCGCCCAGCTGGCCGGACTTCTCCGGGAGGAGCGCTGGCGCCATACCGTGGTCCCCGCGATCGGACCCCTCACGGCCCTGCCGGACGCACCCACCGGCGACCAGCTCGACTCCGCGTTCCAGGCCGCGGGGCTCACCGTCCCGCAGACCCCCGGCGCGCCGGTCGTGCAGGTCCTCTGGTCGACCGACGCCGTCCCCGCCCCGCTGGCCGTCGTCGTCGAGTGCAGCGAGACCCTGTGGCGCAACAGGCTCATGCCGACCCAGGTCCAGGGACCGGTCGACTCGGTCGACCCCACGCACCACTGGTGGGCTGCGCGACCGACCGACTGGTTGTCCCTGCAGGCGAGCACCGCTGCGGCACCGGCGGGTTCGCTGCCCGCCGCCGGGATCACGCGCATCATCCGTGGGCCCGGTCTGGGGCGGGCGGTCGTCCTCCTCGGCGCCGGTGCGCGCGGCACGCGGGTGGCCCTCGACCTCGTGGTCGCCGCCGATGCCCTGGCCAACGCCCCCGAGTCCCGGGCGGTCGCCGTCGACGTCCCGCTCCAACGCGCACCCTGGGAGGAGGAGCTCTGATGGCACGCAGGTCCGACTCGTCGCTGTTCCGCGCCAAGGCCGTCCGACTGCCCTGGGCGACCCTCGCCGCTCGGCAGCGCGCGCTCCTGCGCCGGCTCGACCACCTCGAGGCCGGGACGCATGCGGCGTTCGACGACCGCCGGCTTCAGCTGCGCTCCATGGACATCCACCTCAGCTGGGCGTGCGGTCCGGGCCTCGGGGTGCCCCGCAGCGCGTTCACCGTCTGGACGCGCAGTCCGAAGGACGCGCCGAAGCGCACCAAGGCGTTCGTGTCGTCCGACCGCATCCCCCTCGTCCTCTGGGGGCCCGTCGAGGCCGGCTGCGTGCAGGTCACCTGCCGCCCGGTCGACCCCGGCCAGCCGGTCGCCGTGCTGCTGTTCCGCACCGGTGACGACCCCGACCACGTCGTGGCGGCCGGCTCGCTGCAGCCGTCGAGCGCCGACCCCCTCACCATCGTCGTCCGCACGTCCGGGGCGACGTACGCCAAGGTCGTCAACGGCACCGACATCCGCGTCGCCATCGACCCGCTCGAGCGGATCGTCGACGACGACGGGTGGAAGGAGCTCGAGTACGTCGGGCTGCCGGTGGACCAGCCGCTGGCCGGGTTCGAGTACGACACCTCCGACCAGGGGCCCGTCGACCGCCTCATGCCCCCGGTCGACGCGGCCGTCCACCGGCTGCTGCGCGGCGGCCCACCCCTGGGCTGGGCCCCGGTCACCGAGTCCGGCCGGGCCGCGCCGCCTTGGCAGGCCCCCGACCCCAAGCTGCTGGTCGAGGAGGTGCGGCGCGACCTGTTCCCCGAGCTGCCCGCCCTCTACGACCCGGGGGTGCGCGAGTACCAGCAGTTCGCCGTCACCAGTCCCCGGGCCGTCGACCCGCCGCAGCAGGACGGGCGGACGTCGTCGCTCGGCACGACCGCCGACACCGGCCCCTGGCCGATGCTCATGCTGCCGGCCCTGAGCGACCCCTTCCTCAACCTGGCCACCGGGTTCGGCGCGAGCTACACGATGGAGAAGATGGACGACCTGCAGGTGGCGGTGGGCCGTTGCGACTTCCTCGTCACGGCGAAGTACTCCCGGCTGGCACCGCCGGAGCGCGGGGGAGGGGAGTTCGCGGCCTACGCCCCTGCTCCAGAACCGCACCTCCTCGTCCCCACGCCCACGGGGCTCACCTCGGAACGCGCCGGCCTGGTCGGCCCGGTCGTTCCCGACGCGCCGTGGCGCGAGTCCGTGCGGCTCAGCTGGGACCGTGTGCCCAAGGCCGCCGCGACGTCACCGGTGACCGAGTCGGCGCTGGCGAGGTTCGACCTGATGACCGCCGGACCAGCGGTGTCACTGCTGCCGCGACGCGACGCGGGTGGCGACCGGCCGCTGCTCGTCACCCCCGACGGCCCTGAGGGCGAGGCGGGCAACAACCGCATCGCGCTCGTCGACGGGGGACAGGAGATCCCCATCGGCAGCGGTGGCCGCCACCTCGGGTACGCCGTCGCGGTGAGCGACCTGCACGGGCTCTGGTCGCCGTGGCAGGACGTGGCGTGGAACGGGGACGAGCCCGCACCCCAGCCGACCCGCCTCATCTCCGTGGCCCTCGACACCCGGTGGACCGGGTCGTCGTCGTGCCCCGGCACGCTCAAGGCGGAGGTCGCCGTCGAGTGGGAGGAGCGCACGCCCACCCAGGTCGACCTCGTGGCGATCTACTTCCCCATGGCCTCACCGACGGCCACGCCGCCCGCGGGCCTGTCCCCGGATGCCGTCACCCCGCCCGGGTGCTTCCGCCGGGACCTCGGGTTCACGTTCGCCGGCGACACCCCGGTCCCGTCGGGCTGCACCGTCCGACCGCTGTCCGCCGACGGCACCGAGACCGCCGTGCCCGGCCCGGCCCAGGGCGACGGCGGTCGCCGCTACGCCGTGGTCGCCGACGTGCCGACGCTGGACTTCTCCGGCACCGGACGCTGGGGGGTGCAGGTCTGGACCCGGCGCCAGCTCCTCGTCGGCGCCAGCCCTACCCCCTGGGCGCCCGGGGAACCCCACCCCGCCCGCACCAGCGCCGCCAGCCCCGTCCCGGTCGTCCCCCTCCCGCCGCCACCGCTGCCCGGCGTGCCCCTCGGCAGCACCCTCGACGCGCAGGGCTGCAGCCACGTGCGGGTCGCGTGGTCGCTGCCCGGTGGGGCCGACGTGCGTACCTGCATCGTCTGGGAGGTCAACGAGACGTCCCTGCGCCAGCGGGCCGGGCTCGCGCCGAAGGCGCCCGACTCGACCGTCCCCGGCCAGCGGCTGGTCGACCTGCGCAGCGCGTACGACGCGATGACCCCGACCCAGCGCCGCGCCGCCTTCCGCAGGTTCCAGGAGGTCGACGGGGCCGTGCGCACCTACGACGCCACCCTGCCCAAGGGGTCCACCGACATCCACCTCTTCGTCGTCACCACGATGACGAAGTCCGGGGTGGAGAGCCCGTGGCCGGACTCCGGAACGCCCCACGAGCACCTCCAGGCCGTCATGGCGCCACGGCTGCGCCGGCCGTCACCTCCGCTCGCGCGCCCGTCCGTCGCCCTGGACGGCACCGTCACGATCCGTCTGTATGCCGCGAGCGACATCGCGGTGCAACGGTTCAGGCTCCATCGCACCACCTCCGAGGAAGCGGCCCGTGACGTGTCGACGATGGGTCCGGCCTTCGCCGACGTGGTCGTCACCACGGTCCCGTCGCCCGCGGACGTCGACCCCGTGCTCGGCCAGCCGGTCTGGTCGGCCACCTGGACCGGCACCCTCCCGGCGCGGTGGGACCCGTGGCTGCTGCGATCGGTCGCCGTGCCCGTGGACACCGTGCCCGCGAAGGCGGAGCGGGGGCTGCCGTCCGCGGCCTCCGACGTGGTCGCCGTCACCGTCCCACCCGGTGCGCCCGAGCTCGAGCCGCTCACCGCCGAGGTGTGGGGAGGCGACCACCGGGGGGTCGTCGTGCGGTCCGCCACCTCGGCTCCGCCCCGCGTGCTGCCGGCCGGCGTGCACCGCCTCGACGGGTCGGCGGGCGCGGACGAGGTCGCTGCCGTCGCCCTGCCCGACGTCGCGCTCACCGCACTGACCACGCCACCACCCGCCGCCGCGACGACCCCGACGTTCGAGCAGGGCGCCAGGGTCGCGGGACGGACACCGCTCGCCCTGTGGTTCACCCGCCCGATCGCCGGCGACCCGGTCGACGTGCGGGTGCGGCTGGTCGACCCGCTCGGGCGCGAGCTCACCCGGGACCTCACCGTGCCGGGGTGGGTGGAGCCGCCCCCGGACGTCACGGTCTCGCTGGTCGACGTCTTCGCCATCGCCGGCCGCGGCGTGCACGTCGGCATCCGGACCGACGCCAGTGCCCGGCGGCGGCCCCCCTACGTCTTCGAGGTCGTCGCCTCCCAGCGCCTCGTCGGCCCCGTGGTGCTCCCCGACGGCCCCGTCCGCTTCCCCCGCGGCGCCGGTGGTGGCGCGGGTGGAGGCGGTGGCCTCCGTGGCGGGTTCCGTCGTGGGCTGCCGTTCCCGGTCGGGCCGTTCCCGCCGGTCGGTCCCTTCCTGCCGCGGGCGCGGACCCTGACCGGGACGTTCCCGTTCGACGAGATCCCGTGGGCCTCCGACGGGGTCCCGAGGAGCGGCGAGATCGTCGTCGTGCGCAACCGGCTCCGCCGTGGTCTCGGCGCTCCGCCCCCGTACGAGGCCTTCATCCCCCTCACCGGTGCCCTGTCCATCTCGGTCACCGTCGTCAGCCCCGAGGGACAGCGGGTCACGGCGACGGCGACCACGTGAGGTCGCGAGGTGGGTGACGAACCCACCTCGCGGCATACCGGCGTGTGGTCAGGGCCACCCGCCCGGGCGGTCCGACGCCCCGGTGGCCGGACTAGAGTGCCGGGTGAACCACACCAATGGCGCTGGAGGCTTGAACCATGTCTGACCGTCCCGTTTCCGTCATCGTCGCGGGGGCACGCACCCCGATGGGCCGCCTGCTGGGCTCGCTCAAGGGCTTCTCCGGGGCCGACCTCGGTGGCGTCGCCATCAAGGGGGCGCTCGACAAGTCCGGTGTCGCGCCGGAGCAGGTCGACTACGTGATCATGGGCCAGGTGCTGCAGGCCGGCGCGGGGCAGATCCCCGCCCGCCAGGCCGCCGCCAAGGCCGGCATCCCGATGGACGTCCCCGCCCTGACCGTCAACAAGGTCTGCCTCTCCGGCATCAACGCCATCGCCATGGCCGACCAGATGATCCGCGCCGGTGAGGTCGACATCGTCGTGGCCGGTGGCCAGGAGTCGATGACCAACGCCCCGCACCTGCTCGAGAAGTCCCGTGAGGGCTACAAGTACGGCGACGTGACGATGCGCGACCACATGGCCTTCGACGGCCTCTGGGACGCCTTCACCGACCAGGCGATGGGGCTGCTGACCGAGCAGGCCAACACCGGGTCGCAGGAGTTCACCCGCGAGCAGCAGGACGAGTTCTCGGCCCGCAGCCACCAGCTGGCCGCTCGCGCCTGGAAGGACGGCCTGTTCGACGACGAGGTCGTGCCGGTCTCGATCCCGCAGCGCAAGGGCGACCCGATCGAGTTCCGGTCCGACGAGGGCATCCGCGCCGACACGACGACCGACTCCTTGGGCAAGCTTCGCCCGGCGTTCTCCAAGGACGGCACCATCACCGCCGGCTCGGCGAGCCAGATCAGCGACGGCGCCGCCGCAGTGGTCGTTATGAGCAAGGCGAAGGCCGAGGAGCTCGGCCTCACCTGGCTGGCCGAGATCGGCGCCCACGGCATGGTCGCGGGTCCCGACTCGACCCTGCAGCAGCAGCCCGCCCGGGCCATCGCCAAGGCGTGCGAGCGCGAGGGCATCACGCCGTCCGACCTCGACCTGGTCGAGATCAACGAGGCCTTCGCGGCCGTCGGCCTCGCCTCGGCGAAGGAGCTCGGCATCGACCTCGACAAGGTCAACGTCAACGGCGGCGCGATCGCGCTCGGTCACCCCATCGGCATGTCCGGCGCTCGCATCGCCCTGCACCTGGCGCTGGAGCTCCAGCGCCGCGGTGGCGGCGTCGGTGCCGCAGCCCTCTGCGGCGGCGGTGGCCAGGGTGATGCGCTCATCGTCCGGGTCCCGAAGACCGCCTGACTCCCGACCCCCGAGACCCGAACCCTCGAGGCACGAACCCACCGACCGGAGGACCACCGCTTGGCTCCCCGCACCGTCGACGTCCCTGCCCTGGTCGAGTCGGCCAGGGCAGGCTCGCCTCGCGCCGTCGCGCGCCTGATCAGCCTCGTCGAGGACGCCCACCCGGCGCTGCGCGAGGTGATGGCAGCGCTCGCACCGCACAGCGGCTCGGCGCACATCATCGGCGTCACGGGCAGCCCCGGCGTGGGCAAGTCGACGTCGACGAACGCGCTCGTCGCGGCGTTCCGCGCCCGGGGCAAGCGGATCGGGGTGCTGGCGGTCGACCCGTCCTCACCGTTCTCCGGGGGAGCGCTGCTCGGCGACCGGATCCGCATGCAGGACCACGTCCTGGACCCCGAGGTCTACATCCGCTCGATGGCCAGCCGTGGACACCTCGGCGGTCTGTCCTGGACGACCCCTCAGGCCCTGCGCGTCCTCGACGCCGCCGGGTGCGACGTCATCATCGTCGAGACCGTCGGCGTCGGTCAGTCGGAGGTCGAGATCGCCGGCCTCGCCGACACCACGATCGTCCTGCTCGCCCCCGGCATGGGTGACGGCATCCAGGCCGCCAAGGCCGGCATCCTCGAGATCGGCGACCTGTTCGTCGTCAACAAGGCGGACCGCGACGGTGCCGACGCGACCGTCCGCGACATCCGGCACATGATCTCCCTCGGTGACCGCACGGAGCCGAACCTCTGGCGCCCCCCGGTCGTGAAGACCGTCGCGGCTCAGGGCCAGGGGATCGACGAGGTCATGGAGGCGCTCGACAAGCACGTCGCCTGGATGGAGGAGACCGGCACCCTGCGCGAGCGCCGGGTCCGTCGTGCCGGCGACGAGATCGAGGCCATCGCCCTCCAGCAGCTGCGCGCCAAGATGGGCGACCTGCGGCACGGCAGCGGGGTCGACCAGCTCGCTGCGCAGGTCGTGGACGGCGCCACCGACCCGTATGCCGCCGCCGACGAGGTCGTCGCCGCCCTGAGCTGAGCTGCGGACCACCCCCGCTGCCCGGCCGGATCCGTGCAGCGGGGTACCCAGGTGTGCTGGAGTGTCGAGGGGACGCCGCACGCCATAGGGTGATGGGCGACCCGACGAAAGGATCCCTGTGCAGCCCGAGGTCATCGCCGGACGCTACGAGGTCGTGCGCGCCATCGGCAGTGGCGGGATGGGCACGGTGTGGCTCTGTCTCGACACCGTCCTGGGCCGCGAGGTCGCCGTCAAGCGGGTCGGGGCCCTCCCGGGTGAGCCGGCTGCTGCGGCTCGCGCCATGCGCGAGGCCCGGATCGCCGCCTCTCTCAACGACGCGAACACCGTCGGGGTCTACGACATCGTCGACCAGGACGACGCGCACTGGCTGGTCATGGAGTTCGTCCACGGCCAAAGCCTCGCCGAGACGATCCGCGACGTGGGCGCACTGTCGCCGACCAGGGTCGCCACCATCGGGTCCGCCGTGGCCGGGGCACTGGCCCGAGCCCACGAGCGCGGGATCGTGCACCGCGACATCAAGCCCGGCAACATCCTCATGGACCAGGCCGGGACGCCCAAGATCAGCGACTTCGGGATCGCCCGGGCGCAGGCCGACGACCAGCTGACCCAGACCGGGTTCATGACCGGTACCCCCGGCTACCTCTCGCCCGAGCTGGCCCGTGGCGGCGACCCGACGTCGGCGTCCGACGTGTGGGCCCTCGGCGCGACGCTCTACTACGCGGTCGAGGGTCACCCGCCCTACGAGTCGCAGGCCAACCCCCTCGCGACCCTGCAGGCGATCGCCTCCGGGGAGGCACGGCCCATGGAGAAGGCCGGGCCTCTCGCCGGCGCCATCGCCGCGATGATGCACGCGGACCCAGCGCAGCGCTGGGACATGGACACCGCCTCCGAGCGGCTGAAGCGCATCGCCGCAGGGGACACGACCATGGCCCTGCCGGCGGGGACACCCCTCGGGGCCGTCGGCGCAGGGGCTGGCGGCGCTGCGCTCGGGGGCGCTGCCGCCACCGAGCTCATCCCCGAACCGGTCGGGTCGACGCAGCGCCTCCAGCCCGATCCCGTGCCGTACGACGACCCCTTGCCCCCCGGCCCCCCGGCCGGGTACGGCCCCGGGGACGGTGCGGACGATGGCGACGGCCGCAGGCGGCGCTCTCCTCTCGTACCGATCCTCGTGGCCCTCGCGGTGCTGGGCGTGGTGGCGCTCGCGTACCTCCTCACTCGCCCCAACGGCACCGGTTCCGACACGGCCACGACGCCGCCCGTCACCACGACCGCCCCCGCCGTGACCAAGACGCCCTCGAAGTCGACCAGCTCCAGCTCGTCGAGCACGAGCAGCACGAGCACCACCAGCAGCACGACGACGACGCAGACCCCGTCGACCACGACGACCACGACGACCAAGGCGCCCGACAACGAAGGGCTCGCCACGTTCATCAAGAGCTACTACGCCGACGTCACGAAGAAGAACAAGCGGGACCAGACCTTCGCCGAGCTGACCCCGGCCTACCAGAGCACGACCGGTGGGCGGGACGGTTACGAGACCTTCTGGTCGACGATCAAGTCGGTGGACGTGGGCCAGACCCAGGCGGACGCGTCCGTCGGCACGGTCATCGTTCAGCTGACCTTCCACAAGGAGGACGGCAGCGACTCGCAGGAGACGCACCGCATCACGGTGGAGCCCAAGGGCGACTCGTGGTTGATCAGCGGCGACGGCCAGGCCTGATGTCCGCGGCGGCCGCTACCGACGCGTCGCCGACGCCCGCGCGCGTCCGCCCCGCCCTGGTCCTGGCCGTGGCACCCGAACACCTGGCGACGGTCGACAGCGAGTTCTCGAGGTACGCCCGCGACTATGAGATCCGTTGTGCCGACAGCGTTTCCGGGGCGCGGGACGTGGTGGCGGCCGCGCTCGAGGAGGGGCAACCGGTGGCGCTGCTGGGCATCGGCTGGCACCTGCCCGGAGGCGGCAGCGAGCACGCGAGCGGCCTGGAGCTCATGGACGAGCTGCACGCCCTGCTGCCGACCGCCCGCCGCATCTGCCTCACCGCCCGGGGCGACTTCGGGTTGTCGCTGCCCAAGCTGCGCGAGGCCCTGCAGCAGGGGCGCATCGACACCTACCTGCTCGTGCCGCAGGGACCACGGGACGAGGAGTTCCACACCGCCGTCACGGAGTACCTGTCGGACTGGGGCTGGACGGCGTCCACGCCCGAGGTCGAGGGCGTCAAGATCGTCGACGGCGGCAACTCGGCCGAGGTAGCGCGGATCCGTGACTTCCTCGACCGGATGGGCATCCCGCACGGGGTCCACCGGCCCGACAGCGAGACCGGGCGTGCCGTCATCAGCGGCCTGCCCTCGGTGCAGAGCGGCGCGGCACCGGCGTTCCCCGTCGTGGCGTCCGGTGTCATCGGGGTGGGCGGCCAGGTGCTGGAGGGTGCCACCGCGCGTCAGGTCGCCCGCCTCGTCTACGGCTCACCCCAGGTGGTCGACACCGACGACGTCGCCGACCTCGTGGTCGTCGGCTCCGGTCCCGCGGGCCTCGCTGCCGCCGTCTACGGCGCGTCCGAGGGCCTCGACACGGTGGTGCTCGAGGAGGACGCCGTGGGCGGGCAGGCCGGCACCAGCTCGATGATCCGCAACTACCTCGGGTTCCCCCGGGGGATCTCCGGTATGCGGCTCGCGCAGCGGGCACGCTTCCAGGCCACCCGGTTCGGGGCACGGATCTACACCGGCCTCGCGGCCGAGTCCCTCACCCCGGCCTCGGCGCCGGGGGAGGCCCACACCATCGAGACCGAAGGTGGGCCGCTGCGGGCTCGTGCCGTCCTCGTGGCCACCGGCGTCCGGTACCGCCGGCTGGGCATCGAGTCCCTCGAGGAGCTCGTCGGGCTCGGCGTCTACTACGGCGCGGCCACCAGTGCCTCGCGCGAGATGGAGGGCAAGGAGGTGTTCGTCGTCGGTGGCGGCAACTCGGCCGGTCAGGCCGCGGTCCACCTCGCCCGCTACGCGCCCTCCGTCACCCTCCTCGTCCGTCGCGCCGACGTCGCCGCGACGATGTCCGACTACCTCGTGCGAGAGATTGCGGCCACCGCCCGGATCACGGTGCGGACAGCCACGCGGGTGACCGACGGGGGAGGTGACGGGCACCTGGAGTGGCTGGAGCTGACGGGGCCGCAGGGCCCGGCCCGGGTCGACGCCGACGGACTCTTCCTCCTGCTCGGGGCGGACCCCTGCGCCGACTGGCTGCCCGACGCCGTCGAGCGCGACGACCGCGGTTTCGTCTACACCGGCAGGGAGGTGCCCAAGCACCTGTGGACGGGAGGTCGGCCACCGGCCGCCCTGGAGACCACCGTCCCGGGGATCTTCGCCGCGGGCGACGTCCGGGCCGGCTCCATGAAGCGGGTCGCATCGGCCAGCGGTGAAGGGGCCGCCACGGTCGCCCTCGTGCACGCCCACCTCACCCCGCAGGAGACGCCGTGACCCCGCCCGCGCACGCCTGGGTCGCCCTCGAGCAGGACGAGGACGGCTACCCGCCCTTCGAGGCGGAACGGCTCGACGTCGAGGTGCGGCACGACGGTGCGTGCACCGTGCTGGCCGTGCCCGTGTTCACCAGCGGCATCGCCGTCGACGACATCGTCTCGGTCGCCCAGGTCGAGGACGACGACCGCTGGTGGGTCACGGGGGTCCTGCTCGCCTCCGGCCGAGGGACCGCCCGGATCGCCCCGTTGGGCTCGACGACGACCGCGCAGGTCGTGGCCGAGCTGGCGGCGCACGGGTGCGTGGCGACCGCCACCGAGCATGGACTGGTCACGGCGGACCTCCCTGCGGACGTCGACGGCGCTGCCCTCGCCGAGCTCCTCGACACCGGGAGCGCCTCGGGCCGCTGGCAGTTCGACCTGGGCGTCGAGCCCGGCTGAGCCGTGCTGTTCGCTGCCAAGCCGACCCTCACCGGGGAGCGGGTCGTGCTGCGGCCGTTCGAGGAGGGTGACCTCCCGGCGATGACCGAGGCGGTCGCCGACCCGGAGGTCGGTCGGCTCACGGGTTCGTTCCACACCACCGAGGAGACGGCGCAGCCGCCGGACCGGGAGCGGCTGCGCGAGTGGTACGCCACCCGGAACGCCCAGACCGACCGGCTCGACCTCGCGGTCGTCGACCGGGTGTCCGGGGAGTGCGTCGGCGAGGTCGTCCTCAACGAGTGGGAGGAGGCCGACGCGAGCGTGAACTTCCGGATCCTCATCGGTCCCCGGGGTCGTGATCGTGGCCTGGGCACCGAGGCCACGCGGCTCGTCCTGACCCACGCGTTCGAGGTGGCCGGCCTGCACCGGGTGTCCCTGGAGGTGTACGCGTTCAACCCCCGGGCGCAGCGCGTCTACGCCAGGGCCGGGTTCGTGCGGGAAGGGGTGCGCCGCGACGCGCTCCGGTTCGACGGGCAGTGGGTCGATGCGATCCTGATGTCGGTCCTCGAGGACGAGTGGCGTGAGCACCGGGGGCACCCGACCGGCTGACCCGAAAACCCGTTGTGGGGGCGGCGCCACGGGCCGACACTCGTTGCATGACCGCACCGAGCACCTCGCGCACCACGATCACGGCCGCCCACCCCGGTGCGGCCGGTGGTGGATTCGTCGTCCGGCCGCTGGCCGTCGACGACGACGCCGAGGTCGCGGCCGCGCACGTGGCGATGACGGCGTCGCGCAACCACGGCCGCCCGTGGGCGAAGCGGACGTCGTTGCGGGAGCTGCTCGTCGACCTGCGGTCGACGAGCACGATCGAGCGGCTCGAACCGTGGGTGGCACTGGTCGACGGCGAGGTCGCCGGTGTCGGGATGCAGTGGTTCCCGCTGCTCGACAACACCCGTTTCACCTGGGGTGAGGTCGACGTCCACCCCCGGTTGCGACGCCGAGGTGTCGGCGGTGCCCTCGTGGAGCGGATCGTCGACCGCACCCGCGAGGACGGGCGGACGACGGTGCTCATCGAGAGCCACGTGCCCGACGATGCGCGGGAGGACCACCCCCACGTGCGGTTCGCCCAGCAGCACGGATTCGCCCTGGCCAACACCGAGATCCGGCGGCTTCTCGACCTGCCGGTCGACCCGCCGAGGCTCGACCAGCTGGCCCGCGAGTCCGCGACCAGGCACCAGGGCTACCGAGTGGAGTCCTACGTCGGGCGCCTTCCGGAGGGGCTGCGGCAGTCCTACTGCGACTGCTGGAACCAGCTGGCCGTCGATGCCCCCACCGGGGACGTCGACTTCGAGGCCGAGTCGCTCTCCCCGGAGACCTACCTCGAGGAGCTCGACCGCATGACGCGGCAGGGGCGCACGACGATCCACACGGTCGCCACGACGCCGGCCGGCGAGGTGGTCGCGTACAACGACCTCGTCCTGTCGGCTGACGACCCCGACGAGGTGATGCAGTGGGGGACTCTGGTGCGCCGCGAGCACCGCGGTCACCGGCTCGGGATGGCGGTCAAGGTGCGCGGCCTGCAGGAGCTGGCGCGAGTCGCCCCCGCCTCGAAGCGGGTGCAGACCTGCAACGCGGAGCAGAACGCGCACATGGTGGGGGTCAACGAGGAGCTCGGCTTCCGACGCGTCGAGGCCGTGCTGGCCTACCAGCGCCACGTCGGAGGCTGACGCCCGCTGCACCGGAGGCGGGCGTCCGTGGGGGCGCGGGACCGGGTCGGGGAGGAGGACCTGGTCCCGCGGCATACGGTGGGGGCATGCTCGTCGCCTTCTCCGTCGCCCCGTCCGTCGCCGCCGACTCCACCGGCTCGGTGAGTGAGGCCGTCGCGGCCGCGGTCGCCGTCGTCCGCGCCTCCGGCCTCCCGCACCGCACCGACTCGATGTTCACGACCATCGAGGGGGAGTGGGACGAGTGCCTGGCCGTCGTCAAGGGCGCGGTGGACGCCGTCGCCGCCTACGGGCCGAGGGTCTCCCTCGTCCTCAAGGCCGACATCCGCGACGGTTTCACGGGTGAGCTGACGGCGAAGCTCGACCGCCTCGAGGCCGCCATCGACGCGCAGGAGTAGGTGCGGCGTCCGGCGCCCCACGCCGTGAATCGTTGCCGGAATGTGCCCTTCCGGCGCACGTTCTCACCCTAAGGTCGTCCGGGAGGCGCCGAGGATGAGTCGGCGCCCGCTGGCGCGGGGAGGCGAGGGGACATGTGGGCAGCGATCAGGTATCGCCGCGCCCAGGCTGTCGTCCTCGTCCTGCTGTCCACCCTCGTCACCGCCTGCGCGGTGTTCGCGCCCCTCTACGAGCGGGCCCTCGAGCAGTCCCTGCTGCGTTCGGCCGTCGACGGTGCGCCGGTGGCGGACACCGCCCTGGTGGCTCGCGGCGGGCGTTCGGCGATCAACCCGGACCTGAGACCAGCTGGTCTGGCCGCCGCCGTCCCGGCGCAGGTGCAGGCCCTCTACTCGGCACCGATCGGCCAGATGTCCGACGTCATCAACATCGTGCCGCGAACCGGGCTCAAGGCGTCGCCGGGGCGCATGGTCGCCCGTTCCGACATCTGCGCCCACCTCACCCTCACGATGGGGAGGTGCCCGGCGGCCGCCGACGAGGTCCTCGTGTCGGCCAAGGACCAGAAGGCCTGGAACTGGCAGCTGGGCCAGCGCTTCACCACGACCGTGCCCGGGCCGGACACCAACGTCTATCCGCGCCCGCCGGACGCCCAGGCGAAGCTCGAGGTCGTCGGCGCCTACGAGGTGAAGCCCGACCCTAGGTACTGGCTCCGCACGACGCTCGACGGCAAGTCCGGCACCCTGCTCGTCGTCGGCACCGAACCCGTCCCGGCGATCGACGACTTCGTGACCACCGAGGACACGTTCGACCAGGCGTGGGGGCAGGTGACGTCGACCCTGAGCTTCCCCCTGCGTCGCGAGCTGCTGTCCGTGGACAACCTCGACGAGGTGACCGGTGTGATCGGTGCCCGGGCGAGCACCTCGAGCCAGGGTGGTGCCCTCGTCGAGAGCGAGCTGCCGCTGGTCATCCAGGCCGTCTCCGGCGGACAGAAGCAGCTGCGTGTCATCGTCCCCCTCCTCATGGCCCAGCTGGCCCTGCTCGCCGGGGCGATCCTGCTGCTCGTGGGGCAGGCGGCCGTCGAGCAGCGCCGACCCGAGGCCGCACTCGCCCGCCTCCGCGGGCGCAGCCGCGAGGGCGCGGGGAGACTCGTCATGGCCGAGCTCGGCCTCACGGTCTCCTTGGGCCTGCCCCTCGGGTTCGGCCTCGCGGTGGCCCTGTCGGAGGTCGTCCGGCGAACCCTCCTGGCGCCCGGGGTGCCGTTCGAGGTGCCGGTCCTGTCCGTGGCGGCCCTGGCCGCGTCCGCGGTCGTGTGCGCCCTCGCGATCGTCGTCGCAGTGCGTCCCCTGCAGCGGCAGGCGATCTCGTCGCTGCTGCGGCGGGTGTCCCCCAGCCGGGCGGGTGCGTTCGCGGTGGTCGACATCCTGGCCGTGGCACTGGCAGTCTTCGGCATCGTGGGGCTGGCCACCCGCACCCTGACCGGACCGCTGGCCCTGCTCACGCCGACGCTCGTCGCTCTCGCCGGTGGCCTCGTGGTCTCGCGGCTCGCCGTCCCGGTGGCCCGTTCCACCGGCCGGACCAGCCTGTCGCGGGGACGGATCGGCCCGGCGCTGACGGCCTTCGGGCTCCAGCGTCGTCCGGCCATGCGCAAGGTGGTCACCGTGGTCAGCGTGGCCGTCGCGCTGACCGTGTTCGCCGCGAACGCCGTGGTGGTGGCCAACCGCAACTGGACGGCTCGCGCCCAGCTCCAGACCGGGGCCCCGCTCGTCCTCGAGACCGACAGCGTGAACCCCACGACGCTGGCCAGGGCCGCCCGCGCCATCGACCCGTCGGGGGACCGCGTGACCCCGGTGGCCGTCATCAGGCAGACCGCCGCCGGGTCGACCCCCACCATCGCGGTGGACGCGGAGCATTTCGCGTCCGTGGCCTACACCCCAGCCGGCCAGGACCTGCGGCTGGCGGCCCTGAAGCCGCCGCCGGTCGACACCGTCATCCTCAAGGGACAGCGGATCACGGGAACCGTGACCTGGAGGCTGGGCTCCGAGTCGGACGTCCTCTCCGGACCGTCGCCGGCCAGCCCCGCCGACCTCGCACCCGTGGAGATGCGCCTGCTGGTCACCGGGCCCGACGGCACCGCGCTGATCCGCCAGGTGACCACCTTCCCCGCCAACGGGAGCGGCAGCCGGCAGCTGTCGACGCCCCTGCTCTGCCCCGAGACGTGCCGGCTCGCCGGCATCGACTTCCGTCCCACTGACCCGGCAGCCAAGACCGTGTCCGGCACCGTCACCGTCCGTGGCCTCGGCATCGACGGCACGTCCATGGGGATCTCCTCAACGAACAGCTGGAACCCTTTCGCCCCCGTGGCGAGTGGCACGACGGACGCGCTGGACCTCACCAGCCCCTCGCCCGACACCATGGAGTTCCGCCTCCGCAGCACGGGGGTCGCCGTCGCCCGCACGTATGGCGACGTCCCCGCCAAGGTGCCCGGCCTCCTCGCCGGCGGGGTGCCGCCCGGGGGGACTGCGGCGGCGTTCACCGCCCCGAGCCTGACCGGTGCGCCGTTGTCGGTCTTCTCGGCACAACGGCCCGGCGCCCTCCCCGTGGTGGGAGCCCGTGGGGTGATGGTCGACTACGCGACCCTGCAACGGCTCGGCGGAACCCTCACCTCCGGTGGCACCCTGTCGGTCTGGCTGCGCGACCCCGGTCAGGCGGACGAGGTCCGAAAGGCCCTGCGCGACAACGGCATCGGAGTGCTGCGGACCAACACCTACGACGCGGCCAAGCAGCGCCTCGACACCTCGGGCTCCGGATGGGGTGTGCGGCTCGCGGTCTTCACCGGCCTGATGGCCGTCGTGCTCGCCGCCCTGGTCGTCATCGTCATGACGGTGACCGGTTGGCGGGTCGTGGCCCGGGACCTGGCTGCCCTCCACATGGCCGGCGTGCGGATGAGCGTCCTGCGGCGGGCCCTCGTGCGCGAACAGCTCGTCCTCGTCGGCGTCGGCACCGCCGTCGGCACGGTGTGCGGCGCCCTCTCGGCGCTGGTCGCGATGCCGCTGCTCCCGTTGTTCGACGACCCGTCGACCCCGGTCCCGGCGGTGCAGATCGCGCCGTCGGTGCTGGCCATCCTCGTGGCCACCGTCGCCTGCCTCCTCGTGCTGCTGCCCGTCGGGGCGGCTGCCGCGGTGGGCTGCGGTCGACGGATCGCGCTGCGCCGCATCAGGGAGTCCGTGTGAAGGCCGGTCTGGGCGTGAGCACCCGTGGCCTGGTGCACATCTACCGTGCCGAGGGCCACGACGTCGCGGCGCTGTCGGGGGTCGACCTCGTCGTCGACCCCGGCGAGGTCGTCGGGCTGCTCGGTCCCTCGGGCGCGGGCAAGTCGACGCTGCTCACGCTGTTCGGCGGCCTGATGCGCCCCAGCGCCGGGCGGGTCCGGGTGGGGGAGCACGAGCTGTCCACGATGACCGAGCCGGAGCTGGACCGCTTCCGTGCCGCCGACGTGGGGATCATCCTGCAGGGAGCTGTACGCAACCTGCTGCCCTACCTGACGGCCCGACAGAACGTGGAGTTCGCCCAGCGGTCAGCCGTGCGCGCCGGACGTGGGGTGCCGGCGGCCGGTGAGGTGCTCGAGCTCGTGGGGCTTGACCACGCCGCCACCGCACCGCTCGACTCGTTGCCCCCGGGCCAGTTGCAGCTCGCGGCGCTCGCCGTGTCGCTGGCCAGCCGGCCGGGCCTGCTGCTCGGCGACGAACCGACCAGCCAGCTGCACCACACCTCGCGCGACGTCGTCCTCGACGCCCTGCACCGGGTCAACGAGGAGTGGGGCACGACCATCGTCGTCGTCACCCACGACCCCGACGTGGCTGCGCGACTGCCGAGGACCGTCACCATCCGCGACGGTCGCGTCGGCAGCGAGGGTCGCGCCGGCGAGGAGTATGCCGTCGTGTCCGCCGACGGGTCCCTCCCGCTCCCGGCGGCGGCCGTCGACGCGTTCCCGCCGGGCGCCCTCGTGCGGGTGCACCACGTCGACGGGGTCTGGACCCTCATCCCCCAGGTCGGAGGTTCGTCCGATGACTGAGCGCCACTCGTGGGAGCCCGACGAGGAGCTCGAGACCCCGCCGCTCGTCGTGGACGCCGTCACCGTCCGGTACGGCGACACCGTCGCCGTCGACGCGGCCTCGTTCGACGCCTACGCAGGTGAGTTCATCGCGGTCACGGGTCACAGCGGTGCCGGCAAGTCCTCGCTGCTGTGGGCCATCGCCGGGGCGGTGCCCGCCGAGGGCGGGGTCCGGCTCGGCGACGACCTGGTCACCGACCGCTCCCAGGGGGCGTCGCTCGGCATCGAGGTGATCCCGCAGGGGAGCGCCCTTGCGGTCCTGCTCACGGCGCAGGAGAACCTCGAGCTGCCGCTCCTCGCGCGCGGGGTGTCCGCCGAGGACACCCGCCACCGGGTCCAGGCGGCCCTCGCGGCCGTGGGCCTCGAGGAGTCGGGCAGCCACCTCGCCGAGGAGCTGAGCGGTGGACAGCAGCAGCGCGTCGCGGTCGCTCGTGGCCTGGCCCTGCGGGGCCGTGTGCTGCTCGCCGACGAACCCACCTCGGAGCTCGACCACGACAACCGGGAGAAGGTCCTCGCGTTGCTGCGGGCGGAGGCGGAGCGCGGCGCGATCGTCGTCATGGCGACCCACGACCCGGAGGCCGCGGCGCAGGCCGACGGGGAGATCCGTCTCGATGACGGACACCTCGAGACGGTGCGCGTTCCCCGCAGCTAGCCTGCTGCGCGTGCCCAAGCCCATCCGCCTGCCGTTCGACCCGATCACGCGTGCGGCACAGCTGTGGACCAAGCGCTGGGGGCGGACGTCCCAGCCCCTGGCCATGGCCAGCGCCACCTCGATCATGCGGGTCCAGCAGCTCCTCATCACCGACTACGACGCCCTGGTCGGGCGCCACGGCCTGAGCTTCGCGCGGTACGAGGCCCTGGTGCTGCTGGCGTTCAGCCGCGACGGGCGCCTCGGCATGAGCAAGATCGGCCAGCGCCTCATGGTGCACCCCACCAGCGCGACCAACATCGTCCAGCGCCTCGACGCCCAGGGCTTCGTCGAGCGGGTCCCCAACCCCGACGACGGCCGCGGCACCCTCGCCGTGATCACCCCGGCCGGGCGGGATGCCATGGAGGCGGCGACCAAGGACCTGGTCGAGTCGCGCTTCGGCCTCGGCATGCTCACCGCCGCCGAGCACGAGCAGCTCTTCGAGCTCCTGCGCAAGGTCCGCATCGGCGCCGCCGACTTCGACGCCTGACCCAGCCCCGCGCCATACCCCCTCCGGCGTTTGGGTGCCCAGACGGTCGGATTTCCGACCCTCTGGGCACCCAAACCGGCGAGGGATTGGTGATTAGTAGGACGTCCTAGTAAATTGCCGGGTATGACGCAGACCACTCCCGACCAGACCGGCGCCGCGCGCTGGCAGGCGCGCTACGACGCAGCCCAGTCCACCGGTCGGGTGCGCGACGCCGACTTCACCACGCTCTCCGGGATGGAGGTCCAGCCCGCCTACGGCCCCACCGACGGCGAGGCCCCCGAGCGCATCGGCTGGCCGGGGGAGTTCCCCTTCACCCGTGGCCTCTACCCGACCGGGTACCGAGGTCGCACGTGGACGATCCGTCAGTTCGCCGGCTTCGGCAACGCCGTGCAGACCAACGAGCGCTACAAGATGATCCTCGAGCGTGGCGGCGGCGGGTTGTCCGTCGCGTTCGACATGCCGACCCTGATGGGCCGCGACTCCGACGACCCCATGGCGCTCGGCGAGGTCGGCCACTGCGGGGTGGCGATCGACTCGGCCGCCGACATGGAGGTGCTGTTCAACGAGCTCCCGCTCGAGCAGATCACCACGTCGATGACCATCAGCGGCCCGGCGGTCCCGGTGTTCTGCATGTACCTCGTCGCCGCCGAGCGCCAGGGCGTCGACCTCGGGGTGCTCAACGGCACCCTGCAGACCGACATCTTCAAGGAGTACATCGCGCAGAAGGAGTGGCTGTTCGCGCCCAAGCCGCACCTGCGCCTCATCGGCGACCTCATGGAGTACTGCGCCGAGAAGATCCCCGACTACAAGCCGCTGTCGGTCTCCGGCTACCACATCCGCGAGGCCGGCTCCACGGCTGCGCAGGAGCTGGCGTTCACGCTCGCCGACGGCTTCGGGTACGTCGAGCTGGGTCTCTCGCGTGGTCTGGACATCGACACCTTCGCGCCCGGCCTCTCGTTCTTCTTCGACAGCCACCTGGACTTCTTCGAGGAGATCGCGAAGTTCCGTGCGGCCCGCCGCATCTGGGCCCGCTGGCTGCGGGACGTGTATGGCGCGAAGACGGACAAGGCGCAGTGGCTGCGGTTCCACACGCAGACCGCCGGGGTCAGCCTCACCGCCCAGCAGCCGTACAACAACGTCGTCCGCACCGCCGTCGAGGCGCTCGCCGCCGTCCTCGGTGGCACGAACTCGTTGCACACCAACGCCCTCGACGAGACCCTGGCGCTCCCGAGCGAGCAGGCCGCCGAGATCGCGCTGCGCACGCAGCAGGTGATCATGGAGGAGACCGGTGTCGTCAACGTCGCCGACCCGCTCGGCGGGAGCTGGTACGTCGAGGCGCTCACCGACCAGATCGAGGCCGAGGCCGAGAAGATCTTCGACCGCATCCTCACCATGGGCGGCAGCGACCTGACGACCAAGGACACCGAGGGGCTGGCGTCGCTCGTCGCGGAGAACACCGGCAAGCCCGGCAACGAGTGGCCCATGACGCGCGGCATCCTGCGTGGCATCGAGGAGGGCTGGTTCATGTCCGAGATCGCCGAGGCCGCCTTCCAGTACCAGGTGGCCCTCGAGAAGGGTGACAAGAAGGTCGTCGGCGTCAACTGCCACACCGCCTCGGTCACCCACGAGCTCGAGATCCTGCGCGTCAGCCACGAGGTCGAGACCGAGCAGGTGGCGGCTCTGGCCACCCGCAAGGCGGCCCGCGACGAGGACGCCGTCCGTGCCGCCGTGGCCCACATGGTCGAGGTGGCCCGCACCGACGACAACATGCTCCCGGCCATGCTCGACGCGGTCCGGGTCGAGGCCACGCTGGGCGAGATCTGCAACGCCCTGCGCGACGAGTGGGGCATCTACCGCGAGCCGGCTCGCTTCTGACCGGACGGTCGACACCGACCGAGGGTCGGGCGGAGCTGCACACTCCCGCCCGACCCTTACTCGGTCAGCGGTCCTGGGCGGCGCGCGCAGCGCTGGCGGCGCGGTGCAGCCGCGCGTACGCGACGTCGGCGAGCAGCTCGATGAGGCCGTCGACGAACGCCTGGTCCGGCACCCCGGTGGCCAGCGAACGGTGCATCACCGAACCCACCACCACGTCGGCGAGCAGGTCGACGTCGACCATGTCGTCGCGGATCTCCCCGCGCTCGATGGCCCGGGCGACCGACGTCGCGACGAGGGCGTGCAGCCGCGTCGACAGCGACTCACGGACCTGCTTCCCGACGCCTTCGGGGTCGCGGGCCGACTCGGCGAGCAACGCGGCATACGCTCCGCCGGTGGAGGGGTCGCGCAGGAGGCGGGCGGCCTCCTCGATGCCCGAACGCATGTCCTCGGCGAGCGATCCGTGGTCGCCGACCTCGATCTCGTCGAACGTCGCGGCGACGGCGTGGACGGCCAGCTCGACCTTGCTCGGCCACCGCCGGTACAGCGTGCTCTTGGCCACTCCGGCCTTGGCCGCGACGTGCTCCATGGACATCCGCGCGACACCCTTGTCGGCGAGCACCTGGCGTGCCGCGGCCGTGATCGCCTGCTCCGTCGACTCCTCGCGGGGGCGTCCGGGTCGGCGGTGGCGACTGTGCCGGGCTCGAGTGGTCATTAGGGGCGATCATGCCACCGACGTCCCGGTTCGTGGGGCGGAGGATTTGTCCTCCGGAGGCGTCTGGGTCATGGTGGAGGACGATGCCGGTGCGGGGAACTCTCCCGTGCCGGCCCACTCACGTAAGGAATCTGACTGTGTCGAAGGTGGCCAAACGCGCTGTGCTGGCCGTACTGACCGTGGTCGG
The DNA here is from genome assembly GCF_054782575.1 of Pedococcus soli. Taxonomy (NCBI): domain Bacteria; kingdom Bacillati; phylum Actinomycetota; class Actinomycetes; order Micrococcales; family Intrasporangiaceae; genus Pedococcus; species Pedococcus soli. The sequence goes on along the minus strand of NZ_BAAGSF010000001.1, from coordinate 96,265 downwards.
GATCGTGCTGCTCGGCCTGGGGTCGTGGTTCACGTTCCACCTGGGTCCCACAGGTAGCGCGACGTTCACGACCACGCCCGCGAAGGGGAGCATCGTCGTCGTCGAGCCCTCCGTCCTCAACCGTGTCGACCGTCCCACCACGGTGACGGCGGTGACGCGCGGCAAGAGCCCGGTGTTCGCCGGCCGCGCCACCCCGTCCGACGCCGAGGCGATCGTCGGCGGCGCCGACGTCACGCGCGTCACCGGTGCGCACGTCCGCTCCTGGTCGCTCGTCGCGTCGCAGTCGGGTGCCGGTGCGGCGCCCGCTCTCGCCGGAGCCGACATCTGGCGCGAGGCGGTGCAGGGGAGCGGCCGCGTGCGCCTCCAGGTGCGCCAGGAGAACGCCCCCGAGGCGGTCGTGCTCGCCACCGCCGACGGCAGGCCCGCCGACATCAGCCGCCTGACCGTGACCATCGAGCGCCGCACCTGGTTCTTCCAGGCCCTGCTCGTCAGCCTGGTCGGCCTGCTCGCCGCCGCGGCCGGTGTCGCCGGGCTGTGGCAGGAACGCCGCCGCGGAGCCCGCCCCGCCACGACCGAACCTGCCCGCCCCACCGAGGAGGCGACCGTATGAGGAGCCTGAACACCCCCGCGATCGCCGCCGCCGGGGCCCTCACCCTCGCCCTCACGGGCTGCGGTGCGGGCAGCGCCCTGGTCGGTGTGGACGACGCACCGTCCCAGGTGACGACCACCGCCCCGGTCGACGCGGGCAGTGCCCAGAAGATCGCCGAGCGGGTGATCGCCCAGGCCGACGAGGCCGCCGCGGCCCCCGCCGCGGAGGGCCAGGCCCTTCGTGAGCGGGCCCTGACCGGGAGCGCGCTCGCCGTCGCGAACGCCGCGAGCAAGCTCGAGGTCGACCCCGCGGCCACCACGACTCCCGCCCCCCTCAAGCGGACCGAGGCGCCCAAGGTGCTCGCGGTGTCGCGCGGCACGACCTTCCCGCGCCTGATCCTGGCCCAGACCACGACGGCGACGGGAGCGGCCCGGCTCAACCTGCTGACCTCGCCCGACGCGAAGACGCCGTTCCGCCTGAGCACGTCGGTCACCATGGCGCCCGGCACGCAGGTCGCTGCTCTGGACTCCCTGGACTCCGGTTCCCCCATGGTCACCAAGGACACCAGGCTCGCCGTGGCCCCCGACGCGCTCGTCAAGCAGTATGCCGCCAGCCTCGCCTACCCCTCCCCGGCCAAGGCCGAGGCGGTCGGTACCGATGACCCCTTCGCGGCCTCGGTGCGCGCCAACGCCGCCGCGCAGGCGAGGGCCTTCGGCAAGCTCGCGACGCTCAAGCAGGTGCACGAGGCGCAGCCGGAGCAGACGGTGTCCATCGCGCTGCGCGGTGGCGGCGCCCTGGTGTTCTCCCTCCTCGAGCGCACCGACACGATCACGCTCAAGGCGGGCGGCAAGTCGCTCACCCCCAGCGCCGAGTTCCAGCGCCTGGTGAAGAAGAAGACGCTGACGACCAGTGCCGAGCTCAAGTCGTACGAGACGGTGGTGTTCACCGTGCCCGCCGACGGGACGGCCGGTGTCGTCGGCGCCGACGAGGTGCTGTTCTCCGCCAAGGGTTCCTGAGCCTGCAGGAGGCCGCGTACGCACGAGGTCGCGCGGTGAGGAAGAATCGGGACCATGACTGAGCAGCCGTTCACCGCTGGAGGCCTGCGTGGGGCCGTCGACCTCACCGGCCTGAAGGGCACCACCCCGACCCGGGCTCCGGCCGGGGCCGCCGGCGCCGGTCCGGCTGCGGGCCAGGGGGCGGCGAGCCAGGGCGGCGCCGCGGCCACGGGCGTCCCCGGTCGCTCGGGCCTGGTCGTCGAGGGCACGGACGCGAACTTCCAGGAGGTCGCGAACGCCTCGGTCAGCGTCCCCCTCCTGCTCGTCCTGTGGGCTTCGCAGGTGCCGGAGTCCCGCGCCTACCTCGACACCGTCGTCGAGCTGGCCGGGGCGCACGCGGGTCGCCTCCAGGTGGTCAGCGTCGACGTCGAGCAGAACCCCACGCTGCTGCGCGCCTTCCAGGTCCAGAGCGTCCCGGTGACCATGGGCCTGGTCCAGGGCCAGCCGGTCCCGATGTTCGCGGGGGTCCAGCCGGCCGAGGCCGTGCGCCCGATCCTCGAGGAGTTCCTCGGGCTCGCGGTGCAGCACGGCGTGACCGGCCGGGTCGAGGTCACCGCGGCCGAGCCGCAGGACGGCGACGACGAGGCGGCCGAGCCGCTGCTCCCGCCGCTGCACCAGGAGGCGTACGACGCCATCGAGCGGGGCGACCTCGACGCCGCCCACGCGGCATACACGCAGGCGCTCAAGGCGAACCCCGCGGACGGCGACGCCGAGCTGGGCCTGGCCCAGGTCGGGCTGATGCAGCGCACCGAGGGGGCGGACCTCCAGGCAGCCCGCGCGGCAGCGGCGGAGAACCCCACGGACGTCGCCGCCCAGAGCCTCGTCGCGGACCTCGACATCCTCGGCGGCCACGTCGAGGACGCGTTCCTGCGCCTCATCGACCTGGTGCGTGCCACGAGCGGTGACGAGCGTGAGCAGGCGCGGGTCCACCTCGTGCAGCTGTTCGCCGTGGTCGGGGCGCACGACGAGCGGGTGCGCAGGGCGCGGACCTCCCTGATGAGCGCGTTGTTCTAGACGTCTCCACTTTCGGGCAGGCGCCCCAGCCGACAGGATGGGGCGCATGGCGAACTCGAAGGAACACCTCATCGGCCTGCTCCTCGGCGCGGAGGGTGACTGGCCGCGCGCGTTCGAGACGCTCGCCCAGCGCATGGGCGTCGTCACCGGGCCGGACGGCACCGAGCACCGGGTCTCGACCGAGCGCGTCACGATCGAACCCTTCAACCTGCGGGACAAGCCCCGGCACGACCTCGTGATCGACCGCCTCGCGCACTGGTACTACCACCCGCGCGAATGGCTCAAGAAGGTCGCGCTGATGGACGACGTGTACCTGCTCAACAGCCCGTTCACGTTCCAGTCGATGGAGAAGCACTCGGCGTACTGCGCGTTGCTGCGGCTCGGCATGAACGTCCCCGAGACCGTCCTCGTGCCGTACAAGAACCCCCTCGACAACGCGCGTTGGGCCTTCACCTCCGAGAAGTACAACAAGTCCTTCGACCTCGACCGCATCGCCGACGAGCTCGGCTACCCCATGTTCATGAAGCCGTTCGACGGTGGCGCCTGGCGCGGTGTCTCCCAGATCAAGGACCGGGCCGACCTGCACGAGGCCTACGACGACTCCGGCGAGATGCTCATGCACCTGCAGAAGTCGGTCGACGGGTTCGAGGTGTTCGCGCGGGCGCTGACCATCGGCCCCGAGAGCATGGTCATGAAGTTCCGTCCGGACGAGCCCATGCACAACCGGTATGCCGTCGAGCACGGCTTCCTCTCCGAGGGCGTCGGCACCGAGGCGGTCACCATCGCCCAGACGGTCAACGCGTTCTTCCGGTGGGAGTTCAACTCCTGCGAGATGCTCGTCAAGGACGGAGTGGTCTACCCGATCGACTACGCCAATGCCTGCCCCGACGTCGCGGTGACGTCCCTGCACTACTACTTCCCGTGGGCGATGAAGGCGTTGCTCAAGTGGTCGGTGTTCTGCGTCGCGACCGGTCGCAAGGCCAAGACCCAGGTCGACACCGGGCCGTGGTTCGAGATCGCCGACGACCCCGCGCTGGACTACCAGGCCAAGCTCGCGGCCTACCAGGGGCTCGCGGACGACCACTTCGAGACCGACCGGTACCGCGAGTTCTGCGATGCCGCCCTGCCGCACCTCGACGAGATGGTGCTCGAGTGGGTCGACTCAGCCGACTTCCGCGGGCTCCTCACCGACACGATCCGCTCGACCTACCCACAGCACGAGTGGGACAAGTTCGAGGGCCACTTCGGTGGCCTCACCCGGCTGTGGGTGTCCGACGAGACATCCCGGCTGCGCCCCGGGCCCTCGGCGGCCGACGAGGCCGTCGTCGGTGGGCCGGCGCCGGCCCTGACGGACTGACCGACGGCCCCGGACACGACTGACGGGCCCCGCCGAGGTGGCGGAGCCCGTCGGACGACAGGAGTCGTGGGACCTCAGCAGGCCCGGCACTCCTGCTCGATCTGGTGGCGGCGGGCCTCCGGCTGCATGAGCCTGGGGCGGCGCAGGCCACGGACCCGGTCGAGGGTGGCGAGGTTCGGACCGGTGCTGCTCGCACGCGGGAAGGTGCGGGGCCCGGGCTGGCGTGGGGTGTTCGTGGGCGTCATGTCGGTGTCAACGCCGACGGATGTCCGAGTTGTTCCTCACACCTGTCCGCTCACAGCGAAGCCACGGGTTCAGCCGCGCAGGGCGGCGTCGACGACCTCCTTGGCCTCGGCCTGCACCTGGGCCAGGTGCTCGGGGCCCTGGAAGGACTCGGCGTAGATCTTGTAGACGTCCTCGGTGCCGGAGGGGCGGGCGGCGAACCATGCGCTCTCCGTCGTCACCTTCAGCCCCCCGATCGCCGCGTCGTTGCCGGGGGCCCGGGTGAGCTTGGCCGTGATCGGTTCTCCTGCAAGGGACTTCGCAGCGACGTCCTCCGGGGACAGGGCCGCGAGCTTCGCCTTCTGCTCGCGGTCGGCGGCCGCGTCGATGCGGGCGTAGGCCGGGTCGCCGTGGCGGGCGGTCAGGTCCGCGTAGTGCTGGCTCGGTGACGTGCCGGTCGCCGCGAGGATCTCGGACGCGAGCAGGGCGAGGAGGATGCCGTCCTTGTCGGTCGTCCAGGCAGCGCCGCCGCGCCGCAGGAAGGACGCCCCGGCCGACTCCTCGCCGCCGAACCCGAAGCTCCCGTCGATGAGCCCGGGCACGAACCACTTGAACCCGACCGGCACCTCGACCAGCCGTGCCCCGAGGTCGGAGGCCACGCGGTCGATCATGGACGAGGACACGAGGGTCTTGCCGATGGCGGCGCCGTCCGGCCAGTCGGGGCGCGCCCCACCGAACAGGTACTGGATCGCGACGGCGAGGAAGTGGTTGGGGTTCATCAGTCCCGCGTCGGGGGTGACGATCCCGTGGCGGTCGGAGTCGGCGTCGTTGCCCGTGGCGATGTCGTACTCGTCCTTGCGGGCGATGAGCGAGGCCATGGCCGAGGGGGACGAGCAGTCCATCCGGATCTTGCCGTCCCAGTCGAGCGTCATGAAGCGCCAGGTGGGGTCGACGAGGGGGTTGACCACGGTGAGGTCGATCCCGTGGCGGTCGGCGATCTCGCCCCAGTACGCGACGGCAGCGCCACCGAGGGGGTCCGCGCCGATCCGGACGCCGGCCTCCTTGATGCGGGCGAGGTCCACGACGTCGGGCAGGTCGTCGACGTAGGTGCCGAGGAAGTCGTAGCCCTGCGCGTGCTTGCGGGCCCGCTCGAAGGGGATCCTGCGGACGTCCGCCAGGCCGCCTGCGATCAGCTCGTTCGCCCGGGCGGCGATCACCTTGGTGGCGTCGGAGTCCGCCGGCCCGCCGTGGGGAGGGTTGTACTTGAACCCACCGTCGTAGGGCGGGTTGTGCGACGGGGTGACGACGATGCCGTCGGCCAGGGCGGTGCCGCTGGTGCGTCCCTCGTTGGCGCGGATGATGGCGTGGCTGACGGCCGGGGTCGGCGTGTACCCGTCGCGGTCGTCGACGAGGACGATGACGTCGTTGGCGGCGAGCACCTCCAGTGCCGAGGCCCACGCGGGCTCCGACAGCGCGTGCGTGTCGCGGCCGACGAAGAGCGGACCGTCGTACCCCTGCGACGACCGGTAGTCGCAGATGGCCTGGGTCGTCGCGAGGATGTGGGTCTCGTTGAACGCGGTGCGCAGGCTCGAACCCCGGTGCCCGGACGTGCCGAACGCGACCTGCTGGTCGAGGTCGTCGGGATCGGGGACCAGCGTGTAGTACGCGGTGACGAGATGGGGCACGTCGACCAGGTCAGAGGGTTCTGCGGGCTGTCCTGCGCGCGGGTCGTTCATGGGGCCACTCTGCCAGCGTTGCGGCCGGCTGCCCACCGCAGTCCCACGACGAGGGCGCCGGCGGCCAGGCCCAGCAGGACACCCGTGAGGTTGTCGGCGAGGTCGGTGGTGTCGCACGCGCGGTCCAGGCCGCGGAACACCTGCTGGCCGGTCTCGAACACCACGGGCAGTGCCGCGGCGCCGATGACGACCAGCAGCGCGACGGGACCGCGCAGCCGGCCCGCGACGGCGGCGGCGAAGAACCCGACGGGCAGCAGGAGGAGGACGTTGAGGATGCGTTGGTCGTCGGCGGTGACCGCCGCGAGCCCGAGGTCGACCGCGTGGATGGCGCAGGACCGGTCCGGTGCCAGCACGCCGTTGTCCGCCCGACCGGGCGGCGACATCGTCACGACGGAGGCGAACACGACCGCGCCACCGAACAGGACCCGCTCGAGGGTGACGGCGAGGTGGGCGCGGCCGCGCCACACCCACCACGCCGCCACCGCGGCATACGCGAGGACCACCGGTACCACGAGCAGCGGGATGCGGTAGCCCCAGACGTGGGTCACCCGGCGGTGTCCTCCCCGGCGGTCACCTGGCGCGACCCGGCGACGGAGGACTCGACCGACGCCTGGTCGCCGTTCGACACGGGGGCGAGGTAGACGGCTGACAGGGCGGCCACCCGGACCTCGACAGACCAGGGCTGGCCCTGGGCCCCGTGCTCCTGGGCGGTGACGACCACCTCTGCCTGGCTGGGCGTGCCGAACTCGTCGTAGCCGCTGGTGTCGAGGATGACCTTCCAGTCGCCGGCCCGGGGAACCCCGAGGCGCAGGGACTCCCGCGCGAGGCCGCCGAAGTTCACGGCCACCGCGACGACAGGACCCTGGCGGTCGCGGGTGCCGAAACGCAGGTAGGAGTAGGTGTTGCCGGCGTTGTCGTCGGCGTCGAGCCACTCGAAACCCGCGGGGTCGGAGTCCAGCGCCCAGAGGGCGGAGTTCTCTCGGTAGACGCGGTTGAGCTCCTTGACGAGGTTGTGCACGCGGTAGTGCGCCGCGTGGTCGAGCAGCCACCAGTCGAGCTCGCGGCCGTCGGCCCACTCGGCCTCCTGGGCGAACTCGCTGCCCATGAACAGCAGCTGCTTGCCCGGGTGGCTCCACAGGTAGGCGAGGAACGCCCTGACCGTGGCCAGCTGGTCGTAGCGGCTCCCGGGAGCCTTGCGCAGCAACGACCCCTTCCCGTGGACGACCTCGTCGTGGCTGATCGGCAGCAGGTAGTTCTCGCTGAAGGCGTACATGAGCGAGAACGTCAGGAGGTGGTGGTGGTACTGGCGGTGGATGGGGTTCTCCTTGAGGTACTTCAAGGAGTCGTTCATCCAACCCATGTTCCACTTCAGCCCGAACCCGAGCCCGCCCTCGCTCGTGGGCTTGGTGACGCCCGGCCACGACGTGGACTCCTCGGCGATGATCACCACGCCGGGGACCCGCTTGTAGGCCGTGGCGTTGGCCTCCTGGATCAGGCCCACCGCCTCGAGGTTCTCGTGACCGCCGTGGATGTTGGGCACCCACTCGCCGTCCTTGCGGGCGTAGTCGAGGTAGAGCATCGAGGCCACGCCGTCGACGCGCAGGCCGTCGACGTGGAACTCCTCGAGCCAGTAGACCGCGTTGGCCACGAGGAAGTTGCGCACCTGCATCCGGCCGAAGTCGAAGATGTAGGAGCCCCACTCGGGGTGCCAGCCCTTGCGCGGGTCCGGGTGCTCGTAGAGCGGCAGGCCGTCGAAGCGGGCCAGGGCCCACGGGTCGGTGGCGAAGTGGCCGGGCACCCAGTCGAGGATGACGCCGATGCCGGCCTGGTGGAGCCGGTCGACGAGGTAGCGGAAGTCGTCCGGGCGGCCGAACCGCGCGCTCGGCGCGTAGTAGCTCGTGACGTGGTAGCCCCAGGACGGCGGGTACGGGTGCTCCATCACCGGCATGAACTCGACGTGCGTGAAGCCGAGGTCGGCCACGTAGTTGACCAGGTGCTCCGCGAGGTCGCGGTAGGAGTGGCCCCGTCGCCACGAGCCGAGGTGCACCTCGTAGATGCTCATCGGCTGCTCGTGGTGGTTGCTCCCGGTGCGCTCGGCCAGCCACTCGCCGTCGTTCCAGTCGTACCGCGAATGGACGACCGAGGACGCCGTCGCCGGCGGCAGCTCCGTGGCCTGTGCCATCGGGTCCGCCTTCTCGCGCACCCTCCCGTCGGCGCCACGGATGAGGTACTTGTACATCGTCCCGTCACCGACGCCGGGGACGAACAGCTCCCAGACCCCGGACTCGCCGAGCAGGCGCATCGGGTGGCTGCGGCCGTCCCAGCCGTTGAAGTCACCGGCCACGTGCACGGCCTGCGCCCGGGGCGCCCACACGGCGAAGGACGTGCCGACGACGTGGCCGAGCGGACCGTCGTACTCGCGTACGTGGGCGCCGAGGACGGTCCACAGCTGCTCGTGGCGGCCTTCACCGATGAGGTGCAGGTCGATCGGGCCGAGCGTCGGGGCGAACCGGTACGGGTCGTCCATCTCGTGCTCGACGCCGTCCGCGTAGCTCACGGCGAGGCGGTAGTCCTGCGTCTCGGTCTGGCCCTCGCGCAGCCCGCCCCACACGCCGTCGGACTCGTGCTCGAGGTCGAGGCGGGTGCCGTCGGCGAACCGCACGGCAACGGTGGACGCGAACGGCCGGTAGGCGCGCACGCGCAGCCCGGCCGGCTCGAGGTGGTGCCCGAGCAGGTCGTGCGGCTGCTGGTGGCGGCCGTCGGCCAGGGCGCGGATCGCCTCGGCCGGTGTGGATACGGGCGGCAGCGGCTCGGGGGAGCGGTCCACGGGCGGCTCGGTCGTCGGTGCCGTGGGCGCCGACGGCGAACCAGCCGGCTTCTCGACCAGCGTCTCCTCGGGCGAGGTGTGCGGCGCCACGGCCTCCTGCACCGTCGGTTCGACGGCGGCCGACTCGGCGGCCGTCGCGACCGGCTCAGTGGCGGCAGCGACCGGCTCAGGGGACGCAGCAACCGACTCGTCGGGCGCAGCGACCGGCTCAGTGGCGGCAGCGGTCTTCTTCGCCTTGGGGGCTTTCTTGTCCTTCTTGCCGAAAGGGCTCACGGAAGGTCCTTCCTCGCATCGTCAAGCAATCGGACCACCGCGGTGGTGGGGATGGTCAACCAGGTCGGCCGGTTGCGGGCCTCGTACACGACCTCGTACAGCGCCTTGTCGAGCTGGAACGCGGTGAGCAGCACCGCGTCCTCGCGGGGGTCCCGCCCGGACTGCGCGGCATACCCCTCGAGGAAGGCGCGCTGGGCGGAGGCCACCCACTCGCGGGCACTGTGCCCCGGGTGGGCCTGTTCCCACGAGCCGCCCGCGTAGTCGAAGGACCTCAGCATCCCGGCGACGTCGCGCAGGGCGAGATCGGGCCGGGTGCGCTCGGACAGCGGTCGCAGCGGCTCGCCCTCGAAGTCGAGGAGCACCCAACCGCGCCCAGCCACCTGGAGGACCTGGCCGAGGTGGTAGTCGCCGTGGATCCGTTGCAGCGCGGGCCAGCTCGCGTTGACGGCCCGGTCGAACAGCGTCGCGATGCGTTGCTCGTGGGCGGCCAGCGCGGGGACCTCGGAAGCGGCGGCGACGTATCGCCCGCGCATCCCGGCGACGGTGGTGGCCACGGCCTCGGCGGTGACCGGTTCGGTGGGCATGACCCCGGCCAGCCGGGAGTGGACCTCCGCGGTGGCGGCCCCGAGGTCGCGGGCCCGGTCCGAGAAGTCCTCCGTGGCGGCGATGGCCCGGAGTGCCACCCGCCACGCGTCCTCGGTGCCCGGGAAGAACTCCTGGGCGAAGGCGAGGTGGCCCACGTCGGAGCCCTCACCGTCGACCGACGGCCAGGTGGCCGAGACGGCCCCGACCATGCCGGGGACACGGAGCGAACCTGCCTCTGCGAGCGCGCCCTGCACGACCACGTCGGGGTTCTCGCCGGCCTGGAGCGTGCGGAACACCTTGCAGATCAACGGCTTCGGTGCACCTGACTCGTCGACACAGTCGAAGATGACGGAGGTGTTGCTCTGCTCGCCCGAGAGCACGCGCGATCCCGTGAGCGTCGTCTCCGTGGTCCACGACGGGTGCCGACGGGGCACCACCGCGGGCTCGGGGGTGTCGGAGGCGCTCCCGGCCTGCGGGGTGGTCTGCTCCAGCACGAGGGCCAGGAGCTGGGCTGCGTAGACCGGGTCGTGCACGCCGTCGTAGACCCAGCGCGGCCCGAGGACGCTGTGCTCCATGGTCCCGACCAGCGCGTGCTGGCCGCCCTCGAGCGGCGCGCCACGGTAGGTGAGGGGCACCTGGTACACGACCGTCTCGGGGCCGCCCTCGTCGGCGACGAGGAGGGTCTCGATGCCCACGGTGCCGGCGGGGTCGTCGAGGCGCCACGACCAGAGCTTGCGCAGCACCGGCTGCCGGCCCTTGGCGGCATACCAGCGCTGGCGCGCCATCCACGGGCCGACGAGCTCGAGCTTGGTCGGCGTGACGCTCGCGGTGGTGTGGATCTCAGCCACGGGCAGCACCCGGCACGAGCCGAAGCCAGAAGAAGTCGCGCGACCCGAGGGTCACGGTGATGGTGCCGTCGTCCGAGATCTTCGGGAACCCGTTGCCGCCGAACAGGTCGGCGAGCTGGGCGCCCTTGAACTCGTCGGGCACCCGGATCGTCGTGGCCTGGGGCCGGCTCGACAGGTTGTTGACGCAGAGCACGGCCTCCGAGTCGGCGCCGTCCTCGTGGTCCCACTCGACGCGCAGGAACGACAGGATGGCGTCGTTGTCGGACGGGCAGACCTCGAACGCACCACGGCCGAAGACGGGGTGGCGCTTGCGGATCTCGAGCATCGCGCGCACCCAGTGCAGCAGCGACGAGCTCGTCGCCATCTGGGCCTCGACGTTGACGTTGTTGTAGTGGTAGACGAGCGAGGAGACCACCGGCAGGTAGAGCTTGCCCGGGTCTGCGGCGGAGAACCCGGCGTTGCGGTCGGGCGTCCACTGCATCGGCGTGCGGACCGCGTCACGGTCGTTGAGCCAGATGTTGTCGCCCATGCCGATCTCGTCGCCGTAGTAGAGGCACGGTGAGCCGGGCAGCGACAGCAGCAGGGCGTTGATCAGCTCGATCTCGGCGCGGCTGTTGTCGAGCAGCGGCGACAGGCGGCGCCGGATGCCGACGTTCGCGCGCATGCGCGGGTCGGGGGAGTACCAGCCGTACATCGCGGCGCGCTGCTCCGGCGTCACCATCTCGAGGGTCAGCTCGTCGTGGTTGCGCAGGAAGGTGCCCCACTGGGTGCCTGCCGGGATCGGCGGGGTGTCGGCGAGGACGTCGATGATCGGCGCCGCCTTCTCCTCGCGCAGCGAGTAGTAGAGCATCGGCATCACGGGGAAGTGGAAGCACATCTGGCACTCCGGCTCCTCCTCGGTGCCGAAGTAGTCCACGACGTCGGCCGGGGGCTGGTTGGCCTCGGCGAGCAGGATGCGGCCCGGGTACTCCGTGTCGACCATCTTCCGGAGCTTGGCGAGGAACTGGTGCGTCTTGGGGTGGTTCTCGCCGTTGTGGCCCTCCTCCTCGTAGAGGTAGGGGACCGCGTCGAGGCGGAAGCCGTCGATGCCCATGTCCATCCAGAACCGCACCACGTCGAACATCGCCTCGTGCACGGCGGGGTTCTCGAAGTTGAGGTCCGGCTGGTGGGAGAAGAACCGGTGCCAGAAGAACTGGCGGCGGATCGGGTCGAAGGTCCAGTTGGAGACCTCGGTGTCGATGAAGATGATGCGGGCGTCGGAGTACGGTGCGTCGGTGTCGGACCACACGTAGAAGTCGCCGAACGGGCCCTCGGGGTCCGAGCGCGACGCCTGGAACCACGGGTGCTGGTCGCTCGTGTGGTTCATGACGAAGTCGGTGATGATCCGGATGCCCCGGGCGTGCGCCTGCGACACGAGCTCCTGGAAGTCCGGCAGCGTGCCGAACTCGGGGAGCACCGCTGTGTAGTCGGCGATGTCGTACCCACCGTCGCGCAGCGGCGAGGCGTAGAACGGCGGCAGCCAGAGGCAGTCGACCCCGAGCCACTGGAGGTAGTCGAGGCGGCCGATCAGCCCGGTGAAGTCACCGGCCCCCGAGCCGTTGGAGTCGCCGAAGCCGCGGACGAGCACCTCGTAGAAGACCGCGGTCTTGAACCACTCGGGGTCGTGCTTGAGGCCGGGCTGGTTGAGGTTGAGACCCTGCATCAGAACCTCCGGATGGCGACGATGTGGACGGGCTCGGTCTCGGGACCGAGTCGGACGTAGACGTGCTCGCCCCAGTGCCAGGACGCTCCGGTCAGGAGGTCCTGGGCGGCGATGCCGTCCTCGTAGCCGAGGCCCAGGGCGGGCATGTCGAGGTGGACGGTCGACTCGCGCGTGCTGTGCGGGTCGAGGTTGGCGACGACGACGATGATGTCCTCGCTGCCGTCCGGGAGGGTGCGCCGCTTCGAGAAGGCCATGATGTTCTCGTCGTCGACGTGGTGGAACGTGATGTTGCGCAGCCAGTGCAGGGCGGGGTGCTCGCGGCGGATCTCGTTGATCCTCGTGAGGTACCCGGCCAGCGACTGGCCCTCCTTCGGGCCGCCGGGCTCGTAGTCCTCCCAGTGGCGGTTCTTGTACTGGTACTTCTCGTTGTCGATCTGCTCCTCGGCACCGGGGCGGGCGACGTGCTCGATGAGCTCGTACCCGGCGTAGATGCCGTAGGTCGGCACCAGCGTCGCCGCCAGGGCCGCGCGCAGCTTCCAGGCGGCCGGGCCGCCGAACTGCATGTAGGGCGTGAGGATGTCGTGCGTGGTCGGCCAGAACGACGGACGCATGTATGCCGCGGCCTCACCGGAGAGCTCCTCGAGGTACTCGGTGAGCTCCCACTTCTGGTTGCGCCAGGCGTAGTACGTGTACGACTGCTGGAACCCGACCTTGCCCAGCGAGTGCATCATCGCCGGCTTGGTGAAGGCCTCCGCCAGCCAGATCACCTCGGGGTGCTCGCGGGCGACGTCGTCGATGAGCCACTGCCAGAACTCGACCGGCTTCGTGTGCGGGTTGTCGACGCGGAAGATCTTGACCCCGTGGTCGATCCACACCTGGATCATCCGGCGCATCTCGGCGTAGGACCCCTGCGGGTCGTTGTCGAAGTTCAGCGGGTAGATGTCCTGGTACTTCTTCGGCGGGTTCTCCGCGTAGGCGATGGTGCCGTCGGCCCGCGTGGTGAACCACTCGGGGTTGGTCTCCACGTAGGGGTGGTCGGGGGAGCACTGGAGGGCGATGTCCATCGCCACCTCCATGCCGAGCTCCTCGGTCCGGGCGACGAACGCGTCGAAGTCGTCGAACGTGCCGAGGTCCGGGTGGATGGCGTCGTGCCCGCCGTCGGGCGAACCGATGGCGTACGGGCTGCCCGGGTCGTCGGGCCCGGCCTCGAGCGTGTTGTTCGGCCCCTTGCGGGCCGTCGTGCCGATCGGGTGGATCGGCGTGAGGTAGACGACGTCGAAGCCCATGGCCGCGATGGCCGGGAGGCGCTTGGCGGCGGTCTGCAGGGTGCCGCTGGTCCACTTGCCGGTGGTCGGGTCCTGCACCGCGCCCTCGGAGCGGGGGAAGATCTCGTACCAGGCGCCGTACAGGGCCCGCTCGCGCTCGACGAGCAGCGGGAGGTCGGTCGAGGGGCTGACGTGGTCGCGCAGCGGGCGGGCGGCGAGCTCGCGCTCCACGGAGGGGTCGGTGCCGGCGTGCAGGCGGGCCAGGGGTGGGCGTCGGGTGTCGCGGAGCGCGGTGACCGCGTCCTCGAGCACCGCCTTCTGCGTCGCGTCGCGGGGGACCTCGGCGGCGGCCCGCTCCAGGATGCGGGCACCCTCCTCGAGCATCATCTCGGCGTCGATGTCGGCGGCGACCTTGATGGAGGCGTCGTGCTCCCACGTGCCGTAGGGGTCGGACCATCCCTCCACGCGGTAGGACCACCAGCCGACCGTGTCGGCCTCGACGACGGCCTCCCAGGCGTCGAGGCCGGGGTTCGTGCTCGTCATCGGCAGGACCCGCTCGGTGCCGTCGGGCGCGGTGAGCACCACGGACGCGTTGACCGCGTCGTGGCCCTCGCGGAAGACCGTCGCGGTCACGGTGAACTGCTCACCGACCACGGACTTCGCAGGCCGGGCCCCGCGGTCGACGACGGGGCTCACGTCCTGGACCGGGATGCGGCCGATCGGTGTCTGGGGTGGTCGGGTGGTCGGTGGGGGCGCCGCCTGGGGGCGGGTGCCGGTGCTGCCCGTGGAGGGCGCGTCGGGGGAGGTGGGTGTGGTTGCCGGGGGCGTTGCAGTCACGCGCCCGACGCTACTCGGTCTGGGGCCCCGTGCACCTCCCCGCGCCAGCGCGTGGGCGGCTGGGGTGCCGCCGTCCTGAAACTTTCTGAAAGATCTGCAAGAAGGCGTCATTGCCGGCGGCCGGTGGGCCTATGATCACCCCTCGTGAAGGCGATTCGACGCTTCAGCGTCCGTACTGTCCTGCCGGAGCCGATTGCCGCTCTCGGCGACCTGGCGAGCAACCTCCGGTGGTCCTGGCACCCCCCGACGCGCGACCTGTTCGAGCGCATCGACCCGCAGCGTTGGGCGAAGGTCCGCAAGGACCCCGTCCGCCTGCTGTCGGCGCTCTCGCCGGCCGAGCTCGCCGACCTCGCGTCGAGCAGCGAGTTCGTCGCGGCCGTCGCCTCGGCCAAGGCCGACCTGGACACCTACCTGACCGAGCCGCGCTGGTACCAGGCCTGGGCGCAGGCCCAGGACGAGGACGGTTCGGGCGCCCCGAAGGCGATCGGCTACTTCAGCCCGGAGTTCGGCATCACCGAGGTGCTGCCGCAGTACTCCGGTGGCCTCGGCATCCTCGCCGGCGACCACCTGAAGACGGCCTCCGACCTCGGTGTCCCGATCGTCGGTGTCGGCCTCTTCTACAAGACCGGCTACTTCAAGCAGAGCCTCAACCGCGACGGTTGGCAGCAGGAGACCTACCCCGTCCTCGACCCCGACGGCCTGCCCCTGAGCATGCTGCGCGAGGACGACGGCACCCCCTGCGTCATCACCCTCCAGCTGCCCGGCGGACGGCAGCTGCACGCCCACGTCTGGCGCGCCCAGGTCGGCCGGGTCCCGCTGCTGCTCCTGGACTCCGACGTCCCGGACAACGACGAGGCCGCCCGCAACATCACCAACCGCCTCTACGGCGGTGGCGGCGAGCAGCGTCTGCAGCAGGAGATGCTCCTCGGCATCGGTGGCGTCCGCGCCCTGCGCCTGTGGTCGCGCCTCACCGGCGCCCCGACCCCGGACGTCTACCACACCAACGAGGGCCATGCCGGGTTCCTCGGCGTCGAGCGCATCCACGAGCTGACCCAGTCGGCCGGGCTGTCGTTCGACGAGGCCCTCGAGGCCGTCCGCGCCGCCACGGTCTTCACCACCCACACGCCCGTCCCGGCCGGCATAGACCGGTTCGGCGCCGACCTCATCGAGCTGCACTTCGGCGGTGAGCAGGCGGTCGCCGGCGTGCCGGTCGAGAAGCTGCTGGCCCTGGGCGCGGAGGACTACCCGGGCGGCCAGTCCGGGATGTTCAACATGGCCGTCATGGGCCTGCGCCTCGGCGGTCGCGCCAACGGCGTATCGCAGCTGCACGGTGTCGTCAGCCGCGGCATGTTCGACGGACTGTGGCCGGGGTTCGACGACGACGAGGTCCCGATCACCAGCGTCACCAACGGTGTCCACGCCGGCACCTGGGTCGACCGCCGCGTCTACGAGCTCGCCGACAAGCACCTCGGCACCCACGACCTCGAGCGCGACGACGCCTGGGACCGCATCGAGGAGGTCCCGCGCGACGCGATCTGGGCCACGAAGCGCGAGATGCGCCAGCAGCTGGTCCTCGAGGCCCGCCGTCGCACCCGCTCCTCGTGGAAGAAGCGCGGTGCCAGTCCGGCCGAGCTCGGCTGGGTCGACGACATCCTCGACCCCGACGTGCTGACCATCGGGTTCGCCCGCCGCGTGCCGACCTACAAGCGGCTCACCCTGATGCTGCGCGACCCTGCGCGGCTCAAGCGCCTGCTCCTCGACCCCAAGCGGCCGATCCAGCTCGTCATCGCGGGCAAGTCCCACCCGGCCGACGAGACCGGCAAGCAGCTCATCCAGCAGATGGTCCGCTTCGCCGACGACCCCGAGATCCGCCACCGCATCGTGTTCCTCCCGAACTACGACATCGCCATGGCGCAGTACCTCTACCCGGGCTGCGACGTCTGGCTCAACAACCCGCTGCGCCCGCTCGAGGCCTGTGGCACGTCCGGCATGAAGGCCGCCCTCAACGGTGGCCTCAACCTGTCGATCCTCGACGGGTGGTGGGACGAGTGGTTCGACGGCGAGAACGGCTGGGCCATCCCCACGGCCGACGGCGTCGAGGACGAGGAGCGTCGTGACGACCTCGAGGCGGCTGCGCTCTACGACCTCATCGAGAACTCCGTCGCGCCGCGCTTCTACGACGTCGACGAGACCGGGCTGCCGCAGAACTGGCTGTCGATGATCAGCCACACCCTGCGCACGCTCGGCCCGAAGGTGCTCGCGAGCCGCATGGTCCGCGACTACACCACCCAGCTCTACGGGCCCGCGGCCCGCGCCGGCTGGGCGCTCGACGGTGACACCTACGCGGGTGCCCGCGACCTCGCCGCCTACAAGACGAAGGTCCGGTCCACCTGGCCGTCCGTGCACGTCGACCACGTCGAGTCCTCGGGCGTCTCGGACGCCCCTCAGATCGGCGAGACGCTGCACGTCCGGGCGTACGTCTCCCTCGGGGACCTCACCCCCGACCAGGTCGAGGTGCAGGTCGTGTACGGCACGGCGCGCGACTCCGACGAGCTGCGTGACGTCCAGAGCGAGCCGCTGGCGTTCGTGGAGTCCTACGAGGGTGGTCGCCACCAGTTCGCCGGTGACCTCGCCCTCGCCCGCACCGGCGCGTTCGGCTACACCGTCCGCGTGCTGCCCCGGCACACCGGGCTGGCGAGCACGAGCGAGCTCGGCCTGGTGGCCAACGCCTGACGCCACCACCCGCCATACCCAGCTGTGCCGCGCGCCCTGAGGCGCGCGGCACACCTGTCTGCGGGGAACCTCCCCGAGGGGCGTACCGCGTCTGCCACGCTGCCGGTATGGCGCGTGGTGGGGCAGCGGCGGACGCGGGGGTCAACAGTGCCCGCGGCTGGAGCCGGATCGGTCGGGCGTACGCCGTCGAGGCGGTCGGCCTGCTCGGCGCCGGTGCGCTGCTCACGTATGCCGTGGTGGCCCCGGCCTGGTCCGGCAGCGACTGGTTCGACGGGTGGGGGTACCTCGCAGGGTTGCTCGCGCTCCCGTTGGTCGCGGCGGGAACCCTGGTCGTGCTGTCCGTCCGCTGGCGCGTCGCGCCGGTGGGTCTGCTGTGCGGCGCACTGCTCGCGGGGTGGGCGACGGTGGAGACGCCGTGGTCCGCAGCCGTCTGGTGGGGTGCGGGCCTCGCGCTGGCCCCCGTCGTCGCATCGCTCGTCACGCACCCACGCCCGTGGCGGCGCAGCGTCCGTCAGGTCGCGTCGACCGCTCGGTAGACCTGCAGGCTGGCCCCGCGGACCTCGACGATCCCGGGGTCCACGACCGCCGACCGGGTCGGGTCGGGACGTTCGTCGGAGGAGTCCCAGAGCAGCTCGTACCCCGTGAGGCCCGGCACCGTCGGGAGGGTCACCTTGCCGTCCTCAACGTCCCCGCGCAGGACGAGGAGCAGCGAGTGCTGCTCGAGCCAGGCGCCGTTGAGGTACATCTGCAGGGTCCGGGTGTGGGGGTCCTCCCAGTGGCCGTTGGCCATCGCCTCGCCGTCGGCCCCGAACCACGACAGGTCGGTCGAGCCGTCGGCGTGGACCGCCCGGCCGGTGAAGAACGTCCGTTGCCGCAGGACCGGGTGCTCGGCGCGCAGCCGGGTGAGGAAGCTCGTCGTCTCGAGCAGGTCCTGCTGCCAGTCCTCGAGGTCCCAGTCGAACCACGACACCTCGTTGTCCTGGCAGTAGGGGTTGTTGTTGCCCCCCTGCGAGCGCCCGAACTCGTCACCCGCGTTGAGCATCGGCACGCCGGTCGCGAGCAGGGTCGTGGCGAGCAGGTTGCGCATCGACCGTCGGCGCGCGGCCTCGATGTCGTCCCTGCGCTCGTCGGCGGGGTCCACCGGCCCCTCGACGCCGTGGTTCCACGACCGGTTGCCGTCCGTGCCGTCGCGGTTGCCCTCGCCGTTGGGCCCGTTGTGCTTGGAGTTGTATGCGGTGAGGTCGGCGACCGTGAAGCCGTCGTGCGCGGCGACGAAGTTCACCGACGCAACCGGCCCGCGGTCGCGGGCGCCGAAGAGGTCCTGCGACCCGGCCAGCCGGGTGCCGAGCTCGCGGATGCCGTGGCCTTCGTGGCCGTGCACCTGGGAGGCGACGTCCTGCAGCCAGAAGGTCCGCACGGCGTCACGGAACCGGTCGTTCCACTCGGCGAACGGGGGCGGGAACTGCCCTGTGCGCCACCCGTGGATGCCGACGTCCCAGGGCTCGGCGATGAGCTTGACCCGGGAGAGCACGGGGTCGGTGCGCAGCGCCACGAGGAACGGGTGGTTGGGGTCGTAGTCGTCGTTCTGGCCACGGCCGAGCGCCACCGCGAGGTCGAACCGGAACCCGTCGACGTGGCACTCGTCGACCCAGTAGCGCAGCGAGTCGAGCACCATCTTGCAGACCATGGCATGCCGCAGGTCGAGGGTGTTGCCACACCCCGTCACGTCGATGTCCTGGCCGCGGTCGTCGAGCCGGTAGTAGGCGCGGTTGTCCAACCCCCGCCACGACAGCGACGCGCCCTGCCGGGACTGCTCGGCCGTGTGGTTGTAGACGACGTCGAGGAGCACCTCGATGCCCTCCGCGTGCAGCAGCCGCACCATGCCCTTGAACTCGTCGAGCACTCCCTGCGGATCGGTCGTCGAGGCGTAGGGGGAGTGCGGGGCGAAGAAGCCGAGCGTGTTGTAGCCCCAGTGGTTCGTGAGCCCGCGCTGGGTCACCTCGGGCTCCGACGCGAAGGCGTGCACGGGCAGCAGCTCGACCGCGGTCGCCCCCACCGCCTTGAGGTGGGCGATGACGGCGGGGTGGCACAGCCCGGCATACGTGCCGCGCAGGTGCTCGGGCACCTCGGGGTGGAGCATCGTGAGGTTGCGGACGTGCGCCTCGTAGACGACCGAGTCGGCCAGGGGGGTGTGGGGGTGGCGGTCCTCGCCCCAGTCGAAGCGGTCCTCGACGACGACGCAGCGCGGCACCGCCCCGGCGCTGTCCAGGCTCCCGCGGAGCACGTCGTCGCCCCTGAGCCGGGCGTCGACGGGGTGGGCGTAGACCTCGGGCGACCAGTGGACGTTGCCATCGATGGCCCGGGCGTAGGGGTCGAGGAGCAGCTTGTGAGGGTTGTAGCGCAGGCCCTCCTGGGGCCGCCAGGGACCGTCGGCCCGCACGCCGTACCGCTGGCCCGCGACCACGCCCGGCAGGAAGCCGAACCAGGTCCCGTGGGTCCGCTCGACGAGGGGGAAGCGGCGCTCCGTGGACCCGTCGGTGTCACCGGTCTCGAACAGGCACACCTCGACCGACTCGGCGTGCCCGGCATACACCGCGAACTCGGCGCCGCCCTCGACGAGGGTCATGCCCAGGGTGGGAGGAAGGTCACGCGGGCGCGTGGCAGGCGACATGGTCCTCAGCCTAGGTAGTGGTTACGGTTGGCGCATGACTGATCCCACGTCGCTGCCCAACTTCCCGCCGCCCGCGGACGAGCACCCCCTCCGCGGACGCGTCCTGGACGCACTGATCGACATGGGCCTGTCGCCCGACATCGACGGTGACGGCGACGTCGCGTTCACGGTGCAGGAGCAGCAGCTGTTCGTGCGCTGCACGGAGGGCGACTTCCAGATCATGCGCCTGTTCGGCCAGTGGGCCATCAGCGACGCCGTGCCCAGCGACCCGCTCACGCGCCTGGCCACCTGCAACGAGATCACCCTCCAGCTGAACATCGTCAAGGCCGGCCTCGCCAACGACACCCTGGTCGTCACCGGTGAGCACATCGTCGTGCCCAACACCGACGTGCCCGGCCTGGTCAACGTCACCATCCAGCTCGTCCTCGCGGGCGTGCAGATGTGGCACGAGCGCATCATGGGCGGCGGCGATCCCGGTCCCGGCGCGGGCGAGCCCGCCACCGACGGGGACCCGGCATGAGCGACCTCGTCTCGGTCGAGGTCGAGGGCGGGATCGCCACGATCCTGCTCGACCGCCCCCCGATGAACGCCCTCAACCGGGAGATCCAGGCCGCCCTCGCGGCTGCCGCGGTCGAGGTGGGGGAGCGCAAGGACGTGTCCGGCGTCATCATCTACGGCGGCGAGAAGGTGTTCGCCGCAGGCGCGGACATCAAGGAGATGGAGACCATGTCCTACACCGACATGGCCGACCACTCCGGCGCCCTCCAGGACTTCACACGGACGCTGGCCCGCATCCCCAAGCCGACCGTCGCCGCCATCACCGGGTACGCCCTCGGTGGCGGGTGCGAGGTCGCGCTGGCCTGCGACTTCCGCGTCGCCGCCTCGAACGCCAAGCTGGGCCAGCCCGAGATCCTGCTCGGCATCATCCCCGGCGCCGGCGGCACGCAGCGCCTGGCCCGCCTCGTCGGACCGGCGAAGGCCAAGGAGATCATCTTCTCGGGACGGTTCGTGTCCGCCGACGAGGCGCTCGCGATCGGCCTGGTGGACGAGGTCGTCGAGGCCCAGGACGTGTATGCCGCGGCACGGGCCCGGCTCGCGCCGTACGTCGGTGGACCGGCGTACGCCATCCGCGCCGCCAAGGAGGCCATCGACCGTGGGGTCGAGGTCGACCTGGACACGGGGCTCGAGATCGAGCGCATGCTCTTCGCGTCGCTGTTCGCCACCAAGGACCGCGCCACCGGCATGAGGTCGTTCGTCGAGAATGGCCCCGGCAAGGCGAAGTTCGAGGGCGCCTGACCGATGGGTGCCAGCCGCGCGGACGTCGAGCGCGCCTACGAGGACAACAAGCTCGCCCAGGTGCTCTACCACGACTGGGAGGCGCAGACCTACGACGACAAGTGGTCGATCTCGTTCGACGAGCGCTGCACCGCCTACGCCCGTGACCGCTTCGAGGCGGTCACGGGCCTGCCGGACCCACTGCCCTACGCCAAGGCGCTCGAGCTCGGCGCGGGCACGGGGTTCTTCTCCCTCAACCTCAAGCAGGCCGGCATCGTCGACGAGGTCCACGTCACCGACCTGTCGCCGGGCATGGTCGAGGCGGCCAAGGCCAACGCCGAGAAGCTGGGGTTCGCCGTCGAGGGACGCGTGGCCGATGCCGAACGGATTCCCTACGACGACAACACCTTCGACGTCGTGGTGGGTCACGCGGTGATCCACCACATCCCCGACGTCGAGGCGGCGTTCGCCGAGATGCTGCGGGTGCTGAAGCCGGGAGGACGGTTCGTCGTCGCCGGTGAGCCGACCCGCATCGGTGACTGGTACGCCCGGCGACTCGGGCGGGTCACCTGGCACGCGACCAAGGCCGTCACCGCGCTGCCGCCGCTGCGCGACACCTGGGCCAGGGACGCCGAGGAGCTCGACGAGTCCTCGCGGGCGGCGGCCCTCGAGGCGGTCGTGGACCTGCACACCTTCGACCCCGACGAGCTCGCCCGGACGGCGCTGCGCGCGGGCGCCGTCGAGGTGCGCACCCGCACCGAGGAGCTGACCGCGGCGTTCCTGGGGTGGCCGGTGCGGACCTTCGAGGCCGCCGTCCGACCGGGCGCGCTCGGGTGGGGCTGGGCGATGTTCGCCTACGGCTCGTGGCGTCGCCTGTCGGCGGTCGACCGGGTGCTCGCCCGGGCCGTGCCGGCCAGGTTCTTCTACAACGTCGGCATCACCGGCGTGAAGCCCGGCTGAGGTGGACGCGGCCGACGCCGACATGTCGCCCGTCGACCACGGCCGAGGGGGCGAGCGCGCCGACCGTGGACCGTGGGGTGTGCCCCGACCGCTCCTGTGGCTGCGGTGGGTCGGCTGGGCCCTGTCCCACCGGGCGTTCACGCGGCACCACCTCCTGAGCTACCTGCGGATGGCCCGGGCCAGCGCCCGCTACCCGTCGCTGCGGTTCGAGGGACCGTGCTTCATCGGCCCGGACGTGCGGTTCGAGGTGCGCGAGGGGTACGCCCGCGTCGTCGTCGGCGCCTACACGCACTTCGGTGCGCACGCGAGGGTCCGGGCCCACGAGGGGACGCTGCGCATCGGCGCGAAGTCCGTGATCGGCATACGCAACACCGTGAACTGCTGGCTGGACGTCTCCATCGGCGATGCCTGCCTCCTCGGTGACGACGTCTACGTCTGCGACTTCGACCACGTCACCGAACGCCTCGACGTGCCGATCAAGGACCAGGGCATCGTCAAGTCGCCCGTCCGCATCGGTGACGACGTGTGGATCGGCACCAAGGTCGTCGTCACGCGCGGGACCCGGATCGGTGACCACAGCGTCGTCGCCGCCTCGGCCGTCGCGCGGGGCAGCTACCCCGAGCACTCCGTCGTCGCCGGGGTCCCGGGCCGTGTGGTCCGGACCCGCGCCTGAGCCGTGGACGCGTCCGGGGGAAGTCTGACCTGACTGGCCGCGGCCCTTGAGAAACGGTTGAGATTTCCCGGGCAGGCTGGGAGGCCAACGACCTGACGACCAGGAGTCCTCATGCCCAGCAGCATCTTCGGCCTGCCCGCCCACCCCCTGATCGTGCACGCCGTCGTGGTCCTCGTGCCGCTGGCCGCACTGCTCCTCGGTGCGTCCGCCGTCTCGCCGAGGTTCCGGCACTGGGCCCGGTACGCGTCGCCGGCGACCGCCCTCCTCGGGCTCCTCATGGTGCCTCTGGCGACGAGCAGCGGTGAGAACCTGGAGCGCAACGTCCAGGGGTCCGCCCTGCTGCGCGAGCACACCGAGCTCGGCGACACGCTGCTGCCGTTCATGATCGGGGTGACCGTGCTCGCGTTCGCCCTCGCCTGGCTGGAGCTGCGGGGCACCCGTGGTGAGGGTTCGGCCTCGGCGGCCCGGTCGACCTCTCCCGCCGTCGTGCGGGTCGTCGCCGTGCTCGCCGTGGTGGCCGCAGTCGGGACCCTCGTCCAGGTCGGGCGGATCGGGCACAGCGGGGCGAAGTCGGTGTGGAGCCAGACGTCCACCTCCGGCGGTGGCTCGGACGAGGGCGCACCGGCGCGCTGACGCACTGCCATGCTGGACGACATGGGTGACGTGTCGAGCACCGAGCTGCTCCTGGTCGAGGACGACCGCGGCCTGCGGACCCTGCTCGTGCGGCTCTTCGAGGGCGAGGGGTATGCCGTGCAGGCCGTCCCGGACGTGCAGTCCGGCCTGCACGCGGCCCTGACCGGTTCGCACGCGGTCATGGTGGTGGACCGCCGACTCCCGGACGGGGACGGCGTCGACCTCATCACGCGGCTGCGCAGGCAGGGACTGGCCACACCGGTGCTCGTCCTCACCGCGCACGGCACGGTCCGCGACCGCGTGGAGGGTCTGGACGGGGGAGCCGACGACTACCTCGTGAAGCCGTTCGACTCCGCCGAGCTGCTGGCCCGCGTGCGGTCCCTGCTGCGCCGCCACCTCGACGACGTGGCCGTCTCCCTCCCCCTGGGGACCGCTCGGCTGGATACCGCGACGAACGCCGTCGTGCTCGCGGACCAGACCTCGGTCGAGCTCTCACCGGCCGAGGGGGCGTTCCTGGCCCAGCTGGCCCGGCGCCCCACCCGGGTGTTCTCCCGTGACGAGCTGCGCGACTCCCTCGCCCCGGGCACCACGAGCCTGTCCCTCGTGGACACCTACGTGTACGCCATCCGCCGCAAGCTGGGCAGGGACGTCATCCGGACCGTGCGCGGGGTCGGCTACCGCGCCGGCGAGCTGGGCCGCGGGTGAGCACCGACCCGTTCGACCGAGCCCGACGGGTCATCGCGGTCCAGGCGCTCGCCGGCGTCGTGGCGGGGGTCCTCGTGGCCGGCCTCGCGACCGTCGGCCTCGTGCTGGTCGGTCAGCACCGCGAGGTGCAGTCGCAGCTGTCGTCCCTGCTGGCCGTCCCCGACGCGCAGGCCGTCCCCGGCGGCACCTGGGTGGTCAGCGTCGATGCCTCCGGTCGGCGCACCGCCTCCGTGGGTGCCCCCGGGTCGCTGCCCACGGAGGACGACCTCGCGCAGGCCCGCGGCGGCACCAGGGTGGAGCGCGAGGCGTACGTCGAGGACGGCGAGTACCAGACGCGGACCAGGACCGTGGGCGGCACGGTCGTGCAGGCAGGGGTCGCCCTCGCTCCCTACGAGTCCGAGCGGCACCGGCTGCTCCTCGCCCTCGCCGTCGCCGGTGCTGCCGCGGCCCTCGTGGCCCTGGTCGCCGGTGGGCGGCTCGGTCGACGGGCCGTCGGGGTCTGGGACGACGCGCTGCTCAAGCAGCGACAGTTCATCGCCGACGCCAGCCACGAGCTGCGTACGCCGCTGGCCCGGCTCGCGCTGCGCGCCGACCTGCTCCACGACACGTTGCGCCACGACCCGCCGTCGTCCGAGCTCGCACCCGACGTCGATCTCCTTCGCCGTGAGGCCGCGGCGCTGGCCGACATCGTCGAGGACCTGCTGCACTCCGCCGAGGTGCACGCGTCGCCCGACGCGGGGGAGCTGGTCGACCTCACCGCCCTCGTCGACGAGGTCGTGACCCTCGACCACCAGCTCGCGGCCCGACGCGGCGTGGGGCTGCTGGCCGAGGTGGAGCCGGTGGCCCCTGTGCGGGGCGCGTTCCCCGCACTGCGCCGGGTGGTGGATGCGTTGGTGGACAACGCCCTCCACCACGCTGCCACCACGGTGACGGTGCGGCTGCGGGACGACGGAGACGACGTGGTCCTCACCGTTGCCGACGACGGCCCGGGCATCGACCCCGGCGCGGCGAGCGGCGTGTTCGAACGGTTCACCAAGGGGCCGTCGTCGCCGGGGTTCGGCATAGGGCTCGCCCTCGTGCGCGAGGTCGTCGACCGGCACGCGGGCACCGTCCGCCTGGTCCCGGGGGGCGTCGGGACGACCTTCGAGGTCCGGCTCCGAGCGGTGCCGCTCGAGACGGCACCCCTCGAGGTCACCGGCCCGGCGTGACCCTCGCGTCCACTGCCGGGAAGGTGCGGTCGTGGCGGGCCTGCCGGGCGGCTTCGACCGGCGCCCGGTCGTCGTGGTCCTCGACGAGCTGGGCGAGCCGGTGGAAGTCGACCCGGTGCTCGTCGGCGCGACGCAGGGCGTAGTCGACCGACTGGCCGCGGGACACGAGGAAGGCCCAGTCGCTCGACAGCGCGTTCCACAGGGTGAGCAGCAGCTGGTCGAGGTCCGGGCGGCGGTTCCCGAGCCGCCCCGCCGACCGCTCGCGGGCCACGAGGTCGAGCCAACGCCGTTGCAGCCAGGTGTTCTCGTGGGCGAGGTGAGCCACTGCTGGACCGTCCCACACGGAGAAGTCCTTTCCCGCGCCCCACGACCCCGCACCGAGGGCGAGCTCTCCCGCGACGTGCCCCGCGGCCAGGGCGTTCTGCAGCGTGTCCACGTGGATCCCGTTGTCCCGCAACGCCCGGATCGCCCGTCCCACGAACTGGGGCCCCTCGTGCCACCAGTGACCGAACAGCTCGGTGTCGTACGCCGCCACCACGAGCCCAGGGGCGCCCGTGGCCGTGAGCGCCTGCTCCAGCCGGCCCCGGACCGCCGTGACGAAGTGGCTGACGTCTCGGTCGAGCTGTGCGCTCGCGGCCTGCGGGTCGTACGTCGCCTTCGCGCCGTCCCCACCGTGTCCCACCGCCCAGAGCCGGATCCCCGTTCCGGGGTCGCGCGAGTGGAAGTCCCGGTAGGCCGCGGCGGCCGGGTAGCCGGTTCGCGAGGACCAGACGAGGTTGGTCACCTCCAGGTCCCGGGGGACCGCGACGACACGGGACCCCTCGACCCGCCACGCGGCGTGCGGGTGGCCGCCCGCGTCCCGGACGAGCTGCTCGTCGACGACGAAGTGACCGATCCCTGCGGCGTCGAAGACCGACGCCAGACCGGGCGTCCAGCCGCACTCGGGAGACCAGATCCCGCGTGGTCGCTGCCCGAGACGCCAGGTGCTGTCGGACAACCCTGCCTCCAGCGCCAGGGCGGCGACCTCGGGCAGCAGGAGCGGTAGGAAGGGGTGGGCCGGCGGCCCGCCGAGCAGCTCGACCACGCCGGTGTCACGCAGGGAGCGCAGGACGGGTGACCCACCGCCGCTCCAGCGCGTGGCGAGCAGCTCCTCGGCCCGGGCCGCCACGGCATACTCCCGGCTCGCCGCCGCGCGCCGAGAAGGGTCCGGGTCGAACCCCAGCTCACGGGCCCGTTGCTGCGCCAGACCCACCCACGTGCCGACGTCGCGTCGCATCCGCGGGTGGTCCAGCTGGGCGGCGAGGACCGGGGTGACGCCGAGCGTCAGGACGTCCCGATGTCCCTCCGCCGCAAGGGAGTCCAGCTCTGCGACGAGGGGGACGTAGGACTCGACCCACGCCTGGGACAACCACTCCTCGCCCAGCGGCCACACACCGTGACCCGGCAGCCACGGCAGGTGGGAGTGCAGGACGAGGCAGAACGTGCCCGGCACCGGTGAGGTCACGAGGGAGCAGTCTGCCGTACCCCTCGGGCGCGCCTGTGGTGGAGTGGTGCCGTGACGACGCCCCCCGCCAGCCGGCCGCAGCCGGGTGCCGCGCTCGCGGTCCCGCCGGGACCGGGGCTGCCGCAGGGGCTGCGCATCGACGCCGGGGAGCTCGTGGAGCGGTTCTCGAGGTCGTCCGGGCCCGGAGGGCAGGGCGTGAACACCACCGACAGCAGGGTCGAGCTCGAGTTCGACCCCTCGACGTCGGGGGCCGTGGCCGCGCTGCCAGAGCGCGTGCGGGAGCGTCTGGTGGAGCGGCTCGCCCCGCACCTCGTGGGTGGTCGGATCATCGTCGTCGCCTCCGAGCACCGCGCCCAGCGCCAGAACCGGGTCGCGGCCCGCAAGCGCCTCGTCGCCCTGATCCGCGAGGCCGCCGCCCCGGACCCGCCCCCACGTCGGGCCACCCGCCCCACGATGGGTTCGCGCCGTCGGCGGCTCGACTCCAAGAAGCGCCGGGGCCAGCTCAAGGCCGGGCGTCGCTCGACCGGCGACGGCTGAGCCGTCCGTCAGGGGTTGAGCACCGCCACGAGGTCGAGGCACGCGTCGTCGGCGGCCCCGAGGACGAAGTCGGCTGTCGTGGTCGTCGCCACGAGGTCGCGCAGCTCCTCACCCCATCCTTCGACCGGTGCAGCCAGGGCTTCGGCCAGGGACCCGTGCGCGGCCTCCCGGGCGCGCAGGCGCTCGCCGTGGTGCAGGCCGGCGACCCGCACCCCGCTGCCCGGCAGCCACGCCCGTAGCTCCTGCTCCAGCTCGAGGGCGTCGTACTCCCGCGAGTGGTAGGCGTTCGACGGTGCCTCGAGCCGACCCAGCCCGGGGGAGAAGGTGAGCCGGTTCGGGGTCGACAGCACCACCACACCACGGGGCGCAGCGACCCTCGCCAGCTCCCCGACGTACTCCCACGGCGTCCACAGGTGCTCCAGCACCTGGAGCGACACCACGAGGTCCGCCACGTCGTCCATGAGGGGGAGCGCGGTCAGTCCCGCCCGCACGTATGCCGCCTGCTCACCACCGTGGGTGCGCGCGGCGTGGGCCGCGGCGATGGCGTCGTAGTCGACCCCGACGACCCGGGCGCCGGGCCACGAGGCGCGAAGCACGGAGGCGCCGTACCCCTCACCGCAGCCGGCGTCGAGGACGATGCCCGGAGGCGAGGGCACCCAGCCCGGGAGGGCGGCATACGCGGCCTCGTGGCGCCTGAACCAGTAGTTCTCATGCCAGATTCCGGGGGAAGTGCGCTCGCCGGTGAGCGGAAGAGAAGGCCCTCTGACCTGCAAAAACGCCATTCGCGCTCCTACTGAGATAGACTAGGACGGTTCCGCACAGCGCACCTTGCAACGATAACTAACAGTCCCCGCGACCGGCTGGCACCGGCCACGGGGACCTAGGACGGACCTATCTAGGAGGCCCACCCATGCCCAACATCATGCCGACAGAGTTCGCCCCCTGGGCGACCGACTACGAACTGCACCTGAGCAGCGGGGGCGTGTCACCGAAGACCCGCGAGGTCTACACGCGGGCGGTGCGCCAGTTCTGCACCTACCTGGCCGAGAACCACCCGACCGTAACCGACCCATCTGCCGTTGAACGGCGTCACGTCAGTGGGTGGTTGGCCACACTCACTGAACAAGGTCGCGCGGCCTCGACCCGGAGTGTCCGACTCAAGGCCCTGTCCCTGTTCTGCGCCTGGCTGATCGCCGAAGGTGACTCAGGCATGACCCTCAACCCCTGCGACGGCGTCGACCGGCCGAAGGTCGTTGCCCCGGTCATCCCGATCCCCGACGATGAAGTCATCAGCAAGGTGCTGACGGGCTCCAACGGTCAGTCGTTCGTGGACCGCCGTGACCAAGCTCTTCTTCGACTGCTTGCCGACGCGGGACTACGCCGGTCCGAGGCAGTGGGGATCAATGTCGAGGACATCGATGTGGCGGGTCGACGGGCACTGGTGATGGGCAAGGGCGGCCGCCAGCGGGTCGTCGCGTTCTCGTCCAAGACAGCGCTGGCGGTTAGCAGGTACCTGCGCTCGCGGGGACGTCACGCGGGCGCGTCCTCGAGTGCACTTTTCCTCTCCACGCGGCGCTCTGACCGCCTCGGCTGGCGAATGACCGGCGGAGGTGTGGCCAACATGCTCGCCCGCCGCTGCGAGCATGTCGGGGTTGCCCCGATCCCCCCCCACGCCCTTCGGCACGCCGCGACGCACGCCCTGCTCGGCATGGGCGCGACGGAGCAGGATGTTGAGGAGCAGATGGGTTGGACCGGCGGCCAGATGGTGCGCCGCTACGGGGCCGCCCTGCGCCATGGTCGGGCACTCGACGCCTTCGACCGGTTGATGCCCGGCGACCGCCTGTAGGGCCGCCTGAGGCACCCCCAGCTTGGGGGTGCCCCACGCGGGGCGGCAGGCTTGCACTGTGCCCAACCCGCCTGAGTGGCTGACCGCTGCTGTCGCCGAGCACCGCGGCCGCGAACGGTGTGCCCAGGCTCAGACCGCCCTGCGGCCCTTCCTCAGCCGCCCACACGCCCTGCCGAAGGCCCGAGCCCTCGACATCGCCTGCCCGCGCTCCCACCGCCTCGCGCAGGTTCTCAGGACCCCCGACGGCTTGGTCTACGTTGCCCGCCAGATCGTGGACGTTCACTACGACGCCAAAGAGTTGGACCCCTTCGAGCCCGATGAGGACTTCCCGAACGCACGCGACCCGCACCAGGACCTTTATTCGTCGGGACACATCGAAGATGAAGGTGGAGTGCCAATTCTGACGACGCGCAGGATCCGGCGGACGGCCGTCGTGGACTTCCTCGTCGTGCCCACCATGTTCGCGCCTGAGTCTCCAGACGCGCTCCCAGCGCAGTGCTCGTGCCAGTCCTGGTGGCTCAGCGCGGCGACGTTGCTCGCCATGGTGCCAGCGCGAAGCTCGCGAAGTCGTGTGATCGCCACAGATGCCTTGCTCCTCGACGGATAGCGCTGTGCCGACTAGGCTTTGATCAAACTTCTCGCCCGCTCACCGTAGTTGCAGCGCTGTCGACCTTGGGGCACCGGCCATTCCCGAAGAGGGAGGGCTACCCATGCCCAGGTCCAGTACCCCATCTGAGCGGCGCCTCCAGGCGAAGCTGGCCGCGTACACCTCGTGGTCACGAACGGAAGATCCGAGTGCCCGCACGGGACCGGCTCGGCAGGCGGCGCTCGCTCGCTTTGAACGCGAGGTCGATCCTGACGGTGTTCTTGATCCCGTAGAGCTCGCTCGTCGGGCTGACCAAGCCAAGCGTGCGTACTTTGCTGGACTCGCGCTCAAGTCAGCACAGGCTCGCCGCAACCGAGCGGGCGAAAACCGTTGAACCAGAACGGGAGCGGCCCCCGCGAGTACGAGGGCCGCCGGAGTCTCCCCACCGCCAAGCAGTTCGACGCTGCCCAGCCTACCGACGTACGACGCTTCGCCACCGTCCTAGCTCGTCGCCGGCAAGAACGCGAAGCGCGAGTCCGTGAGGCCCAGGTACTCGTGGCCATGGACCGCCGACGCCGAGAAGAGGCCCGCCGCAGCCCTCCGCTGCGAAACGGCCAGCGCGACCCCCTCGGTCCAACGACAGACGGTGCAGCATGACCTCCCTGACGGTGGACGGTCCCCGCCCAGCGGTGGAGTGGATCACGTCGATGCCCTACCGCCTGACGGACGCCGAGTTCAGGGTGATGTTGCTGCTGGCCTGCGACTCCTTCGACGGCGTCACCACGGCCCCCGGCTACGACAACATCACGCAGTGGAGCGGTCTCCTACGTTCGTCAGTGGCGGCTGCGATCAGTCGACTCTGCGAGTCGACCGAGTCCCGACCCGCACTGCTGCGCAGGGTTGGAAAACGGCAACGGCACACAGTGTTCGCCTTCACTGGTCCGGTCACCCCAGACGACACGTCCTGTCCGGTGACGTCGGACGGGTGGTCAGACGTCTCGTCCGGGAAGACCGGACAAGTCCACCCGTCTGGTTCTGCCGGACGGGTGGCGGGCGACACGCCCGTGGACCCGTCCGGTGACGCCGGACGCACCCTTCCCAGTACTACCCGCGTGGTCACCACTCAGGCCACGGCCACCTGGGTGGGCCAGCGGACCTCATCGCCTGTCGCGTCCGTTCTTGGTCCCCTTCAAGGCGGCCTTGACGCGGAGATGGAGGTCTCAGCTCGCGAAGTCGGGTCACCAGAGGCACCCCTGTGTCCGGTCCGCCGCATGTACGTCTACGCCGTACCCGGCGAACGGCATGCCGTCATCCGTCTCACCGTCGACGAGGGACGCCAGTGGTTCCGTGACCGGGGCATCCACAGCATGTGGAGTCGCCGCTGGCGCGGCCACCAAGTACGTCAAGACCACCTTGCGGACATCACGGCCATGGCCATCCGCGAGGGCTGGTCGATCCGCCAGTACACCACCCAACCACCATCGAGGAGAACAACATGACCCGCTCAGAACGCCTTCAGGAACTGCGTGTCCTCCTGGGTGACCACAGCCTGCCTACCGCGTACGAGCGGATGGTGGACAACGGCGACGGCACCATGACGGTCGTCGAGGTCAACGAAGACGGCGTCACCCAACACCAAGCCATGTGGATGCCTCCCTTCACCGATGAGGAGAACGACGCGTGAGCGACCGAGACGAGCGATACCGCCAGCAGCGAGACCGCTACCGTGCCGCTCTGGTCGAGGTCACCGCGGCCGCCGTCGTCGGCGGCACGACGGCCACGACGGACTTCCTCCCACGCGAGCCTGGGCTCCTCGACGATGTCCTTCGTCGAGCACGAGAACTACGCGCGGAGGTGGACCGGCTGGCACGGCACCAGGCATGATGTGCGCAGGGAAGTGCTGACCACAGCCGCCCGGCCGGAGCCGCGAGCCGTTGAGCCGCGTGCATGGCGAATCTCATTCGCATGCACAGGAGTTCGACATGGCTACCACCATTTCCCGCACCGAGTTCGGCGGCAACGTCTTCCCGCCCGAGGTCGCCGATTTCATCGCCGACTCGATCATCGGCGGCGCACCATTCACCGCATCCCTGACCCGTCGCCCCTCACGCGGCAACCTCGCCATCCCCGTGGTCTCCGCAGTGAGCGGTCAGGGGTGGGTCGCCGAGGGCGCGGACATCCCCGACGTCGACCTCACCACGGGCTCGGAGGTCGTCGCCGTACGCAAGCTTGGAGGGATCGTCCTAATAACGAGGGAAGCTTTTGAAGATGCAACGTGGCCCATCGCCGACGAGGTGGCCCGCGTAGTCCAGGACGCCTTCAGCCACGACCTCGACCTCGGCTTGCTCGCAGGCACCGGGACCGGAGCCAACCCGCTCGGGGTCACCGGCCGGGCCGAGGAGGCGACCGGCGCAACTCTGGCAGCGGCGGTCGCGGCAGCGGTTTCCGACATCGGCGAATCGGGCGGGTGGGCCACCCACCTGGCTCTGTCACCCACGGCCGCGGCCACCGAGGCGGCGCGCGAGGGAGCGGACGGCCACCCGGTCTACCCGACCGGCATGGGATCCCTCCAGGGACTGACCGTCGTTCCCGTGCCCGGCCTGACCAACCCGCTGGTGTACGACGCCGGACGCATCTACGCCGTCGTCGCCCGCGACTTCCGTGTCGAGCGCTCGACCGACTATGCACCGGCCTTCAAGGGCGACAAGGTCGCACTCAAGATCACCGGACGGTTTGGCGCGGGTCTCCCGGTCCCAGCGAAGTCACTCCGACGGCTGACACTCGCCACCCCCTAACCGGGACTCACAACTTCGCGTCCTCGTCCACGGCATGGGGTTGGGCGCGAGGAGCCACGACCGGGCTTGTTCATGGGCCCGGTCGTGGCAGCGCACGAACTTCGGCAGTCACTGCCTCACGCGGAGACATGTACTGGAGTGCTACCGACGTGCCGTCCACGCAAAGAGGATGGATGTTCCCTAGCCTGAGACCATGTCGCAGACACCATCGTGGGCCGCTGGGGTCAACGCCCTACCCGTGGTGCAAGAGGAACTCCGTCGAGCCGAAGACTCTCTGGCGCAACGCTCGTCTTCCTTTGATTCCAAGGCCGGTGTCATCTTGGGCGCTGCGGGCGTCCTCGTCGGTCTGAAGGCGGGGGAAGTAACGGCACTCAGCCTGCTCAGTCAAGTGATCGCAGCATCAGCGGGTGGGGCCGCTGTACTGGCACTCTGGCCTCGGACTGGCGGCGCACTTTCTCCGATGAGGTTTCGAATGGCCTACATCAACCGCAGCACGATCGAAGCCGAACTCGTCGCGCTCGACACGCATCTCGTGATTCTCGAAGATGACGAGAAGCAGTTGCTCAAGAAGGGCCGAAGGTTCAAGGTGGCGGCAGTTCTGCTCGCGGCGGCAGTCTTCGTCGCCATGCTCGGGTCTATGGTGGAGTACGCGCAGGGTGACGGCTCGGGTGGGAAGGTTTGCGTGTCGCATGACAGTGAACGACGAACGGCCGGAGGTCCCTCCTCTGAACCCAGACCCAAGCCTCATCGACAATGTCGAGGGTGACACGCGCGCTAGGAACCGCACACGCGAACGCGCGGAAGAGATTCGCGGCAGTCGACAACCGGAGGAGTCCCCGTGAACGAGTCAGAGACGCCGAAGGCAAGCGACGCCCCAGCCCCCGAGCCGGCCCCGGTCCCTGAACTGCAGAACGACCCCGCCGTCGTAGTGACCGTGCTCAAGGGCAGTGGCGTACCCGACCCCGAGGGAACGGTCTACTTGACCGAGACAAAGGGCACTGACGAATAGCGCGTCCGACGCCCCTCAGCTGAAGCAATGGTGACTACCCGGCTCGCTCGTCGTCCGCCTTGGTGAAGAGGCTTTCCTGCCAGACGACTTCTGGATCTAGGACGAGCACGCCATCAACGACGTGCCCGAGGGGATAGCCCTTGTCGCAACTCATGAAGTAGTCCGCGCTGACCCGGACAGCCGCGCTCTGAACGGTCTTCCGGTCGAGGTGTCCTCCGCTGTGCCGCAGGGGACCGCGTGCGTCGTGGACGGCACCCGCACCACCACTTGTGGTACGTCTGGACGGTGCGGTCGAGGCAGACCGCTCGGTCGGCTAGCGCAACGGCATCACCGTGGTCCGCGTCGTTGGCCGGTTTGGCTTCGTCTTCCTCCGGCCGGGACGGCTTCGTCGCTCCCTACGACCAAACCTGCTCGGAATGCCAGTTCTTTGGGCAGCCCATTTCAGTGTCTGTCCTCCCCGAATCGGCCATGCCGACGGCGATGGTGGACCGGACGTCGGCGCACCAGGTCGTGCCATCACCTATTTGACGCATGAGGTAGCTGAGAACGGTCAGAGCACCGTAGACACGGTTAACGGTGGGACCGGAAGGCTGCGCGACGTGAGCCAGGTCCGTAATGGGTCTGAGGTGTGAGGGTGCGACCTGGACGGTCATGTTGCGGTTCCAGAGCCGCGAGTGGTGGGCGCAGGTGTTCCGCAGGTAGTTGAGGACGCGCATCCAGTTGGCTAAGGCGAGCCCGTTCCCCTGGCCACCAGCGTCAACGACTCCGAAGCTCATGGCGATGGCGTCCCGGTCTCTCCGTTGGGCTCCCGAATACAGATGGGACAGTGAGCCGAAGTCCATGATCTCGGTCAGGGCCCAGATCGGGAGGCGGCCGCCGTATCGCAGGTCGAAGTGCTGCACGAAGTCTTCTGTGGAGCGATCCTTGGCCTTCGACACCATGTCCAGCCACTTATTGTGCTTGCTTGGCGAGCCGTTGCGACCGGGTCGGAGGAACAGTCCGTCGAGGTGGGCCGGCATCTCATGAGCAAATGGATCACGAGCCCCGAGGGTGTGGCCGAGACGGACCCGCATGGCGATCTCGACTCGCTCGATGGCGTCCAGCGTCAGCAACTTGAGACGGCGGTCCATCTCGTAGAGGGCAAGGACCTGATCCAGCGTGGTGCCTGGTTGAAGGGTGCTTGTCCGGCCTCCACCCGGCGCAGGTGACCGAAAGGGGTACCAGTAGCCGCTGAGGCGGTAGTAGCCGATCATCGTCAGCGTGCGTTGAGCGCCAGCAGGGTCCGGCATGACGAGACCCCGAGCGGCAAGCAGCGCCTGCAAGTCTGCGTACGATTTGAACGGCTTGGCGTACAGGTTCACGGCGTGCCCCCAGACAAGAAAACCAGCCCGTGCCGTGAGGCAGAGGGGCTGGCCGTGTTAGGAGCGACGTTAGACGATATTGGCGGGAATTACCAAGTTTTCTTGGTAACTGCTCTAAGGACCGTGCGGGGTCGTGATGGCTTGGACCACGTCCACTCCGATCTTGAGAAACCTGCGGCCGCGCCTATGAGCTTGACCGAGGGTCTTGGCTGAGCCGATGTGACTAGGTCGGTGCCCCACCCCTCGCGTGAAGTCGGTTGATGCACTCGTCGGTGAGGCGTCCCTGGCTGTAGAGGATGGGTTCAGCCACGCCAGCTATGACGCGGTAGTGGCCGCGCGCTTGCGAGCTCATTGCCTCCTTGTCAACCACCTCAGCCAGACCATGGCGGATCAAGGTCTGCAAGATTACGAAGGCTATGGAGCTAGACCCGGTGACGGGTTCCAGATCCTGGGCGCGAAGGTAGTTCATGTGGCCGGGTCGCTGCGGATGATCTGCAGCCAAGTGCAGCATCACCCTCAGGTGTGCCGGTTCGATGTCGGCAAGGATGCGAACCCAGATCGATTCGGAGTCGACCACGGCCGGATCGGAAGCAAGGTTGCCCAGCGACCTACCTAGTGCATCGACCTTGGCTTCCAACGTGGTCCGAGCTGCCGCGTTGAGCGCTTCAGCCAGCAGTGGTATCCCCTCGGGCATCGCAATCAACCGGTCGATGACGTCGTCCACACCAAGGCCAGAGACGGCGGCGGCGGCGGCCATCGTCTGTGCGCTTCGCCGGGCGACCTGCTCTCGCCACTTCTCAACAGCAAGCTCCAGGGCGGGACCAACGGCGGCAGCGGCGAGGCCCATGACGGGATTGGCGGTCGACAGTGCTGCTATGCCCACGGCGATCCCGGAGCGGGCGACCAGCTGTGCTGACTCCTCATCTCGCATCGCCCCACCTTGCCACGGGCTTGGGACAGTTCAAGACCGGTCAATCTCGGAGCGCAGTTCTTCCAATCTTCCCTCGGCGAGAGAAATCGACTCGTTCAACTTGTCGACGATCACCCAGCGGGGATCGGATCGGGCCGGGTCCTCCTGTCGCAGCACGTCGTGGAGTTCCTGACGTAGGCGTCGATCCGTCGCGAGCACCTCTTCGATGACCGGAATTTGTTCTTCGGGGCTGCGCGCCCGAAACTGCCTGCCCAGCTCCTCATGCATGGCGACGGTGTTGGGATGATCCAGGTATCCATCAACCATCTCCGCATCCTCTGCGTCGAAGTTTTCTGGGGTGATCCGGTCGGGATCGTACTTGGCCACAGGGTCTCCTCCGATGGGTTTTTCTGGTCGACAACTGTAAAGACGTCCTTGACGCGAGGGGCGCGCCGGTGCTGTTCTCTCGCCGCCTGATGTGGATACCGAAGTCAGTGGCGGTCATGGCGAGGCGGGGGCTCACATGATCCCAAGTCGACGCAACGATAACTAGGAGTGCCACGCTCCGATCAGGTCCACACCCTGCGCACGGGAGCACAGCGCTCAGCAACAGATACCCAGTAGTTCTCGTGCCACACGCCGGGGACCGTGCGCTCGCCGGTGATGACCAGGGGGACACATGTGTGCACGGTCACCTCCCGACTCGGTGGGAGCGCCCCGTGGTGAGCGTCACGCGGCGCTGGTGTGCCCTCGGCGAGCACGGACTGTAAGGATGGCACCTGACCTCATCTCATTCCCTACCTGGAAGAGGACGATCAGCGCATGAACATCGTCGTCTGCGTGAAATACGTTCCGGACGCACAGTCCGACCGCACCTTCAACGACTCCGACAACACCACCGACCGCGTGGGTGTCGACGGACTGCTGTCCGAGCTCGACGAGTACGCCGTCGAGGAGGCCCTCAAGATCGTCGAGGCCGGCGAGGGAGAGGTCACCGTCCTGACGGTCGGCCCCGACCAGGCCGCCGACGCCCTCAAGAAGGCCCTCCAGATGGGCGCGCACAAGGCCGTCCACGTCAAGGACGACGCGATCCACGGGTCCGACTCCGTGGCCACGTCGCTCGTCCTCGCGGAGGCCGTGAAGAAGATCGGGTCGCCCGACCTCGTCATCACGGGCATGGCCTCGACCGACGGCACCATGAGCGTCGTCCCGGCGATGCTCGCCGAGCGCCTCGGCCTGCCGCAGGTGACGTTCGCCTCCGAGCTGACCGTCGATGGGTCCACCGTGACGATCCGGCGCGACGGTGACGCCGCGTCCGAGACCATCGTCGCCTCGCTGCCCGCGCTGGTCTCCGTGACCGACCAGATCAACGAGCCGCGCTACCCCTCCTTCAAGGGGATCATGGCTGCGAAGAAGAAGCCGGTCGAGGAGTGGTCGCTGGCCGACCTCGGCGTCGACGCCTCGCTCGTCGGCCTCGAGGCCGCCTGGACCAAGGTCGAGTCGTTCACCAAGCGCCCCCCGCGCGAGCAGGGCCAGATCGTCACCGACGAAGGTGACGGCGGCACGAAGCTCGCCGAGTTCCTGTCCGCGCAGAAGTTCGTCTGAGCCGGCCAGAGACAAGGAAAGGAACACCCCATGGCTGAAGTACTCGTCCTGGTCGACCACGCGAACGGCACCGTCCGCAAGACCACCGCTGAGCTCCTGACCATCGCGCGCCGCCTCGGCGAGCCGTCCGCCGTCTTCGTCGGCGACGGCTTCGACGCCGCCAAGGAGGCCCTCGCGAAGTACGGCGCGGAGAAGGTCTACCGCGTGGAGTCCGCCGACGTGACCGACCACCTCGTGGCCCCGCAGGCCGAGGTGCTCGCGCAGCTCGTCGCGTCGGCCTCGCCGGCCGCCGTGCTCATCCCGAGCAACTCCGCCGGCAAGGAGATCGCCGCGCGCCTGGCGATCAAGACCGAGTCCGGTCTGATCACCGACGCCGTCGACGTGCAGGCGGGTGACGGCGGTGGCGTGAAGACCACGCAGTCCGTCTTCGCCGGCTCCTACTCCGTCACCTCGACGGTCACCAAGGGCACGCCCATCGTCACCGTGAAGCCCAACTCCGCCGCTCCCGAGGAGCACGCCGGAGCAGCGGCCGACGAGGTCGTCTCGATCGAGGTCTCCGACGCCGCCAAGGGCGCGAAGATCACCGAGTCCAAGCCGAAGCAGGCCACCGGGCGTCCCGAGCTGACCGAGGCCGCGATCGTGGTCTCCGGTGGTCGTGGCACGGGTGGCGACTTCTCCAAGGTGGAGGACTTCGCCGACTCCCTCGGTGCCGCCGTCGGCGCCTCGCGCGCCGCCGTCGACGCTGGCTGGTACCCGCACACCTCGCAGGTCGGCCAGACCGGCAAGCAGGTCTCGCCGCAGCTGTACGTCGCGTGCGGCATCTCCGGTGCCATCCAGCACCGCGCCGGAATGCAGACCTCGAAGACGATCATCGCCATCAACAAGGACGAGGAGGCGCCGATCTTCGAGCTCGTCGACTTCGGCGTCGTGGGCGACCTCTTCGCGGTCCTGCCGCAGGCCACCGACGCGGTGAAGGCCGCCAAGGGCTAGTCCTCGGCAGACCCCGTAGAAGGGCCCCCGGCCATGTGGTCGGGGGCCCTTCTTTCGGATGGCGCGTGGGCGTCATGCGGTGAAATGTCCGGATCGTGGACATGACCCCATCCGTCCGACCCCTCGGTGCCGAATGTCCGGAAACCAGCACGCGGGGGCCCGCACGCGGGTCCCGTGGATGTCGCACCGTCGCGACGTCATGTGCTCAGCCTGGTGAGAGGACCCGTCAGTGACGACCGTGCCCGCCCAGCCCGCCCAGCCCGCCCAGCCCGCCCGCCCCGACCCACAGGAGGCCGAGCAGCTGCTCGCGCAGAGTCCGCCGGACTCACCACCGGGCGACGGACGACGGGGCCTGTCCCGCCGTGGGTTCCTCGGGTACGTCGTGGCCGGCACGACCCTGGCCGTCGCGGCAGAGCTCACCACGGGAGCCAGGCCCGCTGCCGCTGCGGTCCCGAGCGGACCGCAGGTGGCCGAGGTCTTCGACCTGGGCGACCTGCAGACGAGGTCGGCGCTCCCGACGTCGCAGCTCATCACCATCACCCTGGACGGGAACGGGGTCGCCCACTTCGCGATCCCCCGGATGGAGGTCGGCCAAGGGATCACCACCGCTGCCGCCATGCTCATCGCCGAGGAGCTCGACCTGCCCCTCGACAAGGTCGAGGTGACCCTCGCCCCGGCCCGTCCGGAGCTGGTCTTCAACCAGCTCACCGGTGGCTCCAACACGATGGAGTCGATGTACACCCCGATCCGGGTGGCCGCAGCCGTCGCCAGGGGACGGCTCCTCGCGGCTGCGGCGACCCTGCTCGGTGCCCAGGTGTCCTCGCTGACCGCCCGGAGCGGGGTCATCACCGACACCGCCGGCGGCAGCGCCACCTACGGACAGCTCGCCGCCCTCGCGGCCAGCGCCCAGACGGTGCCGGTCAGGGTGAACCTGAAGTCGACGTCGTCGTTCCGGGTGGTCGGCACCCCGCAGAACCGCGTGGACGCCCGCGACGCCGTGACGGGGCGCAAGAAGTTCACGATGGACCTGGCCGTGCCGGACGCGTTGCCCACGATGGTCTGCCGCCCACCGACGCTCAACGGTTCGGTACGCAGCGTGCAGAACCTTCCCGCAGTCCAGGCCATGCCGGGGGTCACCGACGTCGTCGTCGTGGACACCGGGGTGGCCGTGCGGGCCGCGACGTTCGGCCAGTGCATCGACGCCGTCCGCGCCCTGGAGGTGACGTGGAACCCCGGAACGGTCGCCGGTGAGTCCGACGAGTCGGTGCTGCGCCGGCTCAAGGCCGCCGAGCTGCCGATGGCGGTCCCGAAGGTGCCCCTGCTGGCCAGGACCGTCGATCTGCGGTTCGAGTTCATGTTCCGCAGCAGCGCGGCCCTCGAACCCAACTGCGCCATCGCCGACGTGCGCGCCGGCCGGGCCACGGTGTGGGCGGGCCTGAAGTCCCCGATCGTCGCGCAGCGCAACATCGCGGACGCCCTCGGGCTGCCCCAGACCAGCGTCAAGGTCAACGTCGTCACCGGTGGAGGGTCGTTCGGGCACAAGCTCTTCGGCGATGCAGCCATCGAAGCGGCGAAGATCTCCAAGGCGATGGGCAAGCCGGTCAAGCTCATGTGGCACCGCGCCGACGAACCCCGTCAGGGGCGCACCCATCCGATGGCCACCTCACGCATCCGGGCCACCCTGCTCGGGTCGAACGTGCTGACCTTCGAACAACGCCACACCAGCATCCAGACGGACTTCTCGCACGGGCTGGGGGAGCGGCTCACCGCGATGGCTGCCGAGCTCCCCGCGGGACTGGGCAACCTCGGGTTCGCCCAGTCGATCTTCACGCTGACCCAGGAGCTGCCGTACGACTTCGGCGTGGTCACCCAGCTGCTCAACGAGGTCGACATGGGCTTCAACACCGGCAGCATGCGC
Source organism: Pedococcus soli (assembly GCF_054782575.1). NCBI lineage: Bacteria > Bacillati > Actinomycetota > Actinomycetes > Micrococcales > Intrasporangiaceae > Pedococcus > Pedococcus soli. The sequence goes on along the minus strand of NZ_BAAGSF010000001.1, from coordinate 56,036 downwards.
AACATCTACTCACCCGACGTCGCCTGCGCGAACGAGCTGTTCGTCGACCAGCTGGCGAAGAAGCTGGGCAAGGACCCGGTGGCCTTCCGGCTCGAGTTCCTCAAGAACGAGCGGGTCAAGGCCTGCCTGCGCAAGGTCGTCGAGGTCGGGAGGTGGGGTCGTGCCATGCCGGCCGGCACCGCGCAGGGCATCGCCGTGCACTCGGAGTACAAGGGCGCGACCGCGGTGCTCGTCGAGATCGACTGCCGTCCCGAGACGGTGAACCGCACCGTCCGGGACGCCGTCACCGGCCCGCGGGTGACCAAGGCAGTCATCGCCATCGACGCAGGGCTCGTGGTCAACCCGAGGGGCCTCGAGGCCCAGATGATGGGCGGCGTCTCCGACGGCATCGCCCTTGCGCTCACGAGCAGCAACCACCTGCAGGACGGTCACTTCCTCGAGGCCAGCTGGGACAACTACTTCTACACCCGGCAGTGGAACGTCCCGCCGACCTTCGAGTGCATCGTCATGCCCTCCGACCGCGACCTGCCCGGCGGTGCGGGAGAGGCCGGTGTCGCGGCCTCTGTCGCCGCGACCGCCTGCGCCTACGCCCGCGCCACCGGGACGGTCCCCACGCGCTTCCCGGTCAACCACGGGACCGTCTCGTTCACCCCGAAGACCTTCGTCCCCCCGGTGCCGGCGTCGCCCACCGACGGCTTGTCCCACACCTACTGAGGAGCCCTGATGGCACAGCACACCTTCACCGTGAACAGCGAGATCGTCACCGTCGACGTGGCGGACGATGTCCGGCTCCTCTGGGTCCTGCGCGACGTCCTGGGCTACACCGGACCCAAGTACGGCTGCGGCATCAACGTCTGCAAGGCCTGCACCTCCCACATCAACGGGAAGGCGTTCAATCCCTGCTCGGTCCGCGTGGGCGACCTCGAGGCGACGGACGAGGTGACGACGATCGAGGGACTGGCCGCCACGGCGCCCGGCGACCTGCACCCGATGCAGGAGGCGTGGCTCGAACGCGACGTGGCCCAGTGCGGCTACTGCCAGCCCGGGCAGATCATGGCCGCGGTGGCCCTGGTCCACAAGGTGCGCGCTGAGGGCCGGGAGATCACCGACGCCGACCTCGACGCCATCCGCAACGTCTGTCGCTGCGGCACCTACAACCGGATCCGTGAAGCCATCCGGGACGGCGCAGCCCGGATGTGAGCCCGTGTATGGCGCCCACGCGCCATACGCACGAACGCCCCGGACCACGCGCGGTCCGGGGCGTTCGGCGTCATCCGCCGGGCTGGGGGTTGTCAGCGGATGGCGTTGGCGGCCGCAACGACGTCGACCAGGCCGTGGCCCTTGTCGAAGCTCGTGCTGCCGTTGGTCCCGGCCTCGTAGGGGGCGCCGTCGGTGTACTTGTAGGCGGTCGACTCGATGGCCGCCTCGACCTGGGCCGGGGTCGCCGACGGGTTCGCCTGGAAGAGCTGGGCGACGATGCCGGAGATGTGCGGCGTGGCCATCGAGGTGCCGCTGATGGTGTTGTAGTCGCCGGCTTCCTTGGGGTCCAGACCCGTGCTGCAGATCGGGAGGTAGATGCGGCAGGAGCTCGTGATGGACTCACCGGGCGCCGAGATGTCGGGGTACGTGGACTGGTCCCCGTTCTTCCCGCGGCTGGAGAAGTCGGAAACGGTGCCGTCGCGGGTACCGGTGTTCTGGTCGAAGAACGACGCGACCGAGAGGATGCCGGGGGTCGGGTCCATGCCGGGCGGGTTGGACAGCGAGGTCGAACCGTCGCCACCGTCGTTGCCGTTGGCCCAGACGCTCACCACACCCTCCTTGACCAGCTCACGCTGGAGCTTGACCGTCGCGGAGTTGGGGTCGAAGGCGCCACCACCGGTCGGGCCGTAGGAGTTGCTCGTCACCTTGATCGGCGGGCACTTCGCCGCGGAGACCCCTGCGCCACAGGGTGCGGCGTGGTTCTCCAGCACCCAGTTGAGGGCGGAGTCGGCGCCGATGATGAACAGGACCGCACCCGTGCTGATGCTGACCAGGCTGGCCCCGGGCGCGGCGCCGTGCATCTTGGTGCCGTCGGAGAGGGTGACGTCACGGCCGGCGACGATGCCGTTGACGTGCATGCCGTGCCCACCACCGGAGACGAGGTCGGTGTCGAGCGGGCCCGCGTCGACAGGGGCGCAGGTGCTCTCGGTGAGCGGCTCGCAGACCATCTTGAGGTTCTTGACGACGGCGGACGTCCCATCGGCGTTCTGCAGGAACGGGTGGCTCGGGTCGACCCCGGAGTCGATCACGGCGACGGACACCCCCTTGCCGTCCAGGCTGGTGCCGTTGGCACCGGTGAGGGTGTTCCGGGCCTCATCGCCGCGGGTGGCCTTGTTGGAGGTCGCGAGGGTGAACGCGATGGGCTGGTTGCCCTCGACGTAGGTCACCCCGGACTCGCCACGGACGGCCTGGATCTGGGCGGGGAGGCCGGTCGCCACGACGACGCCGATCTTGTCGAACGTGGTCACGGGCCGGAGCCCGGCGGCGGCGGCAGCGCGCTTCGCGGCGGCGGTGTCGGTGCCGTGCACGAGGACGGTGGTCGGGGTGGCCGCCTGGAGGGTGCCGAGCTGTGAGGAGAGCCACGGCTGGACGGGGGCGAGCGACGAGCCTGCCGGGAGCAGGCCGGCCGAGGCCGGGGCAGCGAGGGCCACGGTGGCCAGGGCCGCGGCAGCGAGTGCTGCCCGGGTTCGTGTCACGGTGCGCATGGGATCCCTTTCGAGGAGCCGACCAGCTTCTTCGGTGGTCGTGCGTGTGACCGGACAACGAGGGCCCGCACGCCGTGGTTACGCGCGGGTAGGTCAAGGGAGGGTCAAGAACGGCGCGGGCCGGAGCGCGGTCCGGCCTACTCGATGACCCCGAAGCCGCCTCGGGTGCCCCCCAGGGTGACGTCGATCCCGCTCACCTGGGCGGCGTCGCCGTCGACCTGCACGGCATACGCGGTCCAGGTGTCCATCATCGACGCCAGGACGGCCTTGCCCGCCGTGGCCGTGCCGTCGAGGTGCGGCCTCACGTCCCGGGTGCGGCTCGGCGCCACGCCCCAGGCGAAGGTGCGGCCGTCGGTGAGCTGGAAGGTCCCCCTGGCCACGGACGACTCCGGGTCCCTGCCGACCAGGGTGGCGACCAGTCCTGCGGGGTCCTTCACCGTGAGGTCGCCCTGGAGGGTCGCCACGGCGGTTCTCCCGATCCTGGCGTCGGGCACGTCGACGGAGATGACCACGCTTCCCGGGGACCCGGAGGCGGGCGGGCCGGTCCGCGTGAAGTCGTAGGGCGCGAGCGGGGCCGTGCCCTCGCCCACCATGGTCACGGCCAGGCTGGCCGTCCCGGGCTCGGTGCCGAGGACCCACGAGGTCGGCGTCCCCTTGGCGCCCCATCCCACGTCGACGGCAGGGGTCAACGAGTCGAGCGGCTGGGCGAAGGTCACGACGAACGCCGTGAAGTCCCTTCCCCTGGCGAGCGCGACGGTGTGCTCCTGGACCTTCTCCCCGGTCGGCGGGAGCAGCTCGATGGCGTCGGCGACCCCGGGAACGATCCCGGTGAGCACCTGCCGGCCACCCGTGCCGTCGATGACGCGCCAGGTCCCGCCGCTGCCGAGCAGGCCGGCGACGCTGCGCTCGCGGTGACCGCCCCGGACCACGTCGATCGTGAGCACTTCGTCGCCGACCGACATCGTGTATGCCGCATCACCGACCGTCAGCGTGCGGCGCCCCGACAGCGAAGGGGCGGTCTGTGCAGCACTGCCGGACGTCCGTGCCGAGGCGCGCGGTCCGGTGCTGCTCGTGGCCGCCGGGGTGGTGGTGTCGTTGCCGGGGGCTGACAGCAGGCTCGCCCCGACCGCGAGGACGGCCACGGCGGCAGCGGCACCGACCACGGCCAGGCCGGCGGCACGGCGACGGGTGCGGCGGCGTCCCAGGGCCACCACCTCGGTGAGGTCGACGTGCATCGGGGGCGCGGGCTCGTTCCGCAGGAGGTCGAGGGCGTCGCGGTCACTGGACATGGGCGTCTCCCTTGTCGGAGATGAGGACCCGCAGGCGTTCGAGGCCCCGGGAGGAGGAGGACTTCACGGTGCCGAGGCTGACCCCGAGCATCTCGGCCACGGTCCGCTCGGACAGGTCCGCGTAGTGGCGCAGGACGACGACCTCGCGCTCGCGGGCCGGCAGCAGCTGGAGGGCGCGGACGAGGTCCAGCCGATCGCCGGAGCCGTCGGTCGCCGTGGTCGCCGCGGTCCGGGCTGCGGGCTCGCGCGGCTCCTCGACGAGCACGAGGCGTCGCTCCCTGCGCCAGGTGCTGACGACGTGGTTGCGCAGGATCCGGTGGCAGTAGGCCTCCGGCTCGTCGTGACGCACGCGCGGCCACACGACGTACAGCCGGACCAGGGCCTCCTGGGCCGCGTCCTCCGCGCGCGTGGGGTCGCCGGTGAGCAGCCAGGCGGTGCGGAGCAGGCGCGGTGTCACGCGCGCGGCGAAGGACTCGAACGCCCCGTCGTCCCGTGCCCTCATGCGTTCCCCTCCCGAGCTCCCCCCCGCGGACCCGTCCGGGTCGACCACGGCCTGGTGCGCCCCGGCTCCGTGGTGGACCCGGCTGTCGTACCCAACGCCAGACTGGCACTGAAGGTTGAGCGCCTGACGCGTAAACTTCGCAGGTGCCCGCCTACCTCGACCACGCCGCGACCACGCCGATGCTCCCGTCGGCCGTCGCGGCGATGACCGAGCAGCTGGCCATCACGGGCAACGCGTCGTCGCTGCACACCAGCGGCCGCCTCGCGCGCCGCGTCGTGGAGGAGTCGCGCGAGCGCATCGCGAAGGCCCTCGGAGCGCGTCCGTCCGAGGTCGTCTTCACCTCCGGCGGCACCGAGTCCGACAACCTGGCGGTCGCCGGGACGTGGGAGGCGCGGCGCGACGCCGACCCGGCCCGCATCCGCATCGTCGTCAGCGCCATCGAGCACCACGCGGTGCTGGACTGCGTCGACCACCTCGTGACCCACGACGGCGCGAAGGCGACCTGGGTCGACCCCGACGCCTCCGGGGTCGTGACGGTCGCTGCGGTGCGCGCGGCCATCGAGCAGGACCCGGGCTCGGTCGCGCTCGTCACGGTGATGTGGGCCAACAACGAGGTCGGGACGATCCAGCCGGTGGCGGAGCTGGCGGCGCTGGCCCACGAGTTCGGGATCCCGTTCCACACCGACGCGGTGCAGGCGGCCGGCCACGTCCCCGTCGACTTCACCGCCTCGGGCGTCGACCTCATGACCGTGACCGGACACAAGGTCGGCGGCCCCCTGGGCATCGGTGCCCTCGTCGTGCGGCGCGACGCCAAGGTCGTCCCGCAGTCCTTCGGTGGTGGCCAGGAGCGCCAGATCCGCAGCGGCACGCTCGACGTGCCGGCCATCCGTGCGTTCGCCGTCGCCCTCGAGGAGTCCGTGGCCGCCCTCGGCTCCGAGGCCGGCCGCCTCGCGGCCCTGCGTGACCGGCTGGTCACGTCCGCGCAGGCGCTGCCGTACGACATCACGGTCACCGGCGCGTGGGAGGCGGGCGACACCGTGCGCCGGCTTCCCGGGAACGCCCACCTGCTCGTGCCGGGCTGCGAGGGCGACTCGTTGCTCTACCTGCTCGACGCCGCGGGGGTCGAGTGCTCGACGGGTTCGGCGTGCCAGGCCGGGGTGCCCCAGCCCTCGCACGTCCTGCTCGCCATGGGCATCCCCGAGAGCTCGGCCCGGGGCGCGTTGCGGCTCACCCTCGGCCACACGTCCACCGATGCGGATGTCGACGCCGTCCTGGCTGCGCTGCCGGCGGCCGTCGAGCGGGCCCGCAGGGCCAGCGGGGCGGCCTGATGCGCGTCGTCGCCGCGATGTCCGGGGGAGTGGACTCCGCCGTCGCCGCCGCCCGGATGCTCGATGCCGGTCACGAGGTCGTGGGGGTCCACCTCGCGCTCTCGCAGAGCGCGGCCACGTTGCGTGAGTCGGCCCGCGGGTGCTGCACCATCGAGGACGCCGGCGACGCCCGTCGGGTGGCCGACATGCTCGGCATCCCCTTCTACGTCTGGGACATGGCTGCCCGGTTCAAGCGGGACGTCATGGAGGACTTCGTCGCGGAGTACTCCGCAGGGCGCACCCCGAACCCGTGCCTGCGCTGCAACGAGAAGATCAAGTTCTCGGCACTGCTCGACAAGGCCGTGGCGCTGGGCTTCGACGCCGTGGCCACGGGTCACTACGCGCAGGTCGTGGAGAGTCCCGGCGGCGAGCGCGAGCTGCACCGCGCGGTGGACATGGCCAAGGACCAGTCCTACGTCCTGGGGGTGCTCGACGCCGAACAGCTGTCCCGCGCGTTCTTCCCCCTCGGGGACACCGCGAAGCCCGAGATCCGTTCGGAGGCAAGGGAGCGCGGGTTCTACATCGCCTCCAAGCCCGACTCCCACGACATCTGCTTCATCGCCGACGGCGACACGCGCGGCTGGCTCACGTCCCGCCTCGGGGAGCAGGCCGGCGACATCCTCGACGCGGCCTCCGGCGAGGTCGTGGGGGCGCACGCGGGCTCCTACGGCTACACCGTCGGGCAACGCCGAGGCCTGGGCCTGCCGCGGTCCAGCCAGGACGGCGAGCCGCGGTACGTCGTCGGGGTGGACGCCTCGACCAACACCGTCACGATCGGCACGGCAGACCTCCTGGGGGTCAACGCGATCCGCGGCGACCACGCCCGCTGGTGCGGTGCACCCCCCGAGGGTGTGGTGTCGGTCGGCGCCCAGGTGCGTGCGCACGGCGAGGAGGTCCCTGCCGAGGCGTGGGCCTCGGGTGAGGACGTCGAGGTCCGCCTCGGCTCGCGGCTGCGCGGGGTGGCCCCCGGCCAGTCCGTGGTGCTGTACGAGGGCACGCGCGTGGTGGGTTCGGCCACCATCGCGCAGAGCTGGCTCGAGCGCTGACGCGTATGGCGCCGGAGGGGGGTGCGGACGCGAGCGCTGCCGGGGGCGTCGGTGCGGGCGTCGGCGCGGTGCTCCCCGGGCGGGAGATCCTCGAGGGCACACCGCTGGCCCGGGTCCGGGCGCTGTGCCTGGCGTTCCCTGCCACGCAGGAGCGGGCGTCCCACGGTGAGCCCTGCTGGTTCGCGGGTGGGAAGAAGATGTTCGTCATGACCTCCCAGCGCCACCACGACGACCGGGTGGGGTTCTGGGCGGCGGCGCCGGAGGGGGTCCAGGGGGCCCTGGTCGCAGCAGAGCCGGAGCGCTACTTCCGGCCGCCGTACGTCGGCAGCCGCGGATGGGTCGGGGTCCGCCTGGACGTCGACGACATCAACTGGGACCGGGTCGAAGCGGTCGTCGAGGACGCCTGGCGACAGGTGGCACCGAAGCGGCTGCAGGCCGAGCACGACACCCGCTGACCGCCTTCCCTTGCCCCGCTTTGGGTGCCCGGACGGTCGGAATTCCGACCGTCCGGGCACCCAAAGCGGCGAGCGAGGGGCAGGCCCGACCGACGTGGTCAGGAGGTGTCACCGATGCGGTCTAGAGTCGGGGCCGTGGCTCGCGCAACCGGTATCGGCTCCCTTCCCGGCACCGACATCCGCGAGGCCCTCCGCGGGGTCCGCGAGATCCTCGCCGTCGACGACCACATCCCGTACCTCCCGGAGCTGCCGGCCCGCGGACCCGGCGCCGACATGGTCGGACGAGCCGCTGGCCTGCTCGTCGACCTGCACGTCGACCTGCAGCCGGCCGGCTGGCGCCTCGTCGAGCGACCCGGTCACGACGCGTCCCGCACGGGCGCATTCCTTCGCGAGGACCTCGACGAGCTGGCCGAGGCCTTCGACGGCTGGGAGGGGGAGCTCAAGCTCCAGTGCACCGGTCCGTGGACCCTGGCCGCCAACCTCGAGCTGACCCGCGGCGAGAAGGTGCTGGTCGACCCCGGCGCGGTCCGTGACCTCACGGGTTCGCTGGCTGAGGGGATCCGTCTCCACCTCGACACCGTGCAACGACTCGTCCCCGGCGCCCGCCTGGTGCTGCAGGTGGACGAACCCTCCCTGCCGGCCGTCCTCGCCGGCCACCTGCCCACCGCCTCCGGCTACGGCCACCTGCGACCCGTGGACCCGCAGCGGGCGAGGAACGGTCTCTCCGAGGTCCTCGAGGCCGCCGGCGGCCAGGCCACGGTCGTGCACTGCTGCGACCGCGCCATACCGCTGCCGCTCCTGCGGGCCACCGGTGTCGGTGCCGTCGCGCTCGACGTGACCGACCTGACGCCGCAACGGTGGGAGTCGATCGCGGCGACCACCGAACAGGGGGTCGCGCTGTGGGCGGGGTGCCTGGCCACGGACGGTTCGAGCACGAGCAAGACCGCTGCGGGCCTCGTCGAGCGCGGCTGGTCGGACGCGGGGTTGTCCCCGAAGGGACTGGCCGACCTGGTCGCCACTCCGACCTGCGGGCTGGCCGGGCTCACACCCCAGGGGGCCTGGGGCGTTCAACGGAAGGCGGTCGAGGTGGCTGCCGAGTGGACCGAACGAGCTGAGGGCTGACACCGATGAGCAGCACGACGAACACCCCCGCCGTCCCGACGACCGTCGCGGACGCCGGCACCCCGTCGACCCCGACTGCCGGGCGGTCGACGACGCGGGTCCCGTGGCAGGCGAAGTACCTCATGCTCGCGCTGATCTGGGGATCGAGCTTCCTCCTCATGAAGGTGGGGCTGCGCACCATGGCGCCCCTGCAGATCTCGGGGCTGCGGATCTACGCCGGCACGCTCACCCTCGTGGTGCTGCTCGCGGTCACCGGCGGGCGGCTCCCGCGCGAGCCGCGCACGTGGGCGCACCTGACGGTCTCGGGCATCTTCCTCACGGCGATGCCGTTCAGCCTGTTCGCGCTGGGGGAGGAGCGGGTGTCGAGCGCGCTCGCCGGCATCGGCAACGCGACGACACCGATCGCCGCTCTGTTCTTCGCGTTGCTCCTGCTCCCGAGCGACCGGCTGTCCCCGCGCAAGCTCGCGGCCGTGCTCATCGGGTTCGCCGGGGTGGTGGTGATCACCCAGCCGTGGGAGTCGTCCGGCCGCCCCGACCTGCTCGGCTTCGGCATGACCCTCGTGGCCGGTGCCTGCTACGGCCTGGGCTGGACCTACAACCGCCGGTTCCTCGGCAACGCCGACCTGGGCGGGCTGTCCATGCCGACCGCCCTGCTCGTGGTGGGCTCGGTCCTCATGGCGCCCGTGCTCCTCGTCTGGTGGGCGCTGCACCGCGACACGTATGCCGCGCCGTGGAGCGGCCACGCCGACCCCTCCGGGGGTGGCTGGCTCACCCCGCTCCTGTGCGTGCTGGTGCTCGGCGTCGTGGGCACCGGGCTCGCGTACATGCTCCAGTTCGACGTGGTGCGTGGTGCGGGGGCGACCGTGAGCACGACGGTGACCTACCTGATCCCGGTCGTCTCGGTCGTGCTCGGCGTCCTCGTCCTGGACGAGCACCTCGCGTGGCCGCAGCTGCTCGGTGCCGTCATCGTCCTGGTGTCGGCCGTGGTCATCGGCCTGCCCGCCCGGCGCCGTCGGGCACCGGGCGGGACACCGGCCTGAGGCCCTAGGCCCCAGGGCCAGGGCCAGGGCTTTCGGCCGCCTCAGGCCGAGGGCTTGCTGACCTCGCGGCGCAGGATCTTGCCGGTCGGTCCCTTCGGCAGCTCGTCGACGGCCCAGATGTGGCGCGGGTACTTGTAGGCCGCGATCTTCGACTTCACGAACGCCTGCACGTCCTCGAGCGTCGCCGTCGCACCCGGCTTGAGCGCGACCGCTGCCCCCACGTCCTCGCCGAGCAGGTCGTCGGGCACGGCCACGACGGCGGCCTCGAGGACGTCGGGGTGCTCGTACAGGACCTCCTCGACCTCACGCGGGTACACGTTCATGCCACCGCGCAGGATCATGTCCTTCTTGCGGTCGACGATCGTGAAGTAGCCCTCGTCGTCCATGGTCGCCAGGTCCCCGGTCCGGAACCAACCGTCAGGGATGGCCTCGGCCGTCGCCTCGGGGTTGCGCCAGTAGCCCTTCATGACGTTGTCGCCACGGATGGCGATCTCGCCGACGCCGTCACCGGCCGGGACGTCGTTGCCCTCGAGGTCGACGAGCTTCATCTCGCAGCCGGGGATCGCGACCCCGATGGTGCCGGGCTTGCGCTCCCGCGTGGGCATGTTGAACGACGCGACGGGAGAGGTCTCGGACAGCCCGTAACCCTCGAGGATGACGCAGCCGAACTTGTCCTCGAACGCCTTCATCACCTCGTGCGGCATCGCCGAACCACCGGAGCAGCAGGTCCGCAGCGACGTGGCGTCCATGGCGTCGGAGTCGGGGTGGTTGAGGATCGCGGCATACATGGTGGGCACGCCCATCATGATCGTGACCTTCTCGTCGTTGATGACCTTGATGGCCTCAGCGGGGTCGAACCGCGGGATCAGGGCGAGCGCAGCGCCGGCGATGACCGCGGCGTTGAGCCCGACGACCAGCCCGAACACGTGGAACAGGGGCAGGCAGCCCATCACCACGTCGTCGTTCGTCGTCTCCTGGATGTCGACCGCACTGCGGTAGGCGTTGAGGTGGATGTTCCTGTGCGTGAGCTCGGCACCCTTCGGGCGGCCGGTGGTGCCCGAGGTGTAGAGCACGATCGCGGTGTAGTCGTCGTCGCGCTCAGTCGGCTCGGCGATGGGTTCGCCGTCCTCGAGGGCGCCCTCGTCCGGGCCGAGCGGCCCGCACTGGACGATGCGGGTGCCCGAGTTCTTCGCGCCCTCCGTGGCCTCGGCGACGAAGTCCGGCCAGACGAAGGCGACCTTGGCGCCGGAGTTGCTGAAGAAGAAGTCGATCTCGCCGGCCTTGAGCAGCGGGTTCATCGGCACGACGATCGCCCCCGCGAGCAGCGACCCGAAGAAGACGACGGGGAACGCCGGGACGTTCGGCAGGATGATCGCCACCCGGTCGCCCGGCTCGACCCCTGCGGCGCGCAGCGATCCGGCCACCTTGGCCGCCATGGCGTGCAGGTGGGCGTAGCTCAGGTCGTTGCCCCTGAACTTGATGGCTGCCTGGTCGGGCGTCTTGCGCGCCGTGGTGACCAGGTTGGTCGCGAGGTTCGTCATCTGGGCTCCGCATCGTCGGGGAACTGGTCCACTCATCCTTGCGGCTCCGACCGGGTTTGGCCACGGGGCCGGGGGACCACGCCGTCGTATGGCGCGTGCCCGGGGGTCGAGCGCAGGCGTCGGCCGCGGGCGCGGCCACCCGGGGAACGTCGGAGCCGTCCCGGGAGTGCCGCGTCCGTCCTCCCCACCGTCGGTGGGGTGCGGCAGGATGACCCCCGTGAGTGAGATCGTCTCGACCAGCGTCCCGGACCAGGCCCGTCACGAGTGGGCCGACCTCGCGGAGCAGGCCAGCGCGGCCCAGTTCGCATACCACGTCAAGGACGCACCGACGATCAGCGACGGGGACTACGACGCGTTGATCCGCCGGCTCAACGAGCTCGAGGACGAGCACCCGGAGCTGCGCACGCCCGAGAGCCCGACCCAGCAGGTCGGGGGAGCGGTGTTCAGCACCGACTTCCAGGCCGTCGACCACCTCGAGCGCATGCTGTCGCTCGACAACTGCTTCTCCCCGGAGGAGCTCGCCGCGTGGGCGGCCCGGGTCACGCGGGACTCGGGGACCACGGACTTCCACTACCTGTGCGAGCTGAAGATCGACGGCCTCGCCGTCAACCTGCTCTACGAGAAGGGCCGCCTCGTCCGTGCGCTCACCCGTGGGGACGGCCGCACGGGGGAGGACGTGACCAACAACGTCCGGACGATCGACGGCATACCCCACCAGCTGGCGGGCACCGACCACCCGGCGAGGGTCGAGATCAGGGGGGAGGTCTTCTTCCCGATCGAGGGGTTCGCGGACCTCAACGCCTCGCTGGTCGAGGCGGGCAAGCCGCCCTTCGCCAACCCCCGCAACTCCGCGGCGGGGTCGTTGCGGCAGAAGGACCCGCGCGTCACCGCGAGCCGCCCGCTGCACATGCTCGTCCACGGCATCGGCTTCCGTGAGGGCCTCGAGCTGACCCGGCAGTCGCAGGCCTACGAGCTGCTGCGCGAGTGGGGGCTGCCGATCTCGAGCCACTACAAGGTCGTCGACACCATCGAGGACGTGCAGGCGTTCGTCGTGCACTTCGGCGAGCAGCGGCACAGCGTCGAGCACGAGCTCGACGGCATCGTCGTCAAGGTCGACGAGGTGAGCGTCCAGCGCCAGCTCGGGTCCACCTCGCGGGCGCCGCGCTGGGCGATCGCCTACAAGTACCCGCCGGAGGAGGTCAACACCAAGCTGCTCGACATCCAGGTCGGCGTCGGCCGCACGGGCCGGGTCACCCCGTTCGGCGTGATGGAGCCGGTGCTCGTCGCCGGCTCGACCGTGGAGCGGGCGACCCTGCACAACGGCGACGAGGTGCGGCGCAAGGGCGTGCTCATCGGCGACACCGTCGTGCTGCGCAAGGCCGGTGACGTGATCCCCGAGATCCTCGGCCCGGTGGTGGAGCTGCGCGACGGCACCGAGCGCGAGTTCGTCATGCCGACGCACTGCCCCTCGTGCGGCACCGCCCTCAAGCCGGAGAAGGAGGGCGACAAGGACATCCGGTGCCCCAACGCCCGGACCTGTCCGCACCAGCTGCGCGAGCGGCTCAACGGGCTGGCCGGACGCGGTGCCTTCGACATCGAGTCGCTGGGCTGGGAGGGCTCGATCGCCCTGCTCGAGTCAGGCGTGCTGGAGGACGAGTCGGGGTTGTTCTCGTTGGGGGAGAAGGAGATCGCACAGGTTCCCCTGTTCACCCGTGCGGCGAGGAAGACCGATCCCGAGGACGAGGTCGTCGACGGGCGGATCCTGTCGGCCAACGGTCGTCGACTGGTCGAGAACCTCCAGCAGGTGAAGGACCAACCGTTGTGGCGGGTCATCGTCGCCCTGTCGATCCGCCACGTGGGGCCGACGGCGGCGCGCGCCCTCGCCCAGCACTTTGCCTCCATGGACAAGATCCGGGCAGCCAGCCTCGAGGAGCTCGCCGCCGTGGAGGGCGTCGGCGGAGTGATCGCCGAGGCCGTGCGCGAGTGGTTCGACGCGCCCGGCAACGACTGGCACGTGCGCATCGTCGAGCAGTGGGCCGCCGACGGCGTCCGCATGCAGGACGAGCGCGACGAGTCGGTGGAGCAGACCCTCGCCGGGCTGACCATCGTCGTCACGGGGTCGCTGGAGGGGTTCTCGCGCGACGAGGCGAAGGAGGCGATCCTGACCCGCGGCGGCAAGGCCTCGGGGTCGGTCTCCAAGAAGACCGACTACGTCGTCGTCGGTGAGAACGCCGGGTCGAAGGAGGACAAGGCGCGCGAGCTCGGGCGGCCCATCCTCGACGAAGCCGGGTTCCGGCGGTTGCTCGAGGACGGCCCGGGCCCGACGGAGTCCTGACGTGATCGACACCGAGACCTACCTGCGGTTCTGCGACGAAGCCCTGCTCGGCATGCGCGACCTCGTCCTCGACCTCGGGGACGACCTGGCCAACACCCGACCGGACATCCCCGGCGCCAACAGCCCCTTCGCGATCCTCACGCACTGCCTCGGTGTGGTCGCGCGCTGGGCGTCCACGGTCAACCTCGGCCAGATCGTGCCCCGCGACCGTGAGGCAGAGTTCCTGGCGGTCGGCGCCGTGACCGACCTCGCGGCAGACGTCGACCGGATGCGCACGTCCCTGCGGGGGTGGGTGGCCCGGACGAACCCGCAGGCGCCCCCGGTGAACCCGACGACGGGCCGCCAGGACTGGTACGCCACCACCCAGGGCGGGGTGCTCTTCCACGTGTACGAGGAGCTGTCGCAGCACCGCGGTCACATGGAGGTCACGCGCGACCTCCTGCTGGCGCAGGCCCGCGGCGAGTCCTAGCCCCCGCCGCCTCCCACCATTCCTCCGGCGATGCCCGTCCCGGCGGTGCCGAGCGCGGCGCCGGGCGGGCCCGGCGGGCGCGGCGCCCGGCGGGGCCGGCGGACGGGGCACCGGGCGCACACGGCATACGGGTGGTTTGTGTGACTGACCCACATTGAGCAGGCACGACGCCGGGCGAAGCATGACGGGCATGCGCCCGACAACGACGTCACGCCGGCGGATCGCCGCCCTCGCCACCACTGCCACCCTCGCCCTGCTGGGCGGACTGGCCACCGCCGCTCCCGCCTCGGCGGACAAGCCGCAGGGCGGGCACTGTGCCCGCCAGTCCAAGGTCGCGGTCCCGGGGGCCCAGGCCCAGAAGGTGGCCTGCCTCGACGACCTCACCACGGCCGGGACGGTCGCGTCCGGGCACACGAACCCGAACGACTGGGCCGGCCTGAACGCCGCCGGCACCGTGAACCCGGCGGGTGTCCCCGGCATCCAGGTCGACGGCTACTTCCCGGACACCTCGACGACGAACACCAACAACGGCTGGAACCACGACTCGCAGTTCGTGCTCCGGCTCCCCGACCACTGGAACGGGGGCCTGGTCGTCAGCGGGGCGCCGGGCACGCGGGCGCAGTACGCGAACGACTTCATCATCAGCGACTGGGTGCTGAGCAAGGGCTACGCGTTCGCGTCCACAGACAAGGGCAACACCGGTGCGGCGTTCTACCGGGACGACAGCGCCCCCGGTGGCTCGATCCGCGAGTGGAACTCCCGCGTCACCCAGCTCGCGGTGGCGGCGAAGTCGACCCTGAGGAAGGTCTACGCGAAGTCCCCGAAGCGCACCTGGATGGTCGGCATCTCCAACGGTGGCTACCTCACGCGCTGGCAGCTCGAGAACCGACCCGACCTCTACGACGGCGGGGTGGACTGGGAGGGCACCCTCTTCCGCGCCGAGGGGCCGAACCTCCTGACGTACTTGCCGACTGCGCTGAAGAACTACCCCAGGTACGCCACCACCGGCGACCCCGCTGCCCACGACGCGATGATCGCTGCCGGGTTCGCCCCGGGGTCGGAGTTCCTGTGGCCGTTCCACCACGCCTACTACTGGGACCTCACCCAGCGCATCTACCGCGAGGAGTTCGACCCCACGTGGGACGGCGCCCTCGACGCCGGCGTGCCGTTCTGCGCCAGCGGGACCCCGAGCTGCGACGCCGACTACGACTACGCCTCGCGGCCTGAGGCGGTGAAGGACGCGGTGAGGTCGGTGTCGCTCACGGGGAAGATCGGCAAGCCGATGATCACGATCCACGGAACCCTCGACACGCTGCTCCCCGCGGCCACCGACTCCGACGTCTACGACACCCTGGTCGACCGGGCCGGCTCAGGAGCCCTGCACCGCTACTACCGGGTCGAGGACGGGACGCACACCGACGGGCTCTACTCGGCCTACCCGGACCGGCTGCGCCCCCTGCTTCCCTGTGCGCGCAGCGCGTTCGACGTGCTGACCGCCTGGGTGGGGCGCGGTATGGCGCCGCCCGCCGACGGGCTCGTCCGTCGCCCGGCCGGCGAGGACGTCGTCAACACCTGCGCCCTCTGACCCACCGCCGGGGCCTCAGTCCGCGGCGGTTCCCTCGGGAGCCGCCGCGGTCCTGCGCACCGCCTCGCTCGCCTCGGTGATGATCGCCGTCATCGCCTCGGCGGCGGCCCGTCCGTCGCCGGAGCCGATGGCCTGGGCGACGTCGCCGTGCAGTCGGATGGCCACCGGGTTGGGCCGGGCCGGCATGAGCTGGTGGTGGGTCCGCCCCGAGAGCACCTCGGAGACGACGTTCGACAGGGCCGCGAGCATCTCGTTGCCGGACGCCTCGAGCATCGTCGTGTGGAAGACCTGGTCGGCCTGCAGGTAGGCCTCGAGGTCGCCGGACTTGGCGTGCACGGTCATCCGCATGACGGCGCCCACCATGGCGCCGCACTGCTCGGGGGTGGCCCGGTCGGCGGCGAGCTCGGCCGCCACGGGCTCGAAGCCACGCCTCAGCTCGCCGAGTGAGAGCAGCTGGTGCTCACGGTCCGGGCCGTCGAGGCGCCAGCGGATGACCCGGGGGTCGAAGACGTTCCACTGGGTGCGCGGCCGGACGCGGACCCCGAGGCGGCGCCGGGTCTCGACCAGGCCCATCGAGGAGAGCACGCGGACCGCCTCCCGCACCACCGAGCGGGACACCCCGAAGCGCTCGTCGAGCTGGTCGATCCGCACCACGGCGCCCACCGGCGTGGTGCCGGAGACGATCTCCTGCCCGAGGGCGTCGAGGACGTTGGCGTGCAGGCCGGCTCCCGGGGTGGGCGGGCCGTCGGTGGGAGGCATGGGGCCAGCGTGCCAGAAGAGGACGACACGAACACTGAACGCCAATAAATAAGATTTGTTGAGCCTGAAGTCTTGTCAAAACTGATCTGATCATGGACTCTGGTGGACGGAAGCCTCGATGCCGAGGTCCTGCACCCCCACGCACGAACCTGCTCACCGGACAAAGGAGTCGCGGACATGACCAGCCCCACCAGACCACCCCTCGTCGTGATGATGGGGGTGTCCGGCTCCGGGAAGACGACCGTGGGCGCAGCCCTCGCGCAGCGGCTGCGGGTCCCGTTCGCGGACGCCGACGACTTCCACCCGCCGGAGAACATCGCCAAGATGGCCGCCGGGATCCCGCTCGACGACTCCGACCGCGAGCCGTGGCTCCAGACCATCGCCGCCTGGCTGGGCGAGCACGCCGCCACCGGCGGGGTCGCCAGCTGCTCGGCGCTCAAGCGGGCCTACCGCGACATCCTCACGTCGGTCGCCCCGCAGACCGTCTTCGTCCACCTCCACGGTGACCGCGACGTCCTCGCCGCGCGGGTGGCCGGCCGTCCGGGGCACTTCATGCCGGCGGCCCTCATCGACTCGCAGTTCGACACCCTCGAACCCCTCCAGGCCGACGAGATCGGCCAGGCCCTCGACGTCGCCCAACCCGTCGACATCCTCGTCGAGCAGTCGCTCGACGTCCTCGCCACGAAAGGTGCGTCGCTCGCATGACCACTGACCTGTTCACGTTCCTGCAGCCGGCCCTGGCTGCGGCCGACGTCCCGGACATCCCGGCTGCGCGCCTGGTCCCGGCGGCCCTGATCGGGATCGCCGTGATCGTCGTCCTGATCACGAAGTTCAAGCTCCACCCCTTCCTCGGCCTGACCCTCGGCTCGCTGACGGTCGGCGCCATCGCCGGTGTCGCGATGGCCGATGTCGTCGCCAGCTTCACCAAGGGCTTCGGCTCGACCGCGGCCAGTGTCGGCACCCTGATCGCGCTGGGCGCGATGTTCGGCAAGCTGCTCGCCGACTCCGGGGGAGCGGACGAGATCGTCGACACCATCGTGGGGCGCTCCTCGGCTCGTTCGCTCCCGTGGGCGATGGCCGGGGTCGGTGCGCTGATCGGCCTGCCGATGTTCTTCGAGATCGGCCTCGTCCTGCTGATGCCCGTGATCTTCCTGGTGGCCCGCCGCTCCGGCCTGTCGGTCATCAAGGTCGGCATCCCGGCCCTCGCGGGCCTGTCCGCCATGCACGGCCTCGTGCCGCCGCACCCCGGTCCGCTGGTGGCGATCGACGCCCTCAAGGCCAACCTCGGGATCACCCTGGCCTTCGGTGTGCTGGTCGCCCTGCCTACGGTCGCGATCGCCGGCCCGCTCTTCGCCCGGTTCGCCGGCCGCTGGGTGGACGTCCCCGCCCCGGAGATGTTCGACACCGCCGACGACCGGGAGCAGCGCCTGCAGCGACCGACCTTCGCCGTCACCTTGTTCGCCGTCCTCACCCCGGTGGTCCTGATGATGGGCAAGGCGCTCGCCGACATCTTCATCGCCGCCGACGACAACCCGGTCCGCACCGTGCTCGACTTCGTCGGCACCCCGCTCGTCGCGCTGCTCATCGCCGTCATCGTCGGCATGTTCACCCTCGGCCGCGGCGCCGGCATGGGCACCAAGGAGCTCTCGACCTCGCTCGAGAAGTCGCTGCCGCCCATCGCCGGCATCCTGCTGATCGTCGCCGCCGGCGGTGGCTTCAAACAGACCCTCGTCGACACCGGCATCGGCAACCTCGTCGCCGACTGGGTGCAGAACAGCGGCCTGTCCGTGCTCCTGCTCGCCTGGATCGTCGCGGTGCTCATCCGCCTCGCGACGGGCTCGGCGACCGTCGCCACGGTCACCGCCTCAGGGATCCTCGCGCCCCTGGCCGCCGGCATGAGCACCTCCGAGGTGTCGCTGCTCGTGCTGGCCATCGGCGCCGGCTCGGTGTTCTTCTCCCACGTCAACGACGCCGGCTTCTGGCTGGTCAAGGAGTACTTCGGCCTCAGCGTCGGCCAGACGATCAAGTCCTGGTCGCTGATGGAGACCGTGCTCTCGGTGTCCGGCCTGGTGTTCGTCCTGCTCCTGGGCCTGGTCGTCTGACCGCGGCTGCCTGCCCCCTTCTCGCTTTGGGTGCCCAGACGGTCGGAACTCCGACCGTCTGGGCACCCAATGTCGTGTCGGAGCGGGGCGGTCGGCGCGGTGCGGCCGGTGCCATAGAGTTGGTCTTCGTGGCCGTCGACTTCCAGCAAGAGATCAAGAACCTCCGCACCACCATGGACTCCGTGCGTGAGGTGACCGACCTGGCATCGCTGCAGGAGCAGATCACCGACCTCGAGGCCAAGGCCTCCGCGCCGGACCTCTGGGACGACCCCGACGCCGCGCAGGTCGTGACCTCCGCCCTCAGCCGGGCCAACTCCGAGCTCGAGCGCGTCAAGAGCATGGACTCGCGCATCGACGACCTCGAGGTCCTCGTCGAGATGGGCACCGAGGACGGCGGCGACGCCGACACGATGGCGGAGGCCGAGCGTGAGCTCGTCTCGCTGCAGAAGGCGGTCGGCGAGCTCGAGGTCCGCACGCTGCTGTCGGGGGAGTACGACGAGCGCGCCGCGGTCATCACCATCCGCGCCGGAGCGGGTGGCGTCGACGCCGCCGACTTCGCCGAGATGCTCATGCGCATGTACCTGCGATGGGCCGAGCGCCACAACTACCCCGCACAGGTGATGGACACGTCCTACGCCGAGGAGGCCGGGCTCAAGTCCGCCACCTTCGAGATCAACGTGCCCTACGCGTTCGGCAACCTCTCGGTCGAGGCCGGGACGCACCGCCTGGTCCGGATCAGCCCGTTCGACAACCAGGGCCGTCGCCAGACGAGCTTCGCCGCGGTCGAGGTCATCCCCCTCATCGAGCAGACCGACTCCATCGAGATCCCCGAGAACGAGATCAAGGTCGACGTCTTCCGCTCCAGCGGCCCCGGCGGCCAGAGCGTCAACACGACCGACTCGGCGGTCCGCATGACCCACATCCCCACCGGGATCGTCGTGTCGATGCAGAACGAGAAGTCGCAGATCCAGAACCGCGCCGCCGCCCTGCGCGTGCTCCAGTCCCGCCTGCTGCTGCAGCGCCAGGCCGAGGAGGCCGCCGAGCGCAAGGAGATGGCCGGCGACGTCAAGGCCAGCTGGGGCGACCAGATGCGGTCCTACGTGCTGCAGCCGTACCAGATGGTCAAGGACCTGCGGACCGAGTTCGAGGTCGGCAACCCGTCCTCGGTGTTCGACGGCGACATCGACGGCTTCATCGAGGCGGGCGTGCGCTGGCGCAAGGAGCAGCAGAAGCTCGCCGAGTAGTCCTCCCCACCGCCGTGACGGCGACGAGGACACCTCGGGCTGCCCTGGGCTGAGCCTGGGCTGACCCTGGGCTGACCCTGGGCTGACCCTGGGCTGCCACGCCGAGCGGGCGCTGCTGCGCGGCATACGCCGGCGCGCGACCTATCCTCGGGTGCGTCGTGCGTGGACGCCCGCGCGTGACAGGTATGCCGTCCCATCCAGCCCCCCGGTAAGGCTCACGTCCCGCGCATGATCCGTTTCGAGAACGTCAGCAAGGTCTATCCCCGGTCCAGCCGACCGGCGCTGAGCGACATCAGCCTCGAGATCGAGCGAGGCGAGTTCGTCTTCGTCGTCGGGTCCTCCGGCTCGGGCAAGTCCACGCTCCTGCGCTTGGTCCTCAAGGAGGAGGGCGTCACCCAGGGTGCCGTCCTCGTCGCGGGCCAGGAGGTCGGGCGCCTGCCGCAGCGCAAGGTGCCGCGCCTGCGCCGCGAGATCGGGACGGTCTTCCAGGACTTCCGCCTGCTGCCCAACAAGACGGTCTACCAGAACGTGGCCTTCGCGCTGCAGGTCCTGGGACGGTCCCGGCACGCGATCCGCCAGGTGGTCCCCGAGACGCTGGAGATGGTCGGGCTCGACGGCAAGGAGAAGCGGCTGCCGCACGAGCTCTCCGGTGGTGAGCAGCAGCGCGTCGCCATCGCGCGCGCGTTCGTCAACAAGCCGCCGATCCTGCTCTGCGACGAGCCCACGGGAAACCTCGACCCGACGACCAGCCTCGACATCGTCCGCCTGCTCGACCGGATCAACCGGACCGGCACGACGATCGTCATGGCCACGCACGACGACGACATCGTCGACCAGCTGCGCAAGCGCGTCGTCGAGCTGAAGAACGGCCACATCATCCGCGACGAGAACAAGGGCGTCTACGGCAGCGGTCGCTGACCGCACGCCACGGACTTCGGGAGACCTCACCCCATGCGACTGCAGTTCATGCTCAGCGAGATCTGGACCGGCCTGCGCCGGAACCTCTCGATCGCCGTCTCGGTCATGCTCGTGACCACGGTCTCGCTGTACCTCCTCGGGCTGGGGCTGCTGCTCCAGCGCGAGGTCGACACCCTCAAGGGCTTCTGGTACGACCGCATCCAGGTCTCGATCTTCATGTGCGGTGACGACTCCGCCGAGCCCAACTGCGCCGGCCGGGGAGTGACCGACGAGCAGCGGACCGCGCTCAAGGACCAGCTCGACCAGATGAAGCCCCTGGTCAAGAACGTCTACTTCGAGTCCGAGCAGCAGGCCTACGACCGGTTCCAGGAGCAGTTCCGCAACAGCCCGCTGGCCAGCAGCATCCGGGTCGGGGACATCCCGCAGAGCTACCGCGTCCAGCTGTCCGACCCGACGAAGTACGACGTGGTCGTCAGCGCCTTCCAGGGCGCCCCGGGGGTGGGGCGCGTCCAGGACCAGCAGAAGACGCTGGACAAGCTGTTCACGGTGATGAACGGCGTGACCGTGGCGTCGTTGGGGCTGGCGTTCATCATGATCATCTGCGCCGTGCTGCTCATGGCGACGACGATCAGGCAGGCCGCGTTCACCCGCCGAAGAGAGACCGGCATCATGAAGCTGGTCGGGGCGAGCAACCTCACGATCCGGCTGCCGTTCGTCATGGAGATCGTCCTCGCGACCCTGGTCGGGGTGGGCGCCTCGGTCGGCCTGCTCTACGCGACGATCCACTACCTCACCGGTTACGTGGCCCGCGAGCTCCCGGACGTGGCGATCGTCGGAGCGGGAGACGTCTGGGTCGTCGCGCCGACGCTGGCCGCGATCATGCTCATCATCGCGATCGTCACCTCGTGGGCGACGTTGCGCCGGTACCTGCGCGTCTGAGGCGCGTCCCTGCTCGTCCGCGACCGTCGGCGGCCGGCCCGGGTGGCCGCCGCCGTGAACCGGCAGACCTGGCCACTCGGCCGACGTGGCCCACTCGGCCGATCGGTCGATTCACAGGCACGAATCGACCGCCAATCCCGAGAAACTGGTGTGCCCTGTGTTACCAATGAGGCCTATGAGCGCCATCCCCCCGCGCCGTCGCGCCACGCACCCCGTCCGGCTCACCGCCCTGGGCCTCGCCGCGGTCTGCTCGGTCGCCCTGGCGACCCCGTCCCTCGCCGCGGCAACGACCGCGACGACGACAGCAGGAGCCGTCACCGCGGCGACGACGGGGCTGGGCGCGAGCGCCCCGGGAGCCACCGACCCCGACAAGGCGAAGAAGAAGGTCGACAAGCAGGTCGACGCGCTGCAGGGCCAGCTCGAGGACACCTCCGCGGACCTGCGCGACGCCTACCTCGCACTGGAGCGCACCCGGGCCGCTCTGCCGGCCGCCCAGGCCGTGCTCGACAAGGCCACCGCCCAGCAGTCCGCGGCGGACGCCCACAACGACGAGATGGCCGTGGCCCTCGGGGTCGCCGAGGCCAACCAGGCGCGCGCGGTCGACCAGCTGGCCGGCACGCGCAAGGACCTGTCCGCCACCCGCACCCGGGTCGCCCGCTTCGCCTCCCAGCTCTACCAGGACCAGGGGATGGGCCAGCTGTCCGTCGCGCTGAGCGCGACGACCCCGGAGGACTTCGCCAACCGCATCGCCCTCACCGACACGGTGATGGACGTGCAGAACCAGTCCATCACCAGGCTCGCCACGGCCCAGGCCGCTGCGCGGGCGCAGGAAGCCCACATCGCGGCGCTGCGGGCGCAGGTCGCCGCGGCGAAGAAGGCCGCCGAGGTCGCCCTCGCCCGCGCGACGCAGGCCCGCGCCACCGCGGCCGCCGCGAAGGCGAAGCTCGACGCCCTCGCCGTCCAGCAGGCGGCGCAGTCCAGGGCCCTCGAGGCCAAGAAGGGTGCGGAGAAGGCCAAGCTCGCCGCGGCCGAGAAGGAGCAGGCCCGGCTCAAGGCCGTCCTGGTCGCCCGCGCCAAGGCCGCCAAGGCCGCGGCTGCGCGCCGCGCCGCGGCGGAGGCGCGTGCCCGGGCCGCCGCACGCAAGGCGCACCGCCCCATACCGAGGTCGACGCTGCCGTCCATGCCGAGCTCCGGCGGCTTCCTCAGCGCCCCGTCGCCCGCGCCCATCTCCTCGGAGTTCGGGATGCGGTTCCACCCGATCCTGCACTATTGGCGCCTGCACGCCGGTCGTGACTACGCGGCCAACTGCGGGTCGCCGATCCGCGCGGCGGCCGACGGCCAGATCATCTCGGCCGGCTGGGGCGGCGGCTACGGCAACCGCATCATGGTCGACCACGGCGTCCTGCGCGGCGTCGACCTCGTCACCACGTACAACCACATGGAGCGCTACGCAGTGCGGTCCGGTCACGTCTCGCGCGGCCAGGTCATCGGCTACGTCGGGACGACCGGTTCGTCGACCGGCTGCCACCTGCACTTCGAGACCTACGAGGACGGGACCCCCAAGGACCCGCGCCGCTGGCTCTGACCCGGGTCCGACAAACCCGTCGTCGTCCCACCCCCTCCAACAGGTAGCGTTGACCTGCTGACCGACGACCGGCCGGCGACGAACCGTGCACGTGTCGACAGACGGGATGGGGCAATGCCCAAGGCCAACGACGAGGGTCGCAAGGTGGTGGCGAGCAACCGCAAGGCGCGCCACGACTACCTCATCGAGGACACCTTCGAGGCAGGCCTGGTCCTCATGGGCACCGAGGTGAAGAGCCTGCGGATGGGGCGGGCCTCGCTCATCGACGGGTATGCCGCGTGGCGCGGTGACGAGCTCTGGCTCGAGGGCGTGCACATCCCTGAGTACGTCCAGGGCACGTGGACCAACCACACCCCGCGCCGGCGCCGCAAGCTCCTGCTGCACCGCAGCGAGCTCACCAAGATCGCCCGCAAGTCCTCCGAGAGCGGCCACACCATCGTGCCGCTGCAGATGTACTTCAAGGACGGCATCGCCAAGGTCGAGATCGCCGTGGCCAAGGGCAAGCGGCAGTACGACAAGCGGCACGCCCTGCGCGAGCGCCAGGACAACCGCGAGGCCCAGCGTGCGCTGGGCGCGAAGGGGCGCCCACAGGTATGAGCCGGGTCGGGGGGGCTGGTCGGTACCGGGTGCTGGCCGCCTGGGCGGTGGCGCTCGGGTTCGCTGCGCTGGTCCTCTCCGGCGGCGCCGCGTCCGCGGCCTCGTCGGACGACCTCGCCACGAAGTTCCACGTGGACTTCACCGTCAACCAGGACGGTTCGGTCGACGTCGCGGAGAACATCACCTGGCACTTCCCCGCCGGCGAGGACCGGCACGGCATCGAGCGCTTCATCACCGTCCGCGCCGGGTACCAGGACCGCACGGACACCTACCGCGAGTACCCCATCAGCGACATCAGCGCGTCCTCGCCCTCCGGCGCTCCCTCCGACGTCTCCGTCAGCGACGCCGCCGACGGCACCTCCGTGCGGATCCGCGTCGGCGACCCGGACCAGACCGTGTCCGGGACGCAGAGGTATGTCGTGCGCTACCACCTCGCCTCGATCGTCAACGGGTTCGACGACCACGCCGAGTTCTACTACAACCTCGTCGGGCCGGCGAACGACAGCACC
Source organism: Pedococcus soli (assembly GCF_054782575.1). Classification (NCBI taxonomy): domain Bacteria; kingdom Bacillati; phylum Actinomycetota; class Actinomycetes; order Micrococcales; family Intrasporangiaceae; genus Pedococcus; species Pedococcus soli. Next base: position 31,888 of record NZ_BAAGSF010000001.1, on the reverse strand, counting down.
TACGAGGACGTCAGCGCCTCGGTGACCGGACCCGGAGCCGCCGACCGCGCCGAGTGCTTTCTGGGGGAGCTCGGTTCCACCGACCGCTGCCAGGCCACCCCGGGCGCGACGGCGCAGTTCAGCGCCGCTCGAGCCGAACCCGGCCAGGGCGTCTCGATCCTGGCGTCGCTGCCGCTGGACGGGTTCGGGTCGCTGGAGCCGGTCCTGCACCAGGGTGAGGTGTCCAGCGATGGTGGGGTGATCACGACCCAGACGTCCAAGGCCCTCGGGGCGCTGGCCCTCGGCGCCGGGGTCACCCTGCCCCTGCTGGCAGCCGGCCTGATGGGCACCCTCGTCTACACGCGCGGCCGCGACGAGCAGTACGCCGGGCTCACCCCCGGCCTGACGCCGGGCCTCGCCCCGGGCGCCACGGGTGCCCAGGGCGCGGGCTCTGTCCCCGGCAGTGCGGCGCAGGCCCCCGTCGTCCGGGCCGGGAAACGGGTCGTGGCCGTGCAGTTCACCCCGCCGCAGGGGGTGACCCCCGGCCTCGTGGGCACCGTCATCGACGAGACGGCCAACACCGTCGACGTGTCCGCGACCCTCGTCGACCTCGCCGTGCGCGGCCACCTGACCATCGAGCCGATGACCTCGGGGATGTTCAAGAGCAAGGACTGGCGGCTCACCCGGACGACGCCGACCGCCGAGCAGGCGACCGTGCCGCTGCTGCCGTACGAGGAGGCCCTGCTCGGCGGTGTCTTCGCGACGTCGCCGGTGCGCGACCTGTCGGACCTCAAGAACACCTTCAAGCCGACCCTGACGCGGGTGCAGTCGCTGATGTACGACGAGGTGGTCCGCCGCGGCTGGTTCCGCCGCTCGCCCCAGGCCCAGCGCGGCGCGTGGACCACGCTCGGGGGGCTGCTGATCTTCGTGCCCGTGTTCGTGGGCATCTGGCTGGGTGGTCCGTTGATGAGCCTGGGCGCCAGCAGCGGGTTGGGGGTGCCGCCCGGGATCGCCCTCGTGGGGGGCGCGGTGGTGGCCGGTGCCATCGTGCTGTTCCTCGGCCGACGGATGGCGGCTCGCACGGCCGAGGGCAGCGCGGTGCTGGCGCAGTCCGAAGGGTTCAAGCAGTACCTCGTCACGGCCGAGGCCTCCCAGATCAAGTGGGAGGAGGCGCAGGACGTGTTCAGCCGCTACCTGCCCTACGCCATCGTGTTCGGCGTCTCGTCGCAGTGGGCCTCGACGTTCGAGAAGGTCGCCGAGGCCGCGGCAGCCGCGGGCCACGTCGTGACGCCACCGCTGTGGTACCTCGGTGGGGACATGAGCTCGTTCGGCGGGATCGCCGACGGCATGGACTCCTTCGCGACGACCGCCGGTGGGACGTTCACCAGCACCCCGGGCAGCTCCGGCGGGTCCGGCTTCTCCGGTGGGGGCGGGTTCTCCGGCGGTGGCGGCGGCGGTTCCTCAGGCGGCTCCTGGTAGGCGGCCGGCCACCACCGATCCTTCGCTGCCCCCAACGAGGCGCCCCGCCATACGCGGCCCTGGTCCCGACACGACGAAGCGGGGGTTGTTCGGCGACACCGGGTGAAATATCTCCCGGTTCGCCGAACAACCCCCGCTTCGCGCACGTGCCGCGCACGTGTGGCGCACGTGTCGCGCAGTGCGTGTCGGTCAGTGCTTGAAGGCGTCCTTGACCTTCTCGCCGGCCTGCTTCACATCGGCCTCGGCCTGGTCGGCCTTGCCCTCGCCCTCGAGGCGCTCGTTGTCGGTCGCCTTGCCGGTGGCTTCCTTCGCCTTGCCGGCGAGGTCGTCCTTGGTGTTGTCGAGCTTGTCCGTGAACCCCATGTTGCGCTCCTCGTCATCGAGTGACGCCGGGTGGTGGGCCCGGCGGCTGTGCACGACAGGCCTGGCCTGCCGACCGATCTCACTTGCACGGGAGGTGGCCGCTTCTTGACCGCCGTGCCCTTCGACCGTAACCCGCTGACGGGATATCCGCAGGTCAGGAGCCGAGCACGAGCAGGAGGTCGCCACCTTCGACCTGCTGCTGGGTGCCGATCGCGAGCCGCGTGACGGTCCCCGCGACCGGGGCGGTGATGTTGGCCTCCATCTTCATGGCCTCGATCGTGGCGACGACGGCGCCGGCCTCGATGGCCGACCCCTCCTCGACCTGGAGGCTGACGACCCCGGCGAACGGGGCGGCCACCTGGCCCTTGTCGGACGGGTCGGCCTTCTCCGCCGCCTTGACGTCGACCGCGACCTTCTCGTCGCGCACCTGGACGGGCCGCAGCTGGCCGCCCATGGTGAACATCACCGTCCGCAGGCCGCGCTCGTCGGCGTCGGAGACGGACTGCAGGCCGATGAGCAGGCGCTTGCCCGGTTCGAGGTCGATCTCGTGCTCGTTGCCGACCTCGATCCCGTGCAGGAACTCGCGGGTGCCGAGCACCGCGAGGTCGGAGTAGGAGTCGCGGGACTTCTCGAAGTCCTTGGTGGGCCCGGGGAACAGCAGGCGGTTGAGCGTCTGGCGGGGAGCCGCGCGCAGCGCCTCGGCGTCCTCGTCCGACAGGTCCGACACCCGGGGCTTGGGGTTGCGGCCCTCGAGCGCCTTGGTGCGGAACGGCTCGGGCCAGCCGCCGGGCGGGTCGCCGAGCTCGCCGGACAGGAACCCGATCACCGAGTCGGGGATGTCGTACTTCGTGGGGTTGGCCTCGAAGTCGTCCGGGTCGGCCTTGGCGCCGACCAGGGCGAGGGCGAGGTCGCCGACCACCTTGCTGCTGGGGGTGACCTTGACGATGTTGCCGAGGATCCGGTTGGCCGCGGCATACGTGTCCTCGACGGCCTCGAACCGGTCGCCGAGCCCGAGCGCGATGGCCTGCTGGCGCAGGTTGGAGAGCTGCCCACCGGGGATCTCGTGCGTGTAGACGCGGCCGGTGGGGGAGGGCAGGCCGGACTCGAACGGGAAGTAGAGCTGCCGGACGGCCTCCCAGTAGGGCTCGAGGTCGCAGGCCGCGCGCAGGTCGAGGCCCGTCTCGCGCGGGGTGCCGTCGGTCGCCGCGATGAGCGCCGACATGGCGGGCTGGCTGGTGGTGCCGGACATCGAGGCGCTCGCGACGTCGACCGCGTCGACGCCGGCGTCGATCGCGGCGAGGAGGGTGCCGAGCTGGCCACCCGGGGTGTCGTGGGTGTGCAGGTGCACCGGCTGGTCGAACCGTTCGCGCAGGGCCGTGACCAGGGTGCGGGCTGCCGGCGCGCGCAGCAGGCCGGCCATGTCCTTGATGGCGATGATGTGTGCCCCGGCCTCGGCGATCTGGTCGGCGAGGCGCAGGTAGTAGTCGAGCGTGTACAGCTTCTCGCCCGGGTTGGTCAGGTCGCCGGTGTAGCAGAGGGCGACCTCGGCGACGGCGGTCCCGGTGGCCCGGACGGCGTCGATCGCCGGGCGCATCTGGTTGACGTCGTTGAGCGCGTCGAAGATGCGGAAGATGTCGATGCCGGTGGCGGCCGCCTCCGTGACGAACGCGTCCGTGACCGCGGTCGGGTATGGCGTGTAGCCCACGGTGTTGCGCCCGCGCAGGAGCATCTGCAGCGGCAGGTTCGGCATCGCCTCGCGGAGCTGGGCGAGCCGGTCCCACGGGTCCTCGGCCAGGAACCGCAACGCCACGTCGTACGTCGCGCCACCCCAGGCCTCGACGCTGAGCAGCTGGGGGGTGAGCCGGGCGACGTACGGCGCCACGTGCATCAGGTCGCGGGTGCGGATGCGAGTCGCGAGCAGCGACTGGTGCGCGTCGCGGAACGTCGTCTCCGTCACCCCCACGGCCTCCTGGGCGCGCAGGGCGTCGGCGAACGCCTGGGGCCCCTCGCGCAGCAGTCGGTCACGGGCGCCGGGCGGGACCGGTGCGGTCGTGTCGAGGGTCGGCAGCTTGGACCGCGGCGAGACCCGGGTGCGACCCGGGCCGTGCGGCTGGTTCACCGTGACCTCGGCGAGGTAGGTGAGCAGCTTGGTGCCACGGTCGGCGGAGATGCGGGCCGTCCGCAGCTCGGGCCGCTCGTCGATGAAGGCGGTCGAGAGCCGTCCCGCCTGGAAGTCCGGCTCCTCGAGGAGGGCCTGGAGGAACGGGATGTTCGTCGAGACGCCACGGATGCGGAACTCCGCGAGCGCACGGCGGGCGCGTCGCACGGCCGTCGGGAAGTCGCGGCCCCGGCAGGTGAGCTTGACGAGCATCGAGTCGAAGTGGGCGCCGATCTCGGCGCCGACGAACACCGTGCCACCGTCGAGGCGGACACCTGCGCCACCGGCCGAGCGGTAGGTCGTGATGCGGCCGGTGTCGGGCCGGAACTCGTTGGCCGGGTCCTCGGTGGTGATGCGGCACTGGAGCGCGGCGCCACGGATCTGCAGCGACTCCTGCGACAGCCCGAGGTCGGCGAGGGTCTCGCCGCTGGCGATCCGCATCTGCGAGCTGACCAGGTCGACGTCGGTGATCTCCTCGGTGACCGTGTGCTCGACCTGGATCCGCGGGTTCATCTCGATGAACACGTACCGGCCGTCGGGCGCGAGGAGGAACTCCACCGTGCCCGCGTTGACGTACCCGATCTCCTTGGCGAAGGCGACCGCGTGCGCGCACATCTCCTCGCGCAGGGCGGGGTCGAGGTTCGGCGCCGGGGCGATCTCGACGACCTTCTGGTGGCGGCGCTGCACCGAGCAGTCACGCTCGAAGAGGTGGATGACGTTGCCCTCGCCGTCGGCGAGGATCTGCACCTCGATGTGCCGCGGGTGGACCACCGCCTCCTCGAGGAAGACGGTCGCGTCGCCGAACGCCGACTCCGCCTCGCGCATGCAGGCCTCGAGGGAGTCGCGCAGGTCCTCGCGCCGCTCGACGCGCCGCATACCGCGTCCGCCACCGCCGGCCACCGCCTTGGCGAACACGGGGAACCCGATCTCCTCGGCCCCCGCGATGAGCTCGTCCACGTCGGTGCTGGGGGCGGCGCTGCGCAGGGTCGGCAGGCCAGCCTTCTTGGCCGCGGCGATGGCGCGCGCCTTGTTGCCGGTGAGGTGCAGGACCGAGGCGGGCGGACCGACGAACGTCACACCGGCGGCGGCGCAGGCCTCGGCCAGGTCGGGGTTCTCCGAGAGGAAGCCGTAGCCCGGGTAGACGGCGTCGGCGCCGGCCTCGACCGCGGTGCGCACGATGCCTTCGGGGTCGAGGTAGGCGCGCACGGGGTGGCCGGCCTCGCCGATCTCGTACGCCTCGTCGGCCTTGAGCACGTGCTCGGACTTGCGGTCCTCGTAGGGGAAGACCGCGACGGTCTTGGCGCCGAGCTCGGTGGCGGCCCGGAAGGCGCGGACCGCGATCTCCCCTCGGTTGGCGACGAGCACCTTGGTGAACACGAGACCTCCTGCGAGAGCTGCCGGCAAGACCACTGGGACGAGCGTGCAGGGGAATCCTAGTGAGCGTTCGCTGGCTGAGACCGGGCGACCGCGATGCGGACAGCCCAGCGGGCGGGCCGGTCGAGTCCGGTCCGCCCGCTGCGGTGGTTCAGTGGTGGTTCGGTCGTATGGCGCGAGGGCGCCGGGGTGGGGGCGGCGTCAGTTGGCCGCGGTGAACCGCTGCCGGCGGTGGCGAGGCTGCTCGAGCTCGTCGACGAGGGCGACGGCGTAGTCCTCGGCGCTGATCTGGTCGCCGGCGGGGGAGTCGAGCCCGAGGGTGAACGTCCCGGTCCGCTCGCCGGGCAGGATCACCGGTGCGGGGGAGAAGAAGGTCCAGTCGAGGTCCTGCGGTGCCGCGCGGAAGAGGTCGAGGGCGGTGGCGCCGGAGGTGGCCTCGGCGAGGTACTCCGCGGGGAAGCCGTCGCTGTCGAGCAGGCGGGTGCCGTCGGGCAGCAGGAGGGAGCCGGCACCGCCGACGAAGACGACGCGGGTGTCGCCGGCGTGGTCGATGAGGTTCTGGGTGGCGGCCAGCCACGGCTCGTGGCTCTCGCCGGTGCGGCTGGGGCCCGTGGCCGACACGATGACGTCGTGGGCGCTCGCGGCCTCGGTCACGGAGGCGGCGTCCCCGAGGTCGCCCCTGACGGACTCGACGCCGTCGATCCCGGTGTCGGCGCCGCTGCGCGACAGCGCGGTGACCTGGTGGCCGCGGGAGACGGCCTCGCGGGCGATGCGGGTGCCGATGGTGCCGGTGGCTCCGAAGAGGGCGATCTTCATGGTGGTTCAGCTCCTGGAAGTGGGGTGGACATGCTGTCGGGCTCGACAGTAACAATTGGTTACTGAGTACTTCAACGTGCTATAAGTACCTCATGGTGACCAAAGCATTCCCCGGTGGGACGACCCTCGCCCGTCCGGACCGCGGCGACGCGTTCGACCCGAACTGCCCCACGCGCGTCGTCCTGGACCGCATCGGCGACAAGTGGACGGCCCTGGTCGTCGGGGCGCTGTCCACGGGGGTGCTGCGCTTCACCGAGCTCCGCACGGCGGTGGGGGGTGTGGCTCCCAAGGTGCTCACCCAGACGTTGCGCGCCCTCGAGCGGGACGGGCTGGTCACCCGTACCGTCCACGCCCAGGTCCCGCCGAGGGTGGACTACGAGCTCACCGACCTCGGCAGGTCGCTCGAGGAGCCGTTGGCGATGCTCACCGACTGGGCCGAGGTCCACGTGGCGCAGATCCTGGCCGCCCGCGAGCGGACCGAGGCGTCCGCCGCCCCGGCCTGATCCGGTCCTGCACGAGGACGCCCCCGACCGGTCACCGGTCGGGGGCGTCAGCACGGGAAGGGACGCTCAGAGCCGCACGACCATCTTCCCGGTGTTGCCGCCCGCGAGGAGGCTGCGGAACCCGTCGACGGCACTCTCGATGCCCTCGACCGCAGTCTCCCGCCACGCGATGCGGCCCTCGGCCAGCCACCCGGCCATCTCCCTCTCGAACTCCGGCCGCAGGTCCTCGTGGTCGCTGACGAGGAAGCCGCGCAGGGTGAGCCGCTTGCCGATCGCCTGGAACAGGTTGCTCGGGCCGGGCACCGGCTCGGTCGCGTTGTAGGCGCTGATGGCACCGCACATCGCCACGCGTCCACCGAGGCGCAGCGCCGAGATGGCAGCCTCGAGGTGGTCGCCACCGACGTTGTCGAAGTAGACGTCGATCCCCTCGGGCGCCGCCTCCTTGAGACCGGCGGCGATGGGCTGGGCCTTGTAGTCGACGACGCGGTCGAAGCCGGCCTCGTCGACGGCCCAGCGGACCTTGTCCGGGCCGCCGGCCGAGCCGATGACGAGGGAGGCGCCCTTGAGGCGGGCGATCTGGCCGACGAGGGAGCCGACGGCCCCTGCTGCGGCGGACACGAACACCCGGTCGCCCTCACGGAGCTCAGCGGTGCGGACCAGGCCCGCGTAGGCGGTGCGTCCGGTCATGCCCATGACTCCGAGGTAGGCCGAGGGCGAGGCGAGCCCGGTGTCGACGACCCGGGCGTGACGGCCGTCGACGAGGGCGTGGGTGCGCCAGCCGTACGGGTGCAGGACGGCGTCTCCGACCTCGACGGTGGCGCCGGTGGCGTCGGTGACGTCCCCGCCGACCGCCTCCACGACGCCGACGGCGTCGCCGGTCATGGGCTGGTCGAGCTCGAACGGCGGCACGTACGACCTGACGTCGTTCATCCGGCCCCGCATGTACGGGTCGACGGACAGGAAGGTGTTCCGCACGAGCAGCTGGCCCTCGGCGGGTTCGCCGAGCTCGGCCTCGACGAGGGCGAAGTCCGCGTCGACGGGCTCGCCGTGGGGGCGGCGGACGAGGTTCCACTGGGTGCTGGTCGCCATGGGGTGCCTTTCACGAGGGGGTGGCCCGAGAACTCCGGGCCGTTGGACGCAACCTGCTCCCCGCCGACGGTGTTCCCCGTATGGCGCGCGGGTGGGATGTCCCACACGCCTGCCCCGGCGGCACACGGGAAGGTCGCCGGTGGCCGGGAGGAAATGGATGCAGGGGGTGGTGGCGTTGGACGCTAGGATTGACCACGACAACTGAACAGCGTGTGTGTGAGCACCCCGTGCGTCGAGCAGCAGCCTTGTGAGCCGCGGCACCGGAGCATGGGGGTGATCGGTTTCGACATTGGTCGGCATATCAGGGGAAGCGGGTCGAGGATGCCTGGTTATCTCGTAAACGCTCCCGGCAAACCAATAGGTGCCAATTCCAAGCGCACCGACTTCGCCCTCGCCGCCTGAGCGAGCCACGAAGTCCGTCAGCCTGAGCTAGTTCTCGACTCAGTGTCTGGCGTCAACTAGAGAACTTGCTGCGCAGTCATGTCGGGGGACTGCGCGGGACTCTTACTCGACTGGGCCTGTCAGCGGACGTGTGCGCGCGAGCGCTGGGGCCGAGAAAATCCACAGCGCACTGCACCCGGAGAAGCCCTGGTTTCCCGTCAATGGACGCGGGTTCAATTCCCGCCACCTCCACCACTCGTGCCCACACACACGCACCAGCTGTCAGAAGGGCCCGGCTCAGGCGCCGGGCCCTTCGCCGTTCCCGGGGAGGCCTCCTCGCCGTCCCCGGCGGCCACCCGCCTGACCTGCGAGGATGGCGCGATGCTGCGCGACGACACTGCCCACGAGGAGCGGATCGGGTCCCGCGACCTCGCCGCGTGGCCCACCCCCGTCGGCCGCGCGGTCGCCCGCGCCGGTCTGGCCCTCGGTCACGGCGCCGTCCGGGTCGGGACGTGGAGCGCGGCCAACGTCGTCCTGATCGTCACGGCGCTCGTGGGCGGGCTGGCCGTCGTCGCCCTCACCGCCCTCACCGCCGAGGTCTACGAGTCCGTCGTCGAGGCGGACGGCCTCGCCGGCCTCGACCACCCGGTCCTCGACGCCGCCATCGGGTGGCGCACCCCCGGGCTGGACCACGCCGTGACCCTCTACACCGACGTCGGTGGACCGGTCGGGATGCCGGTGCTGGCTGCTCTCGCCACAGCGGTCATGGTGTGGCGCTGGCGGTCACGAACTCCCTTGGTGCTCATGGTGATCGCGGCCCTGGGGTCGTTGGCCATGACCATCACCGGGAAGCAGCTCATCGGGCGGGCCCGGCCTCCGCAGTCGCTGGCGGTGCCGCCGTTCGAGACCTCCCCGTCGTTCCCCAGCGGGCACACGCTCAACGCGACGGTGCTGACCGGGATCGTGGTCTACCTGATGCTGCGCCGGCTCGAGTCGGCGCGGGCCCGGACGGCGACCGTCGTGGCCGGGGTGCTGTTCGTCGGCTCGATGGGGCTGAGCCGGGTCTTCCTCGGCCACCACTGGCTGACCGACGTGGTGGCCGGCTGGGCGCTGGGCCTGGCCTGGGTGGCTGTGGTCGTGACCGCGCACCGGCTCTACCTCACCGTGCGCCGGGCGACACCGGGTCACGCGGGGACGTCGGCCACCCAGTGGTCGCCCTCGGGGCGGAACCCGAGTCGCTCGTAGTAGGGGTTGACCATCCCGGAGGGCGTGACGATCTGGCGGATCCCCTTGCCCCGGAACATCCCGCTGCTGCGGTAGACGAACTCGCCCGGCGAGAAGTCGCGGAACCGCGGGGTCACGTAGTCCAGCTCGACCCGGGCGATGCCGTCGCCGGAGTCGCGCACCACGACCACGCCGACGGTCTCGTTGCCCCGCTCGACGAGGTAGGCGCTGCGGCCGTCGCCGAGCCCACCCGTGCCGGGGGAGGCGTCGAACCGCGGGAAGTAGCGGGCGATGTCGACGGCCTGCACCTTGAGGAAGTGCTGCAGGTACGACTCGTCAGGACCGACGGCGACCACCTCGTACACCTTCTCGTCGCCGCGCTCGCGCACCAGGCGGACGATGAACCACACGTTGATGCCGGCGATGACGAGGTTCATGGCCACCATCGGCCAGACCATGAGCATCGCGTTGAACACGGTGAGCGTGCAGCTGGCGACGAGGTTGAGCAGCCGGAAGCGCAGCACCCTCGCCTGGAGGAGGGAGAAGACGAGCAGTGCCGAACCGGCCCACCCGAGAGCCTGAACGGACCACGACGTCATGGCTCAAGTGTGGCGCACCGACGGGGGTGGGCCGGACCACGACGGGTCAGGCCTGCTGCTGCGCCTTCTGGGCCTCGACGTCGGCCTTGACGGCCTCCATGTCCAGTCCCTGCACCTTGGTGATGACGTCCTCGAGCATCGGCGCGGGCAGTGCGCCGGCCTGGGCGAAGACGAGGATGCCGTCCCGGAACGCCATGAGCATCGGGATCGACGTGATGTTGGCGGCGGCGGCCAGGGCCTGCTCGGCCTCGGTGTCGACCTTGCCGAACACGATGTCGGGGTGCTGCTCGGAGGCCGCTTCGTAGACCGGCCCGAAGCGCTTGCACGGGCCGCACCACTCGGCCCAGAAGTCGACGAGGACGGTGCCCTCCTCGAGGATCGTCTTCTCGAAGTTCTGCGCGGTCAGGGTCGTGCTAGCCATGTGTCTGCTTCCAGTCCCAACGGACCACGACGGTCGCGGTCACGGTGTGCTCACCCAGCTCGACGGAGGTGTCCGCCACACGGCCGGCCATCATGGCCATCCGCGGCTGGGGTCCACCCTGCACAACGTCACAGAGCTCGCGGACCTTCCCCAGCTCGCGTCCGGCCAGGGCGGCATACTGCTCGGCCTTGGTCCGCGCGTCGAGGAAGGCGGCCTCGCGCGCCCGGGCGTGGAGGGGTTCGGGGTCGGCCACGTCGAGACCGATGTGGTCGATGCTCAGCGCGTTGCCGGCCGCGCCGACGAACGCCTCGACGAGGGTGCCGACCAGGTCGGCGTCCCGCACGGTCACCGAGAGGTTCTGGTATGCCGTGTAGCCCACGACCGTGACTCCCTGCGGGTCGTGCCGCGGGTGCACGCCGGTGTCGGTGGTGCGCAGGTCCGCGGCGGCGACACCGTGGTCACGGGCGGCCTGGCCCAGCCCGCTGGCCCGGCTCCCGGCGTCGGACAACGCCGTGGACACGTCGTCGGCGTCCACGCGCACGCCCACCCGCAGGCGCACGACGTCCGGGACGGCTGAGGCACGTCCGGTCCCGCTGACCTCGATCTGGCTGCTCATCCGCCCAGCCTAGGCCGGGCAGGCGGGCTGGCGGAGGGCTGGAGGAGGGCGGGGAGGATCGGAGGAGGGCTGCTGTCGGCAACTCGTGGTTGGCTGGTCGTCGTACCGTCAGGAAGGACAGGCACGACCGCATGACTCAGCGCACCGACACCTCGACCAGCCCTCTCGGCACCACGACCTCGCAGGACCTCGACCTCGACCTCGACCAGGTCCGTCGCTACTGGGACGACTTCGCGGCCGAGTACGACACCTACCCCGACCACGGCCTGCTCGACTCCGACATCCGGGCCGCCTGGAAGGACCTGCTGCGCACCTGGCTGCCAGCCCGTCCCGCCCGGGTCGCGGACCTCGCGTGCGGCACCGGCTCGATGACCACGCTGGCCGCCGAGCTCGGCCACCAGGTCAGCGGGGTCGACCTCTCGGGGGAGATGGTGGCCCGGGCGCGGGCGAAGACCGCTCCGTTCGGCAGCGCCGTCGAGGTGGTGCAGGGTGACGCGGGTGCTCCGCCGCTGGCCGAGGGGACGTTCGACGTCGTGCTGGCGCGCCACATCCTCTGGACCCTGCCCGAACCCCTGGCCGCCCTGCGCTCGTGGGTGCGGCTGCTGCGTCCCGGCGGCCGCCTCGTGCTCGTCGAGGGCCGCTGGGGGATGGAGGACGCGGCCGACCAGGCGTCCACGTCCTGGCGGTCCGGGGTGCCGTCGGTCGAGCTCGCGGCCGTCGTCCGTGAGCTCGTGGGGGAGCCGTCCGTCGTCCAGCTCACGGACTCGACCTACTGGGGCAAGGAGATCGAGCACGAGCGCTACCTCCTGACCGTCCAGCTGGGCGCGACCCCATGAGCCGGCGGAGTGCCCGCCGTGGCTGAGCAGGCGGCCGGACCCGGCGACGTGGGTCAGGTCGCAGGGTCCGTCGCAGGGTCCGTCTCAGGATCCGTCGAGGGGTCACCCGCGGCGGCGAGTCGTGCCGTCCAGGTCGTCGGCTGGGCCTTCGTCGTCCTCGCGGCGCTCATGGTCCCGTGGACGGCCTACCTCACCCTGCACCTGCCGAGCTCGCAGGCCGCCGCCCACTACGACCTGGCCTGGGGCGGGTTCGACGTGGCGATGTTCGTGGCCCTGGCCGCCACCGCGTGGTCGGCGTTGCGGTTGCACACCACGCTGCCACCGCTCGCGGCCGTCACGGGGACGCTGCTCGTCGTGGACGCGTGGTTCGACGTCGTGACGGCCCCGGCCGCGGACGACCGGTGGGTTGCCGTCGCCATGGCCGTGCTCGTCGAGCTGCCCCTCGCCGGCGTGTGCCTCTGGCTCGCAGTCACCGGTCACCAGCTCGTCATCCGTCGCCTGCGTCGACGTGTCCGCGGACGCCCCGGTTTGCGTCGAGAGGGCTGAGCCGCCACAGTCCTCGGGTGAGTCATTCGAGCAGTAGCACCGCGACCGACGCCTCCACCCCGGAGCCGGACCCGACCTCCGGAGGGCCCGAGGGGAGCCACCTCCAGGCCGGGCTCAAGCCCCGGCACGTCACGATGATCTCGATCGCCGGGGTCATCGGGGCAGGCCTGTTCGTCGGTTCCGCCAAGGCGATCGCCACGGCCGGCCCGGCCGTGCTCATCGCCTACGCCCTGGCCGGCACCCTCGTGGTCCTCGTCATGCGCATGCTCGGCGAGATGGCCACGGCGCAGCCCGACACGGGGTCGTTCTCGACGTACGCCGACCGCGCCCTCGGCCCGTGGGCCGGCTTCTCCATCGGCTGGCTCTACTGGTGGTTCTGGGTCATCGTCATCCCGGTCGAGGCGACCGCCGGGGCCTTCATCCTGGGCGACTGGTTCCCCGGGGTCCCGCAGTGGGTGTTCGCCCTGCTCATCACCGCTCTGCTCGTCGTGACGAACCTGTTCAGCGTCGGCAACTACGGCGAGTTCGAGTTCTGGTTCGCCCTCGTCAAGGTCGTCGCGATCGTGGCGTTCATCACCGTCGGCGTGCTCGCGATCTTCGGGATCCTGCCCGGCTCGCACACCTCGGGCATCGGCAACCTCACCCAGCACGACGGGTTCATGCCCAACGGCTTCGGCGCCGTGCTCTCGGCCATGCTCGTCACGATGTTCACGTTCATGGGCACCGAGATCGTCACCATCGCCGCCGCGGAGTCGCCCAACCCCGAGTCCGGCATCCGGCGTGCGGTCAACTCGGTGATCTGGCGGATCAGCCTGTTCTACCTCGGCTCGATCTTCGTGGTCGTCGCCCTCGTGGCCTGGAACGACCCCGCGCTGGTCGACGGCAACTCCGGTTCGTATCAGGTCGCCCTGGAGCGGATGGGCCTCGGAGGCCTGACCACCGTGCTCGAGTTCGTCATCCTCACGGCGGTGGCGAGCTGCCTGAACTCCGCCCTCTACACCGCCTCCCGCATGGCCTTCTCCCTGTCCAGCCGCGGCGACGCGCCGGCGGGCTGGTCCCGCACCACGAGCCGGGGCGTCCCGGCCAACGCGATCATCGCGAGCTCGGTCGTCGGCTTCCTCGGCGTGATCGGCAACTACCTGCTGCCCGAGAAGATCTTCGGCTACCTGCTGGCCAGCTCCGGGGCCATCGCCCTGTTCGTCTACCTCGTCATCGCACTCTCCCAGCTGCGGATGCGCCGTCAGCTCGACGACGCGGGCACGCAGCCCGCCGTGCGCATGTGGCTGTACCCGGGCCTGACCTACGCCACGATCACCTTCATCGTCGCGGTGCTCGTCCTCATGCTGGTCCAGGAGGGCCACCGCCTCGAGCTCGGGCTCAGCCTGGCGCTCGCCGCCGTGATCCTCGCGATCGGTGTCTCCCGGAGGGGCGCCGGCGGTCACGGACCCGCCGGAAAGGGACCGGTCGGCGAGACCGAGCAGGTCCCGGTTCGGCCTACCCCCCGGTAATCGGGACAATGCACGGCATGACCGCCGTGCCCTCCGTGTCCAACTCCATCACCGTCCGTCTGACGCTCCCTGCCCGCGCCACCGCGGTCTCCGAGCTCACCGGGATCATCGAGAAGAGCGGGGGGCTGGTCACCGGGCTCGACGTCACGGCGTCGGGTGCCGGCCGCATCCGGGTCGACGTCACCGCAGCAGCGCGGGACACCACGCACGCCGACGAGATCGTCGAGCAGATGCGCGCCGTGCACGGCGTCGAGATCGGCAAGGTGTCCGACCGCACCTTCCTCGTGCACCTCGGCGGCAAGCTCAAGATCGAGTCGAAGGTCCCGATCCGCAACCGTGACGACCTTTCGCTGATCTACACCCCCGGCGTGGCCCGGGTGTGCATGGCGATCGCCGACAACCCGGCGGACGCACGCCGCCTGACCATCAAGCGCAACACCGTCGCGGTCGTCACCGACGGCTCGGCCGTCCTCGGACTGGGCAACATCGGCCCGCTCGGGGCGCTCCCGGTCATGGAGGGCAAGGCGGCGCTGTTCAAGCGCTTCGCCGACATCGACGCGTTCCCGATCTGCCTCGACACCCAGGACACCGAGGAGATCATCACCGCCGTCAAGGCGATCAGCCCGGTCTTCGCCGGCATCAACCTCGAGGACATCTCGGCGCCGCGGTGCTTCGAGATCGAGGCCCGGCTGCGCGAGGAGCTGGACATCCCCGTCTTCCACGACGACCAGCACGGCACCGCGATCGTCACGCTCGCCGCCCTGCGCAACGCGTTGCGCGTGGTCGGCAAGGAGCTCAGCGAGTCCAAGGTCGTCCTCAGCGGTGCGGGCGCCGCCGGCACCGCGATCCTCAAGCTGCTCCTCAAGGCCGGGGCGCAGGACGTCGTCGTCGCCGACCAGTACGGCGTGGTGCACAGCGCGCGCGAGGACCTGGCCGCGGACGGCCAGGAGAACCTCCGCTGGGTGGCCGAGCACACCAACACGCGGGGGCTGACGGGGACCCTCAAGGAGGCCGTGGGCGGCGCCGACGTCTTCATCGGCGTCTCCGCCCCGGGCATCCTCACCGGCGACGACATCGCCACGATGAACGACAAGGCGATCGTGTTCGCGATGGCCAACCCCGAGCCGGAGGTGGACCCCGCAGCAGCCGCCGAGCACGCTGCGGTCGTGGCCACGGGTCGTTCGGACTTCGCCAACCAGATCAACAACGTCCTGGTCTTCCCGGGCGTCTTCCGCGGCCTGCTCGACGCGGCGTCGACCTCGATCGACCTCGACGTGATGCTGGCCGCCGCCAAGGCGCTGTCGGAGGTCGTGCACCCCGACGAGCTCAACGCGGCCTACATCATCCCGAGCGTCTTCCACCCGGACGTGTCGAAGGTGGTCGCTGCCGCCGTCAAGGCAGCGGTGCTGGGGCAGAGCCCCGAGGCGGTCGAGCGCGCAGCGGTCGCCGAGGCAGGGTCACCCACGGGCGACGAGGCCGAACTCCTGCGCTAGCAGCTCCAGGCTGCGCAGCTTCGCGTCGAGGTCGGGCGTCGGTGCCACGAGGGTGATCTCGTCGGCGCCCGCCTCGTCCGCGAGGGCCGTGAGGCCCTTGGCGACGTCGCCGGCAGGACCGGCGAAGACCCGCCCCTCGAGGCTCGGCGCGATCCGGGCGAAGTCCTCGGAGAGCCGGAACTCGCGGATGTCGGCAGCGCTGGGTCGGGTGGTGTCGCCACTGCGGATCCGGCGCATCTGCAGGGCCCAGCCGGCCCGGAAGTCGGCGGCCACGTCCTCGTCGTCGGTGGCCAGCGCGAGCACGGAGATGATGACGCGGGGCGTGTCACCGACCAGGCCGGGACGGAAGTTCCGGCGGTACGCCTGCAGCGCGTCGACCGCGAGCTCGGGTGCCATGTGGTGGGCGAACACCGTCGTCATGCCGTTGGCCGCCGCGAACGACGAGCCCCACCCGCTCGACCCGAGCATGAGCAGCTCCGGCGAGGTGTCCACGACCGGGGTGGCCAGGACCGCCTTGAACGGGTGGTCGTCGGGCCAGGTGTCGGACAGGAAGGCCAGCAGCTCACCGGCCTGCTGTGGGAAGTCGTCGGCCGACAGGGCCTCCCGCGAACGACGCAGCGCGAACGCCGTGAGCTGGTCGGTGCCCGGCGCCCGCCCGAGGCCGAGGTCGATGCGCCCCGGGTGCAGCATCTCCAGCGTCTTGAACCACTCGGCCACCTTGAGGGGGGAGTGGTTCGGCAGCATGATCCCGGCCGCGCCGACCCGGATGCCCGAGGTCTGCCCCGCCAGGTGGGCGATGAGGATCTCGGGGGAGCTGCTCGCCAGCCCGGCGAAGCTGTGGTGCTCGCTGATCCAGTACCGCGCGTAGCCGAGCCGGTCGGCCGCCTGCGCCACGCGGGTGCTGCGGGCGATGGCGTCCTGGGCGCTCTGGCCGGCGGGGACGTCGACGAAGTCCAGCAACGACAACGGCCGGGTATGCGGTGTGGCGGGCTCGGGGGCTGCCGTTGCGGTCAGGGGGTCGGTCGCCGTGGCGGTGGTCGGTTCGTTCGTCGCAGTCACGTGGTGGGCAACACCGAGCGGCCGTGGCCGATTCCGCGGCGGGTGACCACGCCGCATACGCTGACCGGGTGAGCCTGCCGACCGACGTGAGCGAGCGGCCGGGGCGGACGGTGTCGCCGTGGTCGGCCTCGCGCGTGGCCGCGCTGGTGGTGGTCGCCGTGCACCTGGCGGCGCTGTACTGGCCGCGGGTCGACATCGTGGGGCCGGTGACCTGGACCGACAAGGTCGTGCACGTGCTGCTCTTCGGGGTGCCGACGGTGCTGGTCCTGAGGGCCTGGCCACGACGCTGGGCGCTGGTCGGGCTGCTGGCCCTGCACGCACCGGTCAGCGAGCTCGTCCAGCACTTCCTGCTTCCGAACCGGTCGGGGGATCCGTGGGACGCCGTGGCCGACCTCGGGGGAGTGGTGCTGGGGGTCACGCTGGCCGTGGTCGGAAGGCGTCGCCGGCGCTGGTAGTATTGGACTGCTCAGTTCGGCAGGCGCCTGGCAGCGCCACCGGAGGCACAGTGGCCTCACCACGTTTTCCCGACTCCGACTGAGCCCCACCGGATGACAACTGTTGATCCGGTCCAGCGGGCGCTGATGCGCCTGAGGCTCGTCTTCACCGTCGCCCTCGCCAGGTGGCTCGAGACGTGTCTACCTCGAGCACCTGAAGTGAGTTGAATATCTGTGCCCAAGAACCAGCGATCCGGCGCGCCCAAAAAGGCCCGTTGGACCCCTGACCAGAAGGCTGCCGCGAAGAAGGGCCCCAAGAAGGCCCACCGCGGACAGTCGGCTGCAGGCGGAGCTGCCGCCTCCCGTCCGGCCCGTGACGCCGACCGCCTGGCGCGTCGCGAGTTCAGCCGTGACGACAGCCGCGGCGAGCGCCGCCCCACCACCGACCGCGGCCCCCGCCGCGAGTTCAACCGTGACGACCGCCCCGCGCGTTCGTTCAACCGGGACGACCGGCCCCAGCGCCGCGACTCCCGTGACGAGCGCCCCGCGCGCTCGTTCAACCGTGACGACCGGCCCCAGCGCCGCGAGTTCAACCGTGACGACCGCCCGGTCCGTCGCTTCGACCGTGACGACAACCGTGGCCCGCGCCGCGAGTTCTCCCGCGATGAGCGCCCCCAGCGCAGCACCTACTCCCGTGAGGACCGCCCCGTGACCCGCTTTTCCAATGATGACAACCGTGGCCCGCGTCGTGACGCCGGCCGTGACGACCGCCCCGCTCGCACGTTCAACCGTGACGACCGTCCGGCCCGTACGTTCAACCGGGACGAGCGTCCCGCGCGTTCGAACGACGACCGCCCGGCCCGCACCTTCAACCGCGACGAGCGCCCCGCGCGTTCGTTCGACCGTGACGACCGTCCGGCCCGCACGTTCAACCGTGACGACCGTCCGGCCCGTACGTTCAACCGGGACGAGCGTCCCGCGCGTTCGAACGACGACCGCCCGGCCCGCACGTTCAACCGTGACGACCGTCCGGCCCGCACGTTCAACCGTGACGACCGTCCGGCCCGCACGTTCAACCGCGACGACAACCGCGGCCCGCGCCGCGAGTTCGACCGCAACGACCGCCCGCAGCGCTCGTTCGACCGCAACGACCGTCCGCGCTTCGAGGACCAGGTCGACCCCGAGGCCGAGCGCATGGAGGCCGACACCTGGGTCAAGGCGACCCGCAAGAGCGTCGACGGCCCCGTGAACGTCGCCGAGGACAACGGCTTCGCCGCCCTCGGTCTCTCGAGCCGCCTCGTCGAGCGCCTGGCCCGCGACGGCATCACCACGCCGTTCCCGATCCAGAACGCCACCATCCCGGACGCCCTGGCCGGCAAGGACGTCCTCGGCCGCGGCCAGACCGGCTCCGGCAAGACCCTGGCCTTCGGTCTGCCCGCCCTGTCGCGCCTCGACAACGGCCAGAAGGCGTCCCCGCGTCGCCCCCGTGCCCTCGTCATGGTGCCGACCCGTGAGCTCGCGATGCAGGTGTCCGACGCGCTCGAGCCCCTCGTGCACGTCCTCGGCCTGCGCCACAAGCTCGTCGCCGGTGGCCTGTCCTACACGACGCAGATCAACGCCCTGAACCGCGGCGTCGACCTGCTCATCGCGACCCCGGGTCGCCTCAAGGACCTGGTCGAGCGTGAGGCCGTCATCCTCGACTCCATCGAGATCTGCGTCCTGGACGAGGCCGACCACATGGCCGACATGGGCTTCATGCCCGAGGTCACCGCGATCCTCGACCAGATGCCGAAGGGCGGGCAGCGCATGCTGTTCTCCGCGACGCTGGACAAGGGTGTCGACAAGCTCGTCGAGGGCTACCTCACCGACCCGGTGACGCACTCCACCGACGACGCCAAGGCCTCGGTCACGACGATGGAGCACCACGTGCTGCTCATCGACCCGATGCACAAGAAGACCATCACCGCCGAGGTCGCCAACCGCTCGGGTCGCACCGTGGTCTTCGTCCGCACCAAGCTCGGTGCCGACCGCGTCGCCCTCCAGCTGCGCGAGCAGGGTGTCTTCGCGGCCGCCCTGCACGGTGGCCTCAACCAGGGCGCCCGCAACCGCGTCCTCGGGGCGTTCCGTGACGGCAGCCTCCCGGTGCTCGTCGCCACCGACGTCGCCGCACGCGGCATCCACGTCGACGACGTGTCCGTCGTCCTGCAGGTCGACCCGCCGGCCGACCACAAGGACTACCTGCACCGCTCGGGCCGTACCGCCCGCGCCGGTGACAAGGGCACGGTCGTGACCCTGGCCCTCCCGCACCAGCGCCGCACGATGGAGCGCATGGCCCGCGAGGCCGGCATCGACGCCGTCCCCACCAAGGCCGTCCCCGGTGACGAGCGCCTCGCGGCGACCGGCGCCGTCACCCCCAGTGGCATCCCGGTCCCCGAGGACCAGGTCCGTCGCGTCCTCGAGGGTGACAAGCGTGGTGGCCGTCGTCCCGGTGGACACGGTGGCCCGCGTGGCGGTGGCCCCCGCGGTGGTGGCCCCCGCGGCCCCCGCCAGGGTGGCGGCAGCCGCTCGTACGGCAGCGACCGCTCCGGCGGCCCCCGCGGCGAGCGCAGCAGCTACTCGCGCTGAGCACCGCCCTTCGGTGACTGACGCACGCTGACCCCAGCGGGCACCATCCGTTCACCGAGCATCACCCGAACAGCCAGAGCCCCGGTCCCTGTGACCGGGGCTCTGGCGTGGGTGGGCATGATGGGGGTGTGGACGCTGACCTCTCGGGCAACCTGCTCGTCGCGACACCCCAGATCGAGGACGGGGTGTTCTGCCGCAGCGTCGTCCTGCTCCTGCACCACGACGCCGAGGGCGCCCAGGGCGTGGTGCTCAACCGCCCCATGGAGGCGCGGATCGACGCGGTGCTGCCGGACTGGCAGGCGCACGCGACGGCGCCGGCCGTGCTGTTCGAGGGCGGTCCGGTGGGCCTCGACAGCGCGCTCGGGCTCGTCACCGCCCCCGGTGACGTGGAGCCGATGGGGGTCAAGCGCCTCTTCGGCGGACTGGGCCTGGTCGACCTCGACACCCCTCCCGCGATCGTCGTCCCCGAGGTGGCCGGGCTGCGGATCTTCGCCGGGTATGCCGGGTGGTCACCCGGGCAGCTCGAGGAGGAGATCAGCTCGGGGAGCTGGTACGTCGTGGAGTCCGAGGGCCGCGACGCGTTCGACGCCGACCCGGCGCAGCTGTGGACGCGGGTGCTGCGGCGCCAGCGCGACCACCTCGCGTTCGTGGCGACCTTCCCGGCCGACCCCGAGATGAACTGACCCGCTCCTCCCGGAGGCGGCCGGGGCGAACCCGGCGGGGGAGGAGGGTGGTGGCTCGGCGTCATACACTCGGACGCATGAGCGAGCCCCAGATCCCCCTGGACGACCCGCTGGCCCCGTCGGCCCAGCCCTCCACCTCCACCGCCGTGCTGGAGCGCGAGCAGGTCGAGGAGCAGCTCCAGGAGCCCGGTGACCACGAGCGGTTCTCGCACTACGTGCGCAAGGAGAAGATCCTCGAGAGCGCGCTGTCGGGCGAACCCGTCGTCGCGCTGTGCGGCAAGGTCTGGGTGCCCGGCCGCGACCCGAAGAAGTTCCCGGTCTGCCCGACGTGCAAGGAGATCTACGAAGGGCTGCGGGCCCCGCAGGACGGCGGCGAGTGACGCAGTTCGCGGCCGACAGGTTCCGGACCTGCCGAAACGCTGGCTGACTCTTTACCTCGACCTGTCGGCCCCGACCTCGCCGCAGACGTTCCCGCTCCTAGCGTTCCACGGTAGCCACCGACCGACCCGGACGGTGCGCCCCGTGAAAGGACGCTCATGAAGCTTCGCCCACGCATCGCCCTCACCTCCCTCGTCCTCGGCATGACCGCCGTCGGGCTCGGGCACGGCGCCGCCGTCGCCCAGCCGATGGCCGGCGAGAACACGGTCGCCGCCTCCTGCGAGACGCACACCGACGCCGTGAACACGGCCAGGTCGGCCAAGGGAGGCAACCGGGTCGACCCGCACGAGTTCAGCCAGGCGCAGGTCGACCGGCTCGAGGCGCAGTACCGCAAGGACGCTGCGGCCAAGGGTTTCTCCACCTCGAGCAACGGCAAGCTGGCGAAGTCCGACAGCCGCAAGCCGGTGGCGACCGCTGCCTTCGCGGCGACCACCGTGGACGTCTACTGGCACGTCATCACGAACGGGACCAGCGGCAAGCTGACCACCTCGCAGATCAACAGCCAGCTCACCGTCCTCAACAACGCCTACGCGTCGTCCGGCTTCTCGTTCCGCCTGGCCGGCACCGAGACGACGACCAACGCCGACTGGTTCAGCATCGCCTTCCCCGCGAGCGGCGCCGAGCCCAGCGACGCGAAGGCCATGAAGACGGCCCTGCACAAGGGCACCAAGGCTGCGCTGAACCTGTACTCGACGACGTTCTCCGACGGCACCCTCGGCTACGCCCAGTTCCCGTCCACGAACAACACCACCCTCGACGGCGTGGTCCTGGACTACCGCAGCATCCCCGGCGGCAGCCTCTCGCCCTACAACGAGGGCGACACCGCGACCCACGAGGTCGGCCACTGGGTCGGGCTCTACCACACCTTCCAGGGCGGCTGCTCGGGCAGCGGCGACTCGGTCGGTGACACCCCGGCGGAGGCCTCCCCGGCCTTCGGGTGCCCGACCGGCCGCGACACCTGCACGGCGACCGGTCTGGACCCCATCAAGAACTTCATGGACTACACCGACGACTCCTGCATGAACACCTTCACCGCGGGCCAGACGACCCGTATGCAGAACCAGTGGCTCACCTACCGCGGCTGACTCCAGCCACGGCAGCTGACCGACGCCGACACCCGGCCTCCGCGGGTGCAGACGTCTAGCACATCCCGAGGCCCCGGCAGCGATGCCGGGGCCTCGGCATGTCGTTTCCCGACACCGGCTAACGTGGCCGCCCTATGAGTACCGCCGCCGCCTCCCACCTCTCACCAGCGTTCCCGGAGCGGGCGGCGTGGGGCACGGCGTCGAAGCTCCGTGCCTGGCAGCAGGCCGCGCTGTCGTCCTACCTCGAGGCCGACCCCCGCGACTTCCTCGCGGTGGCGACGCCGGGGGCCGGGAAGACGACGTACGCGCTGCGCCTGGCCACCGAGCTGCTGGGCCGCGGCACCATCTCGGCCGTCACCATCGTGGCGCCCACTGAGCACCTCAAGACGCAGTGGGCCGAGGCGGCCGCCCGGGTCGGGATCCACATCGACCCGAAGTTCTCCAACTCCTCGGCCCGGCACTCCAGCGAGTACGACGGCGTCGCGCTGACCTACGCCCAGGTCGCCAGCCGCCCGTCCCTGCACCGCACCCGGACCGAGTCGGCGCCCACGCTCGTGATCCTCGACGAGATCCACCACGGCGGCGACAACCTGTCCTGGGGTGACGCGATCCGTGAGGCGTTCGAGCCCGCCGCCCGCCGGCTGGCGCTGACCGGCACGCCCTTCCGGTCCGACACCTCGCCCATCCCGTTCGTCACGTACGCCGAGGACCGCGACGGCATCCGCCGTTCGTCCGCGGACTACACCTACGGGTACGCCGAGGCGCTGCGCGACGGAGTCGTCCGGCCCGTCCTCTTCCTCGCGTACGGCGGGGCGATGCGCTGGCGCACCAAGGCCGGCGACGAGATCGCCGCCCGCCTCGGGGAGATGCTCACCAAGGACTCGATGGCCCAGGCGTGGCGCACCGCGCTGGACCCCAAGGGCGAGTGGATCCCCTCCGTCCTCGCGGCGGCCGACAAGCGCCTCACCGAGGTGCGGCGCGGGGTCCCGGACGCCGGTGGCCTCGTCATCGCGTCCAACCAGACCGCGGCCCGCGCCTACGCCAGGATCCTCGAGGCGATCACGGGCGAGAAGGTCACCTCGGTGCTGTCCGACGACGCGGGCTCCTCGGAGCGGATCGAGGAGTATGCCGCGGGCGACTCGCGCTGGATGGTGGCCGTGCGCATGGTGTCCGAGGGGGTCGACGTGCCCCGGCTGTGCGTCGGTGTCTACGCGACCTCCACGTCCACGCCGCTGTTCTTCGCCCAGGCGGTCGGCCGCTTCGTGCGCGCCCGCCGCCGGGGTGAGACCGCCTCGGTCTTCCTGCCGTCGGTGCCGGTCATCCTCGAGCACGCGGCCCGGCTCGAGGACGAGCGCGACCACGCCCTCGACCGGGTCACCAAGGACGACAACAGCGCCTCGGCGATGTGGGCCGAGGAGGACGCCCTCATCGATGCGGCCAACCGGACCGCGCGGACCCCGGACATGGACCAGATGACCTTCGAGGCGCTGGAGTCCGACGCGGAGTTCGACCACGTCCTCTTCGACGCCAAGCAGTTCGGGTTGAACGCGGTGGTCGGGTCCGACGAGGAGCAGGAGTACCTCGGTCTCCCTGGCCTGCTCGAGCCGGACCAGATGTCGTTGCTGCTGCACGAGCGCCAGACCGCCCAGCACGGACGCCGTCCCAAGGCGGCGGACGCGCAGGTGGCCGTCTCGGCCCACCGCGCGCTGGCAGCTCAGCGCAAGGAGCTCAACAAGCTCGTGGCCGCCTACGCCCGCAAGAACAACGCGCCGCACGGGGTCGTGCACAACGATCTGCGCCGCGCCTGCGGAGGCCCGTCGCTCGACGAGGCCACCTCCGAGCAGGTCACCGCCCGGATCGACAAGATCCGCGCGTGGTTCGTCGGCCGCCGCTGACCTCGACCCGCTGGGCGGTGGGCCTCAGCCCCCGGACTGGACCAGGGGCAGGGTGCGCAGCGGGATCCGGGTCGCCAGCGAGATCGTCGTGTTGGCGCGCACGACGTGCTGGTCGTCCACGACGGCGTCGATGACGCGCTGCAGGTCCGCGTTGTCGCGGGCGACGATGTGGATGAAGACGTCTCCGGAGCCGGTGATCGTGTGGGCCTCCAGCACCTCGGGGATCGCCTCCAGGTGCTCCACGACGGGGGAGTGGCCGCGACCCTGGCGGATCTCGAGCGTGCAGAAGGCAGAGACGGGGTAACCCATCGACGCAGGGTCGAGCTGCGGGGCCCAGGACCGGATCACGCCGCGCGCGACGAGGCGGTCCAGCCGCGCCTGCACCGTGCCCCGGGCGACGCCGAGCTCGCGGGACGCCCCGAGCACGCCCATCTGCGGGTGGTCGGTGAAGAGGGCGAGCACGCGCCGGTCGAGGTCGTCGAGGATCATGGTCACATTGTCCACCCAGCCGGGCTGAACGGCAGGCACTCTGCGCACACTGTGCAACGCGGCGGTGCACGGTTGCACACAGGACACGCAGCCGCCACGCTGCAGCCATGACGGACACCACCCTTGACCTGACCCCCCAGGAGCGCGAGGCGAACCTCGACATCGAGCAGCTCAAGCAGCTCGTCGGGCTCGTGGAGTACGACGAGACGAAGGACCCGTTCCCGGTGACCGGGTGGGACTCCATCGTCTTCGTGGTCGGCAACGCCAGCCAGACCGCGCACTACTACCAGTCCGCGTGGGGCATGGAGCTCGTCGCCTACAGCGGCCCCGAGAACGGCCAGCGCGACCACAAGTCGTTCGTGCTCAAGTCCGGCTCGATCCGGTTCGTCATCAACGGCGCCGTCAGCCCCGACAGCCCGCTCATCAAGCACCACGCCAAGCACGGTGACGGCGTCGTCGACATCTCGCTCGAGGTGCCCGACGTCGACAGGTGCGTCGCGCAGGCCAAGTCCGCCGGCGCCCGCGTGGTGCGCGAGGCCGAGGACATCACCGACGAGCACGGCACGGTCCGCATCGCCTCGATCGCGACCTACGGCGAGACCGTGCACACCCTCGTCGACCGCTCGGGTTACACCGGTCCCTACCTGCCCGGCTACGTCGCCAAGCAGTCCACGTGGGTGAAGCGTGAGGGCGCCCCGAAGCGGCTCTTCCAGGCCCTCGACCACATCGTCGGCAACGTCGAGCTCGGCAAGATGGACGAGTGGGTGACCTTCTACAACAAGGTCATGGGCTTCGTGAACATGGCCGAGTTCATCGGTGACGACATCGCCACCGACTACTCGGCGCTCATGTCCAAGGTCGTGGCGAACGGCAACCACCGCGTCAAGTTCCCGCTCAACGAGCCGGCGATCGCCAAGCGCAAGAGCCAGATCGACGAGTACCTCGAGTTCTACGACGGTCCCGGTGCCCAGCACCTCGCCCTGGCGACGAACGACATCCTGCGCACCGTCGACGAGCTGCGCGCCAACGGCGTCGAGTTCCTCGACACTCCCGACTCCTACTACGAGGACGAGGAGCTCCGTTCGCGCATCGGCGAGGTGCGTGCCCCGATCGAGGAGCTGCAGAAGCGCAAGATCCTCGTCGACCGCGACGAGGACGGCTACCTCCTGCAGATCTTCACCAAGCCCCTCGGCGACCGCCCCACGGTGTTCTTCGAGATCATCGAGCGGCACGGTTCGCTCGGCTTCGGCAAGGGCAACTTCAAGGCGCTGTTCGAGGCCATCGAGCGCGAGCAGGACGCGCGCGGCAACCTCTGAGCTTCGCAGCACGGCCGTGAGGGCCGGTATGGCGCGTGGTCACCACGCGCCATACCGGCCCTGCGTCGTCTCCACCCGCCCGACTGGGCGCTGGCTCCGTCAGTCCCGCTGGGCGAGTCGGGCGTTGCGTCGGCCGTAGACCAGGTAGATCACCAGGCCGAGGACCATCCAGATGAGGAACCGCGACCAGGTCTCGAGCGACAGGTTCGTCATGAGGTAGAGGCAGGCCAGTGCCGACAGCACGGGGATGACGGGGTTGAAGGGGACACGGAACGGCCGCTTCATGTCGGGTCGGGTGCGGCGCAGGATCGGCACGGCGATGGAGACCACGACGAACGCGAACAGCGTCCCGATGCTCACGAGGTCGGCGAGGTCCTTGAGCGGGATGAAGGCCGCGAGCAGCGCGACGAGGACGATGGTGCCCATCGTGATGCGGTAGGGCGTCCCCCACTTCGGGTGGACCTTGGCCACCGCAGGCGGCAGCAGCCGGTCGCGGCCCATCGAGAAGCCGATCCGCCCCATCGCCACGATGTCGACGAGGATGACGGAGGTGAGCCCGGCCACGGCCGCGATGGAGATCAGCGTGGCTGCCCAGCCCGCACCGACGGCCTTGAAGGCGCTCGCGATCGGGGCGCCCTCGTCCAGCTGGCCGTAGGGGACCATCCCGGTGATGACGAGCGAGACACCGATGTAGAGCACGGTGCAGATGCCGAGGGTGCCGAGCAGGCCCAGGGGGAGGTCGCGGCTGGGGCGCTTGGTCTCCTCGCCGAGGTTGGCCACCGCCTCGAAGCCGGTGTAGGCGAAGAACACGACCGCGGCAGCGGTCAGGACACCGGCGAACCCGAAGGCCGTGGGCTCGATGCCGAAGACGGCCTGGCTGAGCGGCTGCTTGATGCCGGAGACCCCTGCCTTGACGGGTTCCGCCGGAGGGATGAACGGGGTGAGGTTGGCGCCCTTGACGAAGAACGCGCCGGCGATGATGACGAAGAAGCAGATGGCGACCTTGATCGCGACGAGGGTGTTCGTCACGCGGGCGCTCTCGCGGATGCCCACGACCGCCACGACCCCGAGGACGAGCACGATGGCGACCGCACCGAAGTTGACCGGCGCCTGCTCCCCGAACAGGGACGTCGGCAGGTCGAACAGCTGCCTCATGTAGCCCGACCAGCCGCGCGCGACCACCGCCGCACCGAGGGCGAACTCGAGGATGAGGTCCCAGCCGATGATCCACGCGAAGACCTCGCCGATCGTCGCGTAGGCGTACGTGTACGCGCTGCCGGCCGTCGGCACCGCGGCAGCCATCTCGGCGTAGCAGAGGGCCGCCAGCAGGCTGACCACCCCGGCGATCGCGAACGAGATGACGACGCCCGGGCCCGCGTGGTTCTTGGCCTCGATCCCGGTGAGGGTGAAGATCCCCGTGCCGATGACGATGCCGATCCCGAAACCCATCAGGTCGCCGGCGCCGAGGTGGCGCCTGAGCCTGCTGCCGCTGCTGCCGTCCTCGGTCCCCGGGTCACCCGCCTGGGCCAGGACGTCCTCGACGGGTTTGGTGCGAAGGATCGAGTCACTCATGGGAATTCACCCTAGGTGGGGCCCGGTGGTGCCGCTCGTCGGCGCAGGGCCGGGTGCGTGAGAGGCTGAGCCCATGCAGACCCCCGAGCGCGCCGGCTGGTTCGACGACCCCGAGAACGACCAGCAGCTGAGGTA
The DNA here is from genome assembly GCF_054782575.1 of Pedococcus soli. Taxonomy (NCBI): domain Bacteria; kingdom Bacillati; phylum Actinomycetota; class Actinomycetes; order Micrococcales; family Intrasporangiaceae; genus Pedococcus; species Pedococcus soli. The sequence continues at coordinate 4,772 of NZ_BAAGSF010000001.1, read as the reverse complement.
CTTCGACGGGGTGGTGTGGACCAAGCACACCACCCCGCGTTCGACGCGGCAGGCCTCCTCGGCTCCGGGCCAGCCCGGTCAGCAGCAGTTCCCCGGGCAGGGCCACCCGCCGCAGTACCCGGGGCAGACCCAGTCGGGTGCGGGCACGGCTGGTTCGGGCGCAGCGGGTGGGACGGCGCAGCCCCCCGCGCAGGCAGAGGGCCAGGGCGCTTCGTCCACGCCGCCGGGCGGTGGGTGGCAGGCGCCGAACCCCCAGTTCCCCGGGACCCCCCAGTCCGGGCAGTGGAACGCCCCGCAGGCGCAGCCCGGCCAGCCGGTCGGGTCCCAGGCCGGCGGGCAGTACCCCGCGCAGCAGCCCGGGTACCCCGCGCCGTGGGAGACCCCCGGGTACGGCGGCTTCGTCACCGGTCCGGCCACGCCCGACGGTCAGCCGCTGGCGACCTTCTGGCAGCGGGTCGGCGCGTACCTCATCGACGCGCTCATCCAGTTCCTGCTCGTCGTCGTGCTCGCCGGGTGGCTCCTGGTCCGCGCCCTCGGGCCCGTGCTGGACGACTTCCGCCGGGCCGTGGAGTCCAACGACCCCGCTGCGTTCGAGTCGATCAACACGTCCAACCTCGGCTACGGCTCACTGATCGCCTTCGCGCTGGTCTCGGCGGCGATCCAGTTCGCCTACAGCGTCCTGTTCCTGTCCCGCACGGGCGCGACCCCGGGCAAGGCGGCGCTCGGCCTCAGCGTCCGGCTCCGGGAGCGCCCCGGTGTCCCGAGCCTCGGGGTCGCCGCCCGCCGTTCGTCGGTCCAGTCCGGGCTGAGCCTGCTGTCCAACATCCCGGTGCTCGGCAACTTCGCCGGGCTGGCCGCCCTCCTGGACCTGCTGTGGCCGGCGTGGGACGACAAGAAGCAGGCCCTGCACGACAAGGTGGCCGCCACGAACGTCGTCAAGGGCAAGCAGCCCCGCCCCTGACGCGTCTCAGCGGGCAGGGGTGATCGTCCCGCGCACCTCGCCCAGTCCCACGCGCGCACCGTCCGGCCCCGGCGCCCAGCCGCGGATGACCACGGTGTCGCCGTCCTCGAGGAACGACCGGGTGCTCCCGTCGGCCAGCTCGATCGGCTCGGTGCCGTTCCACGAGAGCTCCAGGAAGCTGCCGCGGGTGTCGCGCGCGGTACCGGAGATCGTCCCGGAGCCGAACAGGTCACCCGGGCGCACCATGGCCCCGTTGACGGTGAGGTGGGCCAGCATCTGGGCCGGCGACCAGTACATGTCCCGGTACTCGGGGCGGGTGACGACCGTCCCGTTGAGCTCCACCTCGTAGTGCACGTCCAGCCCGTACGCCGCGCCGCTCCCGACGAGGTATGGCAGCGGCGACGGGTCCTGGGCCGGGATCGGGAGGCGGGCGGCCGAGAGCGCGGCGAGGGGCACCACCCAGCCGGAGATGCTTGTCGCGAACGACTTCCCGAGGAACGGGCCCAGGGGGACGTACTCCCACGCCTGGATGTCCCTGGCGCTCCAGTCGTTGAGGAGCACGACGCCGAACAGGTGGTCGTCCGCGTCGTCGACCGCCACGCGGGCGCCGAGGGGAGTGGAGCCACCCACCACGAACCCGAGCTCGGCCTCGATGTCCAGCCGGATGCTCGGCCCGAACGTGGGGGCGGTGTCCGACGGCGCCTTGCGCTGCCCGGTCGGCCGGACCACGTCCGTACCGGACACGACGACGGTCCCCGCCCGGCCGTGGTACCCGATGGGCAGGTGCTTCCAGTTCGGCGTGAGCGGCTCGGAGTCGGGGCGGAAGATCCGGCCGACGTTGGTCGCGTGGTGCTCGCTGGCGTAGAAGTCGACGTAGTCGGCGACCTCGATCGGCAGGTGCATCCGCACGTCCTCGAGCGGGACGAGGTGGGGCTCGACGCAGTCGCGTCGGGTGTCGCTGGTGAGCACCTCGACGAGCCACGCCCGGGCCGCGTCCCACGCGGGCCTGCCCCGGGTGAGGAAGGGGTTCAGGGAGGGGGCGAGCCAGACCTCGCCGGACTCCATACCGGCCTGCTCGGCGCACGCACCGGCGTCGAGGACATGGTCACCGATCCGCACCCCCACCCGCGGGGCCGAGCCCTGCGTCGAGAACACTCCGTAGGGCAGCGTCTGGAGGCCGAAGGGGTGGTCGGCGGGCAGGTCCAGCCACGGTGCGGGGGTGGTCGCGTCCTGGGTCATGGGTCAGGCTCCTTCGATGAGGCGACGCGCCGTGAGCTCGCCGATCGGGTCGGTGACTTCACAGCATCCGTATGCCGTGAAGGTCCTGCGTAGGGCGGCGGCGCCGTCCGCGTCGAGGAGGGCCGTGCGCTCCACCAGCGTGTCGGTGTCGCGCTCGCGGAGCGCGTCCGTGACGTCGTCGGGTGGGCCGCCGGTGACCGCGGCGTGCACGGCGAGGAGCACGTTGAGCAGTCCGTGCTGCTCGCCCTCGGACCGGGCCCCGCGCACGAGGTGGTGCAACCCACCGGTGAGCTTGAAGGGCACGCCCCGCTCGACCGCGGCCCGCACGAACCCCGCGAGCTCGTCCTCGTCGGGCCACGCCCACGTCGGGGTGGCACCGGTCCGGAACTTGGCCTGGACCGTGCCCTCGCCGAGAGCAGTCCCGAGGTCGTCGAGGGCCCGGGCCTGCTCCGGCCCCCGCGGCACCTCGAGGGTCACGGGGAGGCCGTCGAGGTCTGCTTCGCGCCACTGGGGGGACCACGCCATCTCGACGCCGACGGCGGTGACGCCGCCGGCCGCGGAGAGCAGGGCGACCGCCTGCTCCACCTCCCGGGTGGTGACACCGGGACGGGCGACCAGGGCCACCTCGAGGACGGGGGACACCGCCGAGGCGCTGGCTGCCGCGACCTGTTCGAGCGCGGTCGCCGACGACACGGGGACCAGGAGCGGACCGACCAGCCACGCGTACGCCGCGGCACGGTGGAACCGGTGCAGGCGCACGGCCTCGTCCAGCGGTGCGTTCCCCGGGGGGAAGACCGCGGCGTCGTCGACGAGCCGGGCGAACAGTCCCCGGTCCGCGACGCGCGGAAGGGCTGTCGTCGACGGCGGTGTCATGGCGGCGAGGCTACTAGGGTGGCAAGCGGCCGAGGACCCGGCCCGAGGTCCCTGCGCGACGACGCGACGGGACCGGCGACGAGACCACGACGAGGTGGACAGTGGCGCACTACCAGGCCATGGGGAACATCCCGCCCAAGCGGCACACGCAGCACCGGCGACCGGCCCGCGGCGGCCGACCCGGCGAGCTCTACTACGAGGAGCTCATGGGGGAGGAGGGGTTCTCCTCGGACTCCTCCCTGCTCTACCACCGCAACATCCCCTCGACCGTGGTCGGGGCGCGCGAGTGGTCCATCGGTGACCTCTCCACGACGCCGAACCACCCGCTGGTGCCGCGTCACCTTAAGCTGCACGACCTGTTCGCGCCCAAGGACGTCAGGAACACCGACGTCGTGACCGGGCGTCGCCTCGTGCTCGGCAACGGCGACGTGCGCATCTCGTATGCCGTGGCCGGCGCCCCGAGTCCCTGGTACCGCAACGGGGTGGGCGACGAGTGCGTCTACATCGAGCGCGGTCGGGCCCGCGTGGAGACGGTGTTCGGCGCGTTCGACGTCGCCGAGGGTGACTACGTCATCATCCCGAGGGCGACGACCCACCGGTGGATCCCGAAACGGTCCACCAAGGACCCGCTGCGGGCGTACGCCATCGAGGCCAACTCCCACATCGCGCCGCCGAAGCGCTACCTGTCGAAGTACGGGCAGCTGCTCGAGCACGCGCCGTACTGCGAGCGGGACCTGCGCGGCCCCGCAGGCCCGCTGCTGGCCGAGGACGTGGGGGCCAGGGCGGACGACGAGTCCGAGGTCTTCATCAAGCACCGGGGCAACGGCCCGGGCGGGATCGTCGGGACCGTGCACACCCTGCCCTTCCACCCGCTCGACGTCGTCGGCTGGGACGGCTGCCTCTACCCGTACGTGTTCAACGTGCGCGACTACGAGCCCATCACGGGGCGGGTGCACCAGCCGCCGCCGGTGCACCAGGTCTTCGAGGGCTGGAACTTCGTCATCTGCAACTTCGTGCCGCGCAAGGTGGACTACCACCCGCTGTCGATCCCGGTGCCGTACTACCACTCGAACGTCGACAGCGACGAGATCATGTTCTACGTCGACGGCGACTACGAGGCGCGCAAGGGATCGGGCATCGGCAAGGGCTCGATCTCGGTGCACCCCGGCGGCCACGCGCACGGCCCGCAGCCGGGGGCGAGCGAGGCGTCCATCGGCACGGAGTACTTCGACGAGCTCGCCGTCATGGTCGACACCTTCCGCCCGCTGGAGCTGGGGGAGGGCGGCCGCGCGGTCGACGACGGCGAATACGTGTGGTCCTGGAGCCGTCCACGCACCTCCTGAGGGCGCGGAGACGCCTCCAGCACCAGGGCGCTCGGACGGAAACCGTTGCGCTGCAACGGTTTCCGCTCCCCACAAGCACGGATCGAGGGCGATCCAGCCGCCGATCGGGGGCGTGCGCACCTCGATTTTGGACTCTCGCCGATCATGGTCTACAGTTGGGTCATCGCCGAACGCCAAGCGCGCTTCGATCCAAGGCTTCCTGCACAGGGAGAACGGATTTGACGCCCAAGTTGCGAGGCGAGTAACCTTGAACGGTTGCCCCAAACACCCGGCCGGAAACGGCGAGTGGATGGTGTGCGTCCGATCCTTGAGAACTCAACAGCGTGTCAAAAATCGATGCCAATTACCTCGTCTCT